>NZ_JAAQWI010000005.1:0-480432 GCF_012985385.1 Pseudomonas sp. WS 5503
AGTTCCAGTACATCCTGCGCGATGAGTCGATGCACCTGAACTTCGGTATCGACGTGATCAACCAGATCAAAATCGAAAACCCGCACTTGTGGGATGCCGAGATGAAAGAAGAAGCGACCCAGATGATCCTGCAAGGTACGCAGCTGGAGATCGAATATGCGCGGGATACCATGCCGCGTGGGGTGTTGGGCATGAATGCGGCGATGATGGAAGACTATCTGAAGTTCATCGCAAACCGTCGCCTGTCGCAGATCGGCTTGAAGGAAGAGTACCCAGGCACGACTAACCCGTTCCCGTGGATGAGCGAGATCATGGACTTGAAGAAAGAGAAGAACTTCTTCGAGACCCGTGTGATCGAGTATCAGACCGGCGGCGCGCTGAGCTGGGATTGATCCGGACTAAGCACTAAAGGAAGCCCTGGCATGTTCAGGGCTTTTTTTCGTCGGTAAAAAGGAATTTGCTATTTCTTGAAGTACATCACTTCAAACACCTGGCCCGGAAGGGTTCGGATCGCCCCACCAATGCTGTAGCCTTGTGCCCCAATTGCCATCAGCGTTGTCACCGGTTTTACCGAAGAGATTTACGCCAAGATCGGAAGACTGGCACGGCAGTAGGCTCCTGTTGTCATAGCTGATGCATGCTTAATACTATTAGATAGGACCTAGGCCAACCCGTGTACCCAGACATGCTCGAAGCCGAACCTAAGGCCTGAGTACTCTCTGCCTCCGACAAGCCTACACTCTCTTTTTTCGTTCAGAACCAGCGCCTGACCTTCCACTTCATCGGAAGTGCAAATCCGTGAGCCAATATGCCGAAAAAGGCAATCCACTCGATGATGGGATATTGAATAATAAAATCAGTCCTAATCCCAAAAAAAGGAAACTCGCCATACTTAATAACCTCAATATAGGACACCACAAAATAGCCGTTATAGACCACACAAGAATACAGCTTTATATGATTCAAATCACACCCAGAAAACCTCCTTTTCAGAGCATAAGCGGACCATACGCCACCCATCACAAACAACGCAGACCAGAGCACAATCATTCATTAAGCCTTTTATATATTTGCCTACCGGTCTCGTAGTCGGTATAAGCTTCCAACCCTAACGGCGCGGCACCCATAGTTTTATAAGCCCGTTCTTTATCCGATCTTATGTATCTAAACAATCGCCATGCGTCAGGTTTAATCACACGCCTACCAAGACTGTACATTGACAATCCTATATCCGTACCACCGTAGGCTAGGTCGCCTTCACGCTCACCATATCCAAATGACGTTGCTGCGGCGCGATATGCGCTCCTGACTGGTCCCGCTGTATCTGAGACATCATTCATTAAATTGCGACCGTTCTCATAAATATTATTAGCGCCGTGTGCCATGATCGGGATACCCGCCAGCAAACACAGCGTACCGACTGAGGCGTAGCAAATTCCTGCCCCAGTCGCAAACTGAAGTGCGCCCGCGATAACCCCGATGCCTTTGCTCCCCACCTCCAGGGATTGGTTTATGAGGCTTTTTTGTTCGCGCCTTATTTCCTTCAACCCCTGATCAATTGTTTTCATGCCTTCCTCAACATCCCTAACAATACTCCGCGCGTAATAAGCCACCTCCCGATTGAACTGTAACCGAACAACCCCATCATTAATATTCCGAGCACTGATGGTACAAGCTTGGTTAGTCAGATACGCTGCAGCCTGACTAACCACCCAGATATCGTAAAATGTGGGCTGCTGTTTTTCATATTTTTTATTCACCGACCTGTCTCCCAAGTACTGAAGCCACTTGTTCCCGCCTGATGATGAGTCCAGATTATTTCACGATATTTAAGCGCAACATGCTCTTGTGCCTCTGCATCAATATGCAAAACAGAATGCGGTACGTCGACAGTGAGGTCGGTGATGATGCAGCCTCGAATATCGACGCTGTAGTATTTTTCATGCCAGCCCGATTGGGCGATCCGATAAAAATTGATGACGCAGTTGAGCTCTTCCCTGTTGGAGAGCGCTACCGCCAGCAAGGGTGACGATTTATCGATATTTTTGGTAATGGCAATCGGCCCATGACTCGACGCCCTGACGTTGCCCCTGTTGGCCATATTATGGTGAAAGGACAGCACCATTATCTCGTCGCAGTGCCCCTCCTGCCACTTGTTGCCGATAGAGTCTTGAGTCGAACACTTTGCAGAAATCAGACCTTGGGATTTGCCGCTGATGGTCATGTAGCCGTGGTTTGCCATAGGGTTAACGCCTTGTTGTTTTTGGCATTTACCATACGAAAAATAGCAAATAGGAAATATCGGAAAGTTCGCTTTAAGTGGTGCGAGTGGTATGTAGGAAATTTAACCCACACTCCAATCAGTCGGCCAAAACACTTGTAAGACCTAACTGCACTCGCTCTCGAATGAGCGTGCCGGAACCTCGGAAGCCCCACTCCTGGCTCAGGGGTAGTAAACTCGTATCGCCATAAACGCATGGACCGTCGCACGCACACAAAAGAGCGCAGAGGCTGACCCGCAGCGTCCAGGCTGAACCGTCAACCTGAACCCCGGCAGGCAAGCGCCAGTCACAACGCTATGAAACCGCCCTACCTGATAAGGACCACCCGTGAACCCAGACATGCTCGAAGCCGGCCCCGCAGACGCCAAAGTACTTTCCGTCTTTGACTTCGACGGCACCCTTACCCACCACGACAGTTTCGTGCCCTTCCTCAAGTTTGCCTTTGGCCCCGGTGAGTTTTATGGCCGGATGGTCAAGCTGGCGGTGCCGGGGCTGCGGTTTTTGGTGCGGCAGATCAGCCGGGATGAGCTGAAGGCGCAGTTGATTCGCACCTTTATGACTGGGGTGGAGAAGACGTGGGTGCAGCAGAAAGCCGAGGAGTATTGCCAGCGCAATTGGGCGCGGTTGATGCGCCCGGCGGGGGTGTTGTCGGTGGAGCAGGAGTTGGGCTCGGGGGCGGTGGTGACGCTGTGCTCGGCGTCGCCGGCGTTGGTGTTGCAGCCGTTTGCCGATCGGCTTGGGATCAAGTTGATTGGGACTGAGCTTGAGGTGGTCGACGGGGTGTTGACCGGCAAGCTCACTGGGAATAACTGCCGTTGTGAGAATAAGGTGCTGCGGCTTGAGGCCGTGTATGGCGACCTGGGGGAGTATCGGCTCAGGGCCTGGGGCGATACGCGTGGGGATCGGGAGTTGTTGGCGGCGGCGCAGGATGCGCATTTTCGGCATTTTCATGCGAAGAAGAAAAAGCGGGCTCGGTTGCAGCGGTGATGTGGGTAGGTGGGGTTGGCGGGGAGACCGAGGCGATCCCTTCGCAGCCTCGCTGGGGCTCGACAGCTCCCACATTTGAGCTTTGTTGAGGCTTAGGCCGGCGTCTTCAGGTCTACACCCAGCGCTGTTGCGAAGGCTTTTACCATCGGGCTTCTCGGCGCGTTGTGGCGCAGGATCAGGTTGAACGCGGTGCTCAGGTGCACTTGCTCTGGGCACAGTGCGCGCAGGCGCCCTTCCCTCACCAGTGGCGTGGCGTAGTGTTCTGGCAGAAAGCCCAGGAAGCGGCCGGTGAGGATCAGGATGGCGACGGCTTCCACTTGTGAAGCCGAGGCGGACTGGCTGTCGTGGCTGACGAAGTTGGCCTTGTCGCGATGGATCGCATACCGATGGTTGACCACTTCGTATTGGCGAAGCGCATCGGGGGTGATGTCGCTCGCAGTGAACAAGGGATGCCCTACGGCGCAGTAGGCGTGGGCCTTTTCTTCGTAGAGCGGGAAGTAGCCGAATTCTTCACGGCGTTGGTACACCGGGACAATGCCGGCGACCAGGCGCCCTTCCACTACTCCGCGTTCAACTTCGTCCAATTGCGAGGCGTGTAGGCGCAATCTTATTTTTGGCGATTGGCGATGTAAGTTGCCCAGGGCGGTAATCAGTGGGGAATTAACGTCGGAGACGGTGTTATCGATAACTCCCACACTCAGGTCGCCGATCAGTTCGTTTTGCGCCGAACTAAGCTTGTCGCGAAAACTGTCCACTGAGGTAAATAACTCGATGGATGCTTGATACACCAACTTGCCTTCTTCGGTCAGCCCGAACCCTTCGCGGCCCCGTGTGCACAGGCGCATGCCGATGCGAATCTCCAGGTCGGAGATCTGTTTGCTGATGGCCGCCAGGCCCACGTTCAGCTCGTTTTGCGCAGCACTGAAGCCGCCGGCTTCGACCACGGCCATAAATACCCGCAGCAATTTGAAGTCCAGCCCACTCAGTTGCAGCGGTGCTCGTGTGCCGGGTTTTGGCGGCAGGTTTCCAGAAGTGGAAAGTGGGGTTTCCATAATGCGCGTTGACCTCGAGTGCCATATTCAACAGGCTTGAACCCAATCCTTGAACATAGCCAGGCGGCGATAATGAACATAAACATCCGCCCTTGGCAACCTTGAATACGGCGCGTCAGATGCCGGTTCTACACCGATAAACTTCTGTTGAAACTGCCTCCGACTCTTCTAAAAACAAGCGTGAGGAATACCCATGTCCCAGCCCACCGACCGCCTTTGGGGCGCTCGTTTCAAGACCGGTCCGTCTGCGGCGTTGGCCGCGTTGTCGCGTTGCCCTGAGCGCTATTTTCGCCTGACGCCCTACGACCTGGCCGGCTCCCGCGCCCATGCCCGTGAGTTGCAGCGCGCCGGTTTGCTGGATGAGTCGGAAACCCTGCGCACCCTCGAAGCCCTGGACCGTATCGGTGAGGATTTCGCCGCCGGTCGCCTGCATCCCACCCTGGATGACGAGGACGTGCACACCTTTATTGAACGCGTATTGACCGAGCGCCTCGGTGCCCTGGGCGGCAAGTTGCGTGCCGGACGTTCGCGCAATGACCAGACGGCCAACGACCTGCGCCTGTTCCTGCGTGACCATGCGCGCACCATCGCCAACGAGGTGTTGGGTTTGCAGCAGGCGCTGGTTGAACAGGCCGAGCAACATGTGCAGAGCATCTGCCCGGGCTTCACCCATTTGCAGCAGGCGCAACCCATTGTGTTCGCCCATCACTTGCTGGCTCACGCGCAGTCGATGCTGCGCGATGTGCAGCGCCTGGTGGATTGGGATGCGCGTACGGCCCTGTCGCCGTTGGGCGCGGCAGCGATGGCGGGTTCCGCGATAGCGCGTCAGCCAGAGCACTCGGCCAGGGAAATGGGCTACACCGGGCCATGCGAAAACTCCATCGACGCTGTCGCCAGCCGTGACCATGTGGCGGAGTTCCTGTTTGTGGCCGGCATGCTCGGGGTGAATATTTCGCGGCTGTCGGAGGAGTTTTGCCTGTGGTCGTCGCGCCAGTTTCGCTGGGTAGTGCTAGACGATGCCTACGCCACCGGCAGTTCAATCATGCCGCAGAAAAAGAACCCGGACATTGCCGAATTGGCGCGGGGCAAGGCCGGGCGTTTGATCGGCAACCTGACCGGGCTGATGTCGACGCTCAAGTCGTTGCCGCTGTCCTACAACCGTGACTTGAGTGAAGACAAGCACAGCGTGTTGGATAGCGTGGACACCTTGCTGCTGGTGTTGCCGGCGATGGCCGGCATGGTGGCGACCATGAAGGTGCAGGTAGAGGAGTTGCGGCGCCAGGCACCAATGGGCTTTACCTTGGCGACTGAGGTGGCGGATTGGTTGGCCACCCGTGGTGTGCCGTTCAAGGAGGCCCATGAGATTACCGGCGCGCTGGTGCAGGCCTGTGAGCAGCATGAGATTGAGTTGTGGCAAGCCTCACCGGCGATGTTGGCCGAGGTGGATGGGCGACTCACCCCGGACGTGCGCGACTGCCTGACCCTGGAGGCGGCGATTGCGGCGCGCAGTGGGTGGGGTGGGACGGCGCCGGAGCGGGTGAAGGAGCAGATTGGACGGTTGAAGATGGCGTTGGCGGCTCAGCAAAAGTGGACTGAAAGTTATCAAGGATTTCGGATTTAAGCCGGTGACGATCGTTCCCACGCACTGCGTGGGAATGCATCCCGTGACGCTCCGCGTCGTCACGTTACGCGCCAACGGCGGGACGCGGAGCGTCCGAGGCGGCGTTCCCACGCGGAGCGTGGGAACGATCACGCATCAAGAATAAATTTTGGAGTAGCAACATGAACCAAACTCCGGCCGAGCGCTTGGAAGCCGAGCGCAAGTTGTCCGAAAACCAGTTCGATATCACCCAGTACGAACATGTGCCGCGGCGCTATTACGGGCGGATGTTTTTTGCCACCCTGATCGTGATTGTGTTGGCGGCGCTGTTGCGCGCGTTTGCCAATGGCCAGATCGAATGGTCCTACATTGGCCAGTTCCTTACGTCGCAAGCCATCCTCTGGGGCCTGGTGAACACCATCGTCATGTCGATCCTGGCGATGGCATTGGGCGTAGTGATCGGAGTGATCACGGCGATCATGCGCATGTCGGCCAACCCGATCCTGCGTTACGTGGCCATCACCTACACCTGGTTGTTTCGCGGTACACCGCTGATTTTGCAGCTGCTGCTGTGGTTCAACCTGGCGTTGATCTTCCCGGTGATCACGATTCCGGGCCTGTTCAGCATCGACACCGTGGACCTGATGACGCCATTCGTGGCCGCCCTGCTCGGCTTGAGCATCAACCAGGGCGCCTACACCGCTGAAGTGGTGCGTGCCGGCTTGCTGTCGGTGGACACCGGCCAATACGAGGCGGCCAAGTCCATCGGCATGCCGAGCCTGCAGGCGCTGCGCAGGATCATTCTGCCGCAGGCGATGCGCGTGATCATCCCGCCCGTCGGCAACGAGTTCATCAGCATGGTGAAAATGACCAGCCTGGCCAGTGTCATCCAATACTCCGAGCTGCTGCACAACGCGCAAAACATCTACTACGCCAACGCCCGGGTGATGGAGCTGCTGATTGTGGCGGGCATCTGGTACCTGGCGGTGGTGACTGTTCTTTCATTTGGTCAAAGCCGCCTCGAGCGCCGTTTTGCCCGCGGCGCCGGCAAGCGTTCGTAAGCCTGGGTTGAGGAGATTTGCCCCATGAGAAGCATCGTCAAGGCTGTCAACCTGAACAAGTATTACGACCAGTATCACGCCTTGCGTGACATCAATATCGAGGTCGAGCAAGGCGAGGTGATGTGCATCATCGGCCCGTCCGGCTCGGGTAAAAGTACCCTGCTGCGTTGCGTCAACCAGCTGGAAAAAATCGACAAGGGCGGCCTGTGGGTCGATGGCGAATTGGTTGGTTATCGAGTGGTCGGCAACAAGCTGCACGAGATGAACGAAGCACAGATCGCCCGCCAGCGCCTGGCCACCGGCATGGTGTTCCAGCGCTTCAATTTGTTCCCGCACATGACTGTGTTGCAAAACATCATCGAAGGCCCGTGCCAGGTGCTCAAGCGCTCGCCCAAGGAAGCCATCGAAGACGCGCTGGAACTGCTGGCCCGCGTTGGCCTGGCGGACAAGCGCAATGCTTACCCGGTGGAGTTGTCCGGTGGCCAGCAACAGCGTGTGGCAATCGCCCGTGCCTTGGCGATGCGCCCCAAGTTGATGCTGTTTGACGAACCCACGTCAGCCCTCGACCCGGAGCTGGTAGGTGAAGTGCTGTCGGTGATGCGCGATTTGGCCACCACCGGCATGACCATGATCGTAGTCACCCATGAATTGGGCTTCGCTCGCGAAGTGTCCAACCGCATGGTGTTTATGGACGCCGGCCAGATTGTGGAAGCCGGCAGCCCGGAAGACATTCTAATAAGCCCACAAAACCCGCGTACCCAAAGCTTTATTTCTGCCGTTCGCACTTAACTAAAAAACTAACGAGAACGCCCCTATGAAGAAAATATTTATCCCTACCTTGCTTGCAGGCCTGATGGCCTCCTCGTATGTATTCGCGGCCTTGCCGCAAGCCATCAAGGACAAGGGTGAGATCAGCGCGGCCATCGTGCCGAACTATCCGCCGATGGACTTCAAGGACCCGGCCACCAACAAACTCACCGGTTTTGATTTCGACCTGGGCAACGCCCTGGCCGAGCGACTGGGCGTGAAGATCAAATGGCAGGAAACCGGCTTCGAACAAATGCTCAGCGGTCTGACCACCAAGCGCGTGGACATCGTGCTGTCGGGCATGACCGATACCGCCGAGCGCCAGAAAGCCGTGACCTTCATCGACTATTTCACCAGCGGCCCGCAGCTCTACACTTTGGCCAAGCGCGAAGAGATCAAGGAATTGACCGACCTGTGCGGTAAAAAAGTCGGCACCAGCCGCCGCACCACCTGGCCGTCTGAAATTACCGCCTGGAGCAAGGCAAACTGCGAAGCGGCGGGTAAGCCGGCAATCGTGGTGATCGGCACCGAAGGCTCGGCAGATGCGCGGGCGCAGTTGCAGCAGAACCGCCTGGATGCGGCGATGCAGGGCAGCGAGACCATTCCTTATTTGATGTCGCTGGACAAGGGCAAATACAAGCCGGTGGGGCTGGCGATTTCCAAGCAATTCACCGGGCTTGGGATTGAGAAGAGCAATACCGAGTTGGTCACGGCGATCAGTGAGGCGTTGCAGGGCATGATTGATGATGGGACCTACGGCAAGATCCTGAAGAAGTGGGATCTGGAACAAGGTGCGGTAGAAAAAATCACCATCAACTCTGGCCAATAACGCCATCGAATGTAGGAGCTGGCTTGCCTGCGATAACGGTGGGTCAGCTAAAACAATGTTGGCTGTTACTCCGCTATCGCAGGCAAGCCAGCTCCCACACTCAATCTGCGTTCGCTGGTGATCTGAGTCGTGTAGGTAAGAATCACAAGGAGCCCACCCCACCGTGACCACCTACTCCCTGGTAATCCGTCGCCTGATGATATGCTCGGTGACCATCGTGGTCAGCCGTGCCATGACCAGCCCGTTGCTGGCCCTCTGGCTGAGCACACGCCTGGGCCTCAACCAGCAGGACATCGGCCTGCTGATGGGGGTCGCCGTGTTCATCGCCACGCTCCTGGGTTTGTACGGCGGCTACATCATCGACCGTCTGGAAAAGCGCAAGCTGTTGATCCTGGCCATGCTCTCCAGCTCCATCGGTTTTTTGTTGCTGACCTTTGCCAGCAACCTCTACCTCACCACGCTGACCCTTGTTGTGACTGAAGCCGCGTCGGCGCTGTTCCTGATCGGCTCCAAGGCGATCATCAGCGAAAACCTGCCGGTGGGTGAGCGCGCCAAGGTGTTTTCCCTGCGCTACACCCTGACCAATGTCGGCTATGCCACGGGTCCGATGTTGGGCGTAGTGATTGCCGGCCAATTGCCGTGGGCACCGTTTTTGATCGCCAGCGCCATTGCCTTTGGCAGCTTGTTCCTGATGATCGGCATTGCGCCGACCCAGCGCGACGACAGTCATAAGCCTCAGAGTTTCCTCAGCACCCTGCGCACCTTGCGCAGCGACCGCACGCTGATCCTCTTCACCAGCGGCAGCCTGTTGAGCACCATCGTCCATGGGCGCTACACCCTTTATCTGTCGCAGTTTTTGCTGGTGGCCTACACACCCGACCAGGCACTGAAAATTCTGTCTGCGGTGCTCGCCTGCAACGCCATCACCGTGATTTTGATGCAGTACCAAATCGGTCGTTTCCTCAAGCGCGAGCAACTGCGCCATTGGATCGTGCTGGGCACCCTGCTGTTTATTGCCGGGTTGGTCGGCTTCAGCCAGGCGCACAGTCTGCTGACCTGGTGCCTGGCAATGTTCGTGTTCACCCTGGGTGAGATGATCATCTACCCCTCGGAGTTCCTCTTTATCGACACCATCGCGCCGGATGCACTACGCGGCAGTTATTACGGCGCACAGAACCTGGCCGCGTTTGGCGGGGCCATGAGCCCGGTGATTTGTGGCTATCTGCTGATCAATGCGGCGCCCACCAGCATGTTCTTTGCCCTGGCCGCACTCACGGCCATGGGTGGCACCCTGTGTTTCTTGAGCGGGCGACGCGTGGCAGGTTCTTGCTGATATTTACGCAAGATCCGGCTATTAATAGCCAAACCTCTGACGGACCCGAGCCCCATGAAATTCGACACGGCCTACAGCTTGAGTCTCGACGACAAGCTGTCGATCTACGACGTGCGAGATCTGAATTTCGATGAAACTACCGCCTTCGATTCCGACAAGGACAGCTTCTTGTGCCCCAACGACGCCTGCCGTGCGGCGTTCGATAGCGCCAATGCGTTGAGTACCTTCAACGCCAAGAACGTCAACTACCAGCGCACGCCGCACTTCAAGAACAAACCCGGAACGCGGCATATCGACGGCTGCCGCTATGCCGGCAGCCATAAACCTGCGACGGGTGAAAATGACGACGAGCGTGAGGAAAATTTCCCATCAGAATTTGTGCTGACGCGGCGACTGTACGAGCCTAGGACGCCGGTAGTCGGCACCGCTGCAAGCGTCCTGCAGGAGCCGACGAAAGTGCCCGCAAACCGCGCTACCACCTCTTCTGGCAGCAATGACTCGATCCCGGACAAAACCAGCGTATTCGCACACCCAGTGGAGTGCTACGTGTCCAACATCGATGACAAGGACAAGCTCAAGGCCATGCCCTTGAAGATCGGTGAGCACACGGCGACCTACTGGGCATTCTTCAAGAAGATCGAATACCTGCAAGACAACCAGGGTTTGATTTACTGGGGCAAGATCAAGACCATCAAGGACTACACCAGCAGCTTTCGCATCGACTTCGAAAAGAAGGTGTGGCTCGACAAGAAGCCCTATTCGGTAAATGTCTACCTGAGCAAAAAGCTTATCGAAAACTACCGCAAGCGCACGGCATTCCTGGAACAGATCAAGGCGGCAGCCAGCAGCGAACGGCCGCTGTATTGCTTTTTCTACGGGGTCACGCCGCAGCTTGTGCAGGTGCCCAGCCAGAAAAAACCCGAGCAGACGTTCGGGGTATTCAGCGCCAGGATCGAAAACCTGGATCACCTGATTATTCGCGAGGCGCCGGGGCTGGAATCATAAGGGGTTGCAACGCCAATGGATGAGCGGTAGAAACAACTGTACAAAAACACAGTATAGTTGCGCCTCCCCTGTCGAACCTGGAGAAACCCCATGTCCTCTCTGGCAATGAGTTCTTTCGTAGAACAACAGATCGTCTTGCATCAATTCACCACCAAACACTGCGCGCAGGCGCGCGTCATGCTGGGCTGGAGCCGCGAAGAGCTGGCTCGCCAGGCTGGCGTGGCGGTGCAAGCAATTGAGAAACTGGAAGGCCACGGCGACGTGGACGATGAAACTCGTTTGATCCTGGCGTTTCGCCTGGAGGCCGAAGGGCTGGTATTTTTCCCGGGGTTCGCACCGGGGTGGGGGATGAGTGCGCGGCGGCTTGATACCGCCGCAGCGCAACCTTCTGCGCAAGGCCTCATTTCCCGGTTGATGGGTTCAACCACCGCAACCATTGACTCACAAACGCCTCAACCCAATGGTGCGTAGAGCCCAGGTGTTTCTCCGGGCGCTTCAATAGTTTCAAATGCACCTGTGGCGGTCGATTGAACCCTGGCACAACCTCTGCGAGGCAGCCGTCTGCAGAGGCTGATTCAAACTCAAGTGTCAGTAGTCTCAACCGCGTCCTCTGTACTGGCAGGTGTCGGTGTGAAGGGAGCACCTGGGAGAAAAGCCGGTTTTTGAATGGCCTGTGAGGCTTGTTCATAACCATAGGCGACTGACAGCAAGGTAGCTTCACTGTTGGCGGAGCCATACACGTAAAGTGCCGTGGGCATGCCGTCTTCATCCATGCCTGACGGAACGGATATGCCTGGGTACCCGGCCGCAGCGCTGAAAAAATAATTGTGGGACTGGAAGTTCGACACCATGGCGTCGAGCTTGTGCTCCTTCATGGGGTCATCAATGGTGTTCTGAAATATAGGAAGAATGGCTTTCCACAGCGCATCGCGATCTTTCTGGTTGGTTTGCACCCCATTGATCATTTCCAGCAGTTTCTGGTCAGGCTCACCAGGTTTCTGGGTGCGGTTGATAAAAGCAATCAGCTCAGAGAGTGATTTGACCGGCAAACCTTCTCGCCCAGCCAGGTAGTCTTCCAACGCTTGCCTGACGTCCGAGAACAGCGCGTTGTTATAATCGTCATAGGTTTGTTCGGGGACGCCAGCATCCAACCGCGCCATCGGCACCAGAATCGCCCCTTGGGCCTTCATCACGTCGAGCGCCGCCTCATAATGCTTGCGGTCTGCTCGCTTGGCCGGGTCCTTGGCCTCCTCAGTGGACAACTCAGGTAAAGGGGTATAGCCAATTCGCTTGTCCTTCAAGGCGTCGGAGCGCAGGCCCTTGGTGTAGGCAGTGGTCTCGGTCATTGCGTTAAGCGCTTCTGCCGCATCACAGATATTGCGGGTAAAAGTCCCCACCGCATCCATGCGAGTGCTGGTCATGACGCCTTCGGTACTGACCAGGCCCGTCGTTGTTTTCAGGCCAAACACACCGTTGTAGGCGGCGGGGCTGATGATCGATCCGTTGGTTTCCAACCCCAGTGCCACAGGCACATGCCCTTGGGCGACCGCCACTGCCGAACCTGAACTCGACCCAGCCACCGGCCCTCCGAGTCGATGAGGGTTCAGCGTCTGGCCACCTCGGGAGCTCCAGCCATCCACAGGTAATAGTGACCGAAAGTTGGACAGCTCACTCATGTTGGTTTTCCCCACAATCACCACTCCGTTCTTCAACAAATTGTCGACAACCTTGGCGGTTTTAGTGGCCGGCGTGCCCACCAAAGCCTTCGAACCTGCACTGGTCTGCATGCGGTCGTTGGTTTCAAAGACATCCTTCAGCGCTATCGGCACCCCATGCAAGTGCTTGAGTACGCGGCCATTGGCACGTTCCTGGTCGCGGGCCTTCGCCTCCCTCATGGCATCCGGGTTGGTTTCCAAAAACGCATTGCCGCCCTGTAGCCCACGATCAATATTGGCAATCTGCTTGAGCGAGTCCCTCAACAGTGACTCTGAGGTAACGCCGCCACCTTGGCCCATCTCCAATGACATCTGGCAGGCACTCTTGAAACCTTGCACAGGGTTTGCAAGTTCCTGAAGCAGGCCTGTCGCCCATCCACTTACCGAAACTGGTCCGATCATGAAATTCCCCTCTGTCTAACTGGATGTGAGCGTTATCGGTCGATAACACCGCACCAGTCTAAGAGCCGACACCCCATCACTATTTCGGGCGAATCCTGCTGCTGCGTCCTACTCTTCCCAGCCCGACGTAGTCTTCAATAACGTCTATGGCCGTAGCTGGCGGTAAGCGCGTACCAGTGCTGCCAAACGATCACCTGCCCAGCGTGCACCGTAAAACCAGACTCTGGTGCCATCCTCCAGGGTTTCACACACCGTGGGGTATCCGCTTCTTGAGGCGTTATGAAAGGCGGCTTCGGGGTCCTCCGACACCAAGGCATCCAGGCGAAGGCCTGCCACCAGCTCATCGATTTCACGACAGGCCTGCTGACTGTCGCCGCTGCGCTGCATGTCCACCGCTACCCATTGGACACCGGCCCTGCGCAGGGTGTCGAAGACTCGGTGCAAGGCCTCACTGTGTTCGACCCGTTCAACGTGATTGCCCTGCACATAGCGCTCGACATACCCGACCCGATAGCCCGTCAACGCCCGCGTGGCGGTGAACGTGGTGTTATTCAACACGAGCGGTACCTCTACCATCACCGGTTCGGTAGGGTCCTCGCCGCTGAGGGCGACAAGTGATAGCGAGGGGTCACGCACCGGCCGTAGATGGGGCGCCAGGGCGTTATACCCAGGGATGAGCATGGCGCCCGCAGCCTGTTCGGTGCCAAAGACAATAGAGGTGGGTGCAGCATGGGGGGGTGAAGCGGGTACGTCGGCGGCGTTCATTGGCGGAGGTAGCGGTTGGGCTGGGGCACAAGGCACCCCTATTTTCCAAAGCTTCTTACAGTGGCTGTCCATCGAAACATCCTCCCGGAAATAAAATTTCCGCGGGATCATCGCACTCTCATTTGGCCTTTGTCGCAGAGCAGAAATTCGCTGAAAAACTCTTTTCCAAGCGGGCCATCGGCTCAGCTTGCTGCGTGTTCGTTGACCGGTTGAGGCTCCACTTCCAGCCACCAGGCCTGCCCGCGCTCGGGCTGGTTCAGGCGGAACGCCTGGCCCATTGCCGGGGTAGTGATCGAGATATTGCGCTCCCAGGCCAGGGCCATGATGCGGTCGAACGGTTCGTGCCAGGCGTGGAAGGCCAGATCGAAGGTGCCGTTGTGAATCGGCAGAAGCCAGCGCCCTTTCAGATCGATATGCGCCTGCAGCGTTTGCTCCGGCTGCATGTGCACATGGGGCCAATCGACATTGTAAGCGCCGGTTTCCATCAGGGTCAGGTCAAACGGCCCGTACTGCTCGCCGATGCGTTTGAAACCGTCGAAATAGCCAGTATCGCCACTGAAAAATATACGTCGCGTAGCGTCGATCATTACCCATGAGCACCACAGGGTCTGGTTGCCATCAAACAGGCCGCGCCCTGAAAAGTGCTGAGCCGGCGTGCAGACAAAACGAACGCCATCGACTTCGATGCCCTGCCACCACTCCAGCTGGCGCACTTTGCTGGCGTCTACGCCCCATTTGACCAGCGTGTCACCCACGCCCAGGGGCGCCAGGAAGTAGCGGGTCTTTTCGGCCAATTGGACTACCGCTTTGCGGTCGAGATGGTCGTAATGATTATGGGAAAGGATCACCGCTTCCAGCGCTGGCAGCTCATCAACACTGATAGGCGGCTGATGAAAACGCTTGGGGCCGGCCCAACTGAACGGCGAGGCGCGTTCGGCAAACACCGGGTCGGTGACCCAGAATTTACCACGCAGTTTCAGCAGCACGGTTGAATGGCCGAGGCGATACACGCTGTGATCAGGGGCGGCCAATAACTGCTCGCGGGTCAGTGGCTGTACCGGAATCTGCCCCACCGGCCGTGTCGTGCGCGGCTTGTTGAATAGCATGTTCCAGAAAATGCGCAGGGTCTTGCCCAAGCCACCGTGCTGCACCGGAGTGTCGTTGCTGAAGTGCCCCAGGCCCTGCTCGGCAGGCTTGGGCGCCGCGGGCGCCGGGTCGAGACGGGTTGAAATAGTGGCCATGACGATGTGACTCCGGCGGTCCGCTCAAGTATTACACTGCACAGTGTAGTTTCTAGATTGCAACAAAATCCGGAGCAAGTAAACTGCCCGGTGTAATTTCATTGTTGAGTCGAATGCCTTCCATGACTGCCCCCAAACGCCTCACCGAGCGTAAACGCGAAGCCATCGTGGCTGCGGCGATTGCCGAATTTCGCGAGAACGGCTTCGAGGTCACCAGCATGGACAAAATCGCCGCAACTGCTGGCGTTTCCAAGCGCACGGTGTACAACCATTTCCCCAGCAAGGAAGAACTGTTCGCCGAGATCCTCCACCAACTATGGGCCAGCAGCGTTGCCCAGCTGGACGTGATCTATACGAGCGACCGTCCGCTGCGCGACCAACTGCGCACGTTGCTGGAAGCGAAAATGCAGATGATGTCGGACGCCAACTTCCTCGACCTGGCACGCGTAGCCATTGCTGCCACCATTCATTCGCCGGAACGCGCTCAAGACATGGTCAACCGCCTCAGCGCACGAGAAGAAGGCTTTACCCAATGGGTGCGCGCCGCCCAGGAAGACGGCCGCCTCACCTGCACCGACCCGGGGTTCGCCGCCCACCAGATCCAAAGCCTGCTCAAGGCCTTTGCATTCTGGCCGCAGATTACCCTCGGCCAGCCCACCCTCGACCCTGCCGCCCAGGCAGGTGTTATCGAATCAGCCATCGACCTGTTCCTGGCCGGCTACGAAGTCAGCACTCCGCCCTCATACTAAGGCGCGTTATTGCAGAGCGTTTTGGCGTATTCCGCCCGTTGCGTGGCCGCCCATCCGGCCTGAGTTGTCTGATGACACCTCGTCTGAAACTTCATTCGCCGGCCTGCCGCAATAGCATAATGCCGCCATTGGTCGCCTGGTCAAAATAGTCCTGCCTGACGGGCGAACTTCCAGGTCGGTTGATCACTCTGACACCGTTGTTCTACCCCCCTCTGTCAGCATCAGGAAGCTGGCAATGAGCAAGTCAACCGTAAGGCCAGGGGCCCTACGGGGTCAGGCGCAAATACATGGACCCCGCATACGCTTGCATGCCCGAGCCCTCCACCATGCTATTCAACGCTCACAAGAAAACCATCAGTACCCTGCAACACAGCCTCGCCCAACAGACCAGCCTGCTGGACGCCATCGAACGCTCCATGGCCGTGATCGAATTCGACCTGCAAGGCACCGTGCTGCGCGCCAATGACAACTTCATCAAGACCATGGGCTACCGCGCCGAACAGATCCTGGGCCAGCCCCATCGGATGTTCTGTACCCCGGCGTTCGCCCGCAGCGCGGACTACAACCAGCTGTGGACGCACCTGCGAAACGGCCAATTCCAGTCGGGCACCTTTGAACGAGTAGGCGCCAACGGCGCCTCGGTGTGGCTGGAAGCCAGCTATAACCCGGTACGGGATGAAGCGGGGAATGTGATCAAAGTGGTGAAATACGCCATGGACGTCACCCCGCGTCTGCAAGCCGAAAGCGAAGCCAACGCCAAGCTCGAAGCCATCGACCGCGCCATGGCGATGATCGAGTTCAACCTCGACGGCACCATCATCACCGCCAACGGCAATTTCCTGCAGCGTATGGGCTACAGCCTGGCGCAGATTCAGGGCAAGCATCACCGCCTGTTTTGCACACCCGAGCTGGCCAACAGTGCGGCCTACAGCGAGTTCTGGAAGCGCTTGAACCAGGGCGAGCTATTCAATGGACAGTTCGAGCGGGTGGATAAACACGGCCAGGTCGTGTGGCTGGAAGCCAACTACAACCCGGTGTACGACGCCAGCGGGCGCCTGTGCAAAGTGGTGAAGTTCGCCTCGGATGTCACCGCCCGCGTGCTACAGCATGCCGCTGACGCACAGAGCGCCGCCCAGGCTTACCACCTGTCGTTGAACACCCAGGAGATGGCGGAAAAAGGCGCCGAGGTGATTCAGAAAACCGCCAGCGGCATGCGCGAAATTGCCGTGGATATCGACACTTCTTCGCAACTGATCGCCAAACTCGGCGAACGCTCGCAACAGATCACCGCCATCGTCAATACCATTCGCGGCATTGCCGACCAGACCAATCTGCTGGCCCTCAACGCCGCCATTGAAGCCGCCCGCGCCGGCGAGCAGGGCCGTGGCTTTGCCGTGGTGGCCGATGAAGTGCGGCAACTGGCGGCGCGCACCAGCGGCTCCACCGCGGAAATCTCCGGCATGATCGCCATGATCCAGGACGAAACCCGCCAAGCCATCGACAGCATGGACGCCACCCGCGACCGCGCCGCCCAAGGTGTGGAGCTGGCCAACCAGGCCGGCACGGTGATCCTGCAGATTCGCGAAGGCACCGGCGAAGCAGTACAAGCGGTAAGTGCGTTTGCCAATGAGCGGGGCAATCGCTGAGCCATTGGCGCTGGCTGTCTGCAGGTTAACTCCGCAGCCAGCGCACATGCCGCCCCAGTTCATCAAATAGCGTCACCACCGAGCGTAACGCCCGGCAATCAGGCCGCGTCAGCAACCACAGCGCCGTATCGTGCCCTGCCAGCGCAGGGCCCAGCGGTTGCAGGCCATCGCCCATCAGAAAATCCGGCAGCGCCGCCACGCCCAACCCCGCGCGCACTAATTCGGTCACCGACTGCATGCTGTTGCACCGATAACGGGGACGCACGCCCGGCAAATGCTCACGGCGCCAGATGACGGTGGGGTGATCGGGTAAAAAATCGTCCGGCGCGATCCAGGCCAGGTCGGCCCACTCATGGTCTGGGTGCAGGCGCGCATAGTCGGCACTGGCACACACCTGATAGGTCACCGCCCCCAGGCAACGTCCGACAAGATGCACTGGCGGCGTCTTGGTCAGGCGCAGGGCGATATCCGCATCGCGGCGGCTGAGGTTGGCGAAGTCATTGGAGGTGCTCAGTTCCAGGGTCAACGCCGGGTAGGCCGGCATGAACTGCGCGAGGGCCGGCAACAGCAAACCTTGCAACACCGAGTCGGTGCAGGTCAGGCGCACGGTACCGCTGATCACTTCACCGCCCTGCTCCACGCCAATACGCGCCGCCTCCAGCGCCTGCTCGGCACGCTCGGCCTGTTGGGCCAGGTTGCTCGCCAGGCTGGTGGGCAAATAACCGGCACGGCTTTTTTCAAACAGGGTCTGGCCCAGCGCCGCCTCCAGCCGCCGCACCGCACGGAATACCGTGGACACATCGACCCGCAGCAGCGCCGCCGCCCGCGCCAGGGTACCGCCGCGCACCAGGGCCAGGATCAACGACAGGTCGGCGTAGTCGATTTGATAGTGCGTGACTGCATTGAACATATGGGCAAACGCCAATATTGATTGCATGAGCGCCAATCTATAGTGGGTATCACCCCACCACAAGTCATGGACGTACATGATGCCAACCCCCGCGCTGCACCTTGCCCTGATCGGTGATTACAACCCCGATGTGACCGCCCACCAGGCCATTCCCATGGCCCTGCAACAGGCCGCCGACGTTCTGGGCCTGAACGTCCAAGTGCAATGGCTGGCCACCGACACCCTCACCTCCACTTCTGCCCTGAGCGACTTCGACGGTTTCTGGTGCGTGCCCGGCAGCCCCTATCGCGATGTCGACGGCGCCTTACGGGCGATACGTTTTGCCCGCGAACAAGGTCGCCCTTTCCTCGGTACCTGCGGCGGTTTTCAACATGCCGTGCTGGAATATGCCCGCCATGTGCTCGGCTGGGCCGATGCCCAGCACGGCGAATTAATGCCGGATGCTGAACGCGCTGTCATCACGCCGCTGAACTGCTCCCTGGTGGAGGTGAGCGACACCGTACGCCTGGCCCCGTACACGCGCATTGCCCAGGCCTACGGCCGCCTGGACATCCACGAGGGTTACCGTTGCCGCTACGGCATCAACCCCGCCTTTGCCGACGCCCTGCTGGACGCCAACCTGATTCCCACCGGCCACGATTCGGCGGGCGATCTGCGCGCGGTGGAACTGCTCGACCACCCGTTCTTCGTCGCCACCCTGTTCCAGCCCGAACGCGCCGCATTCAAGGGCATCACGCCGCCGCTGACGATTGCGCTGCTCAAGGCCTGCCAGGAGGTATCGGTATGATCGCCAAGACACCCGCCCCACCTTATTACGCGGTGATTTTCAGCTCGCTGCGCACCGGCGCCGACCTGGGTTATGGCGAGGCCGCCACACGCATGCTGGAACTGGCCAGGCAACAACCGGGGTTCCTTGGGGTGGAATCGGCGCGGGAGGATGGACTGGGGATTACCGTGTCCTACTGGGCCAGTGAGGCGGCGATACTGGCCTGGAAACAGCAGGCCGAGCATCGGCAGGTGCGCGAGCAAGGGCGGGCCACCTGGTATGCGGCGTTTCACACACGGGTATGCAAGGTAGAGCGGGCCTACACCTTCTCCACTTGAATCACCGAACCCGGTGGGAGCTGGCTTGCCTGCGATGCAGACACCTCGGTGATGCAGTGAAACCGCAGTGATACTATCGCAGGCAAGCCAGCTCCCACATTTGCTCGTCATCGTTAGCAATCGCGGACGCTCAGCTCACCAAACTACGCAACGCGCTGATCTGCGGGATCTCTACCCGACGCATATACACGCGTAGCGGCTCGGTAATGTTGATGCGGTCGTCGATATTCTGGTCGAGCAACAACTGCAGGCGGGCTCGGCACAGGGTCATGGTGTGGTCGGCGGCCGGCAGCCAGACGAACTCGGCCGTGGGGATGATGCCGTCATCGGCCACGTCCATGCCGAATGAGTCTTCGCTGAAACGTACGATGTACTGGCCGGTCTTGCGGTTGAGGCCGACAAATCCCTGGAGTTGGTCGGCAGCTTGGCAGATAAGCTCGGAAGTGATGCGCATGGTAAACCTCACTGAAAAGTCCCACAGGGACTGGAAAGATGGTTTACACGCGTGGCAGAAATTACCGCCCTCTGACGGGGCAGCTACCCGTAAGAATACTGCAACGCCCTGCAAAAAAGTCGACAAAATTGGCCGGTGCGCACGTTAATGTCGGTTTGGTGATAGCGCCGTTCGCAATCAATTGTTAAAAAGGACACCTTCTCAAAGTTACCTCCACGAAAGGACTTCGCATATGCCTGTCACGTTTTCCAAAAGCGCCTTGCTGCTGGCGTTGATGCTCGGCCTTGGCCAGGCACAGGCTGCCGAACCGGTCAGCCCGGCCGAATTGGCGACAAACGAAGGCATCCCCTATCCTGCCGTGATCGCTCACCGTGGCGCGTCCTACGACGCACCTGAATCCACCGCCGCTGCCTACAAGGTTGCACGCGACCTGGGTGCCGACTACCTGGAACTGGACTTGCAACGCAGTAAGGACGGCGTACTGTTCGCCCTGCACGACAACAACCTGCAGCGCACCACCGACGTTGCCACCAAGTTCCCCGAGCGCAAAGACGCGCCTGCCAACGAGTTCACCTGGAAAGAACTGCAAACCCTCGACGCCGGCAGCTGGTTCAACGCCGCCTACCCGGACCGCGCGCGCCCCGGTTTCGTTGGCCTGAAAATCCTGAGCCTGGACGACATCATCAAGATCGCCGAAGGCAACCCCTCGCACAAACCCGGCCTGTACATCGAGACCAAGGAGCCCAAGCAGTTCCCCGGTATCGAAGCCGACCTGAAAAACAAGCTGCTCGACAAAGGCTGGCTGAGCTCCGCCGGCTCCAAGCTGGGCAAGAGCAACACCGGTGTCGGCCAAGGCAAGGGCCGCGTGGTGCTGCAAACCTTCGAAACCGCCAGCCTTAAAGAGCTGCAGAAGGAAATGCCCAACACCCCGAAAATCCTGCTGTTGTGGGTAGGTGAAGGCAGCATCGAGCCCAAATCCAAAGTGACCTTCGCCGAGTCTGGCGAAGCCACCAAGGCCGCCTACTACGCCAAGCAAGAGCCCAAAGACGCCGCCGAATTCGAAAAGTGGGTCGATGAGGCCAAAAGCCTCGGCGCCATCGGCACCGGCCCGTCGGCTGAGCTGACCGACCACGGCGACCAGAGCTACACCGACCTGGTGAAGCCGGAAATGAACAAGCTGACCCACGACAAGGGCCTGCTGGTGCATGTGTATACCGTGGATGAGCCGGTGGACTTCGAGAAAGTCATGAAGGCCGGCGTCGATGGTATCTTTACCAACCGCGCCGCCGAGCTGTTGAAGTTCTACAAGCGCTGGCCGTCGTCCAGCGTGCAGGACCTGCTCAACGACCATAAGTACTAAAAGCGTTGGTGTCAGTGAGCCATTAAGGATGAGTTAAGTTGCGCTGGTTAATCTGGCGCCACTTAAACAGCTCAACCTAAGAAGGACATACACCATGAAAACCTTGACCGCCCTGTTCGCCGCTACTGCCCTGACCTTGACCGCCGGCCTGGCCCAGGCTGATGTTCGTCCAGACCAGATTCCCAGCCTGCTCAAGACCGGTGAAGTGATGGCGTTCGAAAAGCTCAACGCCGCCGCCGTCGCCCAACATGCCGGCGCTACCATCAACGATACCGAGTTGGATCACGAAGCTGGCAAGCTGGTCTACGAAGTGGACCTGACCGACACCACCGGCAAGAAATGGGATGTGAAGCTCGACGCCAAAACCGGTGCCGTGCTGGAAAACAAGCAAGACACCTGAGTTGAACCTTGAAAAAACGCGCCACCTTCGGGTGGCGCGTTTTTTTATGCGCGCCTCAAACCGTCACATAACCGTCATACCACCTTGCAATGATTCGCTCAGGAACCTGTGAAACGTCCTACAGGCCCTTTCTCTGCGAGTCGCCATGAACCACAGCATCGACCACGGCCATCAAGATTCCGATCTGTTTGGCCTGCTTTACGGTTTTCGTTTTCGCCCCGGCGAGAAAGGCCAACAAATTGATTCCGCCACCGCCCTCGCCACCTTACAGCAACCGCCAGACCCGGACGAATTCCTGTGGCTGCACCTGAACCTGGCGCACGCCGCCTGCGAGCGCTGGATGCAGGCGCATCTGTCATTGCCAGAAGAGTTTTTTGAAGCCTTGCATGAAGGCTCACGCTCCACGCGCATCGAGCATGTGGACTCGGCCTTATTGGCCGTGGTCAACGATGTGGTGTTCAACTTCAGCAGCATGGTGTCGTCGGATATTTCCACGCTGTGGGTGTGCGCGCGCAGCCGCTTGCTGGTGAGCGCACGCCTGCAGCCGTTGCACTCGGTGGATAAATTGCGCTCGTCGGTGAAGGCCGGCGAACACTTTCGCTCCCCCTTGGAGCTGTTGGTGCACCTGCTGCGCGACCAGGGCGAAGTGCTGACGCAGATCGTGCGCAAGACCAGCATCAGCGTTGACCAAATCGAGGATCAGCTGTTGTCTTCGCGCCTGTCCACCAACCGTGCCGAACTGGGCGCCGCCCGCCGCGTGCTGGTGCGCCTGCAACGCCTGCTGGCTTTGGAGCCGGGCTCGCTGCTACGCCTGCTCAATCGCCCGCCGCAATGGCTGCAAAAGGAAGACGTGAAGGAATTGCGCAAATCCACCGAGGAGTTTGCGCTGATCATCAACGACCTGACCGCCCTGGGCGAACGCATCAAACTGTTGCAGGAAGAGATTGCCGCCAACCTCAATGAACAGAGCAACCGCACATTGTTTACCCTCACGGTGGTGACGGTGCTGGCGCTGCCGATCAACATCATTGCCGGTTTTTTTGGCATGAATGTGGGTGGGGTGCCCCTGTCCCAAGACCCGGAAGGCTTCTGGATACTGGTGGCCTTGGTCGCAACCTTCACCCTGATCGCTGGGCGGTGGGCATTCCGCAAATTCTCAAATTGAAATAAGCCCAAAGGTGGGAACTGGCTTGCCTGCGATTGCGGTGTATCAGCCAAGACAATGCAAGCAGACCCACCGCTATCGCAGGCAAGCCAGCTTCCACAGGGGTTAAGCGTATGTTCAGTGATTGAAGAGTCCCGTCATCGCTCTGAGCCGCTTCTTGTACAACCGCCGCGCCTCCAAAGCCTCCTCCAGACTCACCGCCACAAACCCCGCTCGCTGGTTGGGCTGCATTTGCCCGATCAAGTCCAGGTCGGCGCTGATCACCGTGCCAATCATCGCGTAGCCACCGCCCGACACCGCATCGCGGTGCAGCACAATCGGCTCCAGCCCCGCCGGTACTTGAATCGAGCCAATCGGGTAGCAACTGTCCACGATGTTGGAAGGATCGGAGCCGGCGCCAAACGGCTGTTCCCGCGGCTGGAAGCTCAACGCGCTGCCGCCCTTGAAGCGATAGCCAATGCGATCGGCCTCGGAGCCGACCGTCCACGGCTCGGCAAAAAAGCTGCTTTTGGCCTCCAAGCTCAAGCGTTCGTAATACAGCCCCGGCACCACCCGCAACGTCACATCGCCGCCGACCGAACGCCGCAACGCCATCGGCAAGCTGTTGCCCGCACGCCCGGTACCGCTGGCGCTACCGATCGGCAATTGATCGCCCTCCTGCAAGCGTCGGCCATTAAACCCGCCGAGGGCGCCGAGGGTGTAGGTGGAGCGGCTGCCGAGCACCAACGGCACGTCGATACCGCCAGCGACGGCGAGGTAGGTGCGTGCGCCGGCGTTGGGAAACTCGAACCGCAGCACCTGCCCGGCGCGTACGGCAAAGGCGGTGTCCTGATGCACCACATCACCGTCCAGGCGCGGCGACATCAAGGCGCCGCTCAAGGCCACCAGCGCGTCCTGCTGGAACTCCAGCGCCGGCCCGATCAGCGTGCATTCCAGGCCCGCCGCGCCCACGGGATTGCCCACCAGGTGGTTGGCCGCACTCAACGCGTATTGGTCCAGCGCCCCCGATGGTGGGATGCCCAAATGGTAATAACCTTCGCGGCCCAGGTCCTGCACGGAGGTGGCGAGGCCGGGTTTGAGGACCTTGATCATGCCAGCGCCTCCTGCAGGGTTTTCGGATAGCCAATGGGGTCGGCGAGAAAGGCATCCAGAGAAAATTCCACCGGGCGAATGCGCAAGTCGAAACGCCCGGCGTCCACCTCGGCGACCGCCAGGTCATATGCCTCGCGGTCCATCGGCTTGAACTGCACGATATCGCCAGGGCGGAAGAACACCATGTGCTCCTTGAGGTACGCCAACTGCTGCGCCGGGTCGTAGATCGGTGCCGGGGTAACGCCGAACATCTGATAACCGCCCGCCCCTCGCACTGAGTAGATACAGCCAAAGCAACCGCCATGGCCCAGCGTCAGTTTCGGTGTGTCGGTGCGTGGCCGCAGGTATTTGGGCACCTGCAATTGCCGCTCGCGTTCGACCATCTGGAACATGAACGGCAAGCCCGCGACAAAGCCGACCATCGACACAAACCACGGCGCGCCACTGTAGGCGGCGATGAACGCTTCCACGTCGGCCAGGCCATTGATGCGTGCCGCGTATTCCAGGTCTGTGCCGCTGGGGTCTTGGTGGCGGTCACGAAAACGCATCAGGGTTTCGTGGGTCCAGGGGTCGTTATAGAGCACCGGGATTTCGATGATGCGCGTGCGCAAGGTGCGCTCAGTCACCGCCTGGGCTTCGGCGCTTTGCACCGCGTCGAGCAGCAAATGGGGCGCGATGCGGTCGGGGTCGAAGCGAATCTGGAAGGATGCATTGGCCAGGCAGACATCCAGTACGCCTTCCAGCGCCAGGCGCTCAACCGCGCGGGTCACCGCCATGCCCTTGAAAAAAGCCTCCAGGGACATGCTGTCGCTGACCTCGGCAAATAGGTGTTCATCACCGCCGAAGCTGTAGCGGATGGGGGACGTTTCAGCCATGTCTGTTCCTCTTGGAATCATTGTAGAAAGGCAGGCAAAAAAGTAAGGGTTGGATCTTATCGGGGTGTTCTGACGTCGATACCCGCCTGGTCCAAGGCTTCACGGGTAGCCTCCACCAGATCCAGGGCGCCAGGGGTGTCGCTGTGCAGGCAGATGGAATCGAATTCGATCGCAAGGTCTTCGCCTTCGACGGTACGTACCAGGCCGGCCTGACACGCACGCAAGACCCGGGCGGCCACTGTGGCTGGGGCCAGCGCCCGCACATTGCGGGTAAACACGATGGAGCCGCTCAGGTCGTATTCACGGTCGGCATAGAACTCGCGCACCACCGGCTGCCCCAGTTCCTTGGCGATGCGCCAGATCACCGAGTTGGGCATGCAGTACAGCATCAGCGTGGGCTCAATGATTTGCAGGTTCTGCACCAACAGCCGGGCGGCCTCTTCGTCACGGGCCAGGTGCATGTAAAGCGCGCCGTGAGGCTTGATATGTTGCAGGGTCACGCCTTGGGCACGGGCCATTTCACGCAGGGCACCGAGCTGGTAGAGCATGTCGTCCACCAATTCCTGCGCCGGTGCGTTGATGTGCCGGCGACCGAAACCCACCAGGTCACGAAAGCCTGGGTGCGCGCCGATGGCCACACCCAGTTGCTTGGCGCGCTCGACGGTGCGGCGCATGGTGCCCGGATCGCCAGCGTGAAAGCCGGTGGCGATATTGGCCGAGCTGATATAGCCCATCAGCTCTACGTCGACGCCGTCGCCGATGGTCCAGGGGCCAAAGCTTTCGCCCATGTCTGAATTGAAATCCACTGCCTGCATCGGGGTCGCTCCGCCAAAGGTGATGCCCGCAAAGTAGGCCGGGGCTTGACCCCTTGGGAAGATCTATTATCAGATGGCCCAGCTTCTGAAAATCAGATAGCTTTTTATCCTCGACCCTAGATCGTTCCCACGCTCTGCGTGGGAATGCAGCCATGGACGCTCTGCGTCCGCACTTGAGACCGTGACGCGGAGCGTCACAAGAGGAATTCCCACGCAGAGCGTGGGAACGATCAATAAGCAGAGTGCGATATGTCTTTAACCTTGCGCCAGGTTCGCTACTTCGTCGCCACCGCCGAGATCGGCCAGATATCCCAGGCGGCGATTCACTTGAATATTTCCCAATCGGCGGTGACCACGGCGATCAAGGAGCTGGAAGCCATGCTCGGCGTGCAGTTGTTCGTGCGCTCGGCCCAAGGCATGAACCTCACCGACGCCGGGCGGCATTTTCTCAACCGTGCCTATGTGATTGTGCGCAGCGTGGAGGACGCCCTCAACAGCCCGTTGCCGGACTACCGCGCCAGCGGCGTGATGCGGGTGGCGGCCAGCTACACGGTGCTGGGTTATTTTCTGCCGCACCATTTGCAGCGCATGGAGCATTGGCATCCGGACGTAACCATCGAGGTGTTCGAACAGGAGCGCCAGGCCATCGAACAGGGCCTGCTCGACGGCCAGTTCGACATGGCCGTGGTGCTGACCGCCAACCTTACCCACGCGGATATCGTCTCGGAAATTCTGTTCAACTCCGAGCGCCGCTTGTGGCTGCCCAGCCATCACCCGTTGTGCGAACGCGGTGCCGTGAGCCTGGCCGACGTGGCCCAAGAACCCTACATTTTGCTCACCGTCGACGAAGCCGAACACAGCGCCATGCGCTACTGGGAACAGGCCGGGCAAACGCCCAAGGTGCGGCTGCGCACCAGCTCAGTGGAGGCGGTGCGCAGCATGGTTGCCAACGGCAGCGGCGTGGCGATCCTGTCAGACCTGGTGCACCGGCCCTGGTCCCTGGAAGGCAAACGCATCGAAACCCTGACCGTGACCGACCCGGTCACACCCATGAGCGTCGGCCTGGCCTGGCACCGCGAGCGCGCGTTTACCCCAGCGATGCAAGCGTTCCGGGATTACTTCCACGACGCGTTTCTGGCGCCCCAGCAGTTGTCGGCACGCCGTTAAAGATGAGCTTGCAGGGTGGCGGTCAACCAGTCCATGAACACCCGCACTCGCAACGGCAGATGCCGCTGGCCGGCGTACAGCAACGACACATCCAAGGGCGGCGCTTGGTAGTCGGGCAGCACCGCCACCAACTCGCCGCTGGCCAATAAGTCGCGTATCCCGAGCTGCGGCACCTGGGTGATGCCAAACCCGCCCATGCACGCCGATTGATAGGCGTCGGTGCTGTTGACCGTCACCCGGCCTGCCATCGGCAGCCGCTGCACCTTGTTGCCCACCATGTATTCGAACCCGGCCGAGCGTGCGCCCAGCGGCCGCACGTAATGCACCAACTGGTGATGCGCCAGGTCTGCCAGGGTTTCGGGCACGCCATACCGTTGCAGGTATGCCGCGCTCGCGCAGTTGACCATCGGCATGCTGCACACCCGCCGCGCTACCACGGTTTGATCGGGCTGGGCGCCGACGCGCACCACGCAATCAAAACCTTCGGCGATCAGGTCCACCTGGCGGTCCGAACCGCTGATCTCCATGTCGATCAGAGGATGGCGCGCCATGAACGTGGGCAAGTTCGGCAAGATCAAGCCCCGCGCCATGACGTTGGGCATGTCCACGCGTATGCGCCCGGCCAATTGGGTTTCGTCCTGACGGAACAAACCTTCCAGCTCTTCCATATGCGCCAGCAGATCCTTGCTGCGCTCATACAACACACGACCATCCTGGGTCGCCTGCACCTTGCGCGTGGTGCGTTGCAACAGCCGTGCGCCGAGCAACTCCTCCAACGCCTGCACATGCTCGGAGACCGTAGAGCGCGGCAAGCCCAGACTTTGACCGGCCTGGGTAAAGCTCGACAACTCAGTAACGCGTACGAAGGTGCGCAGCAACTCAAGCTTGTTCATTAAATTGTTCGCCTTATCCGGCCAGTGATTCCGATATCAGCCTGTTTATCACGTTATGGCCGGACAAATACACTCAGTCCCACTCACCCCATTCGAGGACTGCACCATGACCCGTAAAATCGCACTCATCACTGGCGCCAGCCGTGGCCTGGGTAAAAGCGCCGCCCTGCACCTGGCTGCGCAAGGCATCGACATCATCGGCACTTACCACAGCGCAGCGGCTGAAGCCCAAGCCGTGGTTGCCCAGGTAGAGGCCTCGGGCGGTCGCGCCGCCATGCTGCAGCTGGACGTCAGCCAGAGCGCAACCTTCGATGCATTCGTTGGCCAGATCGGCACCCTGCTCAAGGATGTGTTCGCCCAGGAACATTTCAACTTCCTGATCAACAATGCCGGGGTTGGCACCTACGCAAGCTTTGCCGAAACCACCGAAGCCCAGTTCGACCAGTTGGTGGCGATCCATGTGAAGGCACCGTTTTTCCTCACGCAAAAACTGCTGCCGCTGATCAGCGATGGCGGGCGCATTATCAATGTCTCCAGCGGCCTGGCGCGCTTCAGCCTGCCGGGGTATGCCGCCTACGCGTCCATGAAAGGCGCGGTGGAAGTCTTGTCGCGCTACCAGGCTAAAGAACTGGGCCCACGGGGTATTACCGTGAACACCCTGGCACCGGGCGCGATTGCCACCGACTTCGGCGGCGGCGCGGTGCGCGATAACACCGATGTGAATGCGATGGTTGCCAATAACACCGCCCTGGGCCGCGTAGGCTTGCCGGACGACATTGGCGGGGCGATTTCGACCTTGCTGGCCGATGGCAGTCATTGGATCACCGGCCAGCGGATCGAGGCGTCGGGGGGGATGTTCCTCTAAACGGCTTCCCCTCTGTAGGAGCGAGCTTGCTCGCGAAAAACTCAAGAGCGCCGCGTGTTTCCAGAGGCCTCGCGTTATCGTTAGCGATCTTCGCGAGCAAGCTCGCTCCTACAGTGGGCGGCGTTTTTTTCGCTGATTTTTTCCCGAATGACGTCATAACCCCAGTGGTACACGTAGGTGTACGGCAGGAAGAACAACAGCACGCCAATGTCGAGGATGAAGGCCTCCAGCAGGCTGATCTTCATCAAGGCGGCAATCAACGGCACTGCCAAGAGAATCAGGCCGCCTTCAAACAACAGCGCGTGCAGCACACGGGTCCAACCACCGTTGGCCAGTTGCAGGCGGGTTTTAAGGCGGTCGAACAGGCTGTTGAACACCACGTTCCAGCTCAGTGCCAACAGGCTGATGCCCAGGGTCACTGCGCCCATTTCCAGCGCCGGCCGGCCGGTGATCCACACCAACAGCGGCGTGCAAATCAATAAGGCCAGCCCTTCGAAACCAAGGGCTTGAAACACGCGTTCAGTAAAGGATTTGGTAGGGGTCATGACCCGGCTCCGTGAGTGACGATGGTTGCCATGATCAGGCTTTGTCTCGATACTTCATAACCAATAACCATCGATCAAGGCGATAGTCATGGCCTCCCATGAAGTGCTTCAGGCGTTTGTCCAGGCGGCCACCCAAGGCTCGTTTTCCGCGGCGGCGCGCAAGCTGGGCAAAAGCCAGTCCACCGTGAGCGCGGCAGTGGCCAGCCTTGAGATTGACCTGAACGTGGTGCTGTTTGACCGCAGCAGCCGCAAGCCGACCCTCACGCCGGCGGGGCAAGTGTTGCTGCAAAGGGCTGAGCAAGTGCTGGAAGCCAGTAGCCGCCTGGAGCTGGCAGCCAGTCAGTTATCGCAAGGCCTGGAGCCGAAGTTGAGTCTCGCCATGTCCGATACTTACCAATCCGATCGATTCGAGGTCGCCCTCACGGCCTTCGAGCAACGCTACCCGGACCTTGAGCTGGAATGCCTGATCGCGGAATGCGAAGACTTGATCGCACTGGTGCAAAGTGGCCGGGCGCAGATCGCGTTTATCGAGAAACAAGAAGCCTACCCGCCGGACCTTTCCTTCTCCACGGTGGAGGAGCGCACGGAGATCGCGCTGTTTGTCTCGCCTGGACACCCATTGGCGACCCTGGACAAGGTTCACCCGCACACCTTGCAACAACACCGGGAGTTGCGTTTGGCGAGCATCATCAGCCCCAATGAAAACCGCGGCACGCAGCGAGTATGGTCGGCGCCGAGTTACCTGATGCTGATGGAGATGGCACAGCTGGGGTTTGGCTGGGCACCGATTCCACGCTGGCTGGTGGAGCGCTTTGGCGGCAACCAGTTGGTTGAACTCAAGGTGCGCAGTTGGCCGCGTTCGGTGGCGGTGGATGCGCTGTGGTCCCGGCACCAGCCGCCGGGGCCTGCGGGGAGCTGGTTGCTGGGCAAGATGCTTGAATGAGCCTGTAGGAGCGAGCTTGCTCGCGAAGAACGTCAACGATAACGCGTGCTTCCTGAAGAAACGCGGCGTCTGTGAGTTTTTCGCGAGCAAGCTCGCTCCTACATTTGGATCGTCACTGCCTGGAGGAATTGAGTTCGGCGAGACGTCGCGTGATGAAGCGTTTTTCTGGCGCCTGTTGCGTCAGCGACAACGCTTTTTCGTACGCGCTGCGGGCTTCGTCAAACCGCCCCAACTGCCGGCAAAACTCCCCACGCGCCGAATGCGCCAAGTGGTAGTCCTGCAACTCACCGCGCTGCAAAAGGTTGTCTACCAGCACCAACCCCGCCAACGGCCCCTGCTCCATCGCCACCGCTACCGCACGGTTCAACTCGATCACCGGCGACGGCACAGACCTGAGCAATACATCGTAGAGCCCGACAATCTGCCGCCAATCGGTTTCCCCTGCGCTGGGCGCCTCGGCGTGCACGGCGGCAATCGCAGCCTGCAAGCAATACGGCCCGAAGCGTGGCGTCATCAGCGCCTGCTCCACCAATGCGCAGCCTTCAGCGATCAAGGCCCTGTCCCAAAGCGTACGATCCTGAGCGTCCAACAGCACCAGTTCGCCGCTGGCAGAAGTGCGGGCAGGCCGACGCGACTCGTGCAGCAACATTAACGCCAGCAAGCCCATGACTTCCGGCTCGGGCAGCAACTCCAGCAGCAAACGCCCCAGGCGAATGGCCTCCAAGGTCAGGTCCTCACGGGTGAGGTCGGCACCCGCTGACGCCGAATAGCCCTCGTTGAACACCAGGTAAATCACCCGCAGCACACTGTCCAATCGTTCGGGCAATTCGGCGCGGGACGGCACTTGATACGGAATTTTCGCCTCACGGATCTTGCCCTTGGCGCGCACGATGCGTTGGGCAATGGTGGTGGGCGTGGCAAGAAAAGCGTGAGCGATGGCCTCGGTGCTCAGGTCGCAGATCTCGCGCAAGGTCAGCGCAACCTGGGCATCGGCTGCCAACGCTGGGTGGCAGCAAGTGAACATCAGGCGCAGGCGGTCGTCTTCCACGTCTTCATCACTCCAAGGCGCGGCCTCCAACGCCTCGGCCTGCTCTTCCAATAACGGCGTAAAACGCGACTGCCGACGCAGGCGGTCGATGGCTTTGAAGCGACCGGTGGACACCAGCCACGCCCGTGGATTATCCGGCACGCCATCCTCGGGCCAGCGCTGCAGGGCGACGAAAAATGCTTCGTGCAGCGCCTCCTCGGCCAAGTCGAAATCACCCAGCACACGAATCAACGTCGCGAGCACGCGGCGTGATTCGCGGCGGTAAATAGCGTCGATCTGCTGGGTCAATCGACCATGTCCTCGGTCACCAACTTCACCAGGCGGTCCAGGCTCTGGCCCCAGCCGTCATGAAAGCCCATGGCTTCGTGGGCCTGCTTGTCCTCGGCACTCCAGTGCATGGCGCGGGCGGTATAGAGGGTCTTTTCGCCGACCTCCTCAAAGGTGACTTCGGCGCTCATGAACGGCTTGCCCGAAGGCACCCAACCCGGCATAAACGCGTCGGTAAACACCAGGCGGTTGGGCGCATCGATTTCCAGAAAAACGCCCTGGGTCGGGAACTCGCTGCCATCGGGCGCACGCATCAAGGTGCGGAACAAGCCGCCGACCCACAGGTTCATCTCGCATTCAGGGGTGGTCATGCCGTGGGGGCCCCACCATTGTTGCAGCAGGGTTGGCTCAGTCCAGGCGCGAAACACCCGGCGGCGCGGCGCATCGATCAAGCGGCTGATGGACAGCTCAAATTGGGCGGGTTGAGTGTTCACGGGAAACCTCCTCACGTCTTTTGATTATTGTGTTGAGAGATTCAATTGGCGCACGGGGCGCACTTCCACACTGCCGACCCGGGCCGCCGGAATGCCGCCAGCCACCTGGAGCGCTTCATTGAGGTCCTTGGCGTCGATCAGGTAGAACCCGGCGAGCTGCTCCTTGGTTTCGGCAAACGGCCCGTCGGTGATCGACAGCTTGCCGTTGCGCATGCGCACGGTGGTGGCGGTGGTCACCGACTCCAGCGGCTCGGCGGCCAGCATGCGCCCGCTGGCCTGGACGGCCTCGGCGTAGGCCAGACATTCCGAGTCGTGGGGGCTGTCGGGCGAGGTGTGCAACACCTGTTCATCGCTGTAGATCAGGCACAGGTATTTCATGGCGTTCTCCGTTTTCGGACTACTGACTATAGTTCGCGGTGCTCAAGGTTTCAGGTCGAACAACGCCGTGCCGCTTTGCATATCAAACGGCGCCGACCAGTGCTCGTGCACCACCTTCCATTGGCCATCGATACGCTGGTAGCCGGCGGTCACGCGCATCCAGCAGGCCTTTACCTCGCCGTCCGGCCCGGCGCCGCCGCAGTGGGCCAGCCAGTGGGCAAACGCACTGTCTGGCGCATCGACGACATGCAATTCATGAAACTCGAAGATGCCGGGGCCGGGGCAGTGCTCCATGCACGCCTCCCAATGCGCGCGATAGGCCGCCTTACCCTTGAATTGCAGAGCGGTTACAGCGTCGAACGAGACGATATCGTCGGTGTAAAAGCTGACAATCTGGTCGATATCGCGACTGACGACGGCGTGTTTCCATTGCTCGATCAGGCTCTTGATTGCAGTGCTCATGGCGATGACTCCTTGGGGTGAAAAATCACGGAAGACACCCTTAGTCGAATGGCACCGAGGGAAATCGACATCCCCCTGAAAAATAATTTCCCGTGGCTCAAACCCGATAAACTGCCACTTCTCTTGCAGCCGTTCGGATAGTCCCATGCCAACCCGCCTCGTTGCTTACGAGGCGCTGAACGCTGTGCAACAACAGCAAGTCGGCGCCATCGAAGTTCACCCTGAGCAACTGCCGTTTTGCGGTGATATGTATTGCGCCCTCAATACCCTGCTCGCCAACCCGAGCCCTGGGGTCAAGGGCTTTGCGCTGTTGGTCGACGACCTTCCTGTGGCGTTCTTGCTGCTCAAGCGACCACCGTGCCTGCCTCATTGGGCCGATGAACACAGCGCCACACTCCACGCGCTACAGGTAGACCGGCATCAACAGGGGCGTGGATACGGCAAGATGTGTTTGCAGGCGTTGCCCGCCGTGGCGCGCGAGGCCTGGCCGCAGATCAAGGGGTTGGAGTTGTCGGTGGATGCCCACAACCTGGCGGCAATGGGGTTGTATCTGGGGGCGGGATGGGTGGATCGCGGTGAGGCGTACAAGGGTCGTGTAGGGTATGAGCGTCGGTTGAGTTTCAGGTTTAATCCATAGCGGCAATGTCACGTAAACATGACTTTTAAGCGTGCATGTCGTGTTTACGTGACATCGGGTGCAGTGTCAGCCCCGCTCCCCGATCGGCAGCCAGATTTCCACCGTCCCCGTGCCCTTCCTGGCATCGAAGTCCGCGCTATAGCGCTCGAAATCCGCGCCCATGACCTTGTAGCCCGAGTGCGGCAGCCATTCGAACATGATGCGCTCGTAGGTTTGCTCAAGCGCCTGCACCGGCCCGTAGTGGGGGAACACGGCATAGTTGAGTGGCGGAATTTCGATCACCTCGAAATTGCTCGGCACGTCCTTCTTGGCCGGGACTTCAACACCTGCCAGGTAATCGAATTCGCCGTGATGCGGGTTATGGCACACCCCGTAGGTCACACCGCCGACGCGCTTCTTGATGTCTTTGATACAGGTATCGAACAACTCCCACAGCCGTGGGATATCGCCAACGGTGGCCTTCGAATATCGCCCTTGTACCCCGGCGATCACCAGGGCCTTACCGGCTTCCAGGCGTGACTCCAACGGTTTTTTTGTCTGCTGATCCATACGAACAGTCTCCTTCTTATGAGGGAACAAACCCGCATCGAGTATAGGGGCATATCCGCGTTGTACTCCATGTAGAAAAATTTCCTACGCATCTGGACAACTGGCCATCATCGCCCGTATTGTCTGCCCCGCAGGCCACCGCAGTGGCCGACGTCGCTCGGACGGTTCCGGGCGCTTACGTACCTCGAGGCAACAATGGCAGACCAAGGTTCGCCGCGCCGCTTTGCGCGCATAGATCGACTCCCCCCGTATGTATTCAATATCACTGCCGAGCTGAAGATGGCTGCGCGTCGGCGCGGCGAAGACATCATCGACTTGAGCATGGGTAATCCTGACGGCGCCACGCCTCCTCATATCGTGGAGAAAATGGTCACCGTCGCCCAGCGTGAAGACACCCACGGCTACTCCACCTCCAAAGGCATTCCGCGCTTGCGCCGGGCGATTTCGCGTTGGTACAAGGACCGTTACGCGGTGGATATCGACCCGGAGTCCGAAGCCATCGTGACCATCGGTTCCAAGGAAGGCCTGGCGCACTTGATGCTGGCCACCCTGGACCAGGGCGATACCGTGCTGGTGCCCAACCCCAGCTACCCGATTCATATCTACGGCGCAGTGATTGCCGGCGCCCAGGTACGTTCGGTGCCGCTGATACCGGGCGTGGATTTCTTCGCAGAGCTGGAGCGCGCGATTCGCGGCTCGATCCCCAAGCCGAAGATGATGATCCTCGGCTTCCCGTCCAACCCGACCGCGCAGTGTGTGGAACTGGACTTCTTCGAACGGGTGATCGCCCTGGCCAAGCAGTACGACGTGCTGGTGGTGCACGACTTGGCCTACGCCGACATCGTCTACGACGGCTGGAAAGCCCCCTCGATCATGCAAGTGCCCGGCGCCAAGGACATTGCGGTGGAGTTTTTCACCCTGTCCAAGAGCTACAACATGGCCGGCTGGCGCATCGGCTTCATGGTGGGCAACCCTGAACTGGTCAACGCCCTGGCACGCATCAAGAGCTACCACGACTACGGCACCTTCACCCCGCTGCAAGTGGCGGCGATTGCGGCGCTGGAAGGCGACCAACAGTGCGTGAAGGACATCGCCGAGCAGTACCGCCAGCGTCGCAATGTGCTGGTCAAGGGCCTGCATGAACTGGGCTGGATGGTGGAGAATCCGAAGGCGTCGATGTACGTCTGGGCCAAGATTCCCGAGCAGTACGCGGCCATGGGCTCGCTGGAGTTTGCCAAGAAACTGCTATTGGAAGCGAAGGTGTGTGTGTCGCCGGGGATCGGCTTTGGTGAGTATGGCGACGATCATGTGCGCTTTGCGCTGATCGAAAACCAGGACCGGATTCGCCAGGCCGTGCGGGGGATTCGCGGGATGTTCAGGGCGGATGGGTTGGTGACTAAAGCCTGACCTGATCCACCTGAAGAAACCCAATCAATGTGGGAGCTGGCTTGCCTGCGATGGCAGTGTTGGATTCACTACCGCTATCGCAGGCAAGCCAGCTCCCACATTTGATCAGTTCCCACCCTTGCTTTGGGGTGTGGCTTACACCACCAACGACAGCAACATGATGAAGATCAGCGCCACGATCGACAGAATGGTCTCCATCGCCGTCCAGGTCTTGAACGTCTCGGCCACGGTCATGTTGAAGTACTGCTTGACCAGCCAGAACCCCGCATCGTTGACGTGAGACAGGATCAACGAACCCGCGCCCGTCGCCAGTACCAGCAACTCGCGGTTGACGCCAGGGATCATCCCCACCACCGGCACCACAATGCCCGCGCCGGTAATGGTCGCGACCGTCGCTGAACCGGTGGCAATCCGAATCACCGCCGCCACCAGCCACGCCAGCAGGATCGGGTTGATCTGCGCGTTCACCGCCATATGGCCGATCACGTCGCCCACGCCGCTGGTCACCAACATCTGCTTGAAGCCACCACCGGCACCGATGATCAGGATGATCGCGGCGGTGGGCGCAAGGCTGGCGTCGAGCAGCTTGAGGATTTGCTTGGAGTGGATACCCTGGCGATGGCCAAAGGTGTACAGCGACAACAGCAAAGCCAGCAACAGTGCGGTGATCGGGTGGCCGATCATGTCCATCCAGTTGCGTACCACGTTGCCTTCGGCGAACGCGATGTCGGCAAAGGTTTTGAGCAGCATCAGGAACACCGGCAGCAGCACGGTGACCAGGGTGATGCTGAAGCTGGGCAGCGACTTGTTATCGGTTTCGCGGGCCAGTTGGTCCACCAGTTCCTGGGACGGGTTGCCCGGGATGTACTTGGCGATGAACGTACCGAAGATCGGGCCGGCGATGATGGCGGTCGGCAGTGCGACGATCAGGCCGTACAGGATGGTCTTGCCGATATCGGCACCGAACACGCCGATGGCCAGCAGCGGGCCCGGGTGCGGTGGCACCAGGCCGTGCACCGCCGACAGACCGGCCAGCAGCGGGATACCGATCTTGATCAACGACACGCCGGTACGCCGGGCGACGATAAACACCAGCGGGATCAGCAACACAAAGCCGATCTCGAAGAACAGCGGGATGCCCACCAGGAACGCGGCGAACATCATGGCCCACTGGACCTTCTCTTTGCCGAAGGCGCGGATCAGGGTCTGGGCGATCTGATCGGCACCGCCGGACTCGGCCATCATCTTGCCGAGCATCGTGCCCAGCGCGAGGATGATGCCGACAAAGCCGAGCACCCCGCCGAAACCGTCCTGGAACGCCTTGATGATCTTGTCCACGGGCATGCCCGAGGTCAGGCCGAGGAAACCGGCCGCGATGATCAGTGCAATGAACGGGTGCACCTTGAACTTGGTGATCAGTACGATCAACCCGATGATAGTGACTACTGCATCTAGCAGCAGGTAAGACTCGTGGGACATGCCAAACATGGGGGGTCTCTCCTGTTTGTTGTTGTTATTAAAGCGGGTGTTGAACTTCCTGCCGGGGATAGCGCTATCTTTTCCGGCAAAAAATTAATGAGTAGGTTCAAAGCCGTGCTTGCGCCACCAGGTATGGGTCTGCGCGGCCAGTTCCTCGACGCTGTCTTCACTGGCGTTCAAGGCCAGGGTCAGCGGCTCGCCCTTGGGCGATTCAAGGGTGGCGAACTGGCTGTCGATCAGGCTCGCCGGCATGAAATGGCCGGGGCGGTGAGACACGCGGTCGGCGGCGACTTCGCGGGTCAGCTCCAGGAAGACAAAACCCAGGCCCGGCGCAGCTTCGCGCAGGTGGTCACGGTATTTTTTCTTCAGGGCCGAACAGGTCAGTACAGGATGCTCGCCCGCTTTCAACGCGCGACGCAGTTCATCGCACAGGATATCGAGCCAGCCGGCGCGGTCGTCGTCGTTGAGGGGGTGGCCGGCGCTCATCTTTTCGATGTTCGCGGCAGGGTGAAAGCTGTCGCCTTCAATGGCAGTGGCGCCGTTAAGGGCGCACAGGGCTTGGCTGACGCTGGACTTGCCACAGCCGGAAACACCCATGATGACCAGGGCGGTAACAGGTTGACTCATGAAACACCTCAGGACGCAGATAGCGCTACCTTTGCATAGCGTAAGGCTAGTGCAAAAACAGGCTTTTCCCGCGCCGACTTGTCATTTTTATGGAGTGACGCGTGCATCCGTTCCAACAGATTGACTTCAAGAGCTGGACAGGATCAGGCAACCCTTTATCCAAGAATTTGCAGCCCTTTGGAGACAGCGCTACCTTAGTGCCTCGATTTTTGTTTGGCAAGCCGCCTGATGACCTCCAAGAACGATAAAAATACCCGCACGACGGGCCGCCCTACCCTCAATGAAGTTGCGCGCCTGGCCGGCGTCAGCCCGATCACGGCCTCCCGTGCCCTGCGCGGTATCAGTACCGTGGCCACCGAACTGGTGGAAAAAGTGCAACAGGCCGCCGCCGAACTGAGCTACGTGGTCAACCCCGCCGCCCGGGCACTGGCCTCGGCGCAGAGCCATTCGGTGGTGGTGCTGGTGCCGTCACTGTCCAACCTGCTGTTTATCGAAACCCTCGAAGCTATCCATCAGGTACTGCGGCCCAAGGGCTTTGAAGTACTGATCGGCAACTCCCATTATTCGCGTGATGAAGAAGAAGACCTGCTGCGCAACTACATGGCCTACCAGCCACGGGGTTTGTTGCTGACCGGTTTTGACCGCACCGAAAGCGCGCGACGAATGGTCGAGGCCAGCAATGTGCCCTGTGTGTACATGATGGATCTGGACCCCAATGCCGGGGTGAACTGTGTGGGCTTCTCGCAACTGGCCGCCGGCGAGACCGCGGCGGCGCACTTGCTGTCCCGGGGGCGCAAGCGCCTGGCCTATATCGGCGCACAACTGGACCAACGCACCTTGCTGCGTGGCGAAGGCTTTCGCCGCGCCTTGCAACAGGCCGGCATGTACGATCCGGCGCTGGAGCTGCTGACGCCACGGCCGTCCTCCGTGGGCCTGGGAGGCGAACTGTTTTTGCAACTGCTGGCCGCCCACCCGGATGTGGACGCGATCTTCTTCGGCAACGACGACCTGGCCCAGGGCGCCCTGCTCGAAGCCCTGCGCCATGGCATCAAGGTGCCTGAACGTGTGGCGGTGCTGGGCTTCAACGACCTACCCGCCTCGTCATTCATGGTGCCGCGCCTGAGCAGCATCAGCACGCCACGGGAAGCCATCGGGCGTCGGGCAGCAGAGCATCTGCTGACGATCATGGCGGGCAACAAGGTGGCCAAGCCAGTGGTGGATATGGGGTTTGAGTTGCAGGTGCGCGAGAGCACCTGAGCGTCGAGCCGAACGCAATCAATGTGAGAGCTGGCCATGTAGTGTCCACAGAATCAGCGCCTGGCACAGATCCCCTGTGGGAGCGGGCTTGCTCGCGAAGGCGGTGGCTCAGTCAACGCATCTTCAACTGAACCACCGCTATCGCAGGCAAGCCAGCTCCCACATTTTCGGCCGTGCCCGCTTCACACCCTCGCCGCCGTGCCCGGCCCCTGCTAGATTGGTCACTCTCTTAGATGCCAGGGAAGCACCATGGGCCATTCACTGAAAATCTTGGGTCGTACCTCTTCAATCAACGTGCGAAAAGTACTGTGGACCTGCCAGGAGTTGGGCATCGACTACGTGCGCGAAGACTGGGGCATCGGTTTCAAGCCTACCCAATCCCCCGATTTCCTCGCCTTGAACCCCAACGCCCAGGTGCCAGTGCTGATCGACGACCATGGCGTGCTGTGGGAGTCCAATACCATCTGCCGCTACCTTGTCGGCCTCTACCAGCGCCATGACTTGCTACCCGTTGAGCCTGCCTTGCGTGCACGGGTCGAACAGTGGATGGACTGGCAAGCCACCGAACTCAACCCTTCGTGGGGCTATGCGTTCCACGCACTGGTGCGTCAAAACCCGGACTATCAGGACCCGCAACGCATCCAGGCGGGTGTGCAGGCCTGGAATGACAAGATGGCCTTGCTAGAACAACAGTTGACCAAGACCGGCGCCTACGTGGCCGGCGAAGAGTTCACCCTCGCTGACATCTTGATAGGCCTTTCGGTACATCGGTGGCAGATGACACCCATGGAGCGGCCACCCTACCCCGCCATCGCGGCGTATTACCAACGCCTCAGCCAGCACGCCGGCTTCAAGACGTTCGCGCTCGACGGCCACAATTAGAGAAGCAGTTGCGCACGTTAAGCTCCAAGCCCAATAGCGGTTTGGCTTAAAGCTCGAAGCTTCCAACTCGCCTAACTGAAGGTTATTCATGCCCCCACTCGCCGCCTGCGTCTCAGACCCCACCCGCGCCGCCCACATCAGCGCCCGCATCGACCGCCTGCCCGCCGTCGCCACTATTTGGCGCCTGGTGGCGTTACTCTCCATCGGCGGTTTTTTCGAGCTGTATGATCTATTCCAAACCGCCTATATCAGCCCTGGCCTGATCAGCGACGGGATTTTTCATACCGGCAGCGAAGGTGTTTTCGGTTTCTCCGACCAAGCCGCTTTCGCCTCGGCCACGTTCCTCGGCCTGTTCCTCGGCGCCAGCCTGCTCAGCCCCATCGCTGACCGCTTCGGGCGACGCGCGATTTTCACCTTTGCGTTGGTCTGGTACACGGTGGCCACGGTGTTGATGGGCATTCAAACCTCGGCCTTGGGCATCATCTGCATGCGCTTTCTGGTGGGCATTGGCCTTGGCATCGAACTGGTGACCATCGACGCCTACCTCTCGGAACTGGTGCCCAAACGTATGCGCAGTTCGGCGTTTGCCTTTGCGTTTTTTATCCAGTTTCTGTCCGTACCGGCCGTGGCGTTGATGTCGTGGTGGCTGGTGCCACAGGCGCCGTTCGGTATCGCCGGGTGGCGCTGGGTGGTGTTGAGCAGTGCAGTGTTTGCATTGTTTATCTGGCAACTGCGCAAGCGCCTGCCGGAGTCACCGCGCTGGCTTGCACAAAAGGGACGCTTCGAAGAGGCCGACACGATCCTGAACAACCTGGAGGCACGCTGCCGAAAGGACCACGGCAAGCCGCTGGACGAACCGGAACCCGAAGCTATCAGCGTGCAGGGCAATGGCCGTTTCGCCGATATCTGGCAGCCGCCCTACCGTCGCCGCGCCTTGATGCTGATCGTGTTTCATGTATTCCAGGCCATCGGCTTCTTCGGCTTTGGCAACTGGCTGCCGGCCTTGCTCTCGGGCCAGGATGTCAGCGTGACCCACAGCCTGCTCTACGCCTTCATCATCACCCTCGCCTACCCGCTGGGCCCGCTATTGTTCGTCAAGGTGGCCAACCGCTTTGAGAACAAGTGGCAAATTGTCGGCTCGGCCATGGGTGCAGTGATCTTCGGCAGCCTGTTTGCCCTGCAAACCACAGCGTTAGGGCTGATTTTCTGCGGGGTGATGATCACCTTCTGCAATGCCTGGCTGAGCTTCAGTTATCACTCGTACCAGAGCGAATTGTTCCCCACCAATATCCGTGCGCGAGCGGTCGGGTTCTGCTATTCGTTCAGCCGTTTATCCACGGTGTTCAGCAGCCTGTTGATCGGTTTTATCCTCGAGCACCTGGGCACGCCGGGCGTGTTGGCGTTTATTGCCAGCAGCATGTTGATCGTGATGATTACCATCAGTTGGTTTGGGCCGCGCACGCGAAACCTGGCGCTGGAGAACATCGCTCACTGACGGCAACGGTTGGCCGCACAAGGAGAAGGCTTGCCGCGCCGACGACGCCAGCCCCAGTAAACACTGGGGTCTGACAACCGGCACAGTATTTGCTCCAGCTGTCGCACCGTGTGTTTTCATAGGTGAACGATCATGCTGGTTAACAACACTCAAGCGGCGTCGAACGTGCAACAGATCACGCGACCCGACATGGACCCCGCCAACGCCGCCGCCAGTGCGCTGTACAGCGGCGCCCTGCAGGCTGCGCAACACAGCGTGACAGTGCCCGCCGCGCAGAGGGAATTGGACAAGGCCAACGATCGCATCGACGAAGCCTTCGCCAAGACTCGCGTGCAGTTACAGGCCACAACTAATGGGGCACGTACCGAGTTCACCGAATACATGAGCAAGACCCCAGCCGAACGTATTCGTGAACAGTTACTCAAGGAACAAGGGCTGACCGAAGAACAAGTGCAGGCGATGCCCCAGGACAAACAAGACGCCATCGCCAAACAAGTGGCCGAGCGCTTGAAAGAACAGCAACAGCAGCAGGTAGCGGCGAAGGCTACTGCTTCGCCAACCCAGATAATGAAAGAGACCCTGGCTGCGATCTGAGCCTGTGGGAGCTGGCTTGCCTGCGATAGCATCACCTCGGCTCATCTGATACACCGAGGTGTCTGTATCGCACGCAAGCCAGCTCCCACACTGATCGGTTTAGCGGTCTGGCTCATGGATGACCAAGGGGCTTGAAGACAGCCTGCTGCACATCGACTTTTTTCGGGATCAGGCCGTTGGCAAAAAACAGGTCGGCGGTGCGTTGCTGGTTGGCAATGTCGATGGCCGCCAAGGGGCGGATCGGCTCGGGCGAGCGATGTTCGAAGTAGCTTTTGACCACCGCCGGTTGCAGGCCCAGGGTGCCGGCCATCAGCGTGATGCTCGCGTCGGACTGATCAAGCGACAGGCGTTGCGCCTTGCCAAGCGTCTGGATAATCGTGGCGATGGCCCCTGGGTGCTGCTTGGCAAACGGGTGGTTGACCACGAAGAAACTGCCCGCAGGGTTCAACCCTTGCCCGTCCCGCAGCACGCGTGCCGAGCCGTCGATCACGGCGGCCGAGTAGTACGGGTCCCACACTACCCATGCGTCCACCTTGCCTTGTTCGAACGCGGCGCGGCCGTCGGAAGGCGACAGGTACACCACGTTCACATCCTTCCACTGCAACCCGGCGTGCAGCAGGCTTTTGAGGAACAGGTTGTGTGCACTGGAGCCCTTGAGCAATGCCACGCGCTTGCCCTTGAGTTCGGCCACGTTCTGCACGGTACTGGCCTTGGGCACCAGCACTGCTTCGGCCTTGCCCTCGTTAGGCTCGACGGCAAAATACTGCAAGTCGATCCCGGCTGCCTGGGCGAAGATCGGCGGGATATCGCCAATATTGCCGATGTCCAGGCTGCCGGCGTTGAGCGCTTCGATCAGCGGCGGGCCACCGAGAAATTCGGTCCACTGCACCTGGGTGCCCGGCAGTGCGGCTTCGAAGAGCTTGTGCTCACGGGCGAGCACCATGCTGACCGAGCTTTTCTGGTAGCCGATGCGCAGCGTGGAAGGTTCGGCCGCCGAGGTGGGTTGCGCCATTACTGCCAATGCCAGCAGCGAACTGCCCAGCAGGTGTCTGATTGCTTTCATAAGTTGCCTCTTGGTGGTTCGATCAGATTCAAAGTGAGCACAGGAAGTGTGGGAGCTGGCTTGCCTGCGATGGCGGCCTGTCATGGCCAGAGGTGTTGGCTGGCTCACCGCTATCGCAGGCAAGCCAGCTCCCACATTTGATCGGGGTGGGATTCAAGTCCGGTAACAGCGCGGGCCATGTAGTCACTGACCGAGCGCTGGGAAATCCCCAGTTCGGCAGCGATCTGGGGGTACGTCAGGCCGTTGACGCGGGACAACAGGAACGTCGTCTTGACCTTGGCCGGCAAGCGGTCGAGCGAGAGATCGATGGCTTGGAGGGCTTCGAGTACCTGCGCCCGGTCCTCGGCGCAGGCTGCATCGTCATCCAGCACAGCGAGGTAGGCACGCTCCAGGTCACGCCGGCGCCACACCTGGTACACCAGGCGCTGGGCAATGGTGGTGAGCAATGCGCGGGGCTGTCGTATCGGCGCTACCTGAGGTGCACTCAAGAGCTGGACAAACGCGTCGACCGCGATGTCTTCGGCGTGGGCACGGGAGTTGAGGTAGCGGTGCAAGCGGCTGCACAGCCAAGGGTAATGAATGCGAAACAATGAGCCCACGTAGTCGCTGTGAGCACTATCGGCGCCGGACATAGTGGCTCCTTCTGAGTAGGTTGCGCGGTATGTCCGGTGTTCCGGTGAAGCAATCCTAGCAAGGCTACTTATGCTTTAATAATATTTAAAACGCATTTTTATATAACCTTATTGAAGTACCGAATAGCCGATGCTGGCGGCTTTGTGCTCGTAATCCAGCACCACCTGGTAGTCATCTTCGCTGGCAGGAAGCACAGCTCGCACACCGAGGGTTTGCGCCACCTGCGGCAGGTCCTGCAACGCCAGGTTCATCGCCTCACGAATCTGCGCTACCTGCGCATCGCTCAAGCCCAGCGCACCTATGTAAGGCAAAGTCGGGCTCGGCGCGCTGCGGGCGATGACGCGCAGGCCCGCGACCTCTGCTGGGGCGAATCGGGCGAGGTAGTCGTAGGTGACGCTGTCGATGGCGGAGAGGTCGGCGCGGCCTTCACGCAGCCAGCGCAAGCTCTCGCGATGGGCACCGCTGATGCCGACGCTGGCGAAGAAACGCCCGTCGCGCTGCAACGGCGCCAGGCAGTCACGCAGCAGGTTCATACCGCTGTTGGAGTCGTGGCCGTTGATCACGCCGCGGCTCTGGTAGAACTGCGCCAGGCGGGTACGCGGGTTGTCAGCGCGAGTTAACAGCAGGCTGCAATGTTCGCCATGGCTGCTGTGGGCCAACTCGTAACGGGGGCGCCCAATGATGCGCACCTGGCCGCGCAGTTGAGTCATCAGCGGGTAGCCGCAGGTTTGGCTGACGAGCAATTGCGGCGCCAGCCACAGGCCGCGCAAGTCGAGGTGGTCGGCATCAAGACGATGCAGCTTCAAGCGCTCAAGGATGCGCGCCAGCCAGTATTGATTGGCCTGCTGGATGGGCTCGGGCGCAACGTACATGCGCAGGTCGGCGTAGTGCTCACTCATGGTCGCCTCTCAGGCAAACGGGTGCAGGGGACTGTCGATGGCCTTGAGGCCGTGACGGCTGATCAACTGGCCGTAGCCTTGCACCAGGAAACCACCGCTGCGCGCCAGCCACTGCTTGCGCCGGGCACGGTACACCCTGGGCAGCAGGTACCACGGCAGCTTTGGCAGATCGTGGTGCACCAGGTGCAGATTGTTGTTGAGAAACAGCCAGGCCCAGGGCCAGGACGCTTCGTTGAGCACTGTGCGCTGTTCCGGCCGAGGATGGGGGCGGTGCTCATAGTAGGAACGGATCGAGGCCAGGGACAAGGCTGGCACGCTGACCAGCAGCAGGTAGTGCCACACCGCAAGCGCGCTGTAGTAGGCGATGAAACTCAGCATCAGCACAGTGACGGCGCCGTGGGCCAGCCACATCGGCCATACCTGGGGCAGGCGTTGAAACTCGTGACGTGCCAACCGGCCAATGGCCAACGGCGCAGCCAGCAGGAAGCGGCCAAGCACGGTCTTGGTCAGCCAATGCACGCCACGTTCGAACAGTGAGCTGTTGTTCCATTGCTGCTGATTGAGGTAGCGGCTTTCCGGGTCGATGCCCGGCAGGGTCAGGTCATGGTCGTTATGGTGCAACAGGTGGCTGTCGCGGTACAGCGTGTAGGGATACCACACCGCGAAAGGGGCATAGCCGAGGAGTTTATTCAGCCATAACGAACGGGTCGGGTGGCCGTGGAGCAATTCGTGCTGCACCGATAGCCACAGGGTCAGCAGCGGAATCAGCAGCAACATGCTCAGCCACACGCCCAGCCACCGGCTGCCAAGGATCACCGCAAACCAGCCGGCATACACGCCGATCAACAGCAGCCAGGTCGGCCACTCGGTTCTTGCCACAAAGGTCGTCGCCAGGGCTTCGATTTCCCGGCGGTGGGTCGGATCAAGGTAATTGGCCATCGGCAGCTCAGAGCAGGTGTTTCCTGCTCTGTGCAATGAGGCGGGAAAATCTTGCAGATCGTTTGGTTCTAAGCGTGTAACTCAGTGACCGAACAGGCCTGCTTCGGATTTTTTGGTCTTCTTGTCCGCGCGTTTTTCATCCGCGGTCTTTGCCGGTTTTTTCTTCGCGGCTTTCTTTGAATCCATACCTTTGGCCATGATGCATGCTCCACTAACAGGGGATGTAGCACTGGGTATACCACCTATTGCCCGGCAGAAGGCGCTTATAATCCCCTGCCCTGGATAACGCTTGTCTGAACCCATGCCCCCATTGCACATCGAACCGCTGGCCGAGCCTCTATGGCCACTGCTGAACAAGTTTTATCGCAGCCACAATTCATCGATGAAGGCGCTCAAGGGCGGCCGTTTGTGGGTAGTGCGAGATGGCGAGATCGTGGCCGGCTTGTGCTTGAGCCCGGTGGTGGGTGGGCAGTGGCTGACGGGGGTGTTTGTGGCGCCGACTTATCGTGGCCAGCAGCTGGCGGCGCGACTGATTGGCGAGGCCGTGGCAGGTTGTGAGGGGACGGTCTGGTTGCTGTGCCATCCGGACCTGGAAGGGTTGTATCAGGGCATGGGGTTCAGCCAGGACACGGTTTTGCCGCAATCGCTGAGTGAGCGGCTGGTGCGTTACAAGCGCAATAAACCGATGATTGCGATGGGGCTCAATGCCCCAAAACACTGATCCAATGTGGGAGCTGGCTTGCCTGCGATGGCGGTGTATCAGCTACAAATAAGGTAGCTGGCCCACCGCCATCGCAGGCAAGCCAGCTCCCACAGTTGAACTGTGAGTGTGTCAGAAGGGCTATTCGTCAGCCGTTGGGTCCAGCTCCGGGAACATCACTTCAATAAATCCGAATTTGCTGAAGTCGGTAATCCGCGAGGGGTACAGCCGGCCGATCAAATGGTCGCACTCATGCTGCACCACCCGCGCATGGAAGCCGTCGGCAAAACGTACGATCGGCTCGCCTTTGGGGTCGAACCCTTCGTAGCGGATCTGCTGGTAACGGTTCACGGCGCCGCGCAGGCCGGGCACTGACAGGCAACCCTCATAGCCCTCTTCCTGCAGCGGGCTGAGCGGTGTGATCAGCGGGTTGATCAAGATGGTCTGCGGCACAGGCGGCGCGTCCGGGTAGCGTTCGCTGGCCTCGAAACCGAAGATCACCAGTTGCAGGTCCACGCCAATCTGCGGCGCCGCCAGGCCAACGCCGCCCACGTGCTCCATGGTCTGGAACATATCGTCGATCAGTTGCCACAACTCCGGGCTGTCGAACATCTCCGGCGGCACCGGCGGGGCGATACGCAGCAGGCGCTCGTCGCCCATTTTCAGGATTTCACGGATCATTGTTCAGGCTCGGTCATGGGCTTGGAGTGGTCCCGGCCTAGGCCTGAGACGTGTTGTTTTTCATCGGTGTGGCCCGACTCGCCTATTTCCTTCTCACCGGGGTCCTTGCCCTCGGCAGACATATGCTCGATCACCGCATTCATCTCCGCGCCCAGCAGCAGTACGGCGGCAGAGATGTAGAAATACAGGAGCAAGACAATGATCGCACCGATACTGCCATACATGGCGTTGTAGTCCGCGAAGGTCTTGACGTAGTAGCCAAAGCCCAGGGAGGCGACGATCCATACCACCACGGCCAAGACGGAGCCGGGGGTGATAAAGCGAAATTCCTGCTCGACGTCCGGCATCACGTAGTACATGAGGGCCACGGCGAACATCAGCAAGATCACAATCAGCGGCCAGCGCAGGATGGTCCACAGCGTGACCACGAATTCCTGCATGCCGATCTGCCCGGCCAGCCACTCCATGACTTGCGGGCCCAGCACCATCAGCGCGGCGGCCGCCAGCAGCATGCCGGCGATACCCACGGTGTAGAAAATCGACAGCGGGAAACGCTTCCAGATCGGCCGCCCTTCAACCACATCGTAGGCGGCGTTCATGGCGCTCATCATCAGGCGCACGCCCGCAGAGGCCGTCCACAGGGCGATAACGATACCCACCGAGAGCAAGCCGCCCTTGGACTGCTGCAACTGATCGATCACCGGGTTGACCTGTTCCAGCGCCTGGGGTGGCAACACCAGCTCCGATTGCAGGCGCAGCCAACTGAAGAAGTCGGGCAAATGCAGGAAGCCGATCAGGGCAATGAGGAACAGCAGGAACGGAAACAAAGAGAACAGCATCTGGTAGGCCAGTGCCGAGGCGTAGGTAGGCATCTCGTCATCGACGAATTCCTTGATGGTGCGTACCAGCACCTTGTGCAGCTTGAGACCATCGAGTACTGGAAAAAGCATAGCGTCTCCTTTCGCCGCAAAAGAGGTTGAGTTCGTGGGCGACTCAGGGGCCGTTTTCTACATCAAAGTAGCCCATTTGGCGACTTTGAAACAATTTCGAAAGTTTAGTTGCAGCACCGGATACAAAAACGGCCATCCGTGGATGGCCGTCGGGCTGCTGGAGTCTGCCAGCCAGGACGTGTTACTCAGTGGCTTTTTTCACTGCGTCCTTGGTCTTGCCCACTGCTTGCTGAGCTTCGCCTTTTTTCTCTTGGATCACGCCTTCAGCACGCAGCTTGTCATTGTCTGTGACTTTACCGACGCCTTGCTTGATGTTACCGACAGCTTCGTTCGCCAAGCCCTTTACCTTATCGGAAGTGCTGCTCATGGTATTACTCCTGATAACAATCAAATGGTTTTTGGTCACTACGTAGCGGTTGACCTGAAGCGCAACGGCAGAGTTTCAATTATTTTTGCGCAAGCATTTCATCGAAAGCGGCAGGTTTGGCTTTATGTTTTGCAGCCAACCCACGAGAATGCCCGGCACATTCAGGCTGCAACGCTGAATAACAGATCCCGTAGGAAGGTTATGAAACTCAATAAAGCACAGGCCATTGCCCGCAGAAACCAGGAACTGGGCGGTGCCGTACTCGGCGTCAACAACTGCCACTTCACCGACCTGGACCGCAAACGCAACATCTGGTGGTTCGACCTGCCGGTGGGGCGTATTGCTGTAGGCCAGTACGAGTGGATCCACCTGTTGATGCACAACGCCGACACCGACCAGTTGCTGCACCTGAAAGTGCCGACCGTGTTCCTGCGTGAAAAACTCGAAGGGCTGGTGGTACGCAATGCGGGCAAGCGCAAGCCGGAGATTACCCTGGAGCTAAGCGCGGATAAGGACTCGTTCTTGAAGGACGTACGCCCCGCCGGTGCGGGTGTGAGCTTCGCGCAGTTCGCGTTGTAAGCCCGGTAACCCTGTGGGAGCGGGCTTGCCCGCGATGGCAGTGAGTCAGGCGATACAGCAGTGGCTGCTGTAGCGCTATCGCAGGCAAGCCAGCTCCCACAGGGGGTAAGTGTTTCGCCAGCGCCCTCATAAAAAACCCCGCATCGGCGGGGTTTTTTATGGGTTACTTTTTAAGACCGAGTTTCTTCAGTTCTTCATCACGCAATTCACGCCGCAGGATCTTGCCCACGTTGGTGGTCGGCAGCGCATCACGGAACTCCACGGCCTTGGGCACTTTGTAGCCGGTGACGTTGGCGCGCATGTGTTCCATCACCTGGTCCTTGGTCAGGGTAGCCCCTGGCTTGACCACGATGAACAATTTGATGTGCTCGCCGGATTTTTCATCCGGTACGCCGATAGCCGCACACTGCAGCACACCCGGCAGGCCCGCCAGCACGTCTTCCAGCTCGTTGGGGTAGACGTTGAAGCCGGAGACCAGAATCATGTCCTTCTTGCGGTCGACGATACGCATGTAGCCGTCTGGCTGGATGATCGCGATGTCGCCGGTCTTCAGCCAGCCCTCGCTATCGAGCATCTCGTCGGTAGCTTCCTGGCGCTGCCAGTAGCCCTTCATCACTTGCGGACCTTTCACACACAGCTCGCCAGTTTCGCCCAGTGCAAGCTCGGTACCGTCGTCGGCGATGACTTTACACGCGGTGGAAGGCACCGGAATGCCGATGGTGCCGATCTGGATGTGCTGGATCGGGTTGACCGTGGCCACCGGGCTGGTTTCGGTCATGCCGTAGCCTTCGCAGATCGCGCAGCCGGTCACGGCCTTCCAACGCTCCGCCGCCGCCAGTTGCAACGCCATGCCGCCCGATAGGGTGACCTTCAGCGCAGAGAAGTCCAGCTTGCGGAAACCTTCGTTGTTGCACAGTGCCACGAACAGGGTGTTGAGGCCGACGAAGCCGCTGAACTTCCACTTCGACAGTTCCTTGACCATCGCCGGCAGGTCGCGCGGGTTACTGATCAGGATGTTGTGGTTGCCGATCAGCATCATCGCCATGCAATGAAAGGTGAAGGCATAGATGTGGTAGAGCGGTAGCGGCGTGATCAGGATCTCGCAGCCTTCATTGAGGTTGGAGCCCATCAGCGCCTTGCATTGCAGCATGTTGGCGACGAGGTTGCGGTGGGTCAGCATCGCGCCCTTGGCCACGCCGGTGGTACCGCCGGTGTATTGCAACACGGCCACATCGCCGCTGGCCGGGCTGGCATCGTTGACCGGCTGGCCATGGCCCTTGGCGAGTACGTCGTTGAATTTGATGGCCTGGGGCAGATGATAGGCCGGGACCATTTTCTTTACGTATTTGATCACGCTGTTGATCAGCACGCGCTTGAACGGCGAGAGCAGGTCGGCAACTTCGGTGACGATCACGTGCTTGACGGCGGTCTTGGGCACGACTTTTTCAGCCAGGTGCGCCATGTTCGCCAGGCAAACCAGGGCCTTGGCCCCCGAATCATTGAATTGGTGTTCCATCTCCCGCGCGGTATACAGCGGGTTGGTGTTGACCACGATCAGGCCGGCGCGGATCGCACCGAATACAGCGACGGGGTATTGCAGAACGTTGGGCAGTTGCACGGCGATTCGATCGCCAGGCTTCAAATCGGTATGCTGTTGCAGATACGCGGCGAATGCGCCGGACAATTCGTACAGTTCACCGTAGGTGATTGTCTTGCCCAGGTTGCTGAAAGCCGGTTTGTTGGCGAAGCGCTGGCAGGACTGCTTCAGTACCGCCTGAATATTCGGATACTCGTCTGGATTGATCTGTGCAGCAATCCCGGCGGGGTACTTATCCTTCCAAAAGTCTTCATTCATGGAAGCCCACTCCTCAGCGACGCGAATTCATCATCGCATTTGATGCGATTATTATTGGTGTATGTTTTTAGGTGAGTCTGGCGCTTTCAAGCAGGCCTAGAAGTCACAAAGCGCGCCGAGAGTAGCAGCTTTGCCAAGGGGCGCCTAGAGCCAAAAGAGGCCCCTACAGTCATAAACATGACTCAAGAATATCCAATGGTCACTTTTAGAGCAAAAATTCTATAACACCAGGAATGGCTCTAGAACAGGCTATCAAGGGCGAAAAATACAGTGTGGGAGCTGGCTTGCCTGCGATAGCGGTGGATCAGCCAATTCAACAGGCGACTGAAACACTGCTAGCGCGGGCAAACCAGCTCCCACATTTTTGTACCCTATTTCAATTCAAGCGATGTCGCGCAGCTCCCGGCGCAGAATTTTCCCCACCGGCGTCATCGGCAACGACTCTCTCAACACAATATGCTTGGGCACCTTGTACCCCGTGAAGTTGGCCTTGCAGTACGCCTTCAGTTCCTCGAGGCTCACCCCCTGGGCCCGTGCCACCACGAACAGCTTCACCGCCTCCCCCGTGCGCTCGTCCGGTACGCCGATCACGGCGCAGTTGGCCACGGCCGGGTGGGCCATGATCACGTCTTCGATTTCGTTGGGGTACACGTTGAAACCCGAGACGATGATCAAATCCTTCTTGCGATCCACAATACTGATGTAGCCATCGGTGTCGATCACCGCAATGTCACCGGTCTTCAACCAGCCATCGGCGTCCAGGGTTTCGGCGGTGGCGGCCGGTTGCTGCCAGTAGCCCTTCATCACTTGCGGGCCCTGGATGCACAGCTCGCCGCGCTCGCCCAACGGCAGTTCTTGCCCCAGGTCATCCACGACCTTCATCGCCGTACCCGGCACCGGGATGCCCACGGTACCCAGGCGTGACAGGCCGCCGTAGGGGTTGGTACTGGCCACTGGCGAGGTTTCGGTGAGGCCGTAGCCTTCGCCGATGGCGCAGCCGGTCACCGCTTTCCAGCGTTCCGCCGTGGCCTTGACCAGGGCGGTGCCGCCGGAGTTGGTAATCTTCAGGTGGGAGAAATCCAGGGTCTTGAAATCCGGGTGGTCCATCAGCGCCACAAACAGTGTGTTGAGCCCCAACAGGCCGGAGAACTGCCACTGTTTGAGCTCCTTGATAAACCCGCCGATGTCCCGTGGGTTGGTGATCAGCACGTTGTGGTTACCGGAGACCATCATGCACATGCAATTGGCCGTGAATGCATAGATGTGGTAAAGCGGCAGCGGTGCAATCATCACCTCCTGCCCTTCCTTGATCAGCGGATGGCCGTCGTCGCCCAGTTGCGACATGCACGCCCGCACTTGCTGCATGTTCGCCACCAGGTTGCCGTGAGTGAGCATCGCTCCCTTGGCCAGCCCAGTGGTGCCGCCGGTGTATTGCAGCACGGCGACGTCGTCCAGGGTCACCGGATGGCGCGTCACTCCAAGGCCCGCGCCCATGCGCAGGGCGCGCTTGAACGAAACCGCCCGCGGCAGGTGGTAGGCCGGGACCATCTTCTTGACTTTGTCGACCACGGTGTTGACCAGCCAGCCTTTGGCGGCGGGCATGAAATCGCCCATCCTGGCTTCGATCAGGTAGTCGATCTCCGTGTCGGTGCACACCTCCTGCACACGTGAACCGAACAGGTTGAGGTAGACCAGCGCCCGCACACCGGCATCCTTGAACTGATGGCGCATCTCGCGCGGCGTATAAAGCGGGTTGGTGTTGACCACGATCAGCCCGGCGCGCAGTGCGCCGAACACCGCAACCGGGTAATGCAGCACGTTGGGCAGCTGCACCGCGATGCGCTCGCCGGGCTTGAGGTCGGTGTGCTGCTGCAGGTAACCGGCAAACGCCGCACTCTGGCGCTCAAGCTCGGCGTAGGTGAGGGTAATGCCCATGCTGCTGAATGCCGGACGGTCGGCAAAGGTCTTGCAGGAACGCTCGAAGACCTCGATCACCGACGTGTAGGTGCTGAGGTCGATGGCATTGGGGACTCCCGCCGCGCGTTTGTCATTCCAGAAATCAGGTTGCATTATTCTTGTCCTCTTTACCTGAGTGTGTCCGGCCGCTGCCATGCAGATGTGCAGCAATAAGAAGCGGAGCTTTGGGGAAGTTAGCAGCTATGGCCAAACAGGCAAGACGCTGAACTGTGTCATTGATTGTATGAATCTTGTACCTAAGGCGTAGGCAGATACCCCGCCCCACGCCGGATGAGCTATACAATGCAACCACCCTGAGCAAAGGAAGCCGCCATGAACCACAGCACCTTCTGGCTGACCGCGAACGACCACACCCGTCTGTACGTCAACCAATGGATGCCCGACGGCCCGCCCAGGGCCGTGGTGATGATTTCCCATGGCATGGCCGAGCACGGCGGTCGCTATGCGCGCCTGGCGCAAGCGTTGTGTGGCGCAGGGTATGGCGTATATGCGCTGGACCAGCGTGGGCATGGCCGTACCGCCGAGGCCGGCACCGTTGGGCTATATGCTGAAACGGATGGCTGGAACAAAGTCGTGGGCGATCTGGCCAGCCTTAATCAGCACATCGGCCAACAGCATCCCGGGCTGCCGATCATCTTGCTGGGCCACAGCATGGGCAGCTATATCTCCCAGGCATACTTGCTGCATCACAGCGCCAGCTTGCATGGCGCAATACTCAGCGGCTCGAATTTCCAGCCGGTGGCCCTCTACCGTGCAGCGCAAATCATTGCGCGCATCGAACGTGCACGCCAAGGCCTGCGAGGGCGCAGTGCGTTGATCGACTTCTTGTCGTTCGGCTCATTCAACAAAGCCTTCAAACCCAATCGCACCGCGTTTGACTGGCTCAGCCGCGACCCGGTTGAAGTGGACAACTACATCAACGACCCACTCTGTGGCTTTCGTTGCACCAATCAACTGTGGATCGACCTGTTGGGCGGCTTGCAGCAGATCAGCAAAGTCTCCAACCTGGCGCAGATTGATCCCGGCCTGCCGATCCTGGTGATTGGCGGCGATCGTGATCCGGTGAGTGAAGGCAAGCGTCTCAAGCACCTGGCCCACGCCCTGCGTGAGGCCGGTTGCCAGGACGTGCAATTGACGCTTTACCCGCAGGCGCGCCATGAAGTATTCAACGAAACCAACCGTGATGAAGTCACCGCCGACCTGCTGACCTGGCTCGACCAGGCGCTGGCGTTGCGCAGGCCCACCCGCTGCGAATAGTTTTTGCTTTAAAATCAGCCGATTAATTACCGTTAAGCCACAGGATGCTCCTTGAGATGACCCAGGTAACCAACACCCCGTACGAAGCGCTTGAAGTGGGCCAGACTGCCAGCTTCAGCAAAACCGTCGAAGAGCGCGATATCCAGCTGTTCGCCGCCATGTCGGGTGACCACAACCCGGTGCACCTGGACGCTGAATACGCCAAGGCGACCATGTTCAAGGAGCGGATTGCCCACGGCATGTTCAGCGGCGCGCTGATCAGCGCGGCAGTGGCCTGCGAGCTGCCTGGGCCGGGCACGATCTATATCGGCCAGCAAATGACCTTTCAGAAACCGGTGAAGATCGGCGACACCCTGACCGTGCGCTTGGAAATCCTCGAGAAACTGCCGAAGTTTCGCGTGCGCATTGCCACTCGGGTGTTCAACCAGCGTGATGAGTTGGTAGTCGATGGCGAGGCGGAGATTCTGGCGCCGCGCAAACAGCAAGTCGTGACCCTGACCGAGCTGCCGCCAATCAGCATCGGCTGATCTACATTCCAGCCTTTGCATAAAAAAATGTGGGAGCGGGCTCGCCCGCGAATGCGGTGTATCAGCCAATACAACAGTGACTGATCCACCGCTTTCGCGAGCAAGCCCGCTCCCACACTAGGTCCAGCGTAGGTCTTACCTCAGGTCTTACGACTGAGCGCGAGCCTGGTTACGCAGGGCTTTTACCTGGTCGTGGTTGCGCTGTACACCGTGGTACTGACGCTCAACCAAGTCACGAATGCCCACCAGGTTGTGCTTGTTGATCTTCTCGATCGCTTCCTTGTAAGCCTTCAGTGCGTGGTCTTCACCGCGCTCGGCTTCGTTCAATACGGCCTCTTCGTCCTTGCCGGTGACCATCGACTTCACGTCGACCCAGCCACGGTGCAGGGCGCCGGCAACACTACCGGACTTCTCTGGATCGCCGCCCAGGGCACGCACAGCAGTTTTCAGTTCTTCTGCAGCGGTACCGCAATCAACAGCACGCTTGGCAAACAATGCCTTGAGTTCCGGATGCTTGATGTCTTCAGCGCATTCCTTGAAACCCTTTTGGCCGTCGATGCTGGTCTCGATCAGGTCGTTCAGTACGGAGATCGATTCTTTGTTGATATCAGTCATTTTTCAATTCCTTGTACGGGTTAGAAGGTTGCCTTGGTTATTGCAGCGCCCGTGCCAGGTTTATAAAAATTATTTTTATGTTTATTTTCAATAAGTTACGAATTATTGAACCATCTGTATGTTGGTTATTTGCATGATCTGTCATTTGGCCTTCATGCAGAATGCCTGTATTTTCGAAAGCCTGGCCTCAACCCTACGACGCTCATGAATCCCGAAAAACTCGAACTGCTGATCACCCGCCAAATGCCCTTTGGCAAATACAAAGGCCGGATCATTGCCGACCTGCCCGGGCCCTACCTGAACTGGTTCGCCCGCGAAGGTTTCCCCCACGGCGAATTGGGCGGTTTGCTGGCCTTGATGCAGGAAATCGACCACAACGGCCTGTCCGAATTGCTCGAACCGCTGCGCGCCAAACACGGCAGACCCGCCCCCCGCCACTAAGAGACTCACCATGCCAAGGAATGCCGATAACGAACCGCACTGGCAGGCCATCGCCCAACGCTATGAATACGAGCCCGGCCCGATCAACCTGGAAAACGGCTACTTCGGGCGCATGAGCCGGGCGGTGCAGGCCCAGTACCTTGAGCACATCAGCTTTATCAACCGCAGCAACTCTGTGCATGTGCGCCAGCGTTTTGAACAGGGTGAAAACAACGAGATACGCCGCCAGCTGGCCGGCTTGATTGATGTCGACCCCGAATCGGTCGCTTTCACCCGTAACGCTACCGAAGCCTTGCAGTCACTGATCCGCAACTACAACCGCCTGCAACCGGGCGACCAGGTGCTGATCAGCGACCTGGAATACGACACGGTCAAAGGCGCCATGCGCTGGCTGGCAGCGGCTCGCGGCGTGGAAGTGATAGAGGTGGCCCACACCCACCCGGCCAGTTTCGACAGCCTGGTGCAGACTTATCACGATGCGTTTGTGCAGTACCCGCGTCTGAGATTAATAGCCTTGACCCATGTGACCCACCGTACGGGCCTGGTCATGCCGGTTGCGGCCATTGCCAAGGCCGCGCGCGAACGCGCAATCGACGTGATCCTCGACGGCGCCCACGCCTTGGGCCAGATCGACTTCAACCTGGCCGAACTGGGCATTCAGTTCGCAGGCCTCAACCTGCACAAGTGGATCGGCGCGCCGCTGACCCTGGGCTTTTTGTACATCGCACCGGAGCGCCTGGCAGATATCGACCCGGATATGGGCGAGTTTCACTACCCAGCCACCGATGTGCGAGCGCGTACGTCCTACAGCACGCCGAACTTTCCGGCGCTGATGACATTGCCCCTGGTATTTGAAGAGCATCGACAGTTGGGTGGCGCTGCGGCCAAGGGCGCACGCGTCAATTACCTGCGCAACCTGTGGGTAAACCAGGTACGGCCGTTGCCGGGGATTGAAGTGCTGACCTCGGATGACCCGCGACTGTACTGCGGGATCACAGCCTTCAAGTTCATAGGGCGTGATCAGCAGATGATGGTGGACAGGTTGCTCAAGGAGCACGGCCTGTTCACCACTACGCGCACGGGGGCAGCGTTTGGCACCTGTATCCGGGTGACGCCGGGGCTGGTGACGTCGGCGGCGGACATCAATGCGCTAGTCCATGCGATCACCAAACTAAACACCGTTTAAAACTGTGGGAGCTGGCTTGCCTGCGATAACGGTGTACCAGCCAAAGATGGGCTAACTGATAAATGGCTATCGCAGGCAAGCCAGCCCCCACCTTCAGAGCGGCGATGTGCTTGAGGTTTTTTTACAGGCAAAAAAAAGCGGCACACCGACCAAGTGCGCCGCAAAAATGCCGTAAAGCACAGCAACAACGATTCGATAAATCAGTTCAGTCCAGCAGCGCCAGCGCCTGGGCAGTGACTTCCTGGATACGCGCCCAGTCGCCGTTCTTGACCCACTCCGGATCCAGCATCCAGCTACCGCCCACGCACATTACGTTTTTCAACGCCATGTAGCTCTTGATGTTGGCCGGACCAACACCGCCAGTCGGGCAGAATTTGACTTCGCCGAACGGGCCGCCGAGAGCCTTGATGGCAGCAACACCACCGCTGACTTCAGCCGGGAACAGCTTGAAGCGGCGATAACCCAAGCCGTAGCCTTCCATGATGCCGGAGGCGTTGCTGATGCCCGGCAGCAGCGGGATCGGGCTGTGCACCGAGGCTTCCAGCAAGTCACGGGTGATGCCGGGGGTGACGATAAATTGCGAGCCTGCCACTTCTGCCGCTTCGAGCATGTGACGGTCGAGCACGGTACCGGCACCAGTGCACAGTTCAGGACGTTGCTCGCGCAAGACCTGAATGGCCTTGAGGCCGAACTCGGAACGCAGGGTCACTTCCAGCGCGGTCAAACCGCCAGCGGCCAGGGCGTCGGCCAACGGCAGGATGTCCTGCTCGCGGGCGATGGTGATCACCGGCAGGATCCGCGCCTTGGCGCAGAGGCTGTCGATCAAGGCAACTTTATCCGCCATGGACACGGTCGGTTGAGGGCTTTTCATAGCGGCTGATCCTTGGCTCATGGGCACCAGTAAATCTCTAGAGTAGGTTGCAAAAACGCGCGAATCGGCATGGCAGCAACATCGTCGCTGGCCAGGGCGGCGCTCAAGGTAGTCAATTTCGAACTGCCGGAAATCGACAGCACGGTGTAGCTGGCCGTGGCCAGCAGCGCACGACTCATGGTCAGGCGCTGGTGCGGCACAGTGGGCGCCAGCATCGGCCAGCAACGGCGGGTACCGTCGGCCTTCAGCGCTTCGCTCAGGTTAGGGCTGTTGGGGAACAGCGATGCGGTGTGGCCATCATCGCCCATGCCCAGCACCAGCACATCAATGGCTGGCAACTCGCCCAGCAGGCGATCTGCCTGCTCGGCAGCGTCTTCAAGATTGGCAGCGGGGCTGTACAGACTCAGGAACTTCGCCTTGGCCGCCGGACCTTGCAGCAAGTGTTGCTTCAACAGGCCAGCATTACTGTCGGCATGTTCGACCGGCACCCAGCGTTCATCGGCCAGGGTGATGGTGACCTTGGACCAGTCCAGGCCCTGCTTGGCCAGGTTCTGGAAAAACGCCACGGGGCTGCGGCCACCGGACACCACCAACGTGGCCTCGCCACGGGCGCTGATGGCCGAGCGCAGTTGTTCAGCCACGTCATTGGCCAGGCCATCGGCCAGCAGCGCAGGCGTACGGTACTCATGGGCAGTGACGCCCTGAGGCAGTTTCAATTCAGATATCGCCATACCACGACCTCCCATCCCGCGTGATCAGTGCAATGGAGCTCATCGGCCCCCAGGACCCCGCCGCATAAGGCTTGGGCGCATCACCGGATTTTTTCCACCCGGCGATCAACTGGTCACACCACTTCCACGCGGCTTCGATTTCATCTTTGCGAACAAACAGGTTCTGATTGCCGCGCATCACTTCCAGCAACAATCGCTCGTAGGCATCGGGGATGCGTGCGCTGCGATAGGTGTCGGAAAAATTCAATTGCAGTGGTCCGCTGCGCAGTTGCATGCCTTTGTCCAGGCCCTGCTCCTTGGTCATCACACGCAGGGAAATACCTTCGTCCGGCTGCAGGCGGATGATCAGCTTGTTGCTGATCTGCAGACGCTGCTCCGGGGCGAAGATGTAGTGGGACGGTTCCTTGAAGTGAATGACAATCTGCGACAGTTTTTGCGGCATACGCTTGCCGGTACGCAGGTAGAACGGCACGCCGGCCCAGCGCCAGTTACGGATATCGGCACGCAGGGCAACGAACGTCTCGGTGTCGCTCTGGGTATTGGAGTTGTCTTCTTCCAGGTAACCCGGCACGGCTTTACCAGCGCTGTAGCCGGCGATGTACTGGCCACGGACTACCTGAGTGGTCAGGCCCTCGGGGCTGATCGGCGCCAAGGCCTTGAGCACCTTGACCTTCTCGTCGCGGATGCTGTCGGCGGACAGGTCGGCAGGCGGGTCCATGGCAATCAGGCAAAGCAGTTGCAACAAGTGATTCTGGATCATGTCGCGCAGTTGGCCAGCCTTGTCGAAGTAACCCCAACGGCCTTCGATGCCAACCTGCTCGGCCACGGTGATTTCCACGTGGGAGATGTAGTTCTGATTCCACTGGGTTTCGAACAAGCTGTTGGCGAAACGCAGGGCGATCAGGTTTTGCACCGTCTCTTTGCCCAGGTAGTGGTCGATGCGATAGGTGCGGTTTTCCGGAAAGAACTGCGCCACGGCGTCGTTGACCTTGCGCGACGACTCCAGGTCCGAACCGATGGGTTTTTCCAGCACTACGCGGGTATTTTCCGCCAGGCCGACCTTGGACAGGTTTTCGCAGATCGCGCCGTACACCGCCGCCGGGGTGGCGAAGTAGGCAATCAGGCGTTGCTCGCTGCCGGCTTTTTCGGCCAGGGCGACGTAGTCGTCGGCCTTCATGAAGTCGACATGCACATAAGCCAGGCGTGCGAGGAAACGCTGGGCCACGGCTTCGTCGAGCTCTTTGCCGACGTATTTACGCAATTCTTTTTCGATATGGGCCAGGTGTTGCTGCTCGGAGCCGGCTTCACGGGCCAGGGCCAGGATGCGTGTGTCGTCGTGCAGCAACCCGGCGCCATCGAGTTGATAAAGGGCAGGAAATAACTTGCGCAGCGCCAGATCACCCAAGGCGCCAAACAGGGCAAAGGTGCAGGGTTCCACGGTTATCGAAGGCATGATGTTTGTTCTTTTATCAAGTTAAGCTACAAATACCTTTTTTCAAGGCATCACTCAAGGAAAAATGTAGTAATAACCACAACATTTTCCCGAAATACGCATTGCGAGTGGTGGTGTTCAGCTACCCTCAGTAGGATAGGCCACCGCGAAAAGCCACTCATCGATTGGTTACCGCCTTTTTATTTGCATCGTCGCCCGAAGGAAAGACTGAATGGACCGCGTGCGAAATCTTCTGGAACAGATCCGGAACCGCCTCGAAGAATTGAACAAGGCCGAGCGCAAAGTCGCTGAAGTGATCCTGCTCAACCCGCAGCAGGCCACACGCTTCTCGATCGCCGCCCTCGCCCAGGCCGCCTCGGTCAGTGAACCGACGGTCAACCGCTTCTGCCGTTCATTCGGTGTCAGCGGTTACCCTGAACTCAAATTGCAGTTGGCGCAAAGCCTGGCCAGTGGCGCCGCGTATGTCAGCCGCGCCGTGGAGGCCGATGATAACCCCGAGGCCTACACCCAGAAGATCTTTGGCAGCGCCATTGCCTCTTTGGACAGTGCGTGCCAGGCCCTGGACCCGGCGCTGATCAGCAAGGCCGTGGACTTGTTGATCCAGGCGCGGCAAATCCACTTCTTTGGCCTCGGCGCTTCGGCCCCCGTCGCCATGGACGCGTTGCACAAGTTCTTCCGCTTCAACCTGGCGGTGACCGCCCATGCCGACGTGCTGATGCAACGCATGATCGCCTCGGTGGCGCACACCGGTGAGTTGTTCGTGATCATTTCCTACACCGGCCGTACCCGCGAGCTGGTGGAAGTGGCGCGTATCGCTCGGGAAAACGGTGCGTCAGTGCTGGGCGTGACCGCCGAAAACTCGCCGCTGGCCAAGGCCAGTACGGTGAGCCTGAACATCCCGTTGCCGGAAGACACGGATATCTACATGCCGATGACTTCTCGGATTATCCAATTGACGGTGCTGGATGTGCTGGCGACCGGCATGACCTTGCGTCGCGGGGTGGATTTCCAGCCGCATTTGCGCAAGATCAAAGAGAGCTTGAATGACAGCCGGTATCCGGTGGGGGATGAATTCAACTAAATCCGTGTCAACTGATCGTTCCCACGCTCCGCGTGGGAATGCCTCACTGGACGCTCTGCGTCTGCCTTTAGCGTCGTGACGCGGAGCGTCATAGGCTGCATTCCCACGCGGAGCGTGGGAACGATCATGAATTCAACTAGCAGGCAGCTCTTCCAGCAGTACCTGCGATAGCGCCATCAGCCACACCGCTAAACCCCTGCCCTGGCCTGCAACCTCAAGTGGGCCCTCTCCCCCGGCGCCAGGCTCGCCGCCGCCATCGCCGCCTCTACGCACACAAACCCCGACGCTTCGTTAAAGCTCACGCCCAACAGCGGCCGGCTCCCCGGGTGCCACACCACCGTATCGGCGCTGTCGCCGGTGTCGATGCACAGTTCACGCTGCCAGGCGTGGTCCTTGAGCTGCAATTCGCCCTCATGCTGGAACACCCGCTGGCATCCGCCATCGACCCGCAATTCACCTTCCTGCTGGCAAACCTGGCGATTGAGCTGGTCGTAACCTTGTGCTCCTTCGAGCCCAGACAGCGCTACCTCATCGACGTGACCAATACGCCAGTAAGCGTGCAATGCATGGCTCAACTGGCACGGCAGCTCGTCGTGATGCTCGGTGCTCAGGCGCAGTTCCAGGGTGTCACCCAGGTGCGCGTGCAAGTCCACCTGCCAGTCGCACAGCTGCAATTGCCAGTGCAGGCGCACGCCGTCGTCATCGGTGCTGCTGTCGAGCAGTTTCCAGTCGATCAAGCGGGCCCATCCGTGGGACGGCCAGGCATTTTCGCTGGGGTGGCGGCCATACCACGGCCAGCACACCGGTACGCCGCCCCGAATGGCGCCGACCTGTGGCCACTTGGCCGCGCACCACAGCCATGGCTTCTGGCCGGTGGGCTGAAAATGCAACAATTGCGCACCCTGGCGACTGAACACCGCCTGGCACAGGGGGTGGTCGATCACCAACACATCGCGCATCTGAAAGCGCTCCCAGGCGAACACCGGACGCTCGCGCAGGGATTTGAAAAAGCGTTGCAGCGGTTGCTCGTGCATGTGCCCAGGTCCCGAATATCACAGTGCCACGCAAAAAAAAGCGGATAGCCATGGCTACCCGCAAATGCGCACAGAGAGAGGAGCTTATCGCAACAGCGTTAGAACGTAGACTGAATTTTCAGGCCCGCTACCAGCGCGTTGTCGACTTTATCCACGCCGCCAGGCTGGACAACGTACTGCAGGTTCGGACGCACAGTCAGCCAGTTGGTGACGTGGAAACCGTAGTTGAGTTCGACGTTGTATTCAGTCTCACGAATCGGCGTGTACAGCGGATTGTCGTAGTCGCTCACACCATTGGCGGCGTTGAGCAATTGAGAGTTCTTCTTCACGTCATCGTTGACATGCAGGCGAGCGACGCCAATGCCGACGTCATCTTTTGGACGCGCGTCGAATGGGCCTTTGTACACGAGCATCAACGACTGGTAGTTGTCGACCAGGTTGGTTTCCTTGTCATGGAAGGTCGCGTTGGCTGCAATGTTCAGGCCACGGGAAGCGTCGCCGTTATGGGTGGTGAGTTGCTGTTGCGCAACGAACCAGTAACCTTTCTTGCTGCTGCGGGTACGGAAGTCGGCGCCGCTGAGGACCGCATCGTTACCGTTGACGTCTTCACGTACATCCGGAGCATCGGCCGCACTTTTATAGAAACCCACACGGTATTCGCCCGGCAGGTTATTAACCTTCGGCGACCAGACCAATTCCACCGGAATCACGGTGCCCTTGGTACCACTGCCGCTGAGTTTGAAGCCGTTGCCGTGCTCCAACTGCGACGGGTTCTGGTTGTAGGCACCGATTTGCGCATACAGCTCAGGCGTGATGTTGTATTTCACGCGTATAGCGGCCTGGGCGACCGGCCAGTTGTACCAGGTATTGACGTAGTTACCGACCTGCGAGCCGCAGAACGACAGGTTCTGGAAGTCGCAAGGGAAGGTGTTGAAGTCTTCGCCTTCACCGAAGTAACCGAGCTTCACGTCCAGCTTGTTGTCGAACATCTGGTGCTGAATCCAGAACTGGGTCAGACGCACCATGTGGCCACGGCCATACACTTCTTGCGAGGAACTCAAGGTGCCGGCACGCGGGTCGCCAATGCGGTCATTGGAGATGTTCTGGCCATTACGATTGGTCAACTGGATCTTGGCCTGGGTGTTATCCCAGCCCCACAGTTTTTGCAGGTCCAGCGCCACGCCCAGACCGAACTGGTCGGAGTAACGACCGGTCTTGTCGTCGTTGTAGCCGCCGTGGGCGTTGTAGCCCATCTCGCCCACGTAGTCGGCCTTGATGTCGATACCTTGCTCGATCAGCTTGGTACGCTCGCCGCCCCAATCGCCGGTCATCCACTTGGAATCGGCGCTGAATGCATCGGCCGCCATCGCATTGGCGGACAATACAAGGGCTGCTGCCGCTGACAGTTGGCAGATCAGCCGGGTCTTGTTGTGTTGCTTTTTCATCCCTACATCCTCGTCTTTATTGTTATTAAACTGTTTTTATCTAACGCGGGTTACATTTTTTAACTAAAACAATCACTTATCTTGCTTAACGCCCCTTGAACTGGGTCACATTGTCGGCATGCCCCTGTGCCGGCAATGAAGCCACTGCGCCCAACCGCTCACCGGTCTTGGCGTCAAACAGCAATACCTTGGCCGGATCGAACTGCAAGGTCAGGGTCTCGCCCACTTGCGGTGCCACGTCCGGCGCCAAACGGCAGCAGACCTTGGTGTCATTGAGCTGCACAAACACCAGGGTGTCCGGGCCGGTAGGCTCGGTCACCTGCACTTCGGCGCGAATGCTCGACGCGCCATTGCCCTCGCCTGCTGCCAGCACGATCTGTTCCGGGCGCAGGCCCAGGATCACATCGCGGTCTTCCAACCCGGCGTCATTCATGCCCAGCGGCAACTCGCAACGGGCCTGGCCGCTGTCGAGTAGCGCGACCAGACCACCGTTCTGGCGTTTTAGACGCATGGGAACGAAGTTCATCGGTGGTGAACCGATAAAGCTTGCCACAAACAGGTTGGCAGGGTCGTTGTAAATTTCCTTCGGGGTGCCGAATTGCTGAATGATGCCGTCCTTCATCACCGCCACTTTGTCGCCCAGGGTCATCGCTTCGATCTGGTCGTGGGTCACGTAGACGGTGGTGGTTTTCAGACGCTGGTGCATCAGCTTCATTTCGGTACGCATCTCGACCCGCAGCTTGGCGTCGAGGTTGGACAGCGGTTCGTCGAACAGGTAGATCTTCGGCCGACGCGCCAGGGCACGGCCCATGGCCACGCGCTGTTGCTGGCCACCGGACAACTGGCCCGGCTTGCGGTTGAGCAGGTGTTCGATCTGCAGCAACTTGGCCACGCGCGCCACTTCGGCGTCGATGTCGGCTTGCGGCATCTTGCGGATCTTGAGGCCGAACTCGATGTTCTCGCGCACGCTCATGGTCGGGTACAGCGCGTAGGACTGGAACACCATGGCGATGTCACGGTCCTTGGGGCTCATGCCGCTCACGTCTTGATCACCGATCATGATCGCGCCGCCGGTGATGGTCTCAAGGCCGGCGATGCAGTTCATCAGCGTGGATTTGCCACAGCCCGACGGGCCGACCAGGATGAGGAACTCGCCTTCCTTGATCGACAGTTCGATGTTCTTCAAGGTGTCGGGCAGGCCGGCGCCATAGGTCTTGTTTACATTGCGAAGTTCAAGCGTAGCCATGATTACCCCTTGACCGCGCCGGCCGTGAGGCCGCGCACGAAATACTTGCCTGCGATCACATAGACCAGCAGGGTCGGCAGCCCGGCGATCATCGCCGCCGCCATATCCACGTTATATTCCTTGGCCCCGGTACTGGTGTTGACCAGGTTGTTCAGCGCCACCGTGATGGGCTGGGAGTCGCCACTGGAGAACACCACACCGAACAGGAAGTCGTTCCAGATCTGGGTGAACTGCCAGATCAGGCAGACCATGATGATCGGCGTCGACATCGGCAGGATGATCCGGCGGAAGATGGTGAAAAAACCCGCTCCGTCCAGGCGTGCTGCCTTGATCAGCGCATCCGGGATGCTCACGTAGTAGTTACGGAAGAACAGCGTGGTGAACGCCAGGCCGTAGACCACGTGGATAAACACCAGGCCGGTGGTGGTGCTGGCCAGGCCCATCTTGCCGAGGGTGAACGACGCGGGCAGCAACACAGTCTGGAACGGCAGGAAGCAGCCGAATAGCAGCAGGCCGAAGAACAGCTGCGAACCCCGGAAGCGCCAGAACGACAGCACGTAGCCGTTCAAGGCGCCAATGGCGGTAGAGATGAGCACAGCAGGAACGGTGATCTTGATCGAGTTCCAGAAGTAGCCATCCACGGTGGCCCAGGCCTTGACCCAGCCGATGCCGCTGACCACGGTGGGCCAGCTCAGCAGGTTACCGGTGCTGATGTCTTCCGGGGTCTTGAAGCTGGTGAGCAGCATCACCACCAGCGGCACCAGGTACAGCAGCACCGCCAGGATCAGCACCGCGTAGATCGCGATGCGGCTCAGGCTGATGGCAGGTTTGGTGGCGAGACTAGTCATTGCGCTTGGTCCTCAGCTCGGAATACAGGTACGGCACAATGATCGCGAGGATCGCACCGAGCATCAGGATTGCACTGGCCGAACCCATGCCCATCTGGCCGCGACTGAAGGTGAACGAGTACATGAACATAGCCGGCAGGTCGGACGAGTAGCCCGGGCCGCCTGCGGTCATTGCCGCCACCAGGTCGAAGCTCTTGATCGCAATGTGCGCCAGGATCATCACCGCACTGAAGAACACCGGACGCAGGCTGGGCAGCACCACGCTCCAGTAGATACGCGGCAGGCTCGCGCCGTCGATCTGCGCAGCGCGGATGATCGACTGATCAACACCGCGCAGGCCGGCGAGGAACATCGCCATGATAAAGCCCGAGGCTTGCCACACAGCGGCAATCACCAGGCAGTAGACCACGCGGTCCGGGTCGATCAGCCAGTCGAGACGGAAGCCTTCCCAGCCCCAGTCCCGCAGGAGTTTGTCCAGGCCCATGCCCGGGTTGAGCAACCATTTCCAGGCGGTACCGGTGACGATCATGGAGAGCGCCATCGGGTACAGGTAAATGGTGCGGATAAAGCCTTCGCGGCGGATTTTCTGGTCGAGGAAAATCGCCAGCAGCACACCGATCACCAGGGTGATGCCGATGAACATGCCGCCGAACACGGCCAGGTTCTTGCTCGCCACCCACCAGCGGTCGTTATCGAACAGCCGCTGATACTGCGCCAGGCCCGCCCATTTGTAGCTGGGCAGGAAGGTCGAGGTGGTGAACGACAGCACGAACGTCCACAGGATGTAGCCATAAAAGCCCACCAGCACGATGAACATGCTCGGCGCCAGCACCAGTTTAGGGAGCCAGCGCTGCAGCACATCGAATGGCGAGGCCTTGCTGAACACAGCAACAGAACTCATGGGAAAATCCAGTACAGGGAAAAAGGACTACAGCCTGCAGGAACCCGCCTTTGTGGCGAGGGAGCTTGCTCCCGCTCGGCTGCGAAGCAGACGCTGTCTTTGGGGGCGCTTCGCACCCCAGCGGGAGCAAGCTCCCTCGCCACAGCAAGCCGGGTTCCTACATAGGGTGTTACTTGGCCGACTTGATCGCCGCGCCAAGCTTCTTGGCCGTGTCGGCCGGGTCGGCTTTCGGGTCGTTGATGAAGTTGGTCACGACATCAAAGAACGCACCTTGCACCGCCAGGGTGGTGGCCATGTTGTGCGCCATGCTTGGCTGCAGGCCGCCAGTCTTGGCGTCGGCCAGGAAGTCCTTGGCGGCGGTCTGAGCGCAGGAATCAAAGCCGTAGGATTCCATCTTGGTCAGCATGTCGTTACGCACAGGGATCGAGCCCTTGTTGATGCTGAACACCTTCTGGAAGTTTTCACCCAACACTACTTTGGCGATGTCCTGCTGACCAGCGGCAGTGCCTTTGTCTTTCTGCTTGAACACCGCCAGGGAGTCGATGTTGTAGGTGAAGGCTTTATCAGTGCCCGGGAACGCTACGCACTCATAATCCTTGCCGGCGACTTTCTTGGCGGCGGTCCACTCGGACTTGGCCCAGTCACCCATGATCTGCATGCCGGCCTTGCCGTTGATGACCTTGCCAGCTTCCAGGTTCCAGTCCTGGCCCTTGCCGTCGACGTCCATGTAGGTCGCGACTTTCTTCAGCTCGGTGAGGGCCTTGACCATTTCCGGGCCGGTCAGTGCGCCGTTATCCAGGTCGACCAGCGCTTTCTTGTAGCCATCAGCGCCCATTACCGAAAGCACCACCGCTTCGAACACGGTGCTGTCCTGCCAAGGCTGGCCGCCGTGGGCGAGCGCAATGAAGCCTGCAGCCTTGAGCTTGTCGCCCGCTGCATAGAATTCTTCGAGGGTGGTTGGGTTCTTGGTGATGCCGGCTTTCTTGAAGACTTCCGGGTTGATCCACAGCCAGTTCACGCGGTGGATATTCACCGGCACGGCCACGTAGTCACCGTCGTATTTCACGGTGTCGGAGACTTTCTTGTCGAGCAGCGAATCCCATTTTTCTTCTTTGGCGACGTCTTTGAGCACGTCGGTGTCGAGCAGGCCAGTAGAGGCCCATTCCTGAATATCGGGGCCTTTGATCTGGGCAACGCCTGGCGGGTTGCCAGCGACCGCACGGCTTTTCAGCACGGTCATGGCGGTGGCGCCACCGCCGCCTGCCACTGCACCGTCTTTCCAGGTGAAGCCGTCTTTCTCAACTTGGGCCTTCAGGACATCCACAGCCGCTTTTTCACCGCCGGAGGTCCACCAATGCACCACTTCCACCGTACCTTTGGAGTCGGCGGCAAATGCACTGAGGGGGAACAACGAGGCAATGGAAATAGCGACGGCGAGGCGATTAATCGCGTTCATCTGAGTACCTTTTCTTGTTGTTATGCATGCAAGTCTAGAGCTTGCGCTGCACGGAGTTTAAACATGGATTTTCGGGGCGCAGGTAACAAAGGGACGTACAAATGTCACCACCTGGTGACATAGCATCCGCTGCCCAATGCACTGGCCAGGCTGGGTGCCAAGGGCAGTGCAGGCAGCACGACCGCTTGCCAGGCATGGTACAGGTCAGGTTTGCCGCCCCAGATTTTACTGCTGGGTTGGTTGTGCGGGCTGAGTTCGTGGTGCCAACTGCCCTGGAGCCGGTCGATAAATTGGGTTTCGCAAAACTCCCAGAAGCGTCGGTACCAGGTTTCGTAATGCAGCTCGCCGCTACGTTTGAGCAGCGCCTGAGCAGCGGCGCTGGCTTCAGCATGGGTCCAGTGCAGGCGCTCGCGTACCACCGGGCGCTGGTTCCAATCCAGAGTGTAGACAAGGCCCGGCGCACCATCCACCGCCCAGGCGTACTCGCAGGCACTGGCGAACAGGCCTTTGGCGTCGCTCACCAGCCAGTCCGGCGTGGTCAGCTTGGCCTTGAGGCGCGCAGCTTCAAGGTGCAGCAGCAACCGCGCCCATTCGAAACCATGGCCGGGGGTGATGCCGTAGGGGCGAAAGCCATCGGCGGGGTTGTCTTGGTTGTAACCGAGCAACGGCTTCCAGTGCGCATCGAAATGTTCGATGACCATGAACTGGTTGCCAGCGGCGTGGGTGTGGATCACCCGTTCGACGATGCGCAGCGCACGGTCCAGCCAACGTGTATCACCACTGACATCGGCCAATGCCAGGAAAGCTTCGGTGGCGTGCATGTTGCTGTTGGCGCCACGATAGGCTTCGACGCCGCTCCAGTCCCGGGCAAAGGATTCGAGCATGACGCCCTCCTCTTCGCTCCAGAAGAACTGGTCGATGATATGGACGGCGTCGTTCATTAATGTGTGCGCTCCCGGCGCGCCGGCCACCACGGCAGAGCTGGCGGCGAGGGCCACGAAGGCGTGCAGGTAGGCGGCCTTGCCGGTGTTGCCATCAGCCGCCTGGGGCGCGGCGAACCAGCCACCGTGCTCACTGTCACGCAGCGGGCCGCTGAGCGCTGCCACACCGTGCGCCACCAGTTCGGCATAACCCGGCAACCCCATGGCATGGGCCATGGCAAAGCTGTGGGTCATGCGCGCGGTGTTCATGGTTTCGGCGCGGGCATTGGCCGGCAACTGGCCTTTATCGTCGAGGTTGCCGAACCCGTCCGGCAGGCGCGATGCCTTGGCGAACGCCAACAGGCGCTGGCCTTCCGCGGCGAGCCAAGCGTAATGGGCAGGTGCATTCAGCCAACTGCTGGCAGGCAGTGGTTGGGTGGTCATGGGTGGCCCTTATTGTTTTTTTGGGATGACCGGAGTCTAAACAAGGGCGTGGGATGGGCAAGTAACGAAGGGGAAAAGAAATGTCACCGAGTGGTGACAATCAGCACCCTAATGTAGGAGCGAGCTTGCTCGCGAAAAGCTCACAAGCGCCGCGTTTATTCCAGGAAACCTGCGTGATCGTTAACGTTTTTTGCGAGCAAGCTCGCTCCTACAGAGAACGATTCAGATCGTTCGCACGCAGAGCGTGGGAACGAGCCTGTCCGGTCTACATCATTGCCCCAGTGGGGTGACCGCAGCAGGCGCATTGAGACGCTGATTCAAGTTCTGCACCTGGCTCTGCAAGGTGGTGATATTGCGCGTGGTCTGGATGCGGAACACGTCAAATTCCTTGTTGGTCGGCGCGTCGATATTGGCCGGCTGGTTTTCCTGGGCGCTCTTGAGCACCAGCACGTCCTGCTCGAGGCGGGCGATGGCCGCGCTTGGGTTGCCTTGTTTCTTCAAGGCCGCCACATCGGTGGCCAGGCTCTTGCTCTCGGCCTGTGCTGCCGTGAGGCTGGTGACCGCGTCAGTGAGGGCCTGCACCTGGCCTTGCAGCTTGGCATTGGCCGCTGTCAGCTCGGTGTTGCTGGCGCTCATCTGGGCCAGGCGGCTGTCCAGTTCGGTGGTTTGACCGGCGACGCCCAACTGTTGCTTGCCCTGCTCCTGCAACTGGGCTTCCAGTTGCTTGATCTGCAACTTCAAGGCTTCGCTGCCGTTGTTCACATTCGCTTCGCTGGCCACGACCTTGCCGGAAATCGCCTGTAGCCGTCCTGCCGCTTCCTCGCTGATACGGGCAAAGCTTTCCTGGGTGGCAACCAACTGCTGGCCCATCAGGGAAATCTGCTGGAAGCTCCACCAGGCCAGGCCCGCAAAGGCGATCAACAGCGCACCGACCAGTGCCCACAACGGGCCAGTGCTGGCGCTCTTGACCTTGACCACGGGCGTCGTTCGCGAACGCACCGACGTGGCGGGGGTCGGCACGAAATCATCGTCATCCCCAAGGTCGGCCCGCAGGCTGGGAACGTTGTCGAAGTCGTCTTTAGCATCGTTACGCATGAATCTACCCTGAATCAATGAGATGGCTGGCTCTAAAGCCGAGCGGCAGGAGTATAAACCGCACTCCCGGCGCGTGGATCGACTCGGAACCTGGAATTGGGTTCCCGAAGTGTTGCTGCTTATGAGGTTATTGGCGGCCCGGGTCCTGGGCTTTCCACCAACTGCAGAACTCGTCGAGCGCGGCCCACAGGCTGACCTTGGGCTCGTAGTCGAGATAATGCCTGGCGCGACTGATGTCGAGGGTGAAGTTTTTATTCATCACTTGCATGCCCAGACGCGATAACGCCGGTTCCGGCCGCCCCGGCCACATCGCGCAGAATGCCTCGTTCAACGCCGCCACGCTGTAGGACAAACCGTAGGATCGATAGCGGGTCACTTGGGGCAGTTCCATCTGCCGCATCACGTAGTTCACCACATCCCAGATCGGCACCGGTGCGCCATTGCTGATGTTGTAGGCTTTGCCCAGGGCCGAGCCGGTAGCGAGCAAACTGCTGAGCAGCGCCTCGTTGAGGTTGTGCACGCTGGTGAAGTCGACTTTGTTCAAACCGTCGCCGACGATCGCCAGACGATTCTTGCGCTGCATTTTCAGCAAGCGCGGGAAGATGCTCATATCGCCGGCCCCGGTGACAAAGCGTGGGCGCAGGGCTATCACTTGCAGGCCGAACTCCTGGGCGCCGAACACCTTCTGCTCGGCCAGGTATTTGGTAGCGGCATAGGGATGCTTGAAACGCTTGGGCACTTGTTCTTCGGTGAGCCCCAGATGGTCGCGACCGTCAAAGTAGATAGACGGCGACGACAGGTGCACCAGGCGCCCGACGCGCTGTTTCAGGCAGGCCTCGACGACGTTTTCGGTGACCAGCACATTGTTCTGGTGGAAGTCCTGGTACTTGCCCCACAGCCCAACGGCGCCGGCGCAATGCACCACGGCTTCGACATCGCGGCACAGGTCGCGCACCAGGTCGGCATCATTCAAGTCACCCTGGATAAACTCGGCACCGCGCCGTACCAGGTGCTCCACACCCTCGGCGCGCCGCCCGTTGACCCGCACGTCCAGGCCTTGTTCAAGGGCGAAGCGCGCAAAGCGCCCGCCAATGAAGCCGCTTGCGCCGGTGACCAGAATTTTCATGAAGCCTCCTACGGATGCAGCTGCAAGCGTCAAGCTTAAAGCTGCAAGTTAAAAACGATCTGCGAGCTCTTCACCCGCAGCTTGCAGCTTGACGCTTGTCACTGCTGATAGGGCACCAGCCAACGGCCACATACCTGGGCCAGATGGTCAGTCAACAAGCCCAACAGTTGCCCGCCACTGCGCCAATGATGCCAGTACAGCGGCACATCGATGGGCTTATCTGGCAATAACTCGACCAATACACCGGTTTCCAACTGGTCGCGCACCTGCAATTCAGGCACCAGGCCCCACCCCAGGCCGGCTTCCGTCAGGCGGATAAAACCTTCGGATGAAGGGCACAGATGGTGTTCGAAACCACCGTCCACGCCAAGGGACGCCAGGTAGCGGTGCTGCAGGAAATCATCCGGGCCGAACACCAGCGCAGGCGTGCGCGCCAATTGGTCGGCCCGCACGCCTCCAGGAAAATGCCGCGCCAGAAAGGCCGGGCTGGCCAGCGCCCGATAACGCATGGCGCCCAGCAACAGGCTGCGAGCACCGGCCACAGGACGCTCGCTGGCACAAATGCAGGCCGCCACTTCACCGGCGCGCATGCGCTTGAGGCCCACGGTCTGGTCTTCGACCACCAGGTCCAGCAACACATGCTGTTCGGCGCAGAAGTCGCTGACTGCTTCGGCCCACCAAGTGGCGAGGCTGTCGGCATTCAGGGCAATGCGCAGGCGCTCAGGCATGCCCTCCTCGTCCAGGGCCGGCACCTGGCTTTGCAGGTCACGCTCCAGCAAACGCACCTGCTGCACATGGTTGAGCAGGCGCCGACCGATATCGGTGGGCGTTGGCGGCGAGGCCCGTATCAACACCGGCTGGCCGACGCGCGCCTCCAATAGCTTGATGCGTTGGGAGATGGCTGATTGCGACAGCCCCAACACCTGAGCACCGCGCTCAAAGCCGGCTTGTTCCACCACCGCCGCCAGGGCGGAAAGCAATTTATAGTCGAACATCAGTTTCTCTAATGAGCGATCAGCAATATTGGTTTTTCTTATACAGCCCCGACCCGCACCATAGCCAGCATCGTTTGAGCATCAACAAGGATCTCCCTCTATGTGGCAAAGCTATATGAACGGTTTGCTGGTGGCCCTCGGGTTGATCATGGCAATCGGCAGCCAAAATGCATTCGTACTCGCGCAGAGCCTGCGCCGCGAACACCACTTACCCGTGGCGGCGTTGTGTGTGATCTGCGACGCACTGCTAGTGGCCGCTGGGGTATTCGGGCTGGCCACCGTGCTGGCGCAGAGCCCGATACTGCTGGCGGTGGCACGCTGGGGCGGCGCAGCGTTCTTGCTCTGGTATGGCGCATGCGCGCTGCGCAGGGCGTGCTCCAAGCAGAGCCTGGACCAAAGCGACACCCTCAAGACGCGCTCATTGCGCGCTGTGCTGCTGAGCGCTTTGGCGGTCACCTTGCTCAACCCCCACGTCTACCTGGACACCGTCCTGCTGATCGGCTCCCTGGGCGCGCAACAAACCGAACCCGGTGCCTACGTAGCCGGTGCAGCCAGTGCATCGTTCCTGTGGTTCGCCACCCTGGCGCTGGGTGCGGCATGGTTGGCACCCTGGCTGGCACGCCCGGCCACCTGGCGCCTGCTGGACCTGCTGGTGGCCGCGATGATGTTCTCGGTGGCCTATCAACTGATCAGCGCCTGAGCAATATTCCAAAACGCTCTGGAACCTCTATCCCACACAGTTGTTGCGTGGTTATGCCGCACCCCCGGTGCTATGATCGGCCCCCTGCGCCGCAAAGAGTACAAACTCCCCGGCGCATGTTTGGCCGCCCGTGATCGGCCTTGCGCTCACCGCAACTGACCTGATTAGGAGAATCATCATGGCTTTCGAATTGCCGCCGCTGCCCTACGCACACGATGCCCTGCAGCCGCACATCTCCAAGGAAACCTTGGAATACCACCACGACAAGCACCACAACACCTATGTCGTGAACCTGAACAACCTGGTGCCTGGCACCGAGTTCGAAGGCAAGACCCTGGAAGAGATCGTCAAGTCTTCCTCGGGTGGCATCTTCAACAACGCCGCTCAGGTCTGGAACCACACTTTCTACTGGAACTGCCTGGCGCCGAACGCCGGCGGCCAACCAACCGGCGCACTGGCTGAAGCCATCAACGCTGCGTTCGGTTCGTTCGACAAGTTCAAGGAAGAGTTCACCAAGACTTCGGTCGGCACCTTCGGTTCCGGTTGGGGCTGGCTGGTGAAAAAGGCTGACGGTTCCCTGGCCCTGGCCAGCACCATCGGCGCCGGCAACCCGCTGACCAACGGCGACACCCCGCTGTTGACCTGCGACGTCTGGGAACACGCCTACTACATCGACTACCGCAACGTGCGTCCAAAATATGTAGAAGCGTTCTGGAACCTGGTCAACTGGAAGTTCGTGGCTGAGCAGTTCGAAGGCAAGACCTTCACTGCCTAAGCGACGCTTGCAGTAAAAAGAGCCCGGCGATTGCCGGGCTTTTTCATGGGCGCCCTGATTGCCATGCCAGAAATCCCGGAACCCAACGGTAACTATTCACCACACAAACGCCAGGAGGAATAAACCTCCTGAATCAATGTGGAGAATGACAATGGATCCTATTTCAACGGCCGCAGGTGCAGTGCCAATGTTATCCGGTCTTCTTGAGAAGGGAATGGACCTGGCAAAAAGCGCACTGGACTTGACGAACAAACTCGTAGACATAGCGGGTGAACAGTCAAAGGTCGGAGGGGAAGAGCAACAGCCAGAGGGTAAGATCAATTTTTGAGAGCGTCGCCAAACAGAGGGCGGATCTGTTCCGCCTTCTTCTTCTCTGCCCGACGTCCAGCCCACGCCTCAAACGTCCTGACATAAGCGGGTATCCCTCCACGTTTATCCAGCCCCTTCAATTAATCTCAAGCCCGAATGTCCCTTTGACTGCCATCACCAGATTGCCAATACTCATGGCATATTGACGGCCACCCGCATGAGACAAGGAATGCCCCTTTGAAGCTGGAACTCAAGAACAGCTTGTCGGTGAAGTTGCTACGGGTTGTGCTGCTGTCGGCATTGATCGTGGGTGTGGCGCTGAGCGTGGCGCAGATCGTTTTTGATGCCTACAAAACGCGCCAGGCCGTGGCGGGCGATGCCCAGCGCATCCTCGACATGTTTCGCGACCCCTCGACCCAGGCCGTGTACAGCCTGGATCGCGAGATGGGCATGCAGGTGATCGAAGGTCTGTTCCAGGACGACGCTGTGCGCATGGCTTCCATCGGGCACCCCAACGAGACCATGCTGGCGGAAAAAAGCCGTCCTTTACAGCAGTCGCCCAGCCGCTGGTTGACCGACCTGATTCTTGGCCAGGAACGCTCCTTTACTACTGCGTTGGTGGGCAAGGGCCCCTACAGCGAATATTACGGCGACCTGAGCATCACCCTCGACACCGCCACCTATGGCCGAAGTTTTCTGGTCAGCTCGGTCATCATCTTTATCTCGGGCGTATTGCGCGCCCTGGTCATGGGGCTGGTGCTGTACCTGGTGTATCACTGGATGCTCACCAAACCGCTGTCGCGGATGATCGAGCACCTGACCTCGATCAACCCGGACCGCCCCAGCGAGCACAAGATCCCTCAGCTCAAGGGCCACGAACGCAACGAACTGGGGCAGTGGATAAACACCGCCAACCAATTGCTCGAATCCATCGAGCGCAATACCCACCTGCGCCACGAGGCCGAATCGAGCCTGTTGCGCATGGCCCAATACGACTTCCTGACCGGCCTGCCGAACCGCCAGAAGTTGCAGGCGCAACTGGACAAAATCCTCACGGACGCCGGCCGCCGGCAACGCCGTGTCGCGGTGTTGTGCGTGGGGCTGGATGATTTCAAGAGCGTCAACGAGCAATTCACCTACCAGGCCGGCGACAAACTCTTGTTGGCGCTGGCTGATCGCTTGCGCGCCCATAGTGGCCACCTGGGCACGCTCGCCCGCCTGGGCGGCGACCAGTTCGCCCTGGTGCAAGCCGATATCGACCAGCCCTACGAAGCCGCCGAACTGGCGCAAAGCATCCTTGATGACCTGGAAGCAGAGTTCGCCCTTGAGCATGACCTGATCCGCCTGCGCGCCACCATCGGCATCACGCTGTTCCCGGAAGATGGCGACAGCACCGAGAAGTTGCTCCAGAAAGCCGAGCAGACCATGACCCTGGCCAAGAGCCGCTCGCGCAACCGCTATCAGTTTTATATCGCCAGCGTCGACAGCGAAATGCGCCGGCGTCGTGAACTGGAGAAAGACTTGCGAGACGCCTTGGGCCGCGAGCAGTTTCACTTGGTGTACCAACCACAAGTCAGCTATCTCGACCATCACGTGGTCGGTGTGGAAGCCCTGCTGCGCTGGCAACACCCGGAACATGGGCTGGTACCGCCGGACTTGTTCATTCCGTTGGCGGAACAGAACGGCACCATCATTCCCATCGGCGAATGGGTGCTGGACCAGGCGTGTCGGCAACTGCGCGAATGGCATGACCAGGGTTTCACCGCGCTGCGCATGGCCGTCAACCTGTCCACCGTGCAACTGCACCACACCGAGTTGCCGCGGGTGGTCAACAACCTGATGCAGATCTATCGCCTGCCGCCCCGCAGCCTGGAGCTGGAAGTTACCGAGACCGGCCTGATGGAAGACATCAGCACCGCAGCCCAGCACCTGCTGAGCCTGCGTCGCTCCGGCGCGCTGATCGCCATTGATGACTTCGGCACCGGCTACTCATCCTTGAGTTACCTCAAGAGCCTGCCCCTGGACAAGATCAAGATCGACAAGAGCTTCGTCCAGGACCTGCAGGACGACGACGATGACGCCACCATCGTGCGCGCCATTATCCAATTGGGCAAAAGCCTGGGCATGCAGGTGATTGCCGAAGGCGTGGAGACTGCCGAACAGGAGGCCTACATCATCTCCGAGGGGTGCCATGAGGGGCAGGGTTATCACTACAGCAAACCGCTGCAGGCCCGGGAGTTGACGGCTTATCTGAAGCAGTCCGAGCGCAATAACGCCGTGAGTCTTTGAATTTACACTTCGATACTCAATATTTCCCGCGTATAAGCCTTTACACAAAATGCAAATCTTTCGCATTATGTCGCAGCGTTTGCGCTCCCCGCGCGCCCTTTCAACAACCGAAGCAGGATGTTCGCCATGATTCGTATGCCCCTGGCCACCGCCAGTCTGCTGGCCATTGCCATTTCTCTCGCCGGTTGCGGCGAAGGTAAAGACAAGGCCGCCGCGCCCCAGGCACCCGCTGCCGCCAGCACTACCGCACCGGCGGCTGCCCCGGCTGGCCAGGTCGACGAAGCGGCCGCCAAGGCCGTGGTCGCGCACTACGCAGACATGGTGTTTGCGGTGTACAGCGATGCCGAATCCACCGCAAAAACCCTGCAGACCGCAATCGATACCTTCCTCGCCAACCCGAACGACGAAACCCTGAAAGCGGCCCGTACCGCCTGGATCGCCGCACGCGTACCCTACCTGCAGAGCGAAGTATTCCGCTTCGGCAACACCATCATCGACGACTGGGAAGGCCAGGTGAACGCCTGGCCCCTGGACGAAGGCCTGATCGACTACGTCGACAAGTCCTACGAGCACGCGCTGGGCAACCCAGGTGCCAACGCCAACATCATCGCCAATAACGAGATCCAGGTCGGCGAAGACAAGGTCGACGTCAAGGAGATCACTCCGGAAAAACTCGCCAGCCTCAATGAACTGGGCGGTTCCGAAGCGAACGTCGCCACCGGCTACCACGCCATCGAATTCCTGCTGTGGGGCCAGGACCTCAACGGCACCGGCCCAGGCGCGGGCAACCGCCCGGCGTCGGACTACATGACCGGTGATGGTGCAACCGGCGGCCACAACGAGCGTCGCCGCACTTACCTGCGAGCTGTCACTCAACTGCTGGTCAGCGACCTGCAGGAAATGGTCGGCAACTGGAAGCCCAACGTCGAAGACAACTACCGCGCCACCCTGGAGTCGGAACCTGCGACCGATGGCCTGCGTAAAATGCTGTTCGGCATGGGCAGCCTGTCTCTGGGCGAACTCGCCGGGGAGCGCATGAAAGTATCCCTGGAAGCCAACTCGCCAGAAGACGAGCAAGACTGCTTCAGCGACAACACCCATTACTCGCACTTCTACGACGCCAAGGGCATCCGTAACGTTTACTTGGGCGAATACACCCGTGTTGACGGTACCAAGCTGACCGGCGCCAGCCTGTCGTCCCTGGTGGCCAAGGCCGACCCGGCAGCAGATGCAGCCCTCAAGGCTGACCTGGCCGCCACCGAAGCGAAGATCCAGGTGATGGTTGACCACGCCAACAACGGCGAGCACTACGACCAGTTGATCGCCGCCGACAATGAAAAGGGCAACCAGATCGTGCGTGACTCGATTGCCGCCCTGGTCAAGCAGACCGGCTCGATCGAAGCCGCTGCTGGCAAGCTGGGCATCAGCGACCTGAACCCGGACAGCGCTGATCACGAGTTCTGATCAAGCGCAGTTGAAAGAGGCGACCTGCGGGTCGCCTTTTTCATGCGCGCAATAACTGCCGCCGTTATACCTGTGGGAGCTGGCTTGCCTGCGATGGCGGTGGTTCAGTCGACTGATCTGTAACTGACACACCGCCATCGCAGGCAAGCCAGCTCCCACATTGGATTGCGGGGCGTCAGGTGGATATCCGCCGGCTGGCAGGCCAGCTCCCACAGGGGTTCTCCATCAACCGGCAGCCCTTGGTTTACAAGACCTGCACCGCAGGTAGAATGGCGCCTCTGCCCAATCACCCGAGCGAACTTCATGGCGTTGCCGACCCTGCGCATCATCGGTTTCATCATCGGCATCTTCCTGATCACCCTTGCGGTCGCCATGGTGATCCCGATGGCGACCCTGGTGATCTTCGAACGCACCAGCGACCTGCCCTCGTTCCTGTGGGCCAGCCTGATCACCTTTATCGCCGGCCTGGCGCTGGTCATCCCTGGTCGCCCAGAGCACGTGCACCTGCGCCCCAGGGACATGTACCTGCTGACGGTCAGTAGTTGGGTGGTGGTGTGCATCTTCGCCGCCCTGCCCTTTTTGCTGACCCAGCACATCAGCTACACCGACTCGTTCTTCGAAAGCATGTCCGGCATCACCGCCACGGGCTCCACCGTGTTGAGCGGGCTGGACAGCATGTCGCCGGGCATTTTGATGTGGCGTTCGCTGCTGCACTGGCTCGGCGGTATCGGCTTTATCGGCATGGCGGTGGCGATCCTGCCGCTGCTGCGCATTGGTGGCATGCGCCTGTTCCAGACCGAATCCTCGGACCGCTCGGAAAAGGTCATGCCTCGTTCACACATGGTGGCGCGCCTGATCGTGGCGGCGTATGTGGGCATCACCATCTTCGGCAGCCTGGCCTTCTGGTGGGCCGGAATGGGCGTGTTCGATGCGATCAACCATGCGATGTCAGCGATTTCCACGGGCGGGTTTTCCACCTCGGACGAGTCCCTGGCCCATTGGAAACAACCGGCGGTGCATTGGGTCGCGGTGGTGGTGATGATCCTGGGCAGCTTGCCGTTCGCCCTGTACGTGGCCACTTTACGTGGTAACCGTCGGGCGCTGATCAAGGACCAGCAGGTGCAAGGCTTGCTCGGCCTGTTGCTGGTGACCTGGCTGGTACTCGGCACCTGGTACTGGTGGACCACCAACCTGCATTGGCTCGATGCCTTGCGCCATGTGGCGCTGAACGTGACGTCTGTGGTGACTACCACCGGCTTTGCACTGGGGGATTACAGCTTGTGGGGCAACTTCTCACTGATGCTGTTTTTCTACCTGGGCTTTATCGGCGGCTGCTCGGGCTCCACCGCGGGCGGTATCAAAATCTTCCGTTTCCAGGTGGCCTACATCCTGCTCAAGGCCAACTTGAATCAGTTGATCCATCCGCGCGCGGTGATCAAGCAGAAGTACAACGGCCATCGCCTCGATGAAGAGATTGTGCGGTCGATCCTGACTTTTTCGTTTTTCTTCGCCATCACCATCTGCATGATCGCCCTGGCCCTGTCGCTGCTAGGCGTGGACTGGATGACCGCGTTGACCGGCGCCGCCAGTACCGTTTCCGGCGTGGGCCCCGGCCTGGGCGAAACCATCGGCCCAGCCGGCAACTTCGCCACCCTGCCGGATGCCGCCAAGTGGATCCTGTCTTTGGGCATGTTGTTGGGTCGCCTGGAGATCATCACCGTGTTTGTGTTGTGCATTCCGGCGTTCTGGCGTCACTGACCGACGACATTTGTTGCAAGCGCGCCCGGTATTCACCGGGCGTGGCATCGAACCAGCGGCGAAACGCGCGGAAAAAGTTGCTCGGGTCGGCAAACCCCAGCAGGTAAGCGATTTCCAGCAAGGTCATGCTGGGTTGTGCCAGGTACTGCTCGGCCAGTTCGCGCCGGGTGTCATCAAGCAAGGCCTGGAAGCTGGTGCCCTCCTCCTGCAGCCGCCGCTGCAAGGTGCGCTGGGACAGGTGCAACGTCTGGGCCACGGCTTCGCGCTTGGGCTCGCCCTGAGGCAACAGGCGGCACAGCACCTGACGCGCCTTATGGGTCACGCGGCTTTCGGAAAAACGCGCCAGGTATTCACCGGCAAAGCGATCATGCAACAGCGCCATGGCTTCGTTGGCCGTGGGCAGCGGCGCCTCCATGTCCGCCTGCTCGAAAATCAGCGCGTCATAGGGTGCATTGAATTGCAAAGGCGCATGAAAGGCCTGTTGGTAGGGCGCCAGGTCCGCCGGCTGCTCGCCTTGCAGCAGCACTTTGCGGGGCTGCAGGGTGCGCCCGGTGAGCCAGCCGCACAGGGCCAGGGCGCTGGCCAGCGAGGCTTCGGCGCTTTGACGGGTCGGCGGCAGGTGATCGCCATGCACCGTCAGAATCAACGCATAGCCTTCGGGTAACAGTCGAAAACTCAAATCAGCGCTTTCGGCGATGATGCGCTGGTAGCGCACCAATCGCATAAAACCTTCGGCCAGGGTGTTGCTGGACATCAACGCATAACCGGCAACGTGAAACGAGGCCGGGCGCACCACCTTGCCCATGTTCAGGCCAATCGCCGGGTTACCCGACACCTCTACCGCGCGTTGCCACAGGCGGGTCATGGCGTCTTGCGGGAAGCGCGCATCGGGGTCACTGAGGGCGGCGTAGTCCAAGCCCAGTTGCTTGAACAAGGCACGGCAATCCAGGCCATCCATTTCCAGCGCCTTGACGATGCCCATCGCCCAGCTTGCAGAAGTTGTTCGTTCGCTCATGGCGTCTTCTTGTTGAAAGCAGGCTCAAACGGCAGCCAGGAAGCCAAGGATACTAAAGTGGCATCTATTGTCACTGGCTGTTAGCACTGATCACTCTAGACTCAAATAAGCTCCCCGCCGCGCACCCGTTGGCGGCACAGCAACCAGAGGGCCGGTGACCGTGGAAAACATCAAGAAATTCAACAGTTTTGCCGAGTTCTACCCGTACTACCTGAGCGAACATGGCAACAGCACCTGCCGACGCCTGCACTTTATCGGCACCACCCTGGTAATAGGCATTCTCGCGTACGCCATCGGCAGAGGCTCATTGGTTCTGCTGCTGGCGTTGCCCCTGGCAGGCTACAGCTTTGCCTGGATTGGCCACTTCTTCTTCGAAAAGAACCGCCCCGCCACCTTTCAGCACCCGTTCTACAGCTTGCTGGGGGATTTTGTGATGTACCGCGACATGATCCTGGGCAAGGTGCCGTTCTAGGGGTGTGACCTCATGTCACTTGCGCCTGAACCATTAAAAATTGTGCATCTGTGGAGATAAAAGTCTTTTTGTCATTTACGGTGCTGTATCCTGCCAAGGCTTTTTGAGAGCGCGGAATCACCTGCGATTGAAAAAACAGACCTTGCGAGGAGCGACCACGATGCACGAGATACCTAATCTCCCCTTCCCAAGCCTGCACCCAACTGAGCAGCCAACACCGCAGCAGGCCAGCGACAAGCAGCCTGAGGCCAAAGAAGCAAAACCAGTCGAGCGCGAAAGCCGAGACTGACGCCGTACCAGACCGTGTGGAAAGCGCGCCTTTGAGCGCTTTCCACACTGCCTGAATTATCCGAGACCTTCACTATGACCACTTCCCCTTCCGACACGCCGGACGCCGCTGTACTCGACGCTGCCTTGCAGATGGTCGAAGTCTGGAACCGCCTCAGTGCCGACAAGCAAGCAGCACTGCTCAAGCGCTTCGGCACCCAGGAAAACGCTTTGGCTGCCCTGGTGACCACTCAATTACTGGCCCCCACCCAAGCTTGATCGGCTTTAGAGCTGACGTTTTACATTTTTGCCGCCCTGCCCGGCCTGCGCGCCGGTATCATTAGCAGCCTATCTTTACCTGCTGCGACAGTGGATCCCTCCCATGCCAGATACCCAGCGCCCCATGGCGGTCACGCTGCAAGTTGTTTCCATCGTGCTGTTTACCTTCATCGGCTATTTGAATATCGGCATCCCCCTGGCCGTATTACCGGGCTATGTCCATAGCCAGCTGGGCTATGGCGCCGTCATCGCCGGGCTGGTGATCAGCGTGCAATACCTGGCAACCCTGCTGAGCCGCCCCTATGCCGGTAAGATCATCGACAATCTGGGCAGCAAGCGCGCCGTGCTGCTCGGCTTGGTGGGCTGCGGTTTGAGTGGCGTGTTCATGTTGTTTGCGGCGTGGTTTTCCAGCCTGCCGGCTATGAGCCTCGGCTGCCTGCTGGTCGGGCGGCTGGTGCTGGGCAGCGCTGAAAGCCTGGTGGGTTCGGGCGCGATTGGCTGGGGCATTGGCCGTGTCGGCGCGGCGAACACGGCCAAGGTTATTTCCTGGAACGGCATCGCCAGCTACGGCGCGCTGGCGGTCGGTGCGCCGCTGGGGGTGCTGCTGGTCAGCCATTTTGGGCTGTGGAGCATGGGCGTCAGCATCATTCTGTTGGCCGTGCTGGGTGTGCTGTTGGCCTGGAAAAAACAAGCGGCGCCGATTGTGCCCGGCATCCGTTTGCCGTTCATGAACGTGCTGGGCCGCGTGCTGCCCCATGGTTGCGCGCTGGCGCTGGGCTCCATCGGCTTTGGCACCATCGCCACCTTTATCACGTTGTATTACAGCACCCAGCACTGGGATAACGCGGTGTGGGCCTTGAGCCTGTTCGGTGCCAGTTTTATCGGCGCACGCTTGCTGTTTGGCAATTTGATCAACCGCATTGGCGGTTTTCGCGTCGCAATCGCCTGCCTGTCAGTGGAAGTGCTGGGCCTGCTGTTGCTGTGGCTGGCGCCGGATGCCCAACTGGCGTTGGCGGGTGCGGCGTTGAGCGGTTTCGGCTTTTCCCTGGTGTTCCCGGCGCTGGGGGTTGAGGCGGTCAACCTGGTGCCGGCCTCCAGCCGAGGTTCGGCGGTGGGCGCCTATTCGCTGTTTATCGACTTGTCCCTGGGCATCACCGGGCCGCTGGCGGGCGCCGTGGCGGCAGGTTTTGGCTTTGCCTCGATATTCCTGTTCGCCGCCCTCGCAGCTTTCGCCGGTTTGCTGCTGAGCTTCTACCTGTACCGCCAGGCGCCCAAGGCCCGCGAAACACGCGACGCCTAGAAGTCGACCTTGCCGCGCCCGGCCTTGATGCTGCCGCGCTTGGTCTTGGACTCAAGGCGGCGTTTCTTCGAACCCAGGGTGGGCTTGGTCGGACGGCGCTTTTTCTCGACCTTGGTGGCGCTCTGGATCAACTCCACCAGGCGCTCCAGCGCATCGGCGCGGTTCTGCTCCTGGGTGCGATATTGCTGGGCCTTGAGCACCAGCACGCCTTCGCTGGTGATCCGGCTGTCACGCAGCGCCAGCAGGCGCTCCTTGTAAAACTCCGGCAACGACGAGGCCGGAATATCAAACCGCAGGTGCACCGCACTCGACACCTTATTGACGTTCTGCCCACCGGCACCCTGGGCACGAATGGCGGTCAGCTCGATCTCGGCGTCGGGCAGGTGCACATTGTTGGAAATTTCCAGCATCAATCAAAACCTTAGGCAACGGACAAGCCCAACTCGGACAACAATATCGACGCCTGGGCTTTGGAAATCACGGCGCCTTTGAACAGTTTGGCATCATTGAGGCGAAAACCGCTCAAATCTGCACCGCGCAAGTCGGCACCCGCAAAATTAGCGCCGTTGATGCGGGCATGTGCGAGGCTGCAGTCGACCAGTTCAGCCTTGCGAAAGTCCGTATCCGACAAGTCGCTGTCGGAAAAATCCAGATTCTTGAGCACACTTCGAGCAAACGACAACCCGGATAAAAAGGCACTGTTGAGCAGGGTTTCGCTGAAGCTCAGCCCCAGTGACGCGCAATGGGTGAAATTGGCGCCCGTCAGCTTGCACTGGGTAAAAGTCGCCTGGGACAGTTTGCTGCGCTGCCAACGAGTGTTGTTCAGATCGCAACTGTGGAATTGCGCCTCGAGCAGGTTGGCCGCTTCGAAAATGGCGAGGCCGGCTCGGCAGTTTTTCCACTGAATCCCTTCCAGTCGAGAACCGAGAAACGAGGTCTGGACCAGGGTGCAGCGCTCGAACACCCAGTTGTCCAATGCCATGCGCGACAGGTCGACGCCACTTAAATCTACTCCGATCAAGCGCAAAGGGCCGCTGTGCCGGTCTATCAAGTCTTCCAGCTCATCGCGCTGCAAGGCGCTATCGGCGACGTCGGTGTATTGCATCGGGGCCTCCGAGCATGCGGAAAAAAGAGGGGGCGATTCTAACCTGCCATACCCACAAAAAACCCGGCAGGGCGCCGGGTTTTCTGCAAGGGGAAAAGTCCTACTCCAGAACCGGACCCGTTGCGCCAATAGCCGGCCGCGCCGTGCGCTTGTTCTTGATCCAGTAACACACTGCCATGAACGCTACCCACACCGGGATCGCATATACCGACACCTGAATCCCCGGCATCATCAGCATGATCACCAGGATAAACACCACGAACGCCAGGCAGATGTAGTTTCCATACGGATACCACAACGCCTTGAACAGCGGCACCTGGCCGGTGCGGTTCATGTGCTGGCGGAACTTGACGTGGGAGAAACTGATCATCGCCCAGTTGATCACCAACGTGGCCACCACCAGCGACATCAGCAGTTCCAGCGCGTCATGGGGCATCAGGTAGTTCATCAGCACCGCCACCAGGGTGATCGCCGCCGAGGCCAGGATCGAACGCACCGGCACGCCGCGCTTGTCGATCTTCGCCAGGGCCCTGGGCGCGTCGCCCTGCTCGGCCATGCCCAAGAGCATGCGGCTGTTGCAGTAGGTACCGCTGTTGTACACCGACAGCGCAGCGGTCAGCACCACGAAGTTGAGGATATGCGCGGCGGTGTTACTGCCCAGCATCGAGAACACCTGCACGAACGGGCTACCGCTGTAGGCATCGCCGGAGGCGTTGAGGGTCGCCAGCAGGCTGTCCCACGGTGTGAGCGACAGCAGTACTACCAGGGCACCGATGTAGAAAATCAGGATGCGGTAGATCACCTGATTGATCGCCTTGGGGATCACGGTACGTGGCTGGTCGGCTTCGGCAGCAGTAAAGCCGAGCATTTCCAGGCCGCCGAAGGAGAACATGATGATCGCCATGGCCATCACCAAGCCGCCGACGCCATGGGGGAAGAAACCACCATGCTCCCACAGGTTGCTGACCGAGGCTTGCGGGCCGCCGCTGCCGCTGACCAGCAGGTAGCTGCCCAGGGCAATCATGCCGACGATCGCCACCACCTTGATGATGGCGAACCAGAACTCGGCTTCACCGAAGACTTTGACGTTGGCCAGGTTGATCACGTTGATCAGCACGAAGAAGGCCGCCGCAGAGACCCAGGTCGGAATCTCCGGCCACCAGTAATGCACGTACTTGCCGACGGCCGTCAGCTCCGACATACCCACCAGAATGTACAGAATCCAGCAGTTCCAGCCCGACAGAAAACCGGCGAAACCGCCCCAGTACTTGTGGGCAAAATGGCTGAAGGAGCCGGCGACGGGCTCCTCGACAATCATTTCGCCAAGCTGGCGCATGATCATGAAGGCGATAAAGCCGCAGATGGCATAGCCCAGGATCATCGACGGGCCGGCGGATTTGAGCACCCCGGCCGAGCCCAGGAACAGGCCGGTGCCGATGGCGCCACCGAGGGCGATCAACTGGATATGCCGATTTTTCAGGCCGCGTTTCAGCTCGCCTGAAGAGGAATGGGGTCCACTCATGAAAAGGGTCTCACGCAAGGTTTGAAGAGTTGAATGCAGGTTGCTGCCTTGAATTACCGACTCAAGCAGCGCCGCTCAAACCCCAGCGCAGGCACCAGGAGTACAGCGTCTTTCTAACGGTCATGCGTCACCTGTTTGTTTTTATCTGTGACGAAATCGAACCCGTCCGGCTCGTGGCCAGGCGGAGTGATCAGGGGGATCAAACCCTGAGGTCTTGGCCTTTTGCGTGGGTACGCAAGGGGGGTCACAGTAAAACGCGGCGCATTGTACACCGCTCGACAGCTTCGGCACGCACCGGGAAAGTGCACAGGCAATTCTGTCAGCTAATGCTTACATCGGCGCGCCCCCCAACAACGGTAGGGCAGTTACGTAAATCTATCGTTACACCACGGAAATCCTGCGTTACAGCCAGACTTTGGCAGCCCTCAACGGAATTCTGTCGGAAGGCCACGTCTGAAGAATCGCTTCAGCCAATTTACTGTTTTGCCTGAATAAAAAAATCCGCCAAAAAACAGAAGAAAAAATCCAAATGAAACCGTGTCAATAAATTTTTTGCATTTCGAAACACTCTCTTCTAGGTTCTTTCCACTTGCCCGCGAAGCCCGTGGGTGAGCCGTTCTCAATCAACGTCCTCTAGGAGATACACCATGCAAGCACTGGAAAACGACCTGGAAACCGAACTGCAACTCGACGATTGGTTTGAAGCGCCGACCCATGAGGCCGCCGTTGAAATGATGCAAGCCGATGCCGTTGTGCCTTTTGGCACCGCGATGTGGCCTTTCTAATAACCGGCAGGCATCCGGCAGGCGCTGTGCACGGCGCCTGCCCCCTTACCCAAGGCACCGAAGGACACCCGTCATGGACAAGGCCCGCGCCGTCGAACACTTTCTCTACTACCTTGCTCACCACCCGGCCCTCAACGGCCTGAACCGCCCCACCGTGTTGCTGGGCCATACCGAGCGCTATGACGCCATCGCCCAGGCGATCACCCACGGCAGCGCCGCCCGCTTCAACTTCCAACTGCAACGCCTGGACCTGGCGCCCAGCGACACCCTGGCAAAGGCCATTCAAACCTGTGATCTGTACCTGTTTCTCTACGATTCCTCCACGCTGCCCAACCCACGCGCCGAAGGCCCTGACTTTGTCCGCGCCCTGCAAGGCGTGATGGCCGAGCACTGGAAGAAATCCCTGCTGTTCAAGGATTACGGCGACTATTTTTACGACACCTTCAGCGTCGAGCCCCAACGCATCGCCGACCTCAACGCCACACTGATCCGGCGCATGGCCCAGGCCAACGTGCTGAGTTTTACCGACAAACACGGTTCGCGCCTGGAAGCGCCGATGAGCAGCATCAAGAAGTGGACCAATATCAACGGCGTCGGCAACCACGACCTGGCGCCCGGCGAAATCGCCACCCACAGCGAAGCCATCAACGGCCAGGTGCGGTTTGTCGGCACCTTCCTCAGTACCATCCCCTTTGCACGCAAATACGGCGTGCTGCAATCGCCGCTGGAGTTATGGATCGAGAACTCCACCGTTTGCAGCGTGGCCAGCGAAGTGCCGGGGCTGGCAGATGACTTCAACAAGTACCTGAATGCCAACCCGTCCAACCGTCGCGTGGAGGAGTTGGGGATTGGCACCAATGAAGGGGTCAAGGACCTGTATGCGCGCAATGCCGGGTTTGAAGAGCGTCACTGCGGGCTGCACCTGGGCTTGGGTGGCGGGCAGAAAGGCAGTCATCACCTGGACCTGATCTTTGCCAGTGGGGTATTGGCGCTGGATGACAAGCCGGTGTTTGATGGCGCCTTTGCCTTTTAAAAGACCGTCAGACGTGTAGAGATCCCTGTGGGAGCCGGGCTTGCCCTAATGCCAGTCAGTTAAGAGCTAGAGCAGACAACCAGTGACTTGTGGCGAGGGAGCTTGCTCCCGCTGGACTGCGTAGCAGTCCCATTTTTGGGGCCGCTTCGCGCCCCAGCGGGAGCAAGCTCCCTCGCCACAGTTGCCGATTCTGTCTTAACTGACTGGCATTAGGGCTTGCCCACCGCTATCACAGGCAAGCCAGCTGCCACAGTTGATTGCATTTCGAATGTAGATCGCAAAAAAAACGCCAACCCTAGGGTTGGCGTTTTCGTGCAGCGCTTAGCGCATCACTGCGGCTTCTTGCGGCCAAAACCAGGACGCTGGCCGGAACCGGCCGGGGCGCCACGGCGCTTGCCCGAAGGCTCGTCCGCGACCAGTTTCGGGCCAGGGCGCTTGTTCGCTGCTGGCTTAGCTGGACGCTTGGTGCTGGCGTTGTCGGCCGGGCGATCCGCTTCACCACGGTTGCTGCGACCACCCGCCGGAGCAGGACGCGGCGTACGTGGCGCACGCTCGCCTTCCTGACGCGATGGCGTGGTGGGGCGGCGTTCACCTTCAATGTGCGGCTGACGCGAGATACGACCGCCGGTGGCCGGTGCATCCAGCGCAGGGCGCAGGGTGCGGGCAACACGTTCGGTACGTGGCACTGGGCGCGACGATTTGCGCTGCATACGCTCAAGCTTGTCTTTGCTCTTGGCGTTCATCTGCGGCATGGCAACCGGCGTCAGGCCCACTTCGGCGCTGAGGATATCGACTTCGTACTGGCTCATTTCGCGCCAGCGGCCCATCGGCAGGTCGGAGTTCAGGAACACCGGACCAAAACGCACGCGCTTGAGGCGGCTGACCACCAGGCCCTGGGACTCCCACAGGCGACGCACTTCACGGTTACGGCCTTCCATCACCACGCAGTGGTACCAGTGGTTGAAACCTTCGCCACCCGGCGCCTGCTTGATGTCGGTGAACTTGGCCGGGCCGTCTTCGAGCACCACGCCCGCCTTGAGGCGTTCGATCATCTCGTCATCGACTTCACCACGTACACGCACGGCGTATTCACGGTCCATCTCGTAGGACGGGTGCATCAGGCGGTTGGCCAACTCACCGTCAGTGGTGAACATCAGCAAGCCGGTGGTGTTGATGTCCAGGCGACCGATGTTGATCCAGCGGCCCTCTTTAGGCTTGGGCATCTTGTCGAACACGGTCGGACGGCCTTCCGGGTCGTCACGGGTGCAGATCTCGCCGTCGGGCTTGTTGTACATGATCACGCGGCGCACCGATTCGGCGGCCTCTTCACGCTTGATGACCTTGCCATCAATGGTGATTGCATCGTGCAGGTCGACGCGCTGGCCGAGGGTTGCCTCGACGCCGTTGACCTTGATGCGCTTCTGGGTGATCCAGGCTTCGACGTCGCGGCGCGAGCCCACACCGATACGCGCCAGCACTTTTTGCAGCTTTTCGCCTGCTGGGCCGATTTCCTGGTCTTTCTGGTCTTGGTCATTCATCGTAAGCACCTCCCGGTGGGTCGATTCAGGCGTGGCCTGAGGGTATTGAAAGCGGGGCCTTGGCCAAATAGCTCGGCAAGGGGTCGCGAATCATACGCGCATGGCGCGTGTTGCGCATCACAGACTAGTCGATAACGCCCAGTTCATTTGCTTTTCCGCCGACCGGTGGCCCCCAGGGCCAGCAATCGCAGCTCGGCTTCGGCCAGCACCGTGCGCTTATCGGCTTTATCGAGTTTCTTCCAGGCACGGATTTCACGCTTGCTGCGGCCACAGCCGACGCAGATGTCATCGTTGAATTTGCAGATGCTGATGCACGGGTCTTTCATGGCACTCATGGTCGATCCTCTGTGGGAGCTGGCTTGCCTGCGATGGCATCACCTCCTTGCATCTGAGAGACCGAGGCGCCTGCATCGCAGGCAAGCCAGCTCCCACATGGGTTGCGCAGTGAAAGTCAGAGCCGGTCAGTCTTCGAGCTGTCGGCGTTCGTTTTCGATGGCTTCGGCCAGCGCCCGGGCTTCGTCTTCTTCGTCACTCAGGGGCGGCTGTTCGAGGGCGGCGACGGCGGCCAGGAGCTTTTCCCGGGCTTGGGCCACGCCAAGCACATCGTCTTCGGCTTCGACCTCAGGCTCGGATTCAACGTTCACCTCGGTTTCTGGCTCCGCCGCACCATCACGCAGCAAATCGTCGAAGTCGGTCTTGATCCCCTGCTCCATGTCGTCCAGCTCCAGCAACAACGTATGGAAACTGGTTTCGTCCTTGGGCTCCTCCGGCTCGGCGCTGGCGTCGGCCAGTTCCTGCAGGCTTTGCGGCACCGGCGCGTCGTCGAAGTCGAGCACCGGCTCGGCCTCCATTTCGCGCAGCTCGGCCAGGGGTGGCAGGTCGTCGAGGTTTTTCAGGTTGAAGTGATCGAGAAACACCTTGGTGGTGGCGAACATGGCCGGTTTGCCCGGCACATCGCGGTAGCCAACAATGCGGATCCACTCACGTTCCAGCAGGGTCTTGACGATATGGCTGTTGACCGCCACACCACGCACATCTTCGATCTCGCCCCGGGTGATGGGCTGGCGATAGGCGATCAGCGCCATGGTCTCCAGCATCGCCCGGGAGTAGCGCTGCGGGCGTTCTTCCCACAAACGCCCGACCCACGGTGAAAACTTCTCACGGATCTGCAGGCGGTAACCCGACGCCACTTCACGCAGTTCAAAGGCACGGCCCTCGCAGGATTTGCGCAGGATCTCCAAGGCCTTCTTGAAGACCGGCGGCTCCGGGCGTTCGGCCTCTTCAAAGAGTTCGAACAGGCGCTCCAGAGATTGCGGTTTACCCGAGGCCAGGAGAAAGGCCTCCAGCAAAGGGGCCAGTTCGCGGGGTTCAGTCAGATTCATCGATTCAGCTCGTTATTCGGCTCGCGCCCGCACGTGGATAGCCGCAAAAGGCTCATTCTGCACCAGCTCGACCAAGGACTCCTTCACCAGCTCAAGGATCGCCATAAAGGTCACCACCACGCCCAGTCGGCCCTCTTCGGCAGTAAACAACTCGACAAAGGGCACAAACCCACCGCCCTTGAGACGTTCCAGCACATCGCTCATGCGCTCGCGGGTGGACAGCGCTTCACGGCTGACCTGGTGGCTCTCGAACATATCGCCGCGGCGCAGTACTTCGGCCATGGACATCAGCAATTCTTCCAGACTCACGTCCGGCAGCAACTTGCGCGCGCGCGCCTCGGGAGCGTCGAGCTTGGGCACCACCACATCACGGCCCACACGGCTCAGGCCGTCGATGCCTTCGGCGGCGGCCTTGAAGCGTTCGTACTCCTGCAGGCGGCGGATCAGCTCGGCGCGCGGGTCATCCTCTTCGGCTTCCACCGTCTCCGAGCGCGGCAACAGCATGCGCGACTTGATCTCGGCGAGCATGGCCGCCATCACCAGGTACTCGGCGGCCAGTTCCAGGCGCACCGACTGCATCAGCTCGACATAGCCCATGTATTGGCGGGTAATTTCTGCCACCGGAATGTCAAGGATGTTGATGTTCTGCTTGCGGATCAGGTACAGCAGCAAGTCCAGCGGGCCTTCGAAGGCTTCAAGGAACACCTCCAGGGCGTCCGGCGGGATGTACAGGTCCAGGGGCATTTCCATGACCGCCTGGCCATACACCATGGCAAACGGCAGTTCCTGCTGGGCGCCAGCCTGGGGATCAGCGGCTTCCACGGCTGACATTCAGGCCTCGACCATGAACGGAGCCGGATCGCCACAACCCACACGCACCACTTCTGGCTCGCCATCGGCCAGGTTGATCACCGTGGAGGCCTTGTTGCCACCGTAGCCGCCGTCGATGATCAGGTCGACGTGCTTTTCCAGCAAACGGCGCATTTCGTAAGGGTCGTACAACGGCTCGGTTTCGCCGGGCAGGATCAACGACACGCTCATCAGCGGTTCGCCCAATTCGGCCAGCAGCGCCAGGGCAATCGGGTGTTCCGGCACGCGCAGGCCAATGGTGCGCTTCTTCGGGTGCAGCAACAGGCGCGGCACTTCGCGGGTGGCGTTGAGGATGAAGGTGTAGGGCCCCGGCGTGTGGGCCTTGAGCAGGCGGAAGGTGCCGGTGTCGACCTTGGCGAACAGCCCGAGCTGGGACAAGTCGCTGCAGATCAGCGCAAAGTTGTGCTTGTCGTCCAGCTGGCGCAGGCGTCTTACTCGCTCCACCGCGCCCTTGTCGCCGATCTGGCAGCCAATGGCGTAGGACGAATCCGTCGGGTAGATCACCACGCCGCCGGCACGGATGATCTCTACGGCCTGCTTGATCAGGCGCGCCTGAGGGTTTTCCGGATGAATCTGGAAGAATTGGCTCACGTGCTCTACCTGTTCAGACGGTGGCAATAATGGGGTCATGCTTGAATCGCCCCCACAACAGCGGCAGATCTTCCGGGACCTGGCGATATTCGCCAATCTCGGACCAGCCGCCTGGGCCATGAAAATCACTGCCGGCACTGACCAGCAGACCAAATTCGCGGGCGAGAATCGCCAGGCTGCCGACCTGTTCCGCCGGTTGATGCCCGTTGACCACTTCGATGGCGTGGCCACCCGCACCAATATAGTCGCTGATCAGCTTGCGGCGCTTGCTGCGGGTGAAATCGTAATGCCAGGGATGCGCCAGGCTCACCCAGGCCCCGGAGGCCCGCAGGGTCTGGACGGTGTCTTCCAGGGTTGGCCAGTGCAGCTTCACATCGCCCAACTTGCCGGCGCCCAGCCATTTGCGAAAGGCCTCGGCGCGATCCTTCACATAGCCTTCACGCACCATCCAGTCGGCAAAGTGCGGACGGGCCGGTGCGTTGCCGCTGTCGCCCAATTCCTGCTGGATAGCACGGGCACCGTCGAGGGCACCTGGCATGCCTTTAAGGCTGAGCTTGCGGCTTATTTCTTCGGACCGCAGCCAGCGGCCATCGTGCAATTGGGCAATCGCCGCCACCAAGGGCGGGGCCTTTTGATCAAAACCGTAGCCCAGCACGTGGATGGTGGCGCCGCCCCAGGTGCAGGACAATTCCACGCCGTTGACCAACTGCATACCCAGGGAGTGCGCGGCCTGGCGGGCTTCGTCGAGGCCTTCAAGGGTGTCATGGTCGGTCAATGCCAAAACTCGCACGCCTTTTTCAAACGCACGCGCAACCAGTACCGCGGGCGCCAGGGCGCCGTCGGAGGCCGTGCTGTGGCAGTGCAAATCAACATTCACGGGGGTGTGTAACCTCAAGTCAGCTGGCGCTATCGCAACCAAGGATGTTTGTTATTATGCCGCCACATCCAGCTTCTGGCTCTTACTGTGAAACAATTCATCGACTTCATCCCGCTGTTGCTGTTTTTCATCGTTACCAAACTCGACCCCAGGGTCATCGAAATCGCCGGCCACGAGCTGTCGTTCGGGGGCATCTACAGTGCCACTGCCGTACTGATCATCAGCTCTATCGTAGTGTACGGCGCCATCTTCATCTCGCAGCGCAAGCTGGAAAAAAGCCAATGGCTCACCCTCGTCGCCTGCCTGGTGTTCGGTGGCCTGACCCTGGCCTTCCACAGCGAAACCTTCCTTAAATGGAAAGCCCCTGTGGTGAACTGGCTGTTCGCCCTGGTGTTTATCGGCAGCCACTTCATCGGTGACCGCCTGCTGATCAAGCGGATCATGGGCCATGCGCTGACCTTGCCGGAGCCGGTGTGGGTGCGCCTGAACGTGGCCTGGATCGTGTTCTTCCTGTTCTGCGGTGCCGCCAACCTGTTTGTGGCCTTCACCTTCCAGGACTACTGGGTCGACTTCAAAGTGTTTGGCAGCCTGGGCATGACCGTATTGTTTTTGATCGGCCAGGGCATCTACCTGTCACGCCACCTGCATGACACCACACCGAAAACCGAGGACTGACATGCTCTACGCCATCATTGCCACCGACGTTGCCAACTCCCTGGAAAAACGCCTGAGCGTACGCCCGGCCCACGTCGAGCGCCTCAAACAACTGCAAGCCGAAGGCCGCATGGTACTGGCCGGCCCGCACCCGGCCGTCGACAGCAATGACCCGGGCGACGCGGGTTTCAGCGGAAGCCTGATCGTGGCGGAGTTCGCCTCCCTGGCCGACGCCCAGGCCTGGGCCAAGGCTGACCCTTATGTCGCAGCAGGCGTCTACGCCGATGTAGTGGTCAAGCCGTTCAAGCAAGTCTTGCCTTGAGCCTGGCTGCGTCGAACCTAATCGTTTCGGCGCACTCCTAATGGCTCGAGGCATCACCGGTGGGGCCTTCGCCGCCGACAATGGCTAAATTGAGTGAGTCATGAGCGAGCTGTTACTGATAGATGATGACCAGGAGCTCTGTGAGCTGCTGACCAGTTGGTTGAGCCAGGAAGGTTTCCAGGTACGCGCCTGCCATGACGGCTTGAGTGCCCGAAAAGCCCTGGCCGACAGTGCGCCGGCGGCCGTCGTACTGGATGTTATGCTGCCCGACGGCAGCGGCCTGGAGCTGCTCAAGCAATTGCGCAACGACCACCCGGAGCTGCCGGTGCTGATGCTCTCGGCCCGGGGCGAACCCCTGGACCGCATCCTCGGCCTGGAACTGGGCGCCGACGACTACCTGGCCAAGCCTTGCGACCCACGCGAGCTGACGGCGCGCCTGCGCGCCGTGTTACGCCGTAGCCACCCGGCCGCGGTATCGACCCAGCTGGAACTGGGCGACCTGTGCTTCAGCCCGGTGCGCGGCGTGGTCAGCATCGATGAACAGGAGTTCGCCCTCACCGTCTCCGAAAGCCGCCTGCTCGAAGCATTGCTGCGTCAGCCCGGCGAGCCCCTGGATAAACAGGAACTGGCGCAGATCGCCCTGGGCCGCAAGCTGACCCTGTATGACCGCAGCCTGGATATGCACGTCAGCAACCTGCGTAAAAAGATCGGCCCACACCCCGATGGCCGGCCACGGATCGTGGCGCTGCGTAGTCGTGGTTACTACTACAGCCTCTAAACATCACGCTCAACCCTGGGGGAGCTGGCTTGCCTGCGATAGTGGTGGGCCAGTTAGCATGAGGGTGACTGACACACCGCTATCGCAGGCAAGCCAGCTCCCACCCGCGTTCTCATCAGCCTCGAGGGTTTTGTCAGTTCCTATCAAACCCGTCTTTACCGAAGCTTTACCCTCCCCTGACCGCCGCTGACCTTGCGCTGCGTAACCTACTCACATCCGGACTCACCGGAATAGAGACAGGAGAATCACCATGCGTAAGACCCTTATCGCTTTGATGTTCGCCACTGCCCTGCCCACCGTTGCCATGGCAATGCCGGAAGGCCCAGGCCCGATGGGTGGTCCTGAAAGCCACATGATGGGCGGCCCAGGCCACGGTGAACACGGTCCGCGTGGCAAAGGCGGCCCGTTCAGCCAGCTGGACTTGAGCAAGGAACAGCGCGAGCAGATCCGCAAGCTGATGGGTGACCAATGGCACGCCCGCAAAGACCTGGTCAAAAAGTACCTGGACAAACTGCCAGCCGCTGACCAGAAGGCGATGCAGGACGAAATCGCCGCAGGCAAGCAGAAAACCCAGACCGATATCCGTGCCGTGCTCAAGCCCGACCAGCAGAAGAAGTACGACGAAATCGTCAAGAAACAAGCCGAACGCCGCGCCGAATGGAAAGAGTTCCAGGCCTGGAAAGCCCAGCAAGCGCAAAAAGCGCAATAATGGCCTAGCTTCACCCCAGCCCAGTGGTTCGCGCCGCTGGGCTTTTCCTGTTTGAGGGTTTCCTGTGCGTTCATTGTTCTGGCGTATCCTGGCGAGTTTCTGGCTGGCCATCGCCCTGGTTGCCGGTTTGTCGATCCTGCTTGGGCACATGCTCAACCAGGACGCCTGGATTCTCAGCCGCCACCCTGGCCTCAACAACCTGGCCCAAGAGTGGACGCAGCTCTACGAAACCCAGGGCGAAGACGCCGCCCAGGAGTTGTTGCAGCAGCGCAAGCGCCAGTACCACATCGACGTGCAAGTGCTTAACGAAAGCGGCGACCCGGTGGTGCGCGGCACCTTCCCGCGCCGCGCCGCCGCGTTCGAAGCCCGCCAGAACGACAGCCAGGACGGCCACCTGCCCTGGCGCCGCCTGACCGCCGAGTACACCAGCGCCAAAACCGGCGACACCTACCTATTGATCTACCGTATTCCTCACCCGGAGCTGGACGCCTGGCACCGCAGCAGCCTGCTGTGGCCGCTCAGTGCATTGGCGATTACCCTGGTGGTGCTGACCCTGTTCAGCCTGCTGGTGACCTTGTCCATCACCCGCCCACTCAGCCGTTTGCGCGGCGCGGTGCATGATCTGGGGCAAACCACTTATCAACAGAACAGCCTGGCGCAACTGGCCAATCGGCGCGACGAGTTCGGCGTGCTGGCCAACGACTTCAACCGCATGGGCGCACGCCTGCAAAGCCTGATCGGCAGCCAGCGCCAGTTGCTGCGCGACGTGTCCCACGAACTGCGCTCGCCGTTGGCGCGCTTGCGTATCGCCCTGGCCCTGGCCGAACGCGCCAGCCCCGAAGAACGGGAAAAACTCTGGCCGCGCCTGACCCGCGAATGCGATCGACTGGAGGCCTTGATCAGCGAGATCCTGGTATTGGCGCGGGTCGACGCCGACAACGCCAGCGCCGAAGACATCGACCTCACCCCGTTGCTTAAAACGCTGCAAAAGGACGCCCAACTCAGTGCCCCCGAGCAAGTGGTGCAACTGACGACTGCCAATGACTTGCAGCTTAAAGGCTGGCCGACCATGATCGAACGCGCCGTGGACAACCTGCTGCGCAATGCCCAGCGCTTCAACCCGATGGGCGAACCGATTGAATTGCAGGCCCAGCATCAAGGCGGGCGCATTCTGATCAGCGTACGCGACCACGGCCCCGGCGTTGAAGCCGAGCACCTGAGCCAATTGGGCGAGCCGTTCTACCGGGCGCCAGGCCAGACCGCCCAAGGCCATGGCCTGGGCCTGGCCATCGCCCGTCGCGCCGCCGAGCGCCATGGCGGCAACCTGATCCTGGCCAACCATCCCGATGGCGGCTTTATCGCCAGCATCGAACTGCCCTTGATCCCTGGGGTTGCCACACCGGTGGGATGATCTTCTATAGTGGCCCTTCTCTTACGGAGGGCCTTTGATGACAGACCTGCTGACTCCCATCCAAGCCGCACTCGCTTTACCGCACGCCCCACTGCCCCAGACCCAGGCCGGCGCCTTGCCCTCGACCTTCGCCGTGACAGACCTGGCGGCCGCCAGCATCGGCGCCGCGGGCCAGGCCGTCGCCCAGTTGATTGAGCAACAAACCGGGCGCCTGCCCAGCGTCAGCGTGGATCGGCGCCTGGCCTCGTTGTGGTTCTCCTCGTCGATTCGTCCCGTGGGGTGGCAAGTGCCGCCTTTGTGGGACCCGGTAGCGGGTGATTACGCCAGCGTGGATGGCTGGATCCGTCTGCACACCAACGCGCCCCATCACCGCGCAGCGGCCGAGCGGGTATTGGGGCCTGCCGCTGATCGCGCAGCCATGGCGAGTAGAGTCGCGACCTGGAAAGCCGCCGAACTGGAACAGGCGGTTGTCGATGCGGGCGGTTGTGCGGCGCAGATGCGTAGCTGGCAAGCCTGGCAGCAGCATCCCCAAGGCTTGGCGGTAAACGCCGAAGCGTTGATCCAGCGTCAGGTCTTCGAACCCGGCACCGACAAACCCTGGCTCGGTTCCGCAGCGCGCCCACTGGCCGGCATCAAGGTGCTGGATTTGACCCGGGTGCTGGCCGGCCCGGTGGCCAGTCGTTTCCTCGCCGGCTTGGGTGCCAGCGTACTGCGCATCGACTCGCCCACCTGGAACGAACCTGGCGTCGTCCCGGAAATGACCCTGGGTAAACGCTGCGCCCGCCTGGATCTAACGAGCCACGACGACCGGCAAGTGTTCGAAGCGTTGCTCAAGGACGCCGACATCCTGTTCCACGGTTACCGCGCCGATGCCCTGGAGCAACTCGGTTATACCCTTGGCGAACGTCAGCACATCGCCCCCGGACTGATCGACGTCAGCCTCAACGCCTACGGCTGGAGCGGCCCATGGCGTAATCGGCGTGGCTTTGACAGCCTGGTGCAGATGAGCAGCGGGATTGCCGAGGCGGGCATGGCCTGGAAACAGACGGATAAACCGCTGCCGCTGCCGGTGCAGGCGCTGGATCACGCCACCGGCTATTTGATGGCCGCCAGTGCGATCCGGGCGTTGGCCGAGCGCCTGGACTCCGGACGCGGCGGTTCGGCGCGCTTGTCGTTGGCGCGTACGGCGAAGTTGCTGGTGGAGGCCGGGCAAGTGCCACAGCAAGCGGCATTGCGCGAAGAAGATATCAATGACCAAGGCCTGGTGGTGGAGCAGACAGCCTGGGGCCAGGCCCACCGGCTACTGGCGCCGCTGAGCATCAGTGGCACGCCGTTGCAGTGGGATTTGCCGGCGGTGGAACTGGGTTCGCACCGGCCTCAGTGGTGACTAATACCCTGTAGGAGCGAGCTTGCTCGCGAAGGTCGCCAACGATAACGCGGGAAACCTGATACACAGCGGCGTTCTCAGGTTTTTCGCGAGCAAGCTCGCTCCTACAGGGTTGTCCACAAATGCTGCGCCGCATACGCCCTCAACGGCCGCCACGCCTCGGCCCGCGCCAATAACTGCCGCGCCGACACCGGTCCACCTTCCAAGGCTGCCAAAGCATTGATCAGCCCGATATCCCCCGACGCAAACGCATCCGCCTCGCGCAACTGGCGCATGGCGATGTACTGCGCGGTCCACTCTCCAATCCCCGGCAATGCCACTAGCCTTGCAACGCCGTCCTGGAGGCTGGCCTTGGGTTCGAAAAGCTGTGGATCATCCAACAGCGCCTGGGCCACACCAGACAACGTACGGCCCCGCGCCTTGGGCATGCCCAGGGTCGCCAGGTCCGCCGCAGCCAACACTTCAGGTGTCGGAAACAGGTGGGTAATACCGGCGTGCGGGGTTTGCAGGGTCTGGCCATACTGCGCCACGAGCTTGCCCGCCAGGCGAATCGCCGCCACCACGGTGATCTGCTGGCCCAGCACTGCACGCATCGCCAGTTCCAATCCGTCCCAGGTGCCAGGCAACCGCAGGCCAGGGCGGGCCGCAACCAGTTGCGCCATCAGGGGGTCTTGCGACAATTGCGCGTTGATCACCTCAGGCACCGCGTCCAGATCAAACATCCTGCGCAAGCGCCGCTCGATCTCAGGCATCGCGGCGGGCTCGGGAAAGTCGACCGTCACCTCCAGCCAATCCCCCGCGCCCGGTTCGACGCTGACCCAGCCATGTCGCCCCGCCACACTGATACTGCGCCGATACACGCCGGCGACCACGGTTTCCAACCCGGTAATCGCCCGCGCCGATAGGAACCCCAGCATCGCCGCCCAGTCGTAGGGCGGTTGATACGCCAATCTCACAGTGACAATACCCCGCTATACAGCCCATACGCGGCTAACCCGGCGCCCGCGATCACGCCGCTGAAAATGCCTTTTTCCACGGTGGTAAACAAGGGTTGGCCCTGCTCGCGCTTGGCCAGGGCAAACAGGATCACACCCGGTGCGTACAGCAACGCCGACAGCAGCAAGTACTTCAAGCCCCCCGCATACAGCAGCCAGATCGCATAACCGAGGGCAACCAGCCCCACCAGCAGATCTTTCATGCGCCGACGCTGCCAGCCTGCATAGGTTTCGCCGCGCGCGCTCAACAGCACCGCATAGGCCGCCGACCACAAGTAAGGCACCAGGATCATCGAGGACGCCAGGTAGATCAGAGTGGTGTAGGTGCTGGCTGAAAACAGCGTGATCACCAGGAATGCCTGGATCATCACGTTGGTCAGCCATAAGGCATTGACCGGCACCTGATTGGCGTTTTCCTTCTTCAGGAACGCCGGCATGGTCTTGTCCTGGGCGGTGGCATAGAGGATTTCCGCGCACAGCAGCGCCCAAGAGAGCAACGCGCCGAGCAGCGAAACCGCCAGGCCGATACTGATCAATACCGCGCCCCAAGGCCCGACGATATGTTCCAACACACCGGCCAGGGACGGGTTCTGCAATTGCGCCAGCTCCGGCTGGCTCATGATGCCCAGGGACAACACATTCACCAGCACCAGCAAGGCCAGCACGCCCACGAAACCAATCACCGTGGCGCGCCCCACGTCCGAGCGTTTCTGCGCCCGCGCCGAATACACACTGGCGCCTTCGATCCCGATAAACACAAACACCGTGACCAGCATCATGTGGCGCACCTGCTCGACCACGCTGCCCATCTGCGGGTTACCCATTCCCCAGATATCGCGGGTGAAAATATCCGCCTTGAATGCAACGGCGGCGATCACGATAAACATCAGCAGCGGCACGATCTTCGCCACCGTCGTCACCTGATTGATGAACGCTGCCTCTTTGATCCCGCGCATCACCAGAAAATGTACGGCCCACAGCAACAGCGACGCGCAGCCGATGGCAAGCGGCGTATTGCCCTGGCCGAACGCCGGAAAAAAGTAGCCGAGGGTGCTGAATAGCAAGACGAAATAACCGACATTGCCCATCCACGCACTGATCCAGTAACCCCAGGCGGATGAAAAGCCCATGTAATCGCCAAAACCCGCCTTGGCGTAGGCATACACCCCGGAGTCCAGTTCGGGCTTACGGTTCGCCAACGTCTGGAACACAAAGGCCAGGGTCAGCATGCCGATGGCGGTGATCGCCCAGCCGATCAAGATGGCCCCCACTTCGGCACGGGCAGCCATGTTCTGCGGCAATGAAAAGATGCCGCCGCCAATCATCGAGCCCACCACCAGGGCGATCAGGGCACTGAGCCGAAGTTTCTGGGCGGGTTGGGTCATGCAGCTTCCTCGAAATAAACGGTTGGGCGACAACTGCGCACATAAGTAATTCAGATTAATGACGTTGTCATAACATAAGGATATGTAAAGGTAGGAAGTTTAGGCTTATTTAGAATTTAAATACGTCAATTATGAAGCGATAGTCAAACAACGTACAAAAAATTTGCACATTCGCAAATACGAACTAGCGTCAACACCCATGTCCTCGACCAAATGATTAACCACAAAGCAGAGAGCGCTCTATCAAGCGCCTTTGCGGGACTTGTTCGCCCGCAAAAACCTCACCCTAAGTCGTTAATTCACAATGGAATGTGCCAATGAAGTGATCTGAGTCAGCTGTTTGATTAGCGCACGGAATTATTCTGTGGTCTCTCTTCTCCTGCATTGGAGTCATGCAATGTCTGAAACTCCCGGAAAACTTCGACTAGGCGCCCTGGTCGCACTTGTCGTCGGCTCGATGATTGGCGGTGGTATCTTTTCATTGCCACAAAACATGGCCGCCAGCGCCGATGTCGGTGCAGTGTTGATCGGCTGGGTAATTACCGCCATCGGCATGCTGACCCTCGCCTTCGTGTTCCAGACCCTCGCCAACCGCAAGCCTGACCTCGACGGCGGGGTATACGCCTACGCCAAGGCCGGTTTCGGCGACTACATGGGCTTTTCATCCGCCTGGGGCTACTGGATCAGCGCCTGGCTGGGCAACGTCGGCTACTTCGTGTTGCTGTTCAGCACCTTGGGCTATTTCTTCCCGGTCTTTGGCGAGGGCAATACCCCGACGGCGGTGATCGCTGCGTCAGTGCTGTTATGGGCCGTGCATTTCCTGGTGCTGCGCGGGATCAAGGAAGCGGCGTTCATCAACCTGGTGACCACCGTCGCCAAGGTGGTGCCGCTGCTGCTGTTCGTGCTCATCGCGCTGTTCGCGTTCAAGCTGGACATCTTCACCGCCGACATCTGGGGCGTGAAAAACCCGGACCTGGGCAGCGTGATGAACCAGGTGCGCAACATGATGCTGGTCACCGTGTGGGTGTTTATCGGCATCGAAGGCGCGAGCATCTTCTCGTCCCGTGCCGAGAAACGCAGTGACGTGGGCAAGGCCACCGTGATCGGCTTTATCACTGTGCTGCTGTTCCTGATGCTGGTGAACGTGCTGTCCCTGGGGATCATGACCCAGCCGGAACTGGCCAAGCTGCAAAACCCGTCGATGGCCGCCGTGCTGGAGCATGTGGTGGGCCACTGGGGCGCGGTGCTGATTAGCGTGGGCTTGATCATCTCCCTGCTCGGCGCGCTGCTGTCCTGGGTGCTGCTGTGTGCGGAGATCATGTTCGCCGCCGCCAAGGACCACACCATGCCGGAGTTCCTGCGCAAGGAAAACGCCAACCATGTGCCCGTCAACGCACTGTGGCTGACCAACGCAATGGTGCAGATATTCCTGGTGATCACGCTGTTTTCCGCCAGCACCTACCTGTCACTGATCTACCTCGCCACCTCGATGATCCTGGTGCCTTACCTGTGGTCGGCGGCCTACGCCCTGCTGCTGGCGGTGCGCGGCGAGACCTACGAGAACGCCCTCAAAGAGCGCAGGAAAGACCTGTTCATCGGCGCCATCGCCCTGATCTATGCGATCTGGCTGCTGTATGCCGGCGGCACCAAATACCTGCTGCTCTCCGCCCTGCTCTACGCCCCCGGCGCGATCCTGTTCGCCAAGGCCAAGCGTGAACTGGGCAAACCGATTTTCACCCCCGTCGAGAAGCTGATTTTCGCCGCAGTGGTCATTGGCGCCCTGGTGGCGGCCTATGGGCTCTACGACGGCTTCCTGACCCTGTAATTGTTGTTCACTGGAGGATCTGTAATGACCACGGAAAAAGTGAAGTACGGCGTACATTCCGAAGCCGGCAAACTGCGCAAAGTCATGGTGTGCTCCCCAGGTTTGGCCCACCAGCGGCTGACCCCCAACAACTGCGACGAGCTGCTGTTCGATGACGTGCTGTGGGTGGCCCAGGCCAAGCGCGACCACTTCGACTTCGTGACCAAGATGCGCGAGCGGGACATTGATGTGCTGGAAATGCACAACCTGCTCACCGACATCGTCGCCAACCCCGAAGCGCTGGACTGGATCCTGGAGCGCAAGATCACCGCCAACACGGTAGGCCTGGGCCTGGTCGATGAAGTCGGCTCGTGGCTGCGCAGCCTGGAGCCGCGCAAAATCAGCGAATACCTGATTGGCGGCGTATCGGCCGACGACCTGCCGAGCAGCTTCGGTGGCAAGACCATCGAGATGTTCCGCGATTTTCTCGGCCACGCCAGTTTCATCTTGCCGCCACTGCCCAACACCCAGTTCACCCGCGACACCACCTGCTGGATCTACGGCGGCGTGACGCTCAACCCGATGTACTGGCCGGCGCGCCGCCAGGAAACCCTGCTGACCAGCGCCATCTATAAATTCCACCCTGAGTTCACCAACGCGGACTTCCAGATCTGGTACGGCGACCCCGATCAGGAACATGGCGCCGCGACGCTGGAAGGCGGCGACGTGATGCCGATTGGCAATGGCGTGGTGTTGATCGGCATGGGTGAGCGCTCCTCCCACCAGGCCATCGGCCAACTGGCGCGCAACCTGTTCCAGAACAAAGCCGTGGAACGCGTCATCGTTGCCGGCCTGCCCAAATCCCGCGCCGCGATGCACCTGGACACCGTGTTCAGCTTCTGCGACCGCGACCTGGTCACCGTCTTCCCCGAAGTGGTCAACCAGATCGTGCCGTTCACCCTGCGCCCTGACGAGAGCAAGCCCCACGGCATCGACATCCAGCGCGAGAAAACCAACTTCCTCGAAACCGTGGCCGCAGCGCTCAACCTCAAGGCGCTACGTGTCGTCGAGACCGGCGGCAACAGCTTCGCCGCCGAACGCGAGCAATGGGATGACGGCAACAACGTGGTGGCCGTGGAACCGGGCGTGGTGATTGGCTACGACCGCAACACCTACACCAACACCCTGCTGCGCAAGGCCGGTGTGGAAGTGATCACCATCAGCGCCGGTGAACTCGGCCGTGGCCGTGGCGGCGGCCACTGCATGACCTGCCCGATCATCCGCGACCCTATCGACTATTAAGGAGATTCCATCATGGCTTTCAATATGCGCAACCGCAGCCTGCTGTCGCTGATGCACCACACTACCCGCGAGCTGCATTACCTGCTGGACCTGTCCCGCGACCTCAAACGCGCCAAATACACCGGCACCGAGCGCCCGCACTTGCAGGGCAAGAACATCGCGCTGATCTTCGAAAAAACCTCGACCCGCACTCGCTGTGCCTTCGAAGTCGCGGCCCATGACCAAGGCGCCCACGTCACCTACATCGACCCGGTGTCGTCGCAGATCGGCCACAAAGAAAGCATGAAAGACACCGCCCGTGTACTGGGCCGGATGTTCGATGCCATCGAGTACCGTGGTTTTGAGCAGGAAATCGTCGAAGAGCTGGCCAAGTTCGCCGGTGTGCCGGTGTTCAACGGCCTCACCGCCGAATTCCACCCGACCCAGATGATCGCCGACACCCTGACCATGCGCGAACACAGCGACAAGCCGCTGCATGACATCAGCTACGCGTACCTCGGGGACGCCCGCTACAACATGGGCAACTCGCTGCTGATGATCGGCGCCAAGCTCGGCATGGACGTGCGCATCGGCGCGCCGAAAGCGCTGTGGCCCCATGAAGATTTCATCAAGCAATGCCAGGCCTTTGCTGAGGAAAGCGGCGCACGCATCACCATCACCGAAGACCCGAAAGAAGCCGTGAAGGGCGTGGACTTCATCCACACCGATATCTGGGTGTCCATGGGCGAACCGGTGGAAGCGTGGGACGAGCGCATCGAGCAACTGCTGCCGTACCAGGTCAACGCCAAGATGATGAAAGCCTCGGGCAACCCTCGGGTGAAGTTCATGCATTGCCTGCCGGCGTTCCACAACAGTGAAACCAAGGTCGGCAAGGACATCGCGGCGCGCTATCCGCACCTGGCCAATGGCGTGGAAGTGACCGAAGAGGTGTTCGAGTCGCCGGCCAATATTGCCTTCGAGCAGGCGGAAAACCGCATGCATACCATCAAGGCGATTCTGGTGTCGGCGTTGGCGGATATCTAACCCCACTCTGATCGTTCCCACGCTCCGCGTGGGAATGCAGCCAGTGGCGCTCTGCGCCACAAGAGCGGACGCAGAGCGCCCGGTGGGGCATTCCCACGCGGAGCGTGGGAACGATCATTTTAGAAGGACATTCTGTATGCGCATCGTCGTAGCCCTGGGCGGCAACGCCCTCCTGCGTCGTGGTGAACCCATGACCGCAGACAACCAACGCGCCAATATCCGCATCGCCACCGAACAGATCGCCAAGATCCACCCCGGCAACGAGTTGGTGATCGCCCACGGCAACGGCCCGCAAGTCGGCCTGCTGTCATTGCAGGCAGCCGCCTACACCAGCGTCTCGCCTTACCCACTGGACGTGCTGGGCGCCGAGACCGAGGGCATGATCGGCTACATCATTGAACAGGAACTGGGCAACCTGCTGGACTTCGAAGTGCCGTTCGCCACCCTGCTCACCCAGGTCGAAGTCGACGCCAAGGACCCGGCCTTCCAGAACCCTACCAAGCCCATCGGCCCGGTGTATGCCAAAGCCGAAGCCGAGAAACTCGCCGCCGAAAAAGGTTGGGCCATCGCGCCCGACGGCGACAAATACCGCCGTGTAGTCGCCAGCCCGCGTCCCAAACGCATCTTTGAAATTCGCCCGATCAAGTGGCTGCTGGAGAAAAAAGCCATCGTGATCTGCGCCGGTGGTGGCGGCATCCCCACCATGTATGGCGAAGATGGCAAGCTGCGCGGCATTGAAGCGGTGATCGACAAAGACTTGTGTTCCTCCTTGCTGGCCACGCAACTGGAGGCCGATTTGCTGGTGATCGCCACCGACGTCAACGCCGCCTTTATCAACTTCGGCAAGCCCACCCAGAAGGCCATCGGCCAGGCCCACCCCGACGATATGGAAAAACTCGGCTTCGCCGCCGGCTCCATGGGCCCCAAGGTACAAGCCGCCTGCAAGTTCGCCCGTCAGACTGGCAAAACCGCGGTGATCGGTTCACTCTCGGACATCGAAGCCATCGTCCAGGGCAGCGCCGGCACGCGCATCAGCACGGCAAAACCTGGCATCACCTACCTGTGAAGTTGAGGAGAAACGCCTATGGCTATCTTTGAACCCGGCCACTTGCATATCGAGCGACACGCGCTGAACAAGGACGATGTCAGCTACGACCTGTGCCTGGACTACGAAGTCGTCACGGATGACCGCAAAGGCAAAGGCATGCAGTTCACCCTGCATGGCAGCATCCAGGGCAAGGACATGAAGGAAACCTTTTTCCTGCCCAAGGACCAGGCCTATAACTTCGCCAGCAATGTGACCAAGATTGTCGAAAAATACGGCATTCCCAAGACCCATAGCAGCGTCGGTTCACAGCACAAACATTACGATCTGATGTTTGAGGATGTGCGCCAGCAGTTGGGTATGAAATCCGGCGACCCAGTCAAACCCGAACACCTGGAATAACCTGCCCCCCAATCGAATGTGGGAGCTGGCTTGCCTGCGATAGCGACGTGTCAGACGATATTTTCGGTAACTGACCCACCGCCATCGCAGGCAAGCCAGCTCCCACATTTTGATCTCCACCGGCTCCAAGGCATACTGGCCACCCTCAGCACTCCAGAATCAAGATCCGCCCCATGCGTATCCACGTCAGCTTCATCGACCGCGTCGGCATCACCCAGGAAGTCCTGGCCTTGCTCGGTGGGCGCAATCTCAATCTGGATGCGGTGGAGATGGTGCCGCCCAATGTCTATATCGATGCGCCGACCCTCAGCGCCGAAGTGCTCGAAGAACTGCGCGACGCGTTGTTCAGCGTGCACGGCGTGCAAGCGGTAAAGGTCGTCGACATCCTTCCGGGCCAGCGTCGCCACTTGCAACTCGACGCCCTGCTGGCGGCCATGACCGACCCGGTGCTGGCCCTGGACAGTGCAGGCAAGATCCTGCTGGCCAATCCGGCGCTGATCGCCTTGTACGGGCGTGAACCGGCCGGCGAAAGCATCGCCGAGCTGTTCGAGGATCCGGCCTTACTGGAAACCTTGCTGGACCAGGGCTTTCGCTTGCCGTTGCGCGAGATCAGCGTGAACGGCCAGACCTTGCTGCTGGGCGCCACGCCGATCACCGACGCCGGCGCCCTGCTCACCCTCTACCAGCCCAACCGCATCGGCGAACAACTGTCGGCGCTGCACCATGACCATGCCGAAGGGTTTGATGCGCTGCTGGGCGAGTCTCCGGCGATCCGCACGCTCAAGGCGCGGGCGCAACGGGTGGCGGCGCTGGATGCACCGCTGCTGATCCAGGGCGAAACCGGTACCGGCAAAGAACTGGTGGCCCGCGCCTGCCACGCCATCAGTGCGCGCCACAGTGCGCCGTTTCTGGCACTGAACTGCGCGGCACTGCCGGAAAACCTCGCCGAAAGCGAATTGTTCGGCTATGCCCCTGGCGCCTTTACCGGCGCGCAACGCGGTGGCAAACCAGGGCTGATGGAGCTGGCCAACCAGGGCACGGTGTTCCTCGATGAGATCGGTGAGATGTCGCCGTACCTGCAAGCCAAGCTGCTGCGTTTTCTCAATGACGGTAGCTTTCGCCGCGTGGGTGGCGACCGCGAAGTGAAGGTCAATGTGCGCATCCTCAGCGCCACCCACCGCGACCTGGAAAAGATGGTCAGCGAAGGCACCTTTCGCGAAGATCTGTTTTACCGCCTCAACGTGCTCAACGTCGCCGTGCCGCCCTTGCGTGAACGCGGCCAGGACATCCTGCTGCTGGCGCGCTACTTCATGCAGCAAGCCTGCGCGCAGATCCAGCGCCCGGTCTGCCGCCTGGCGCCCGGTACCTATCCAGCCCTGCTGGGCAACCACTGGCCGGGCAACGTGCGGCAGTTGCAAAACGTGATCTTCCGCGCTGCCGCCATCTGCGAAAGCAGCCTGGTGGACATCGGCGACCTGGACATCGCCGGCACCTCCGTGGCGCGCCAGAGCGATGGTGAAGTCGACAGCCTGGAACAGGCCGTGGAAGATTTCGAGCGCAGCCTGCTGGAAAGCCTCTACAGCCGCTACCCCTCGACCCGCCAACTGGCCAGCCGGCTGCAAACCTCCCACACGGCTATCGCCCATCGCCTGCGCAAATACGGCATTCCCAACAAACCCTGACGGAATAAACGCGGTTCAACTGTGGGAGCTGGCTTGCCTGCGATAGCGTCGGGTCATCCAACTCCTTAGTGACGGGTAGACCGCTATCGCAGGCAAGCCCCCACAGAAACCGCATTACAGATTTGGTCTGAGAACGACATTCCGTGTACTGAAAGCGCTACAGCGTAACGATATCGCTACAGCCCTGTTTTTTGCGTGCCATGCAAGGCTTTGATCCACATAGGCTTTTTTTCACGCACCTGACTGTAGCGAAATCGCTACAGCTCACTGCTCGGACTTTATAGCGAAATTTATTAACCCATTGATTTATAACGGCTTAATAACGTTGGCCGCAATATTGCTAAGCAACTCCTCATTATTCCAATCCCGTCCACCAGACGATTCTGGCCCTGAGGAGTTTCCATGAGCGAGTTGCGTTTCACTGAAGATCACGAATGGCTGCGCGCCGAAGCCGATGGCAGCGTCACCGTGGGTATCACCGCTTTTGCGCAGAACGCGCTGGGTGACGTGGTTTTCGTGCAACTGCCGGAGTTGCAGGCTTATACCAAGGGCGCCGAAGCCTCCACCGTGGAGTCGGTCAAGGCCGCCAGTGGTGTGTACATGCCGTTGGACGGTGAAGTCCTCGAAGTCAACGACAAGCTCGATGGCAGCCCGGAACTGGTCAACGAAGACCCGATGGGCGAAGGCTGGTTCTTCCGTTTTAAACCCGCCGATGCCGATGCAGTGGCTAAGCTGTTGGATCAGGATGCGTACGACCGCCTGATCAAAGCCAACGCTGAAGCCTGAGGAGCGCGCCATGACCGTTAATCTGACCACCGCCAACGAATTCATCGCCCGCCACATCGGCCCGCGCCAGGAAGATGAGCAGCAAATGCTCGCCAGCCTGGGGTTTGATTCCCTCGAAGCCCTGAGCGCCAGCGTCATCCCGGAAAGCATCAAGGGCACCAGCGTGCTCGGCCTGGAAGACGGCCTGAGCGAAGCCGAGGCCCTGGCCAAGATCAAGGCCATCGCCAGCCAGAACCAACTGTTCAAGACCTACATCGGCCAGGGCTATTACAACTGCCACACGCCGTCGCCGATCCTGCGCAACCTGCTGGAAAACCCGGCCTGGTACACCGCCTACACGCCGTATCAACCCGAGATTTCCCAAGGCCGCCTGGAAGCCCTGCTGAATTTCCAGACCCTGATCAGCGACCTCACCGGCCTGCCGATTGCCAACGCCTCCCTGCTTGACGAAGCCACCGCCGCTGCTGAAGCCATGACCTTCTGCAAGCGCCTGAGCAAGAACAAAGGCAGCCACGCGTTCTTCGCGTCGGTGCACAGCCACCCGCAAACCCTCGACGTATTGCGCACCCGTGCTGAACCTTTGGGCATCGATGTGGTGGTCGGCGATGAGCGTGAACTGACCGACGTCAGCGCGTTCTTCGGTGCCCTGCTGCAATACCCGGCCAGTAACGGCGATGTATTCGATTACCGCGAGCTGACCGAGCGCTTCCACGCCGCCAACGCCCTGGTCGCCGTAGCCGCCGACCTGATGGCGCTGACCCTGCTGACGCCGCCGGGTGAATTCGGTGCCGACGTCGCCATTGGCAGCGCACAACGCTTTGGCGTGCCACTGGGCTTCGGTGGCCCGCACGCGGCGTACTTCTCCACCAAGGATGCGTTCAAGCGCGATATGCCAGGCCGTCTGGTCGGTGTTTCCGTCGACCGCTTCGGCAAGCCGGCCCTGCGCCTGGCCATGCAGACCCGCGAGCAACATATCCGCCGCGAGAAAGCCACCAGCAACATCTGCACTGCCCAAGTGCTGCTGGCCAATATCGCCAGCATGTACGCCGTGTACCACGGCCCCAAGGGCCTGACGCAGATCGCCCAGCGCATTCACCAGCTGACCGCGATCCTGGCCAAGGGTTTGACGGCCCTGGGCCAGAAAGTCGAGCAGGCACACTTCTTCGACACCCTGACAATCCACACCGGCGCCCACACCGCAGCCCTGCACGACAAGGCCCGCGCCCAGCGCATCAACCTGCGTGTGGTAGATGGCGAGCGCGTAGGCCTGTCGGTCGACGAAACCACCACCCAGGCCGATATCCAAGCCTTGTGGGCCATCTTCGCCGACGGCAAAACCCTGCCAGCCTTTGCTGCAACCGAAAGCACCCTGCCAAGCGCATTGCTGCGTCAGTCGCCGATCCTCAGCCACCCGGTGTTCAACCGTTATCACTCGGAAACCGAGCTGATGCGCTACCTGCGCAAGCTGGCCGACAAGGACCTGGCCCTGGACCGCACCATGATCCCGCTGGGCTCGTGCACCATGAAGCTCAACGCCGCCAGCGAAATGATCCCGGTGACCTGGGCCGAATTCGGTGCCCTGCACCCGTTCGCCCCCGCCGCTCAAAGCGCCGGCTACCAGCAACTGACCAGCGAACTGGAAGCCATGCTCTGCGCGGCCACCGGTTACGACGCGATCTCCCTGCAACCCAACGCCGGTTCCCAGGGTGAGTACGCCGGCCTCTTGGCCATCCGTGCCTATCACCAGAGCCGTGGCGAAGAACGTCGCGACATCTGCCTGATCCCGTCGTCAGCCCACGGTACCAACCCTGCGACCGCCAACATGGCCGGCATGCGCGTGGTGGTCACCGCTTGCGATGCACGCGGCAACGTCGACATCGAAGACCTGCGCGCCAAGGCCATCGAGCACCGCGAGCACCTCGCAGCACTGATGATCACCTACCCCTCTACCCACGGCGTGTTCGAGGAAGGTATTCGCGAAATCTGCGGGATCATTCATGACAACGGCGGCCAGGTGTACATCGACGGCGCCAACATGAACGCCATGGTCGGCCTGTGCGCACCGGGCAAGTTCGGCGGCGATGTGTCCCACCTGAACCTGCACAAAACCTTCTGCATTCCCCACGGCGGTGGCGGCCCGGGCGTTGGCCCGATTGGCGTCAAGTCGCACCTCACGCCATTCCTGCCCGGCCATGCCGCCATGGAACGCAAGGAAGGCGCGGTGTGCGCTGCGCCGTTCGGCAGCGCGAGCATTCTGCCGATCACCTGGATGTACATCAGCATGATGGGCGGCGCCGGCCTCAAGCGTGCGTCGCAGTTGGCGATCCTGAATGCCAACTACATTTCCCGTCGCCTGGAAGAGCACTACCCGGTGCTGTACACCGGCAGCAATGGCCTGGTGGCCCACGAATGCATCCTGGACCTGCGCCCATTGAAAGACAGCAGCGGCATCAGCGTGGACGACGTGGCCAAGCGCCTGATCGATTTTGGTTTCCATGCGCCGACCATGTCGTTCCCGGTGGCCGGCACCTTGATGATCGAGCCGACCGAAAGTGAATCCAAGGAAGAGCTGGACCGCTTCTGCGACGCCATGATCGCTATCCGCGAAGAGATCCGTGCGGTAGAAAACGGCACCCTCGACAAAGACGACAACCCCCTCAAGAACGCGCCGCACACGGCTGCGGAACTGGTAGGCGAATGGAGCCACCCATACAGCCGTGAACAAGCGGTGTACCCGGTAGCGTCGTTGATCGAAAGCAAGTACTGGCCACCGGTTGGCCGGGTCGACAACGTGTTTGGCGATCGCAACCTGGTGTGTGCGTGCCCGTCGATCGAGCTTTACGCCTAAAGCAGTTGTAAGCGGCAAGCTACAAGCTGCAAGTTAAAAGCCGAATGGCTCTTTCTTGCAGCTTTTGGCTTGGAGCTTGCCGCTGCTCCTATAACAAGAAACCGGAGAACAACTCATGTCTTTAAGCGTGTTCGACCTGTTCAAGATTGGCATCGGCCCCTCCAGTTCCCACACCGTCGGCCCGATGCGTGCCGCTGCTCGATTCGTCGAGGGGCTCAAGCGTGACAACCTGCTGGAGGCCACCACCGGCATCAAGGTGGAACTCTACGGATCACTGGGCGCCACCGGCAAAGGCCACGGCAGCGACAAGGCTGTGTTGCTGGGCCTGGAAGGCGAACACCCGGACACCGTGAATACCGAAACCGTGGCTGCACGCCTGGCGCAGATGCGCAGTGACGGGCGCCTCAACCTGCTCGGCGAACACAGCATTGCGTTCAACGAGAAAGAACACCTGGCGATGATCCGCAAGCCCCTTGCCTATCATCCCAACGGCATGATCTTTCGTGCCTTTGACGCCGCCGGCATCCAGACCCGCAGCCGCGAGTACTACTCGGTCGGTGGCGGTTTCGTGGTGGATGAAGACGCGGCGGGCGCCGACCGTATCGTCGAAGACGCTACCCCCCTGACCTTCCCGTTCAAACACGCCAAGGACTTGCTCGGCCACTGCACCACCTATGGCCTGTCTATCAGCCAGGTGATGCTGACCAATGAAAGTGCCTGGCGCCCGGAAGCCGAAACCCGCAGCGGTTTGTTGAAGATCTGGCAGGTCATGCAGGATTGCGTCGATGCCGGCTGTCGCAACGAAGGCATCTTGCCCGGAGGCTTGAAGGTCAAGCGCCGGGCAGCGGCCTTGCACAGGCAGTTGTGCAAGAACCCCGAGTCGGCGCTGCGCGACCCGCTGTCGGTGCTCGATTGGGTCAACCTGTATGCGCTGGCGGTCAACGAAGAAAACGCCAATGGCGGGCGCGTGGTCACCGCGCCCACCAACGGCGCGGCCGGGATCATTCCCGCCGTGCTGCATTACTACATGCGTTTTATCCCCGGCGCGAACGAAGACGGCGTAGTGCGCTTTTTGCTCACCGCGGCCGCCATCGGCATTTTGTACAAGGAAAACGCTTCGATCTCAGGCGCCGAAGTCGGTTGCCAGGGCGAAGTCGGCGTGGCCTGTTCCATGGCCGCAGGCGCACTCTGCGAAGTGCTGGGCGGCAGCGTGTCCCAAGTGGAAAACGCCGCCGAGATCGGCATGGAACACAACCTCGGCCTGACCTGCGACCCAATTGGCGGGCTGGTGCAGGTGCCGTGCATCGAGCGCAATGCCATGGGCTCGGTGAAGGCGATCAATGCGGTGCGCATGGCCCTGCGTGGCGACGGGCAGCACTTTGTGTCCCTCGACAAGGTCATCCGCACCATGCGCCAGACGGGCGCCGACATGAAAAGCAAATACAAGGAAACCGCCCGTGGCGGTTTGGCGGTCAACATTATCGAGTGCTGACGCCCACAAGCGCGTCGGCACGTTTTTCAGGAGCTGAATATGTCCACCGAAACCCTGTTGAAAACCCCATTGCATGCCCTGCACCTGGAACTGGGCGCACGCATGGTGCCCTTCGCCGGCTACGACATGCCGGTGCAGTATCCATTGGGCGTGATGAAGGAACACCTGCATACCCGTGAACAGGCCGGGTTGTTCGACGTCTCCCACATGGGCCAGATTCGTCTCACTGGCGCGAATGCCGCCAAGGCTCTGGAGACCCTGGTGCCCGTCGATATCATCGACCTGCCAGTAGGCATGCAGCGCTATGCGATGTTCACCAATGAGCAAGGCGGCATCCTCGACGACCTGATGGTCGCCAACCTGGGCAACGACGAATTGTTCCTGGTGGTCAACGCCGCCTGCAAGGACCAGGACCTGGCGCACCTGCGTACACATATCGGCGACCAATGCACCATCGAACCGCTGTTCGAAGAACGCGCCCTGCTGGCCCTGCAAGGCCCTGCGGCAGTGAAAGTATTGGCGCGCCTGGCCCCTGAAGTCACTCAGATGACCTTCATGCAATTCGCCACCCTGCGTTTGCTGGGCGTGGAATGCTACGTCAGCCGCTCCGGCTACACCGGTGAAGACGGTTTTGAAATCTCCGTGCCGGCCGCCAATGCCGAGAGCCTGGCCCGCAGCCTGCTGGCCGAAACCGAAGTGCAGGCGATCGGCCTGGGTGCTCGCGATTCGCTACGCCTGGAAGCCGGCTTGTGTTTGTACGGCCACGACATGAACACCGACACCACGCCAATCGAAGCCAGCCTGCTGTGGGCGATTTCCAAGGCTCGGCGTGCCGATGGCGCACGGGCCGGCGGCTTCCCTGGCGCCGACCGCATCTTCACTCAGCAGCAAACCGGTGTGGCGCGCAAACGCGTAGGCCTGCTGCCGCAGGAACGTACCCCGGTGCGTGAAGGCGCTGAAATTGTCGATGCGCAAGGTACGGTTATCGGCAGCGTCTGCAGCGGAGGCTTTGGTCCAACCTTGGGCGGCCCTCTGGCGATGGGTTACCTGGACAGCGCATTTGTCGCACTGGATACCGAAGTTTGCGCAATGGTACGTGGGAAAAAGGTGCCACTGCGTGTAAGTAAAATGCCATTCGTTCCGCAACGTTACTACCGTGGCTGATTGACTGTTTCTATAAGTAACGCGGTTGCGTTAACGTGCACTAAACTGTAACGCAACCGCCATAAAACAGTGCATTCACGATAGGCTTTTTATAGCTGACGCCCTATAACAAGTGAATAACTCTATCGAATAAGCCAGTATCAGAACATTCAACAAAGTGTCATGAGCCCCAGTAAAATCAGGGCCTGCACAAGGGCTTGTTTTTTTCATATTAGTTGGCGTAGAGTTTGCCCACTGTGTTTGCATGGGTCGCTTGGAACCTGGACCTGGGCAGTAGCTCAAGTAGTTGCTACAACCCGTTCGACGTCTCTTACTTTCCTGCAACCCAGCCCAGTACTCTTTCGTTTGAAAGGGGCTGTCATTAATTTTTAGCGTCAAAGGAAAGAAGAAAATGGCTGAGCGTCAGAGCGGTACCGTCAAGTGGTTCAACGACGAAAAAGGCTTTGGTTTTATCACTCCTGAAAGCGGCCCGGATCTGTTCGTGCATTTCCGCGCTATTCAGGGCAATGGCTTCAAGAGCCTGAAGGAAGGCCAGAAAGTGACTTTCGTCGCTGTGCAGGGCCAGAAAGGCATGCAGGCTGACGAAGTCCACGCAGAAGCCTGACCCTTACCTGCGACAAAAAGCCCCTGATATGACATCAGGGGCTTTTTTATGGGCGCCATTGCGTAAACTGCGTGCTTTCTCCAGAGAGCCCTGCCATGTCCAAACCCCTGTTGAGCCCCCAGGGCGAATTCCCCGCCGTTGGCCTGGGCCGCCGCCTGGCAGCGATGTTCTACGACTTTCTTTTATGTACCGCACTGCTGATCGTCACCGCATTTATCTACAAGCTGGTGTGGATCGCCTTCGTGGGCGAAGCGAAGATGCGCACGCTCACCGAATCCGGCGCGCTGGACGGTGACCCGTTGCTGTCCACGATCCTGCTGTTCGTGCTCTTCGGGTTCTTCGCCAAGTTCTGGACTCATTCGGGGCAAACCCTGGGCATGCAGGTGTGGGGCGTGCGCGTGCAGAACGCCGACGGGTCGCGGATCAGCCTGTGGCAGGCACTGCTGCGTTTTGTGGTGTCCATTGCGTCATGGCTGTGCGTGGGGTTGGGATTTATCTGGTCGTTGTTCGATAAACACAAACGCAGCTGGCATGACATCTATTCGGATACGCAGTTGGTGCGGATCCCGAAGCAAAAGAAGTAACTCAAGCGCATCACGGATCAACTGTGGGAGCTGGCTTGCCTGCGATAGCGGTGTTGCAGTCAAAACACCTGTGACTGTTACACCGCTATCGCAGGCAAGCCAGCTCCCACATTTTGATTTGTGTTCAGGCGTTGCCGGCCAGTTTCAACCGTGCAGCCTGGGTAAAGTCGAGCATGCGCTTGAGGGGCCGCACCGCCTGCGGAATCACCGCCGGCTCCACGAAGATCTCATTACTGCCCTCACGCAAACACTGCAACGTACGCTCCAGTGTGTTCATTGCCATCCACGGGCAGTGCGCGCAACTGCGACAGGCTGCACCGTTACCGGCGGTAGGCGCTTCGACAAAGACTTTGTCCGGGCACAACTGCTGCATCTTGTAGAAGATGCCGCGGTCGGTCGCGACGATAAAGGTCTTGTTCGGCAAGCGTTGCGCCGCAGCGATCAGTTGGCTGGTGGAACCCACCGCGTCAGCCAATTCGATCACCGAAGTCGGTGACTCCGGGTGCACCAGGATTGCCGCATCCGGGTACAGCGCCTTCATGTCTTCGAGCTGCTTGGACTTGAATTCTTCGTGGACGATGCAGGCACCGTCCCACAGCAGCATATCGGCACCGGTCTGGCGCTGGATGTAGGTGCCCAGGTGTTTGTCCGGACCCCAGATAATGGTCTCGCCGTTGTCCATCAGGCTTTCGACAATTTCCAGCGCGCAGCTGGAAGTCACCACCCAATCCGCCCGAGCTTTGACCGCCGCCGAGGTGTTGGCATAGACCACCACGGTGCGCTCGGGGTGCTGATCGCAGAACGCGGAAAACTCATCCACCGGGCAACCCAGGTCCAGGGAGCACGTGGCTTCCAGGGTAGGCATCAGGATGCGTTTTTCAGGCGTAAGGATCTTGGCGGTCTCACCCATGAAGCGCACGCCAGCCACCAGTACGGTTTTGGCCGGGTGAGCGGCACCAAAGCGCGCCATCTCCAGGGAGTCGGAAACACAACCACCGGTTTCTTCGGCCAGAGCCTGAATCACCGGGTCGCAATAAAAGTGGGCAACCAGCACCGCGTCCTGAGCCTTGAGCTCGGCGGCGATGGCGGTTCGCAGGCTCGCCTCTTCGGCAGCGCTGAGGACCTTGGGCTGCTTGGCGTCGAGGTGAGCTTGAACCAGTAGGCGTTCGGAAATGTGCGTCATGTTCGCAAGACCTGCAGGCGCAGTAGCGCGAAAGTCGAGTGTACCACCGGCTCAGGAGCCCTTCGGGCGCCGCCGGACGAAGTGTTTTTGTTCATCAAGCACGGGTACAGCTTAAAGCTGCGCAAGGCTACAGAATATCCAATGGATTCAAAAGCCTAATCTGGCAACCGGGCAAGGTACTCAGTTCCTCGCCGCGGCACGCCGATTAGGTGAAGCCCAGACAACAATCAAAACCGCGCCGCCCCCTCCCGCCTCCTGAAAAATCAGGATTTTTGGGCTGAGACGCCCATTCGCGCACTGAATTTGTGCATTTGAGCACTGCATCACACGATTTTTCTTACAGAATGTGCAATAAATCCTACGGCGATGTAACAAACCGTTCAGCACTCACTCAAGTGGGGCAAGTCTGCGCTGAGTTCAAGGTTTAGCTCGTGCGGTGTGGATCGTGTGTATTTCTACGTTAAGGATGTCGAGTGCCAAATCAGCTCTCAACCGGACACTTGAGTTGTACCCGGAACCTGGGCATTGCCCTGCTCTGCCTGTGGGCGCTGCCCGTGGCTGGCGCCGAGGCGCCGCAGCCAGGCCAGGAAGCCCTGCGCTTGCAACAGCAACAGCAACGCGACCTGCAGCAATTACAATTGGAGCAGCGCCAACGCCAGATGCAACGTGGCAGTTTCGGTACGCCAGCGGCCACACCGGCCTTGCCAACAGACATCGCCAAGGACGAACGCTGCTGGCCCTTGAGCGGTACGCGCCTGGCCGGGGTCACGCTGTTCAGCCGTGCCGAGTTGGACAAACACATCGAGCCCTACGTGGCGCCTTGCATGGGCGTCACCCAGATCAACCGCCTGCTGGCCGAGATTACGCGGCTGTATGTCGAGGCCGGTTATATCGCCAGCCGCCCCTACCTGATCAGCGCGCCCGCCGCCGGGCAACCGCTGGATATTCACGTCGAAGAAGGCTACCTGGAGGCTATCGAACTGGCCGACCAGAGCCTGCCGGTGTCATTGGGCGGGGCATTCCCCGGGATGCTCGGCAAACCACTGAACCTGCGAGACCTGGAGCAGGGCCTGGACCAGCTCAACCGCCTGCGCTCGGTGGACCTCACCGCCGACGTCGCCCCAGGCAGCACCGCGGGCGCGTCGCGCATCATCCTGCGCTCGCGCAGCAGTGCCTCGCGCTGGGCCCTGGGCCTGGGGGTGGATAACCTCGGCAGCGCCGGCACCGGGCGTGATCGCAATACGATCAACTTGAGCCTGGACAGCCCGCTGCAAATCAACGACTCGCTCAACCTGAGCTTCAGCGACACGCTCAACCATGGGCCGCGCTACAGCCGCAGCCACAGCCTGTTCTACTCGATCCCCTACGGTTACTGGACCTACAGCCTGTTCGCCAGCCATGCCGAATACCGCTCGCCGTTCAAACTCAGCCGCACCACGTTTTACAACAGTGGCCGCACCGATCAGGTCAGCCTGCGTAGCGACCGTGTGTTGTGGCGCGACCAGGGCCACCAACTCAGCGCCAACCTGCAACTGGCCTACAAAGACGTCGACAGCTACCTACAGAAGGTACACCTGGACATCCAAAGCCCCACGCTGACCGTAGCCGAAGCGGGCATGAACCTGTTCTGGCTCAACAGCGCGGTGTGGAACCTGGACGTCAATTACGCCCAGGGCCTGACCTGGTTCGGCGCCGATCGCGATGCCGACCAGGTGCAGAAAAACCGGCCCAAGGCGCAGTTTCAAAAGTACCGCGCCAACCTCACCCAATGGCGCAACGGCCAATGGGCAGCGCAGCCATGGCAGTGGCAGAGCCAGTTGTCGGTGCAGTACAGCCCGGATGCGTTGCCCGCCATCGAACAGTTGCTGATCACCGACGACTCGGCCGTGCGAGGCTACCGCGAAAACAGTAGTTCCGGTGCCATTGGCGCGGTCTGGCGCAACACCTTGCGCCTGCCGCTCAACACTGACTTGCCGGTGAAGCTCACCCCGCGCCTGGGCCTGGACAACGGCTGGGTCAAGCACGAACACGGCGCCCAGAGCCAACGCCTGAGCGGCGCCAGCGCGGGGCTCAACCTGAGCTGGAAGAACGTACAGCTCGACATCGACTACCAACGCAACCTCAACACCCCCACAGGTTTTCGCCAGGAGCCGGAGGTCTGGCTGACGCGCCTTAGCTTGCAGATATGAGTGTGCACCGATGAGCCAATTACCTGTTTTTAGCCTGAGTCACCGCCGTACCTGACCACCCCAGCAGCGTTGCAACGAACAACGCGCGTCGTGGATCAGCCAACACAGAGCGAGATTATTTATGCCGACTACTCCACACAGCTTCCACCTTTCACCCCAGGGCAAACTGCGCTGGGCCATCGCTAGTCTCTTCCTGCTGCCGCAGCTCGCGCTCGCCGCAGGCTTGACCGTCGTCGAAGGCCCTGGCGGTACGCCGCAGCTGCAAAACCAGGGCGGCGTCCCCATCGTCAACATCGTCGCGCCGAACGCCGGTGGCCTGTCCCATAACCAGTTCCTGGATTACAACGTCGACCGCCAGGGCCTGGTGTTGAACAACGCCTTGCAGGCCGGCCAGTCCCAACTTGCCGGGCAATTGGCCGCCAACCCGCAGTTCCAGGGCCAGGCGGCGAGCGTGATCCTCAACGAAGTGATCAGCCGCAACGCCTCGACCCTCAACGGCGCCCAGGAGATTTTCGGCCAGGCGGCCGATTACGTGCTGGCCAACCCTAACGGCATTTCGGTGAATGGCGGCAGTTTCATCAACACGCCCAATGCCAACCTGGTGGTGGGCCGCCCTGAACTCAACGACGGCAAGCTGCAAGCCTTGAGCACCCGCGATGCCAACGGCCAACTGACAGTGCAAGGCCAGGGCCTGCACAACCGCGAAGGGTCCATCAACCTGATCGCGCCGCGCATCGACAGCGAAGGTCGCCTCAGTGCCCGCGATCAATTGAACCTCACCGTCGGCCGCAACCAGATCGATTTCGCCAGCGGGCAGGTACGCCAGGTGGACCCGGCCAGCAAGACCCAGGACCAACGCATCGACGCGCGCCTGTTCGGCGCAATGCAGGCCGGGCGCATCAATATCATCAGCACCGCCGAAGGCGCCGGTGTGCGCGTGGGCGGCGTGCAGGTGCAAGGCACTGACGGGGTGAAGATCAGTTCGGCCGGCGACCTTGATATCAGCGGCCAGGTGCGCGCCGACAGCCTCGACGCCACTCGCGCTGGCGTGCACAGCCGCCAGGGCGATGTCGACTTGCACAGTGCCAAGGATTTGAGCCTGGCCGCCACCGACGTCAGCGGGCGCAACGTCAAACTCGACGCCAGCCGCAACCTGACCCTCAGCAGCCTGGAAAGCCGCAAGCTCCAGGAAAAGCGTGAACAGTGGAACAACAGCAACTTCCTGTTCACCTACGAAACCTACGACCGCACCACCACCGACAAAGACTCGCGCCAGCACGGCAACAAGGTTGTGGCGCAACAGGATGCGGCGCTGTCTTCCGGTGCCAACACCGAGATCAAAGCCAGCCATGTGGAAGCGGGCAACACTCTGCGCGTCGACAGCGGTGCCAACCTGCACGTTAACGCCGCCACCGAAACCCATGAAACCCGCGACCAGGGCAACCATCGCAAGCACCTGTGGAAAGCCAACTGGGATAAATCCAGCAGCGAACAACGCAGCATCACCAGCAGCCTCAAGGCCGGAAAGACACTGGAGCTGACCAGCCAACAGAAGCTGCAATTGCAAGGCGCCGAGCTGAAAACCCCCGGCGATATTCAACTGGCCGCCCGGCACGTGGAAATCGCCAGCGCCAGCCGTACCCAGAGCAGCAGCGACAATGCCTACTCCGGCGACCTCACCGGTGGCAGCTTCTTCGGCAAGCAAGGCGACGGTAACCAGGGCAAGACGTCGAACACTGGTAGCAAGGTCAACGCCGACGGCAAGCTTATCGTCAAGGCCGACGACGTGCGCATCAGCGGCAGCCAGGCGCGAGGCGGCAAACAGGCCAGCGTCATCAGCGACAAAGGCTCGCTGGTGATCGACGGCGTCCAGGACACCTCTCACGACAACCGCTACAGCAATGACAGCAAGTTCTTCGGTATCTCCAAGGACGAAAGCCGCAAGAACCTCAAGGACAGCACCGTGGTTGCCAGCAACCTGCGCTCGGACAGCAACCTCAAGCTGCAAAGTGCCAAGGACATCACCGTCAGTGGCTCCCAGGTCTCCGCCGCGGGTGAACTGCAAGCGGATGCCAAGGGCGATATCAAGGTCGTTGCCGCCGAGAACACCACCCACGACACCACTCGCACCCATAGCCGTGGCTTCGATGGCTACGCCAAGGAAACCGAGGGTGTCAGCCGCCAGTACCGTGCGGGCCTGAGTTATGAAGACCAGCAGCAAACCCGCCAGACCGACACCACGCAACAACAGGCTTCCAGCCTTAAAGGCGCCAGTGTGGCGGTTAACGCCGCAGGCGATGTCAGCATCACAGGGTCCAACCTCCAGGCCACCGAAGGCGATGCGAGCCTGAGCGGCAAAAACGTCGAGCTGTTGGCCGCCCACGACAAGCGCACCGAAGCCGTCGACAAAACCGCCACCGGCGGCAGTTTCTACTACACCGGCGGCATTGATCGGGCAGGCAGTGGCGCTCAGTTCAGCCACCAAAGCAGCCAAGACACCGCTGAAAAAACCACTGCGCAAACCAGCACCGTGGCCGCGGCCGGCAAGCTGACCATCAACGCTGGCAACACCTTCACCAGCGAGGGTGCACAGGCCAAGGCCGGCGCCGGGCTGCAGGTCAACGCTGCCCAGATCGACAACCAGGCCGCCCATTCCACCGAGACCAGCACCCACAAGGAAAACGGCTGGACCGCAGATGTCGGCGCCAATGTGGAATACAAAGGCATTACCCGCCCGATCGAAAAAGCCGTCGAGGGCGTGGCCCAGGCCAAGTTCCATCAGCCCGGTTTGCTGGATGCATTCGAGCAACCCAATGTCGGCCTGGATGTGGAAGTCGGGCACACGAACAAAACCGGCACAACGCAGGACAGCACCGCCGTGGTCAGCCAGTTCAGTGGCGCCACGGTGCAGGTCAATGCGGCCGGCACCTTGCAGGACGAGGGCACCCAGTACCGCGCCACCGAGGGTGGGCTGAACATCAAGGCGGGCGAGCACGTTGCTACCGCAGCGGCCAACACCCACAGCAGCAGCGAGCAACGCGTGGACGCCAAGGCTGACGTGCGAGTCTATACCACCACCGGTGAAGACCTGAATGTGCGCGGCAGTGGCCTGGGCGGCAGCAGCGATGTGCGCGAGTCCAGCAGCACGGCGGTGGTCGGCAGCTATGTGGCCAGCCAAGGCGTGAGCATCGAAGCCAAGGGCGATGCCCGTTATGAAGGCAGCCAGTTCGACGGCGGCCAGGCCGGGGTCAACCTCAAGACCGGCGATGAGCTGGCGCTCAACCAGGCCACCAACACCCAGAGTAAAAACAGCAGCACGCTGCGCGGCAACGGCTCACTGACGGTGGGCACCGCACCCGGCGCCAATGGCAGCAACGTCAACCTCGGTGCCGGCGTGCAGTTGGATAACAAGCGCCTGGACACCCAGGACAGCCAGGCGCAGGTCGCAACCATCCAGGGCAGCGGCCCCGTGCAACTCAGCAGCGGCGCTGACATGACCCTGCAAGGCACGCAGATCGGCAGCACGGGCGCGAAGGCTGGCGATATCAGCCTCAATGCCGGCGGCAAGCTAAACCTGCAAGCCGCCACCGGTAGCCACGTCAGCAACGGCAGCAACCTGGGCGGCGGCCTGACCCTCGGTGCCGGCAAGACCAGCAGCGCCGAAAGCAGCAGCAAGACCGGCAGCCTCAGCGCCAATTTCAATATTGGCAAAGTGGCGGAAAACGACCAGAGCGCCGTCGTCGGGCAATTGCACAGCAGCGGCAAGGTCAGCCTCGCCAGCGGCGCTGATGCAACCGATGCCATCCACTTGCAGGGCACTCAGGTCAGCGCAGCCAGCGTTAGCCTGGATGCGCAAAACGGCGGCATCCTGCAAGAGTCTGCGCAATCGACCCAGGCCCATGGTAACTGGGGCGTCACCCTGGGCGCAGGGGGCAGCGTCGGCAAAACCACCCTGGCCGACGCCGGTGAACATGAGACACCCAAGACCCAGCGCGGCATCAATGCGCGGGCCAAGGTCGATGTGGATCACTTGCAAGGTACCACCCAGCACAACAGCCTGATCACGGCGGGTGACGTCACCCTCAACAGTGCCGGCGATACCCATCTGGCCGGAGCGCGTGTCGACGCCGACAAGGTGCATGGCGCGGTGGGCGGCGACCTCGTCGTCGAAAGCCGCAAGGACCAGGTCAACAGCACCCAGGTGAATGTCGACGCCAGGCTGGATGTCGAGAAAAACCAGCCGGGGGTGGTGGATAAGCTGGCCAAAGCCAGCGGCCCATTGAAGGACAAGGTACAAGCCAAGGCTGAAGGCGCGTTCGACAAGCATCGCGACAAGCTGGAGAACGTCGTCGACAAAGGCACCGGGCACCTGGCTTCGGCCAAGAACAGCGTGGTCAACAGCGTGGTCAATGCCAAGGAACGCCTGGGCGAAAAACTCACTCGCAGTGGCAGCTACGATGTGAACCCGGAACCCCGTGGCGCCTTCGGTACCCGCGTGGACAAGGCCAAGGCATACCTGGCAGACAAGACCGATGCCCTGGGCACGCGCTTGTCTGGCTTCAAGGATAAGGTCTGGCCAAAAACCAGCGACAGCTACACCGTCAGTGGCAAAGACACCACCGGCAGCAAGGTGGCCAATACCGCCGAAAGCGTGTTGTTCGGCGACAAGAGCGGCAACACCAGCTACACCCCGACTCTGTATCTGGATGTCAGCCATGTGGCCAAGGACAGCGTCACCCAGGCGTCAGGCATTCGCGCGAGCCACGGCGTCAACCTGCAGGTCAAGGGTGATACCCAGCTTACGGGCGCGCGGATCAGTGCGCCCAATGGCAAGGTTGAGCTGGGTGGCTCCAAGATGACGGCAACCACACTGGCCGGCAGCGACTACCGCGCCGATGTCGGGCTGAACGTTTCGAAGTCACCGGTCAACCTGGCCCTGGGTGCCAAGGACGAACTGACCCAGAAACACGACGACGCCACACGCAATGACCAAGCCTTCAACCTGGGCCCGCTGCGAGCGGGTGGGCACAGTGAAAGCCAGGCCTTGCAGGCGGGGATTGATCAGGCCATCAACTAACGCTTAAAACAGCAGAACGCTTCTGTGGCGAGGGAGCTTGCTCCCGATGGACTGCGCAGCAGTCCTATTCTCAGGGTCGCTTCGCGCCCCAACGGGAGCAAGCTCCCTCGCCACGGAATCAGCCACTGCCTGCTCTTCCTATGTCAGTTGAAGAGCGCCTGTACGTTCTTCATCGCGTCATCGGCAAAGCCTTGCAGGAAAGCTTCGAACGCCGGTACGTCTTCCTTGCCGCCCGTGTAGGGCTGGCCAATGATGGTCCAGGTCGCCAGGCTCTGGTTCGGGCCTTGGGGCACCACCTCCATCAGCGCCCACAGGTTACCGATGTTCAGCGAGGTGTAGATCAGCGACCAGGTCATGGTCATGGCTTGATCGTCATGGCTGTTGAGTTGCTCAATCACGACATTGCCGTCCTTGAACAGCTTCTTGCGTACCGAGCGCACGCCCTCGCCCGTCATCTCGATATGGGACAAGGCCGGAATAAACTTCGCGAAACCGGCGAAATCTCCGACGACATTCCACACACTGCGAGCATCGCCATTCACGCTGACGCTGGCGACGACAGGGTTGCCGACTGGATTACGGACCAGGGTATCGGGTTCAAAATGTTGCATGGGTAAGCTCCTTTTTTTTGCTCAGATGAAATCGATTTGCTTGAGGTAGTCACAGCCTTTTTGCAGCAACTCACTGTTCTTGGCTGGGTAGTCTTCGCCCATGCTCTGGATGCCTGAGAGTGCATTGCGGTACTCGATCATCGAGATATCGCCAATGTCTTCTTCAAACCCATTGAGGTAAAAACCGACCACGCCGAACAACGCGTTATCACTGTCGATGGCCGACAGGCGTTGCTGCCATTGTGTCACCGGGACCATCTGGAAATCGTGACCGGCCGCGCGGAACGCCTCCAGATAGTGAGCCCATGTCAAAGGCAGCGGGTTGTGCAAGTTGAACACCGCTTTGGTGCGGTTATGACGGCTGGCGTGAAACGCAATGAAGCGTGCGAGGAAGTCCACCGGCATCAGGTCGAAGTTGAGCGCCAGTTCGGGCACTTGCTTAAGCTGCAAGGAGCCTTTGAGCATCAGCATCAAACGGTTCTGATGAGGCTGGCACACACCGGTTCGCGTATTGAACGCGATGTTTCCAGGGCGATAGAGATTGACCCACACCCCCGACTCACTGGCGTTCCACAAGATGCGCTCAGCCACCCATTTGGAGAGGTTGTAACCATTGCGGATGTAGATGGGCGGCGTGAAGGCAGGCGGTTCTTCCAATACCCGGCCCTGCTCGTCCACCGTGCTGGAGGCCGACAGGGTGGAAATGAAGTTGAAAATTTTCTTGCTGCGCCCTTCACACAATTGCAGGCATTCCAGCACCGGCGTGACGTTGTCCTTGACCAGCGACTCGTAGTCGAGCACGTGGTTGACGTTGGCCGCGTTGTAGATCAACACGCCGTATTCACGATCCAGCCATTCATAGTCCTGCTCGGACAACCCCAGGCGCGGCTTGCTGATATCCGCCGCCAGGACCTTGACCCGGCTCAGGTCCAGATGTTCGAGGCGGTTCTGGATCAGCGCATCCTCGAAGCGCTCTTGCGCGCTCATGCCGCCGGACTCGCGCACCAGGCACGCCACTTCGGTGCTGCCCAGTTCCAGCAGGGCCTCGACGATATGCACACCCAGGAACCCGTTGGAGCCGGTCACGATGACTTTATGTACGTTGCCCAATCGACTGATGGGCAGTACCTCCAGCTCAGGCCGGATCATGGCGTCTTGCAGCGCCTGCGGACTGACCGTAGCAGTGGCCTCGACGTCCTGCTCGATCAGGTTGGCGAGGTTGACCAAGGTGGGTTGCTCAATAAAACGGTTGATCGAGACTCCTTTGCCGAACGCCTCGCGAATCCCCATGAGCATCTGCGACAACAGGATCGAATGGCCACCCAGATTGAAGAAACTGTCATCTACGGAAATGTCCGGCCCAGGCAAGTCGAGCAGCCTGGACCACAGCTCCAGCAACTGCGCCTGGGTGGCGTTCTGGGGAGCCAGGCGCGGCCCTTGCGTCTTGTAGTTGACCGGCAGGTCTCTCAGGGCCTTGCGGTCGACCTTGCCATTGGCCGTGGCCGGCAACCGGTCCAGCAGGCAATAGGCGCTGGGGCGCATGTAGTCGGGCAAATGCTTGAGCGCATAGGCCTGCAACTGCTCACTGGCCGCCTGGCCCTCGCCCTCTTGAGGCTGGGAGAAAAACGTCAGGATGCGGCGCTGGTGATCGATGACCACCGCCAGTTGCCGGAACAACTGGCTCGATTGCAGCAGGTGTTCGATCTCTTCCGGCTCCACCCGAAAACCGCGGATCTTCACCTGGTTATCCAGGCGCCCGATGATCTGGATGCCCTCCTCGGTCCAACGCGCCAGGTCACCGGTACGGTAGAGGCGCACCCACTGGCCATCGGGCAACTCGTGCAGCCGATAGCGTTCGGCCGTCATTTGCAAGGCGCCCAGGTAACCGGCGCCTACCCCTGGCCCGGCGATGTGGATTTCACCGCTGTCATTTTCGCCTACCGGTTGGCCGTGCTCATCCAGCAGGTAAATCGCGGTATTGGCAATCGGTACGCCCAGGTTGCGATTGTTGTCCCCCCGTTGGAAGGTACGGCAGGTGGCGAGCACCGTGGTCTCGGTGGGGCCATAGATGTTGTGCAGTGCACAGTGGCCCACCAGTTTTTCGATCACGTGGGGTTCGCACACATCGCCGCCCGTCACCAAATGCTGCATGCCGTACAGCGATTCAAGCTGGATGATGCTGAGCAAAGCCGGCGGCAAAAAGGCGTGGGTGACCTGCTCCTGTTGGATCAATTCAGCAAGCGCCACCGGGTCGCGGCGCTGGTCTTCGGTGGGCACGATCAACTCGCCACCCTGGATCAGCGTCGGGAAGATATCCAGCAGCGATGCATCGAAATTGATGGTCGAGAACTGCAGGGCGCGGCTATGGCGGTCCAGTTCCACGTAACGGGCATACCACGCACAGAAGTGGCTCAAGTTGTCGACTGTGAGCAACACGCCTTTGGGTTGGCCGGTGGTACCGGACGTGTAGATCGCCACACAGGGTGCCGAACCGTCCAGCGCTACGCGCAACAGGCTCTGATCCGGGGCCAGGGCGACACGGCTGTAGCCCTTGGCGCCGTGGTGGAAGAAGTCCAGATGGCCAATATCCAGGGTAGCCAGGCCCGGTAGCGGGTTGTCTGCCTCGGTGTCCTGGATCAGCAGGCTGGCACCGGCATGCTTGAGGATGGCCGCACGGCGTTCGACAGGATGGTTCGGGTCCAACGGCAGGTACACCGCACCGCAACCAATCACCGCCAGGATCGCTGCATAGAGCGCAGTGCCTTTGGGCAACGAGATGCCGACCACCGTCAACCCTGGGGTCGAGGTTTCAAGCAAGGGTTGCAAGCGTTCCTGGATCGCAACGCTTTAAGCGTGCAGTTGCGCATAGGACATACCCCGCCCTTGCACTTTCAGGGCGTTGCGCTCGGCGTTGGCCAACAGGCTATCGGCCAAGCGCTGCACAAAGGGGCGCCTGGCCTCCTCCAGAATGCCGGTATTAGCGCTCGCATTGTGGCGATGACGCCAGGCCAGGCCATCCAACAGGGTCAGGCTCGACAAGCGATCAATCGCCTGCACCGGCTCACGGGGCGCCTCAAGATAGTCAGCACTGCGTGAGAAACGCCCGATGTGCACACTGGCCATCTCTACCACTTGCGCTATCGCTTCACGTGCCCGGTCGGCACCGTTGCCGGCGAGGGAGGCGCTGACTTCACGACGCCCCAGCAGCATCCAATCGCCATCGCCAGGACGCCACAGGCAGTCCACCCGCAGTGGCGCGAGAACATCACTGTCATCGTCAGCCTGCGCCCGCAAAGATAGGCGATGACACGACGGATAGTGCGGGAGTTGCGCCGTGCTAGCGTCGTCTATCAGCACGTCCGGCGCCGATAACTGGCAAAGCTCAATGGCGTTATCGCTGGTCAACAAGCGGGCGGTGTGCCCCATCTGTTCCAACTCTTGCGTAAGGCAGGCGAGCGCATGGCTGCGCCCGCACAAAACGATATCAAGATGTCTCATCGAAGTTGTCCTCTAGCGCAGATAATCGGCGAGCGCTTCCTGCATGCAGGGAGCGTCGAGCAGGCCGCTGTGTTTGAAGAATCGGACGATGTTGCCTACCAGCGGGTGAGACGGCGTGATCGGAAAACTCATGCCTTCGACCTCTTCACGCAACGCCGCCTTGACGCTGGGGTTCACCGGCAGTTGCTCGATCAGCGCGAAATCAAACCCCTGCTGGATCTCGTTGGTCAGGTACTCACCCAAGAACACCGGCATGATCGAGGCCAGCACACGTTTGTCCTCTTCGCTCGCGGTATTCCAGTAAATGCGCGTCAACTTGGCCCAAAAGCCCGAATGTCGACCCTCATCCGCCAAGTGGTCGGCCATCAACCCCTTGACCGATGCCTTGACCGAGTCGTCGCGGGCAAACGCGGCAACATCGTTGGTCAGGGTGTTTTCCGCAATGGCCACGCAGATCAGCTCGACAGCAGCCTTGAGGTGCGCGGGCGCCATGGCCAATGCCTTGGGGATAGAACGGCTGAGCTCGATTTCCGCTGGCAAGGTGATGGGTTCGATGCCCGTCAACTCGATGGTCTGTTGCATGTAGTCCATCGCCACTAGCGCGTGATAGTCCTCATCGACGACCACGGTCATCGCGTCGTAACGGCACGCAAACGGAAAGCGGATAGCGAAGTTATCTTTCGCAATGCTCCTGGCGGTCTTGTCGACAATTTCGGTTTCGAAAATCACCACATCATTAATGAACTTATACAAGCTCTGAACGAGAACAAAATGCTGTAAGTGACTACACTCCCGCATAAAGGTAGCGCTCATGACCAATGGTTGACGACTGGCCGGAAATATTAACTTTTCGTCATCTTCCAAGCGTCGTCTCGGGCGCGTCCGAATGGTCGCCCTTTCCTCCCACGACTCGGAAAACGATTGATATGCTTCAGCTCTCATGACTACTTCCTTTATTCATGATACTCAGTAGTAGTGCACTTCAAACAACAGGCATCCGTCTTTCGAATTAAACGGCCCGTGCTCCGTGTGTGCGGCCCTGAAGAAGTAACTACCGTCACGGTAAGTTTTCTCCGGGCGCCCCTCACTGGCCTGCTCTGTCTGGTCGCCTTCAATCAAATACACTTCTTCGTGATAATCATGGGTATAGATTTCACGGGTGCCGCCCCCAGGGTGAAAACGTACCAGACGTGTACGCACTCCAGTTTTCGTAACAGGGTCCAATGTGTCTTTGAAGACGGTCAGCGTGATACCGCGTTCAGAGGTCACCTCAAACCATTGGGCCTGGTCGGCCTCGATCACTTCGAAGTTCATGCCACGCACTCACTGACCGTTTCGCCCATGGCCACGCGCAGGTTGTCCCACAACGCCAGGCGGCTTTGTACCGCCGCGATAGCCGATACGTAGACCTCTTCCTGACGCTGCGCATCGCCATTGACCAGGCGCGCCAACAGGCTTTCTGCCGCCGGGCCGTGGTCTTCCGAGTCGACTTCGATGTGGCGCTGCAGGTAATAGCGAAAGGTTGGCGCGTCGTCTGCGGTGATATCCCAATCGTCCAGAATGCGCTGGAACATCTGCGGGATGACACTTTCACGGCCATGCAAAAACGCAGCAGCCACACTGTGGGTGGAAGCGTTGATGGCGGTTTCGATGGTGTCAGTGACGAAAGCCGACGCTGCCAGGCCTGCACCGCAACGGCTCAAGGCCGTTTTCAGATCGACGCCTTCGCGCATCAGTTTGACAAAGTGTTCGATCTTGTCGGTGCTGGCGCCGACTTCGCGCATGGCATGCAGGTAGAGTTCGAAGTGGCTGTAGTGACCGCCTTGCAAGTTCTGGTCGGACTCTTCGCCCAGGATGATTTCGTTGATCAGGTGCGCGGCCGCCGGGTCCACGGGAGGCAGCCAAGGCAGGCGAGTACAGGTGAGGTCCTGTTGCAGGCGCTTGGCCAGGGACATGAAATCCCACACCGCAAACACATGGGTTTCCATAAAGGCGCGCAGGACCGGCAGCGAATTGATTTCAGCAAAGATCCGATGATTGCCCAGCTCTACTTTCTTGAGGTTCAACAGCGTCTTTTTATCTTCCATGTTGCGCTCCTTATCAGGCTTTAGTTAACGCTGACCACTCGAGAGATACCCGCTTGCCTTTTTTCAGGCATAAGCAGGCCTGCCTCGCCGTTCTTGGCCAGTGCTAGAGTCTTATTCAATTAAGTTGTACGGTTATGCTTCCGTGACCCGAAGGTCAGCCGTCGAAACAAGACGAAACTTAGAGGAAGTTCATGATGATCAGCAAGTGTTTTTTGGAAAATTAATACATTTTATTTCTAACTTATAAAACCTCCAACAACAGAAGCCCGACCGAAGTCAACAAGATCAACTTCGCCAGGCAATAGTTGGCTAACACCCCTCAAGGGAGTGCAAACAAACTGTATGGAATTGCTAAGTGAGCAATTAACTAGTCTATGAACGCGGCCATTCGCCTTTTTACCATTCAAGTTCCCTCTTACCGCTGATAAGCGCCCGCGTATTACCTGCGGGCAGTAACGAGTTCAGTTCTTTGCTGATTGGCGCAATGCCAGGGCCGCTACCCCGCACAAGATCAAAGCAATACAGGACACATAGAACGCATCGCTGTAGGCCATCAGGTACGCCTCACGACGCACGGTGTGGATCAAGCCCTCAAGGACCTGCTGTTGAGCGGGTAATAGCTGGTTGAAGATAAAAGCCTCGCTGTCGGCCATGCTGGCGCGCAGGCGCTCCTGAAAGGACGGGGAAAACAGGGTGATCGACTCCCCTACCCGCTCAGAGTGAAAGCGCTCGCGCATGGCCACGATCTGCGTCAAGCCCGCAGTGCCCACGGCACCACCCAGGTTGCGCAGCATGGAGAACAAGGCCGAGGCCGAGCCGGCTTCATCTTTGGCCAGGCCAGACACCGCCAGCACGGAAAGCGCCACCATGATCAGCGGCTGCCCGATGCCCCGGACCACGGTGGACGGAATAATCACGTTGGCGGCGCTGTCCACGTCCAGGTGCGCGCCGAGATAGCACCCCAGGGCCATGATGAAAAAGCCACTGGCGACCATCAGTTTCGGGTTGAGCCACTTCATCAGGCGCGGCATGAACGGCGCCAGTACCAGTTGCACCATGCCGTAGGCGATCAGGCTGATGCCAATCTCCCGGGCGTTATAGCCCTGCAACTGAGACAGGTAATTAGGCACCAGGAACACCAGGCCGAAGGTGGCCGCGCCAAAGATGAACATCGCTGCGCTGGCCACGCCGAAGTTGTAGCTCTTGAGCAGGCGCAGGTTGATGAAGGAGCGACTGCCATACAACTGCGACAGCACGAAGTACACCAAGGCAACGCCGGCAATCAGTGACATCCATACAATGAAATCGGAGCCGAACCAGTCCTTGCGGCCACCTTCTTCCAGCACGATCTGCAAGCCACCCAGGCCGACGATCATGGCGATGATCCCGCCCCAGTCGCCGCGCTTGAGCAGGCTTAGCTGCATGGGCTTGGCATCGATCGACCATGCCACCGCAAGCAGCAAGAGAATGCCGGGGGCCAGTTGCAGGTAGAAGATCCAGCGCCAGGAATAGGCATCGGTCAGCCAGCCGCCAATGGACGGCCCGGCGGCCTGGGCGACGCTGTTGGACAACGCGAACAGAGCCATGCCCATCGCGATCTTGCTGGGCGGCAGTTCAGTGATGATCAGCTGGAATGACAAGGGAATCAGCACTGCGCCGGCAGCGCCCTGGATTACCCGAATGATGATCATCACTTCCAGGTTGGGCGCCCAGGAGCAGGCAATGGACGCCACCAAAAATACAAACGAGCCCACGAGCATCACACGTCGCAGAGAGAACACCTGCACCAACCAGGCGGTCAGCGGGATCATCACGATTTCCGCGACCAGGTAGGCGGTGGAAATCCACGAGCCTTCCTCGAACGTCGCGCCCAGGGAGCCTTCGATCTCCGGCAGCGCGGCGCTGGTCACGTGCACGTTCATGCCGGCCATGAAACAGCCGAACAGCCCCCCGATCACCGCCACCCAGGCGCGAAAGGAGACGCTCTTTTCAGCCGCTTCAGTCATGTGCAGCGCCCTGCTCAGCTGGGCGGGTGTCCACCGTGGTGATCACCGACATGCCCGGCAGGATGGGCCCGCCTTCGTCATGCTCATCAATGACGATCTTGACTGGAAAGCGTTGCACGATCTTGGTGAAGTTGCCGGTAGCGTTGTCCGACGGCAACAGTGCGAACACCGCCCCGGAGCCTGGCGAGAAGCTCACCACATGGCCTTTGAGCTTGCGCCCCGAATAACTGTCGACGCTGATATCCACCGGTTGGCCGGCACGCATATCGCGCAATTGAGTTTCTTTGTAGTTGGCCACGACGTAAGCCTGCTGCAAAGGCACCACCGCCAGCAGTGGCAACCCTGGCGCGACGTATTGGCGGGTACGGACTTTGCGCTGCCCCACCACGCCGTCGATGGGTGAGCGGATCAAGGTGTCCTCCAACGCATGCGTCGCCAGGTTCAACTGCGCCTCGGCCTGGCTGCGCCGGGCTATCTGCTGCTGGAGCGAAGCCTGGGCCAGTTGACGGCGGGTGATGGCCACGGTCAAGCGGGTTTCCTGCTGGCGTTGCATCGCCTTGGCAATTTCCACCGCAGCATTGGCCTGGGTATAACTGGCGGCGGCCGTTTCCAGACGCTGCGCGCTGGCAGCATGTTCGCGCACCAAGCCTTCGTAGCGACGCTGGTCGAGGCTTGCGCGGCGTAACTCAGCGGCCACACTGCGCGCATGGGCCTCAGCCTGGGCAACCCCGGCCTTTTGCTGGGCGATCAGGCTGTCAGTGACTGTCAAGTTGGCCTCTTGCGCGGCCACCGAGGCCTGGGTCTCGGCCAGTTCTGCGCGGGCTTGTGCCAAGCGGGCCTGGTAGTCACGGTCCTCGATGCGCACCAGCACATCCCCTGCCTTGACCGGCTGATCATCCTCTACCATCACCTCGGCCACGTAGCCTGAGACTTTCGGGCTGATGGGGATCCAGTCGGCCCGCACATACGCATCATCGGTCTGCTCCAGATAGCGGCCGACGGTCATCCAGTACACGCCGAACACCACCGCCGCGATCAACAACCCGGCGCCGCCCAGCAGGATCAGGTTTCTTTTGCGCCGTTGCTTACGCGCATGCATAAGTTGCTCGAACACATTCTCCTGCTCGTCCTGGACAGCAGTTTTTTCATCAACGGCGATATTCATGGCTGGGTACCGGAAGAAGGGATAGACGCGTGGGTGGGCGCAGCGGCCGGGGTATCGACGGCGCCGGACTGCCAACCGCCACCAAGGGCACGGAATAGGCCGATCTGGCGTTGCAGTAACTGGCCATCGGCGTCGGCGCGCGTGGCCTGCAAGCGGATCAGTTCACGCTCACTGTCCAGCACGTCGAGAAAGTCGATAGAACCGGCGTCGTAGTTGAATTGGGCCAACTTGTAGGCTTGGCGGCTGCTGTCCAGCGCCCGGCTCAAGGCCGCGTGGCGCTGCCGTTCGCCGTCGTACAACGCCAGGGCCTGGCGCACCTCCTTGAGGGCCTTGAGGACGCTGGCCTCGAACTGCGCGACCTCCACCTGCTCGAGTGCCCGTGCCTGCTTGACCCGCGCGCGGTTGGCCTGCCAATTAGGGAACTGCCAGGTAATCAGTGGGCCGATGCCGAACATCACCGCACTGCTGTCCCCCAGCTCATGGGGTTTGTTGGCCGAGGAGGACACTGAAGCGCCGAAGGTCACCTTGGGGTACAGGTCGGCCTGGACGATATCCACTTGCAGCGTGGCCGCCTGCAACGCGCGCTCGGCCTGACGTATGTCGGGGCGGCGCGCCAATAGTTGCCAGCCATCACCCACCGGCAACTCGGCATTGAGTTGGGGCACCACTTCACACGTTGCGGCGCCAGAGCCTTGGTCCAGTTCAGCGACGCCGGTCAGCATGGCCAATTCGTAGAGCGCGGCTTGTCGACGCGCCTCCAACATCGGCAGCAACGCCTGGGTTTCGCCTTGCAGGGCTTGCATGCGGCTGTATTCAAGGTCGGTCACCACACCGGCCTGGCGCTGGCGATCGGTCAACGCCAGGCTATGCCCGACCACGTCCAACGAATGGCGCTGTACCTTGGCACGCGCCCCCAGGGCGCAGGCATTCACATAGGCGCGAGTGGTTTGCGCCACGACCGTGATTCGCAGCAAGTCCTCGGCATCCTGCGCCGCTGCGGTTTGCACTTGGGCACGTTCAATGGTGCGCTGAACCTGGCCCCACACATCCACTTGATAAGCCAGCTCGAAGCCTGGGTTGAATGCCCACTCTGACGGCGCATGGCTATCGGTGGCCTTGGCCAGCGTCTGGTCATCGGCCGTCTTGCCATAAGCGGCCCCCAGCGACGCCTGGGTGGACGGCCAGCGCTCGGCATCGGCCTGCTGGATCCCGGCCAGCATCGCTTGCACATGGGCCTGGGCCGCCGCCAGGTCGCGGTTGTGCAGCAACGCCTGTTGCACCAGCGCATCGAGTTGCGGATCGTTATACAACTGCCACCAGCGCTCAGGTAACGCTTGGTCCGAGACACCTTGGGGCAGGTGGCTCAGGGCATTGATGCGTTCCGGATGTGGCTGTGCCGGCGTATGGGCGACCCAGGACGAACAACCCGCCAACACCACCGCCGCCACGCCGAGCAACGAGAGACGGCCATGCCGTGGGAAAAAAGAAGGCGAACCCATCGAAGAAATCCAGAATGCCAAGTAGAGACGCAGGGTAAGAGAGCAACCGCTTGCGCATCTCCCGAGTTCCAGACAACCATCGTTTCGATTGGGACAATGTGCCGGCGCGCCCTCTGCGCCGCAGGCTCCATACACCAGGCACAGGTAAACATGGCCCTGCCTGGAGGCGGGGCCATGTTCAAAAGGAGGTGGTGCTATCGCCAGTCAGATTCAGACCAAGCGACAGTTACTCGGGGTGTAGCCCATGGTGCGTTTGAACATCGCGGTAAATGCACTCGGACTCTGATAACCATGCTCCAATGCCACTTCAAGGATGGAGGCACCACTGGCCAGCCGCTGCATGCTGAGCAGCAGCCGCGTGCGCTTGCGCCACTCGCCATAACTCATGCCCAACTCTTTCTGGAACAGCCGAGCCAAGGTGCGTGAACTCATATTGAGTTGCACCGCCCAACTCTCCAGTTTCGACTCCTGAGAAGGGTTGTCGATAAAGTCCGCACACAGTGACTTGAGCCTCGGCTCGTCCGGTATCGGCACGTGAGCCAGCACCCTTTGCGCACGGTCAAGTTCCGAGAAAATCAGCTCGACAATCTGTACATGACGCAACGACGCCGGGTGGCTGTCAGACTCATCGCCGGCGGCCACAATCAGCTCGCGCAGCAAGGGTGAAACCCTGATGACCTCGCACTCCTCCGTCAAACGACGGTGCGCTCCCGGTGAGATCAACAAAGTGCGCATGCGCACTTCGCCGGTCATGCGGATCTGATGTTCCAAACCTGAAGGCACCCACAGGGCATGCCCGGAAGGTACCACCCAAGTGGTCTCCTCCACCGACACAAGCATCACGCCGTTGATGGCGTAGACCAGTTGGCCTTCGTCATGTCGATGCGAGGCCACGATGTCACCGTGGCCATAATTACCGGCAAGTGCCGCCAATGCGGTATGCGCGTTCATCTCAGGACGGCACCGCAGCATTCACCACGCTGAGCAGGCCCAGGCGCGATGCACGATTGACCGCACTGGTGACCGCTTCGAGGGAAGCGAGCAGGCTACTGCCATCGCGAGCGGCGCCGAACAGCAACTGGTTGCCCACGCGAATTTCCACATAGGCCAACGCCTCAGCCTGGGCACCGTCACGGGTGGCATGTTCGTGGTAATCGGCGATATCAAAATGAATGCCACGCTGGGCAAACGCATCGACCAGCGCCGCAAGCGGGCCGTTGCCCTCGCCACTCAAGTCGATACGCTGTGTACCTTGTTCAAGGGTGGCCTCCAGGTAAGTCACATCGCCCTCGCTCACCAGTTTGGGGGCTCGTAACGCGTAAGGCTTGCCCTGCTCCAGGTAATGCCGGGTGAAGCAGGCAAGGATCATCTCGCCACTGATTTCCTGGCCGGAGCCATCGGCTTCCTGTTGTACCAGGCTGCTGAACTCCATCTGCAAGCGACGCGGCATCACAATGCCGTGCTGCTCCAACAGATAGGCCACGCCCCCCTTGCCCGACTGGCTGTTCACGCGAATCACCGCTTCATAGCTACGGCCCATATCGGCAGGATCGATAGGCAGATACGGCACTTCCCACATGCCCTGCGGATTGGCCTGGCGCGCCGCAAAGCCTTTCTTGATCGCGTCCTGATGCGAGCCGGAGAACGCGGTAAACACCAACTCACCGGCGTAAGGGTGACGAGGATGGGTCGGCAACTGATTGCAGAACTCCACCTCACGCTGGACGTGCAGTATGTCGGAGAAATCCAACTGCGGATCGATGCCGCTGGTGTAGAGGTTCATCGCCAACGTGAGGATATCGACGTTGCCGGTACGCTCACCGTTACCGAACAACGTGCCCTCGACACGCTCGGCACCGGCCAGGCACGCCTGCTCCGCGGTGGAAACTCCAGTGCCCCGATCATTGTGCGGATGCACGCTGATGACCACACTGTCACGGCGACTGAAGTGCCGGCAGAACCATTCGATCTGGTCGGCGAAGACATTGGCGGTAGACACCTCCACGGTGGTGGGCAGATTCAGGATCATCTTGTTGCTCGGGGTCGGCCCGAACGTATCCGTCACCGCTTCACACACCTGCAATGCAAAATCCAGCTCGGTGAAGCAAAAGGTTTCCGGGGAGTACTGGAACGTCCACTGCGTATCGGGGTTCGCGTCCATGTGCTGCTTGATCTCTCGTGTTGCCTGGGTAGCAATCTCGATGCAGCCCGCCTTGTCCACATTGAAGACAACGTCCCGAAACACCGGCGCCGTCGCATTGTAAACATGCACGATGGCGCGAGGCGCGCCCTTCAACGCCTCAAACGTGCGTGCGATGAGGTGGCTGCGCGCCTGGGTCATGACCTGAATCGTCACATCATCAGGAATCGAACCGCTTTCAATCAGCTCACGGACATAGTCAAAATCGGTCTGCGAAGCGGCAGGAAAGCCCACCTCGATCTGCTTGAAACCGACCTTCACCAGCAAATCGAAGAAACGCCGCTTGCGCTCGGCATTCATCGGCTCGATCAAAGCCTGGTTGCCATCACGCATATCCACACTGCACCAGGTGGGAGCAGCAGCCTGGACAGTGCTGGGCCATGTGCGATCCGGCAGGTTGACCGTGGTGAAGTGGCGATATTTGCGGGAAGGGTCCTTGAGCATCATGGCGTTTCTCCTTTTTCAGCAGTTTGTTTGTGTCAGACACACCACCGGCAATGCCGACTGATTGGATCCAATACTAAACGAACATAGTTTGATACAAATTGCGTTGTTGAGTTTGCGGAATGAAAAAATTCAAAGAAAAATCCAAAAAGCTCAAAAAAACCGAAAAAATATTGCGCAAAGAAATAAAAACCAACAATCAAAGACCGGAAGTCAGGAGTTACCGGCAAAATCAGCAAAAAAGAACCTATCGCTTGGATGAACGGGCTGAGGGAGCCAGGGAAAACATTTCTGACGGGCAAAAAAAACCCGAGAACCTTACCTGTGTAAGGCTCTCGGGTTTTCTGAACACACTTGATTGGATACCTGTAGGTTACGTTCAGGACGACCAAAAAGGGGACAGATTTATTTACCACCATCCAACCTTGGCCGCCCTTGCCCTCGGCGCTCAATACGAACGCCTGCAATCCTCTCAACTTCTTCAATGAAACGAGCAGTTCCGGTAAGCTGCCCCCGTTGCAACGCCTCACGAATAATTCTCGTCTCATCACTCGAAACGGACTGCTTCACAAATAACTTATAATTTTCGCGGCGCTTCAGCGTTGTATCCCCCAATATGGAAAAACAAGCATCAACATCAAGCCAGTCACTATCAGGCACCAGCCCTGTGCGGGCACTGTAACTTGACCATGGATAATCCGCCGCGTCAGCTACCATGCATGCACGAACCGGATTTAATTCAATGTACCGGCAGCAAGCTAGCAAGTAAGTCTCCGTTTGCACCACGCTTGATTTATACCGTCCCTCCCATAATGTACCTGTCCGCCCTTCTAACCTGTTTCGATACCGAGTGGCCCGAGCCGCGAGCGCCTTCATTAACTGCCCTAGCCCTGCAACCGAGTTACCCGGGGAAACCAGTAAATGGACATGATTAGTCATCAAACAGTAGGCGTATATTTTTATGCCAAATGCGTCCTTAAGCTCTCGAAGGTCTCTCACGTAGCGCTGGTAGTCCTCCTCGGCAGCAAAGACCACCTGGCGGTTGTGACCACGCTGTACAACATGATGAGGATAGTTGGGCAAAACGACACGTCCCACTCTGGGCATAGGTAACCTCCTTCCTTAGAGAATTACAGCCTAGCAAATGGAAAAAAATAAATCTGTCCCCTTTTTTCGCCCCCTTTTTTCGCCATACCGAGTGGCCCGAGCCGCGAGCGCCTTCATTAACTGCCCTAGCCCTGCAAACGAGTTACCCGGAGAAACCAGTAAATGGACATGATTAGTCATCAAACAGTAGGCGTATATTTTTATGCCAAATGCGTCCTTAAGCTCTCGAAGGTCTCTCACGTAGCGCTGGTAGTCCTCCTCGGCAGCAAAGACCACCTGGCGGTTGTGACCACGCTGTACAACATGATGAGGATAGTTGGGCAAAACGACACGTCCCACTCTGGGCATAGGTAACCTCCTTCCTTAGAGAATTACAGCCTAGCAAATGGAAAAAAAATAAATCTGTCCCCTTTTTTCGCCCCCTTTTTTCGCCTACTTATAGAGCTGGAATTGATTAGAGGATAATGCCAACTGTGAAACTGTTCGCCCCTGCTCGTCACAAAACTCTATTTCATACCCCTCAACTGGCTGACTATAGATCTCGATAATCGCGCCCTTCATACCTGCCCGCAACCCCTCCTCCGGAATATCCTCGATTAACACAACCACATCAAAAAGCGAATAAACCACCTTATACTCCTTACTTGACATAGAGGGTCGTCATCCTAGGTGTGGCAGAACCCGAAAAAAGGGGACAGATATATTTTTCAGAAACTCATCCGCTACTTTTCAAAATCCTCACAAAACCAAACTTCAAAAATAAATCTGTCCCCTTTTCTCTGTCCCCTTTTCTTCTTGGGCGGTTTAGTGCCGCCCAACTTAACTTAGTCACCGCCAAGTACAAAAAATAAAAGTCAATTATTAAAGAGCCCTTACCACCTGTCAGCGAGAACGCGCAACCAGAGGACCTAACATTTCGCCAGTAAAGTATCGGGTATCTAAGTCTTTGGCAGGCTCCACCCCTCCGTAATACTCCTTCATACGAACTCTACCAGAAATCTCTTTTACATATTTCTGCAGCAGAAGCATGACTTTATCAACATCACTAAAAACAGAATCATCAAAGCATAGTTCCACATCAACACCCTCCCCATACTTTATAATTCTAAGCAACACAAAAAAATCGGAGGAGGCAGATACAATGTCAAAACCATACAATTTAGCAGACACACAAACATCACCTTCAAAACGACAAAGCTCCGCAATCATACTTTGATCAAGGCCCAAGCAACTCACAATGCCGAGTACTTCTGACGCTGTCACATCGTCGACGCGCTCCGAATGACTCTCGAGGTCCTTCAGGAGAACAATAATATCTTCTTTAACCACGCCACCTAGAACAACCTCATATGACTCTTTCATAAATTAGTCGATAAACCCTTTAAATGTCCCATCTAGATTCAACCGTATGCCACGCCCGTCACCAAGACGTTTCTCTATAAATGGAATTCCCTTATCTGTTGTCACCGATTTGAACTCGCCGGGAGCACGTATTATTTCACGTAACTGTATCAAAAAGGGGACAGATTTATTTACCACCATCCAACCTTGGCCGCCCTTGCCCTCGGCGCTCAATACGAACGCCTGCAATCCTCTCAACTTCTTCAATGAAACGAGCAGTTCCGGTAAGCTGCCCCCGTTGCAACGCCTCACGAATAATTCTCGTCTCATCACTCGAAACGGACTGCTTCACAAATACCTTATAATTTTCGCGGCGCTTCAGCGTTGTATCTCCCAATATGGAAAAACAAGCATCAACATCAAGCCAGTCACTATCAGGCACCAGCCCTGTGCGGGCACTGTAACTTGACCATGGATAATCCGCCGCGTCAGCTACCATGCATGCACGAACCGGATTTAATTCAATGTACCGGCAGCAAGCTAGCAAGTAAGTCTCCGTTTGCACCACGCTTGATTTATACCGTCCCTCCCATAATGTACCTGTCCGCCCTTCTAACCTGTTTCGATACCGAGTGGCCCGAGCCGCGAGCGCCTTCATTAACTGCCCTAGCCCTGCAACCGAGTTACCCGGAGAAACCAGTAAATGGACATGATTAGTCATCAAACAGTAGGCGTATATTTTTATGCCAAATGCGTCCTTAAGCTCTCGAAGGTCTCTCACGTAGCGCTGGTAGTCCTCCTCGGCAGCAAAGACCACCTGGCGGTTGTGACCACGCTGTACAACATGATGAGGATAGTTGGGCCAAACGACATGTCCCACTCTGGGCATAGGGAACCTCCTTCCTTAGAGAATTACAGCCTAGCAAATGGGGAAAAAATAAATCTGTCCCCTTTTATCCATTACCCGATGCTGATGCAAACGCGTTCGGCGGCAAGGGCCGAGGTCAGGAGAAATGGACAACCAAAGAAGGTTAAGTAAGTGCCATTCAAATCTGTCCCCTTTTTCTACTAAAGAAGGTTAAGTAAGTGCCATTCAAATCTGTCCCCTTTTTCTACTTCTTCCAAATACTAGTGCCTTTTTTTGTCTTTACGACTTTTCAGCCATGACAACATCCAAATACCCGCACCTACTGGAGCCCCGCAGTAAACAGCGACTTTCAGAGAGGCATTGATAACGCCAGCCTCAAGCGCCCAATGACCCAGCTTGAAATATGCAATCGTCGCCACGAGTAAATTACCGACAATACCTACCACAAAAAAAACCAGAAAAAAATACACAACTAGCGTACCCAATAGGTACCAACCTACCGTTTTTGGCTTCACTTATTACTTCCCATATTAGATACACCACCACTGACAATTTCAGACAATACAGAACCTGTCGCCGCTCCTGAGGTTTCGCTAGCGGTATTTCCTATTAATGGTTTCAACTGCCCTGTGATCACATTTCCGGATTTATAACCTATTGCAGTGCCTAGCACAGAGCCCAGCAACGAATACTTCGCATCCTCGCCCTTGATTAAACTGCCCAAATAAGCGCCGCTCAATCCGTATCCTTGAGTCAGCCAGAACCCCTTCCCTTGCGTTAATCCTCCAACCGTCGCGGCGATGGATACATCGGTATAGTTAACGTCCTTACCCGTCGATAGCTGATAGCCGAAATTTGCACCGCCGGAAATCAAGGCACCGGCTACCAGCCCTCCTATCCCTACAGCAGGTGCTTCAACTGCCGCCAGGGGCAGACCAACACCGATTGACCATGCTTGTACAAGTCCATTGGCAGGCATTGGCCCATCAAAACCATCGCCCCTCAGGTGCGAACTCATTGCAGCGGTAGCCTGGTCTGGCGTTCCACCCTCTTTAAGCACTTTTTCACCTGCACTCACAGCCCCCGCAATGGCGGGCCCACCAATATGAAACTCATCATTATATTTTTTTGCGTTTCCGGCTACCCAACTAGCGGTTGCAGGATCACCGTTGACTAAAGCACCCGCCAAAACGCCGACGAGTTGAGCGGTGCCTACCCGGAACTGGGTATCCGTGGCAAACCGGGAGTCTAGGTAGTTGCCCAGTTTTTCCGTTGCCAATGCCGTCAATCCTTCTGAGGCGGCGCCGGCTAAAGCCCCGGTCTTGAAGTCTCCGCCTTTAGCGCTTGATAACGCTCCTCCCAATACAGCATGCATCAAGACTTTTTGTGCCGACACTGGGGGTATTTTCAGGTACTCAGCCAAATCGCCCACCTGCTTATTGCCAAAGGCTGCCGTCAGGTCCAGCCCTTCGGAAACTGCGGCTGCGCCAAGATTGTCCTTCAAGCTACCGCCGTTAATCGCCGTATTGATGCTGCCGGCTACCAAAGCGTGGGTAGTGCTGCGCAGCACATTGTCACTGACCGTGTTCCAGTCCAGCATGCTCTTGCTATAACCAGGGTTGTTGACCCCGTCCGCGTTAAGAATCAACGCCCCGTCGGTATTCCAACCACCGACAGCGGTGTCTATTCCGGCCAGGACTCCACTCGTGACCATCTGAGTCGCGTAACCCTTGATCGCATCTTTACTGGTAGCCGCTTTCAGTCCCGCACCAATATCACCGCCGCCATTGATTGTCCCAACCGCAAAGTTGCTAGCCATAGCCCCCGCGAGGGGCCCCAGATAGATGCTGGCGACAATCGAAATAATCAGCGCGGGTGCAGCACCTAATCCCGATTGCTTATAGTCCCAGCTGTCGTGGATCTCCTTGACCATTCGCCAATCAACTTGCCCATTGGCTTCAGCTACTTTGATCCACGCAAGCTGAGGCTCGGCTTGAACCATTGCATCAATCGTCTGGCTGACAGTTTTTTGGTCAATCTGCTTGAGGTCTATATTGATCTTACCGGCGGCGCGAATAGCGAGTTGCCCCTGCCCCACCATCAAGGTCTGACGTAATGTCTCGTCAGTACTGCCTTCACCTTTGGCACTGTTCCACGCCATATCGCTCTTACTCTTTTCGTGACTTTCCTGCCGCGAGTCTTTAACCGCCTCAAATGTCACCGAGCCACCGCTGACGATCGCAATGCCCCCCCCACTCTGGAGCTTCGCCGCTTGAAACAGCTGATTATTGCCACTTTCGAGCATCATGCTCGAACCGGTTTTGATCTCGCTGCCCACATGGGTGAGCTGGGTCACCTCATCACGCTGAGTTTTCTTGCTACCCCAACTGCCCTTTTTATTCATGTCATACAACGAGTAATGACTGTCTTGCGCGGCCAACAGCTTCAGCTCCTCACCCGCCTGAATGTAGGCTTCGTTGCCGGCGCTGATTTTGCTGGCAACCAGGGTCAGGTCGGTACCTGCAATAGCAACCAAGTTACCGCCAGCATTTAGCTGAGCGGTTTGCTGGGTCACTTTGTCCAGTTGGGTCGTGGTTTTAGTATTGCCTTTTTTGCCTTTCGAATACTCGTGTTGCTCATTGGCCGCAGAAATAACCGACACGTTTTCACCCGCTTCAACGCTCAGGTTCTTGACAGCACTAACGGTGCTGGCAATAACCGCAATATCGCGCCGAGCCTCAATGGCCATGTGGCCGCCCACGTCCACACCGGAGGTATGTTGCAGGATGGTTTGCTCGGTGCCGCTGATACGGCGGCGTTGGTAGGCGTAGTAGTCCTGTTCGGTCTGGCTGGCGATCAGCACATCACGCCCTGCGGTTACGCTGGCGTTGCCACCGGCTTTCAGGTTGCTGCCGAGGTTGAGCACGTCGCGGCCGGCGTTCAGTTTGAGCGTGTCGGTGGCTTCGAAGCGGGAGGCTTCGCTGACCACGTCGTTGCGCAGTTGATAGCCCTGGCCTTCCTGCTTGAAGGTGGTGACCGTGCGCTCGTTGATGATGTCGCCGGTCACAGCAGTGGCGCTGATGTCGCGGCCATTGATGATGCCGCCACGGCTGTTGCGGATCGAGTCGGTGGCGAGCATTTCCAGGCGGTTGCCGGCTTGCATCAGGCCGCTGTTGTCGATGTTGCCCGCGACCATGCTCAGGTTGTTGGTGGCCCGCAGGGTGCCGCTGTTGTGCAGGTCGCCGCCGGTGACCAGGCTCACGTCCTGGCCCTGGATCAGCGCGCCGTTGGGCGCCAGGCGGTTGTTGGCCTGGGCCAGGTAGAGCACGGGGGTCAGGACTTTCTGGCCGTTGACCTCGGCTTCTTCCATCCACACGATGTCGTGGGTCAGCGCCGCCACTTGCTCAGCGGTAAGGGACACGCCCAGTTGCAGGTTGAGCGAGTCCTTGTAGGAGATGGCGTTGTCCATCAGGTAGCGGAACAACTGGTCATCACTGGCAAGGCCGTTGATGTAGCGTTGGCCGGTGCGGGCCACCACGGCTTCGCGGATCAGGCGTTGCTCGTACAGGCCATCGCCCAAGCGCTTCCAGCTGGCGTCGGGGTTGTAGCCGAGTTTGCCGAGCAGGTAGTCGGAGCTCATGAACTGCTTGAGGTCGGTGAGCGCCGGGTTGGTTTCGATCAGGTATTTGTGGCTGTTATCTACCGGGGTGATTTCCGGCAGGCCTTGTACGCGGGTGACTGATGGGGCACGGCTGTCCAGAGCCAGCGGGGCTTGGCCGTTGACTGCGCCGCTGACGGGCTGGCCGTCGAGGCTGAAACCGCGTTCTTGCACGGCGGTGTAGTCGAGGTTTTTTTCGCGGTCGGCGGCGGTGATGACACGCCCGTTGACGCTGAAGTCACCGGTAGCGGTGTCCGCTTTACCCGCTACACCCGCGTTCGCTGCCTGGCCGCTGAGACGGAACAGGCCGTTCTGGCTGGTCGGCAAACTGAAGCCTGGCAAGGTCACCGGGTTGACTTGGCGTTGGGCCAGGTCTGGCGGTAACTGTGCGGTGATCGCCGGTTTTACCGTGGAGGCAAATACATCCGAGTTGGTGTTGCGGTTGGCCGCCGGGGTGTCGATGTTGGTGGCGTTGGGGCGGATGACGCTGTTGTCGATCCTGGAGGTCGCATTGACCGTCACCGCACCTGCGGCCTGAATCACCGCCTGTGCAATCACGCTGCCGGTGGTGGGCACTACATAGCTACTGCTTTCATAGAAATTGCCAACGCCTGCCCTGACCTGGTCCATCGTCATCTGGCCCGGGCGGTAGTCGCCTGAGTTGGGATTGTTGTAGATGTTGAACTGGTTCTGGCGCTCCATGAAGGTGTTGTAGATGCCACGGTCGCGGGTATAGAGCCCGGAATTGAAGTGACGCTCTTCGCCGCCTGCCGCGCCGCGGTTGGTCAGCACATCGGTGTTGATCAGGATATTCCCGGCGGCGGATACCGAGCTGTAAAGGTTATCGAAGGTCTGGCTGCCCACAGTCAGGTCGCCACCGGCGTTGATGAACGCAGAGGCCGAGCTGCCGGTGATGACATCTTCGTATTTCTCCACCGAGTTGAAGTACAGCTCGCAGCCTTTGCCTTTGCAGTAGTCGTTCCAATAGATATTGAGGTTGCCCGACACCAGCTTCATTTCAGTGGTGAACTGGTCACGACGGTTGCTCAGGGTGTCTGCCAGCAAGCGCATGCCGGTGCCACTTTCCAGGCTGCCGGAGACGTTCTCGATCAGGCTGCTGCGCGCGCTCGCATCATCCCGGGCGATGTCCAGGGCGCCGAGGCTGTAGACGTCGCCATAGCGGTTGCTGAAATCATTGACGCGCAACGCCATGTCGTTGCCGCTGAAGAGCAAGCCCTTGTCATTGACCAGGTGCGTGGCGTTCAGCCGGACTTTTCCGGCGCCGCCCAGGGTGCCGTAGTTGTTCAGGGTGGTGGCATTGACTGTCAGGTCGCCGATGGCAGTCAGGCGCCCGTGGTTATTCAGGCTCGTGCTAGTGACCTGGTTGAGTGCGCCGCCGGCAATGCGGGCGTTCTCGCCCAGGTCCATGCTGGCGCTGGTGAGGCTCATGTTGCCCAGGCTGCTGACGCGGCCGTTGCCGCTGTAGCCACCGGTGAGCGTCACACTGAGGGTGCCATCACTGGCCAGAAGGCCGTCGTTGGTCCAGGTGTCGCCAATGCCGATCAGGCTTTGTGCACCGAGCAACTGGCCGCTGGCGGTCTGGGTGAACTGGCCGATGTCGAGGTTCAGGCGCCCGGCCTGGATCACGCTGCTGTTGGTCCAACTGGCAGCCTTGATGTCCAACTGGCCGTTGGTGACGAAGCTGCCGCCGGCCCGGGTGACTTGGTCGGAGGTCAGGTCGAACGTACCGGTGCCGGTGTGTACGATGCGCCCGCCGTTATTGTCCAGGCCGCCGGCTTGCAGGTTCAGGTGTTCGTTGGCGCTTTCCAGTACGCCGAAGCGGTTATCGAACAGGCCGGAAACATCGATGTCGGTCGTGCCCGTACGGCCCATGGCCCGCAGGTTACCGCCGACGTTGTTGATGGTTTGCGCAGTAAGGCGCAGGACGTCGTCGCTTTCAATCAGGCCATAGCCATTGCTCAGGGCGCCAGTGAGGCCGAAGTCGATATTGCGTGCACCGACCTTGCCGCCCTTACCGGCCGCCGTGCCCTGGTTATCGAAAGCCTGGGCAGTGACCTTGAGCAAGGTATCGGCGTAGACACCGCCGCCCTGGTTATTGAAGGTCGTGGTGACGATGCGGCTTTCACCGCCGAGTGCGGACAAATGCCCCATTTGGTTGAGCAGCCCGCCCTTGGCTTGGATATCCAGCGACTGCGCCTGAGTGATGCCGTTGCTGTTAGTGAACAACCCAGTGACCAGTTTGACCCAGCCCTTGCTGCTGTTGAGTACGCCACCGGCCGTGTTGGCTACACTGGCGGTTTCCAGGTCCAGGTTGCCACTGAGGCTGTCGACGCGGCCGCCCTGGTTACTCAGGGCGCCGCTGAGGCGCAGGCGGTTATCGGTCTGGCTTTGCAGCGTGCCTTGATCGTTGGTGAGGGCGCGGGCGGTAAGGTCGAGCTTGCCCTTCTGGCTGAACATCAGGCCGTCTTGCTGGTTTTGAACGTCACCGGCCAACAGCTTGATCACCAGGTCTTTCTGGCTGGCAAGCGTGCCTTTGGCGCTGTTATCCAGGTCGCCATTGGCGAGGGTCAGGTCAAGGCGATCCTGGCTGACCAGTTGGCCGCCTCGGTTGCCCAGGCTGGCGGCGTTCAGCAACAGGGCTGCGCCACTGGCCAGGCGCGCATTGTTGGCATTGATCAGCGCGCCACTGAGGGTGCCGTCCAAGGTGCCCTGGCTGATCAGTTGGCCAGCACTGTTGTCGAGACTCTCGCCGATAAAGGTGATGTTGGCGGCGTTGATACGCCCACCACGGTTGAGAATTTGACTCTGGGCATTATTGAAGCCCAGGTGTTGAGCTGCGGAAATCAGGCCGTTGTTGCTGTTATCCAGGCGACCGGCAACGTTGAGGTCGACATCGGCCTGACCGGAGATGATCCCCTGATCATTGTTCAGGCTGCCCGCGATGAGCGTTTGTTTGCCCATGCTGACCAGGGCACCCGCCGCGTGGTTATCCAATACACCGGTGAGGTCAGTGTGCAGGGTGCCACTCTTGCTCGACAACGTGCCCTCGGCGCTGTTGTCGAGGCCATTGCCGACCACCGTCAGACCGTTCCAGCCGGAGATCAAGCCCTTGTTGGTGTTGACCACGGTATCCGCTTCAAGGCGCAATTGATCGGCACTGAGGATGACCCCGCGATCACCGTTATCGATGCGTTTGGCGGCAACGGTGAACGCCGTCTGGCTGGAAATCTCACCTTGTTCGCGGTTAGTCAGGTTGGCCAGGCGTGCGAACGTCAGCGGGCCTCTGGCGCTGATCAAGCCTGCGCTGTTATCGAGATTGCCGCCTTGCAGGTCGAGGGCTACGGCGCGCTCGCCGATCAAGCGGCCCTGGCGCTGGATCAGCTGTTGGACGATGAGTTTCAAGTCGCCCTTGGCCGAAATTTCCCCATCCAGGCTTGAGTCGACTGTTTGCCCGGTCAGGGTCAAATCAGCCTGGCTGTTGATCAACCCGGCAGTGTTATCGAGGTTGGCAGTGGTCAGGTTCAACGCCTGTTGACTGCCGATCACACCCGTGCGGTTATCCACATTGGCAGCGGTGACTGTCTGGCTGCCGTCGCTGACGATTCGCCCGCCCTGGTGATTGTCCAGCGCGCCAGTGTTGAGCGTCTGGAGCGTGCCGGCCGAAAGGCTGCCTTTGTCGCTGTTGTTCAAGGAGCCTGAGGTGGTCGTCAAAACCGTAGCGGCAAAGATCTGCCCCTGGTTATGGTTATCCAGCGCGCCGGTGACCTTCAGCTCCAGCGCACCACGGCTGGCGAGCGCGCCACCGGCCTGGTTGTCCAGGCTGTCAGCTGCCACCTGCAGAACGCTCTTGGCGGACAGTACACCTTCCACACTGTTATCCAGCGCCTTGGCGATACGTACCTGCAGGCTGTCGCCACTGATGACTTTACCGCCGCGGTTATTCAGCGCATCGGCCATCAACAGGAATGATTGGGTGCTGGAGATTTCACCGCCCTGACTGTTGTCGACGGTGCCCAGGTTTTTCAGCAGCAGTTGGCCCGGTGTCGCGATCAGGCCGTGGTCACGGTTGATCAGTTGCCCATGGCTCAAGTCCAGGTCGATGCTGGTATTGCTGATCAGCTCGCCACGATCATGTTGGTCCAGCCCGGTCAGGGTTGCCTTGACCGTGGACTTGGCGAAGATCGAACCTTGTTGGCTGTTGTCCAGTCGCCCTGCGTTGAGGGTGATGCCAGCGTCACTGCTGATGCTGCCGCGCTGGCTGTTGTCCAGGCCGGCGCTGCGCACGTCCACCTGTTGCTTGGCGCTGATCACGCCGCCCTGGCTGTTGTTCAGCACAGTGCTGACCAGCGTGGCGGTGCCATCGGCCAGCAGCTTGCCAGCCTGATTGTTCAGTTGGCCCTGGGTGGTGATCGACAGCGCATTGGCCGCAGAAAGAATACCGCCCCGGCTGTTATCCAGGGTGCCAGCCCTGACGGTCAGTCCGCCCTCGCTCAGCAGCGTGCCCTGCCCTTGGTTGAGCAAGTCTCCGGTCAGGCTAATGGTCAGGTCTTTTTGGCTGGTAACGCGGCCACCCAGGCTGTTATCCAGTTGGTCGCCATTCAATACCAGGCTATCACGCCCCGCCAGCAAGCCCTTGCTCTGGTTGAGCAGGCGCTGCACCGTGAGCGTCAGGCCGCTGTCGCCGATGACCTTGCCGGTGGTGTTGTTCAGTTGATCGGCGACCACCAGCACCTTGGCCTGGCTGGAGATCTCGCCTTGCTGATTGAGGATGGTCTGGCTGCGCAGGTCCACGCCCTTGGTGGCAGCGATAAGGCCGCCGTTGCGGTTATCCAGGGACGCGCCGGTCAGGTTCAGCGCACCGTCGCTGACGAGTTCGCCCGCTTGTTGATTGAGCACACCGACGGTTGCCTGCAGGTCGCCCTTGGCGCTGATGCGACCGGCGCCGTTTTCGAGCTGGTTGGCGTTGAGGGTCACCGCACCATCGCTGCCCAACTTGCCGCCATTGCTGTTGTTCAACTGGTTCAGTTGCACGTGCGCGGCGGCCTTGGTGCTGATCACGCCCGCTTGGCTGTTATCCAGATCGCCGCCGGTGAGGGTCAGCGCGCCGTCGGCAATGACCAAGCCCCCCTGGTTGATCAGGCTGTCGCCGTGCAACGCCAGGGTGGTTTTGCTGGACACCAGGCCGCCCTGGCTGTTGTTCAACTGCCCTGCGGTTATTTGTTGAGCCCCCTGGCTGACGAGGTTGCCTTCATTGCGATTGTCCAGCAGCCCGGCGACGGTCAGGTTCATCACGCCTTGGGCGGCGATGGAACCTTTGTCGCGGTTATCCAGGCTGGCCGCCTGTACTGTCAGGCTGGACGCAGAGAAAATCCCCAGGCGGTTATCGATGGTACCGCTGGCGGTTACGTTGAGGTTGCTGCCCAGCAATTTGCCTGAACGGTTATCCAGGTTCGTGGCAATCACGGTTGTCTGGCTGGCAGAGATTTCACCCGCCTGGTTACTCAGTTGCCCTGCGGTTACACGGGCCTGCGCCTGGCTGGCGACCAGGCCGTTATCGTTAGTCAGTTGGCCGGCGTTGAGCGTCAGGTTCTTGAGGCCGATCACGCGACCGTTCTGGTTATCCAGCGCAGCGGTCACCGTAACGTCGGTGCTGTTTTCACTGTGCAGCAGACCGTTGGTGCGGTTATCCAGACCGGTGGCCGTGACCTTGAGCGAGTCCTTACCCAGTACACGACCGCCACGGTTGTCGAGTTGACCGGCGTTAATCACGGCGGTGGTACCGCTCAGAGTGCCGCCTTGATTGTTCAAGGTTTGGTTGGCCGTGGCGGTAAGGGTTCGGCTGGCAACCACGCTGCCGCTATTGATCAGGTTTGCCGCGCGCAGACTGACATCGCCACCGGCATTGCGGCTTTCATCGGCGTTGACACCGGCTTCGATGATGCCGCTGTTGACCAGCGCCCCACCGCTGGTCACGGTGATGCTGTCGCGGGCCGCCAGGCTTTTCTGGTTGCTCAGGCCTGCCGTGGTTTGTACATCGACTCGCGTGCCGGCATACACCGCACCCGCAGCGTCCAATTGACCGGCCTTGATCACCACCGCTTCGCTGGCTTTGGCATTGGCCAAACTCAGACGTCCGTTGGCATCGAGCTGAATATCACCGCCACTGGCCATTAACGTACCGTCGAGCTTCACGCCCACCCCGGCCTCGGTGCCCACCAGTTTGATCGCCCCGGCATACATCCCACCCAACGCCGTCGAATCAATCGCGAGCTCGGGCTTAGCGCTGCCGTCGTCGGCGCGGGCAGTGGCTTGCAGGCTTTTAGCATCGACGTCATTGCGCCCGGCAACCACACTCAAGTTGCGCGCATTGATCTGTGCGTTAATCCTGGCCGAGCGGGTGATGATTTCAAAGCGGTCGACGTTATCGGCGTTCAAGCCCTGGCCGTCGATGGTCACGGCGCCGCCATCAACCTGGTAACGTTGCAGTTGGCCGCTTGCGTCGAGTATCGGTTTGCCGGTGGTCAGGGTGACGTTGGGGGTGTTGATGAAGCCGCAGCCGCTGCAAGTAATGCCATAGGGGTTGGCGACGATGACCTTGGCCGACTGGCCCGCCACTTCGGTGTAGCCGCGCAGTTGGCTGGGACTGCCGCCGTTGACTTCGTTGAGAATGATGTTGGCGGCGCGGCCTTGCAGGTTCGGGTTGCCGAGGATGATGCCGCCCAGTTGCGTCGATTGGGTACGGTCGGTGGCGTTGTTGAGTATCACGCCGTTGGCGCCGACGTTGTAGTCCTTGAACTGGTTGTGGGACAGGCCACTGCCATTGGGGGCGGCGATGTTTACCACCGGCACGCCATTGCCCGCCTGGCCGACCGTGGTGCCCGGCGCGCTGACCACGATGCCTTCGGCCTGGGCCAGCAGCGGTTGCCAGAACAGCGCGTTGGCCAGGATCAGCGCCACGCCACGTTTGGGCAGGCCCAGGAACGCGTCACGGCTTTTCAGGGCAGCAGAAGGCTGGCGAACCAGGAAGGCAAATTGGCGAACATCCATTTCAAATTCTCGTTGCAACTGGGCGTTGAATTACAGGAAGAAATCCATGCGGAAGTAGATCGGTGCTTCGCGCTCAAGCAGCGCGGCCGGTCGTTCCAGTGAGTGGGCAAAGGTCACGCTGGTGCTCACGTGTTGGCCGCGGGCGAACAGCTCAAGGGAGTTGCTCGAGACGCGGCCGTGCACTTCGCCGTTGTAGCGACCATTGCGGATCACGCCCTGGTCGTAGCCCACGCTGGCACCGTACTCGCCGAACACCGGGCGCAGCCAACCGAGGGTCACCGGGCGGCTCCAGCGCAGGTCATTGCGCCAGTAACCGCCGCTGTCGCCGGTCAGTTGCTGATCCTTGTAGCCGCGTACCGACGCCGAGCCACCGAGGCTCATGCGCTGGGGGCTGAACAGCACGTCTTCGCTGCGTTGGCCGGTGGCCAGGCTGGTGAAACTGAACGACTCGCCCCACAGCGTGAAGGGTTGCAGGTAGCTGACGGTGGCGGTGTATTTGCGGTAGCGCGCATCCGGCACGCCAGGCAGGGGGTTGTGATTGCCTTGGGCGTCGAAGGCGCCGGTGCCGTTTTGCATGCCCACATCGACGTTGACGAACGCACTGCCGATACGACGACCATGGTTGATGCCCAACTGCAGTTCACTGAGGCGGTTGCTGCTCTCTTTGAGGCGGCTGCTATCGATGTAGTTGTTGGTGCGCAGGTGGGACAGGCCGACGTTGAGCGACGTCTTGCTCACGGCATCACGGTGGATCACCCGCTCAGCGCGTAACTGATGGTTTTCACTGTCACCGGTTTGCTTGAAGTCGAAACCGTCGCCCTGGACGACCGAACGGTAGTCGCTCTGGTTGTAGCTGTAGCTGAAGTTCCACCAGCCCCAGGGCACGTTGTAGTAGAGCATCGCGTTCTTGGAAGTTTTCTGATGGTCGCTGACCGCGTCATGGCCGCCGCGCAGAATCAGCTGATCGGCCAGGCCCAGCGGGCTGTCCCATTCAAAGCCGGTGCCCCACTGCTGTTCGCCGGTGCTTTTCTGGCCGTCGTTGTTACGTGAAAGGCTGGCGCGCCATGGCTTTTGCGGGTTGTTTTTGACCAATACCGAGCTGCCGCCCACGGCCTCGCCCGGGGTCAGCTCCATCTGGGCTTGATTGGACGGCAAGCGATTGAGTTGGTCGACGGCCTGCTCGATTTCTCGCAGGTTCAATATCTCGCCGCTTTTGCCGGGAAAGGCCATGGCCAGCTCGCGGTCCGTCAACTTGCTGTTGTCGGCGCCCTTCAAGCCTTCGAGTTTGCCCTCCACCACCAGCACTTGCAGATGCCCCTTGGACATGTCCTGTTGCGGCAAGTAGGCGCGACTCGTCATCAGGCCTTTGTCGATGTAGAAGTCGGTGAGGTCTTTGAGCAGGGCGTTGAGTTGTGAGACGCCCAGGCATTGACCGGTGTACGGTTTGAGCAGACGCTCGCGTTCAGGGGCAGGCAGGTGGTCGGCCCCCTGGAGTTCAATGGTTTGGATCGGGAAGCAACGGCTGTCCACCGGGGCTGCTGGCGCTTCGGGCCTGGCCTCTTTGCCGGGCAGTTCCTTGAGTTGTTCAAGGCGGCGTTGCTGATCTTCCAACAGGCGGTTTTGCCGGTCGCGGATCAGGTCCTGATCACCCGGAAGGGTTGCCGCCATCACGCTGGGGGAGGCGAGGCAGACAAGCAGGGCAATGCTCAGTGAATACCGAGTCCGTGGCGGTTGGGAATTCATGTTCGATCCATCGAATTTACGAAGGGTGGCAAACTAACATCGACCGCCTTTCTCGCCAATAATCTGACCCACCTTTGGGTAACACCCTAAAAAAACTGTAACTAGCTGACAAATAAAGAAAATAATCGAATAAGAATGGATATTGCTTGAAGTTATTGGTTGTTTTCCGACCAGCGGTATCAGATTTGATACACATCGAGCACCCACACGAACGCCCGGACTATTGGGTCAGCACCGGTCCGCATATGAATATTTGAATTTAAGGAATTTTTGGACGACAACGGAAATTTGCGCAGACGTTGACCCAACGTCGACTCGGGCAGGCCAAATCACAGGCAAAAAAAAACCCGGAAATCCTCACTTGCGTGGGCCTTCCGGATTTTCTAAACCGCCAAAAATGGTGGGTCGTGTGGGATTCGAACCTACGACCAATTGGTTAAAAGCCAACTGCTCTACCAACTGAGCTAACGACCCGCTGTGTGGTGGCGCGTATAATACTGATTTCTAAGGATTATTCAACACCTTATTTTAAATAAATCAGAAAAAACGCATTTGAACGGTAATTCGGTGGGTAGAACGCCTAAAGCAGCAGCCGAATCAGCGCCCCGGCTCGTCGTTCCACAGGTACTTATGCAGCTGCAATTGCAGGCGTACCGGCAGGTTGTCCGCCACTACCCAATCCGCCAGGTCACGGGCATTCAGGTCGTGATGGCTCGGCGAGAACAGCACCTCGCCCGCTCGACGCTCCAGGCCATACTGGATCAGCTTGGAGGTGGCCCAGTCATAATCGTCACGGGAACAGATGACGAACTTGACCTGATCGTTGGCCGTCAGCAAGTCCATGTTCTCGTAGCGATTGCGGTGGGCTTCCTTGGAGTCCGGGGTCTTGAGGTCAACCACTCGGCTGACGCGCGGGTCGACCGCGGAGATGTCCAGGGCGCCACTGGTTTCCAGGGAGACCTCGTAACCGGCATCACACAGCTGTTTGAGCAACGGAATGGCGTTGGGTTGCGCCAGAGGCTCACCGCCCGTCACGCAGACGTAGCGCGGCCGGTAACCGGCAACCTGCTCCAGGATGTCGTCGAGGGTGCGCACAGTGCCGCCGCTGAAGGCGTAGGCGCTGTCACAGTATTGGCAACGCAACGGGCAGCCGGTGAGCCGTACAAATACGGTGGGCAGGCCAGCAGTGCGCGTTTCACCCTGCAACGAGTAAAAGACTTCGGTAATACGTAATGTGTCTTGCATAGTCGCCACGGGCGTAACAGCTAAACAGGCTGTCCGCCTCCGTCAGGCACTTCAAGGGATTGCGCCAACGCGTCAACCCCAGAAAGCGTGTTTCATAAAAGGGCGTGGATTCTAACGAAAAAACCCGCGACAAGCGCGGGTTTCTTCTAAACGGGCTGCACTGCTTACAAGCGTTGCAGGTCCCGCTGGGCCAACTGCGCCGCGGAGGTACCCGGATACTGGGCAACCACCTGTTGCAGAATGCCTTTGACCTTGTCGGTATGACCCAGGCGGCGTTCTACGTCAGCGAGTTTATACAGCGAATCCGGCACCTTGGCGTGCTTGGGATACAGCTGGCTGACCTTGGCAAAAGCCTGGCCCGCCGCCTGCAAATCACCCTTTGCCAGGTTGACCTCACCCAACCAGTACTGGGCGTTGCCCGCGTACTGGCTGTTGGGGTATTTGCGCAGGAAAGCGGTAAAAGCCTGACTGGCCTTATCGAAATCCTTGGCCTTGATCAGGTCGAAGGCTGCATCGTAATACAGTTTTTCCTTCGCCGGATCGCCCGGCTCGCTGCTGGCGGCAGGAGCTGCAGCGGCGGCCCCCGCTGCTGCGCCACCGGCAGCGGCACTGGGTGCGCCACCGGTAGAAGAATTATCAGGAGTAGCGGCAGGTGCAACACCGGCTCCAATACGACGGTCAAGATCCTGGTAACGCTCCAGGCCTTCTTGCTTCAGCTGGTTCACTTGGTTCTGCAGAACTTCAATGGCGCCTTGTTGCTGGGCCAATTGATCCTGCATGCGTTGCAGCTGGTTGAACAGTTCGCCCTGTGCCGAGGGAGCGGACGTAGCCGCTCCCCCCGCATAGGCGCCGTTCGTGCCATAACCCGCTGGCGGATAACTGCTCCCGCTATTGTTATAGCCTGAGTTGCTATCCGTTACAGGAACCGCAGCCCACACCGCAAGCGGTGCGAAGCTGAGAGCCAATACAGTTAGAGCACGACGGCACGTTCGCATGACGAATTACTTACGCAGTTCGACGCGACGGTTCTGAGCCCACGACTGTTCGTCGTTGCCAGTTGCAACTGGACGCTCTTTACCGTAGGAAACCAGTTCCAGCTGGCCTGGAGCAACACCTTGCAGTACCAGGTAGCGCTGAACGGCTTTCGCACGACGCTCGCCCAGTGCCATGTTGTACTCACGAGTACCACGGGCGTCAGTGTTACCTTCCAGAACAACGCGAGCGCCGTTAGCTTTCAGGTCCTTGGCGTGAACGTCCAGAGCGCGCATGGCTTCTGGCTTCAGGTCCGAACTGTCGTATTCGAAGTAGAAAGTGGTGATAGCGCGCAGAGCAGCTTCTTCGCTCAGGGAGCCGTCGACCGCACCAGTGTTGGCGCCGTAACCAGCGTTTGGATCAACAGCTGCGCCTTCACCGGCATTGTCGCCGCCTTTAGAGGAGCAACCAACGGCTACGGACAGAGCCAGAGCCAGAGCAGCAAACTTACCAAACTTCAGCATTTCCATCGTGAAACTCCTAATGAACCCCAGTGTGTTAAGTACTTCTTTTTGTAGCGCCGCGTCAGTTCAGGTAAGGGGACCAGGATGGTTCTCTGACTTCGCCTTGTGCGGTAGGAAGTGGGAGCCTTACGCGTCCATTGATGGACACGAGCATCAAGACTCCCCGGCCCTGCTGGCGGGTGGCGTAGATTACCATGGTGCCGTTGGGCGCAACAGTGGCTGACTCATCAAGGTTGGTATCTGTAAGGATTTTTACGGTTCCGCGCTGCAAATCCTGGGCCGCAACCCGGAAATTAGTGAAACCATCCTGACGGTGAATCATCACCAACGTCTTTTCATCGGCCGAAAGCTTGGGGTTGGCGTTGTAGTTACCAATAAAGGTCACACGTTCCGCACCGCCGCCGTTCACATTTGCCTTGTAGACCTGAGGCTTGCCGCCACGGTCAGAGGTGAAGTAGATGGTCGAGCCATCCTTGCCCCAGAACGGTTCGGTGTTGATGCCCGGGCCGCTGGTGACACGCGAGAGTTGACGCGAGGCCATGTTCATCACGTAGATATCCGGGTTGCCGTCCTTGGACAGCACGAAAGCCAGGCGCGAACCGTCCGGCGACCAGGCTGGCGCACCGTTGAGGCCTTCGAAGTTGGTGATCTGCTCACGACGGCCAGTATCGATGTGCTGCACAAAGATACGCGGGCGACGCTGTTCGAACGATACGTAGGCAATACGCTTGCCGTCCGGCGCGAAGCGCGGCGACAGGATTGGCTCACGGGACTGCAGCAAGGTCACTGCACGAGCACCGTCGTAGTCCGAACGCTGCAGGGTGTAGCGGGTATTGTCTACAGAGAAACGCTCAGCCGTGACATACAGCAGGCGCGTCGAGAACGCCCCCTTGATACCGGTGAGTTTTTCAAACGACTGGTCCGAGATGTAGTGAGCCATGTCGCGCAGTTGTTCGGCGGTACCCGATACGCTGCCGGTCAAGACCTGCTGCTCGGTGGCCACGTTGAACAACGTGTACTGGATCTGCAGGCGACCGCCGGCCGGCGTGATGCTGCCGACCATCAGGTACTGGGCACCCACCGCCTTCCAGTCACGGAAGATGACTTCGCTGGCCTGGGTTGGCTGGCTGATCATGTTGCCTTTTGGAATCGGCGCGTAGTAACCGGAGTTACGCAGGTCGTCGCTGACGATCTGGGCCATGTCGTCCGGCAGTACGCTGCCGCCCTGCCAACCGAACGGCACGACTGCAATCGGGGTGGCCCGATCACTGCCGCTGGTTACCAGGATATTCTTTTCATCCGCCGCCGCTATCCCTGCCATACAGCAAATAACGACAAGCATTCCTCGAAGAAGGTTTCTCACAAGGCTAGATCCTCAGGTGTGAATGTCATCTTGAATGAACGATAGGGAGCGAAGTCACTTGGTTTCATTCCCTGCATCTCGGTCAACCGGCCAATATTCTTGACCGCGGCAACCGCCGAACTGTCGAACGAACCGTCACCACTGGACTTGGCCACGCTGACCGAAGTCACCGTACCGTCCGGCAACATGCCGATCTGCAGCACTACTGTCATGCCTTTACGTGCCGAAGGTGGACGTGTCCAACCTTCCGCTGCCCGCGCCCGAATCAGGTCGTCGAAACTGCCCGCGACTTCATCGCCACGCTCATCGGCCAAGGCTTGCTGACGCTGCGGCGTGTCGGAAAGCAAATCTGCCAGGGCCTGGGCCTTTTTCTCTTCGGCGGATTTGCGTGCTGCTTCCTGGGCCTTTTTCTTGGAGGCGTCGGCGGCAGCTTTCTTCTTCGCTTCGTCGGCGACTTTCTTCTTCGCCTCGTCTGCTTCAGCTTTTTTCTTGGCGTCTTCGGCGGCTTTCTTTTTCGCGTCTTCGACTATCTTTTTCTTGGCTTCTTCAGCGGCCTTTTTCTTGGCCTCTTCTTCGGCAGCCTTCTTGGCTTCTTCTTCCGATTTCTTCTTGGCTATATCAGCCAATTGTTTCTCTTCGGCCTTTTTCGCTTCGGCAGCTTTCTCGGCTTTCTTGGCTTCATCAGCCTTTTTAGCCTCGTCGGCCTTCTTGGCTTCGTCAGCCTTTTTCGATTCCTCGGCCTTTTGAGCCGCCTCTTCTTTCTTTTGTTCCGCAGCAGCCTTCACCGCTTCCTGCTCGACCTTCTTCTGTTCCATCTGCTCGACTTCAGTCTGGCGCGCGGCCGACTTCTGGGCCTCACCCGCAATCTTCTGATTGGTCTGGGTGGTGGCCTGACTTTTCGATTTCAGCTGATACAGGGTCGCCTGCACGATCGGCTTGGCTGGCGGCAGGTCCGGGGTCATGGCAAAGCTGACGAACAGCATGCCGAACACCAGGACGTGCAGGGCAATTGCCCACACGCCAGGCCAGAAGTAGCTTTCCGAGGCGGACGGCTCTCGCTGTTGCTGCATCAGGGCGCCTCGGTAATCAAGCCAACGTTACCGACGCCGGCCTTCTGCAGCCCGCCCATGGCGCCCATGACGGAGCCGTAGTCGACCGATTTGTCACCCCGGATAAACACCTGGGTGTGCTTGCCGCCTTCGTTGCCGGAGCGAATGATCTTGGTCACCGCATCGGTCATTGCAGGCAAGGTCAGGGCCTTGTCCTGCTGCTTTTGCGTATCGACTTCGCTGCCAAGGTTCCAGTAATAGGTCTTGTCAGCCTTGATCGAAATGGTCAGGACCTGAGTGTTGTTGTCCTGCGGCAAGGCTTCACTGGAAACCTTGGGCAGATCAACTTTCACGCCCTGGTTGAGCATCGGCGCGGTCACCATGAAGATCACCAGCAGCACCAGCATCACGTCGATGTAGGGCACTACGTTCATCTCGGCGACCGGCTTGCGCTTTTTGCGAGCTCGAGCGATTAAAGCCATTGGGAATTACCTGCTTATTCTTCGCTGGTGTGCACTTTACGGTGCAGGATCGCCTGGAATTCATCGGCGAAGGTGTAGTAACGGCCGATCAAGGTTTCGCTGGTTGCGGCAAAACGGTTGTAGGCGATTACTGCGGGGATAGCGGCGAACAGGCCGATCGCTGTGGCGATCAGTGCTTCGGCAATACCCGGGGCCACGGTGGCCAGTGTGGCTTGCTGCGCCTGGGCCAGGCCACGGAAGGAGTTCATGATGCCCCATACGGTACCGAACAGGCCGATGTACGGGCTGACAGAACCCACGGTGGCAAGGAACGGCAGGCCCTGCTCAAGTTTCTCTTCTTCGCGGGAGATGGCCACGCGCATGGCACGGGCCACACCTTCCATCACCGCTTCAGGATCGACACCCGGCTGTTGGCGCAAGCGCGAGAACTCCTTGAAACCGGCACGGAAGATCTGCTCGACGCCCGAATCCGGGTCCGGGTTGCTGCCGGCCTGGCGGTACAGTTTGGACAGGTCGATACCCGACCAGAAGCGCTCTTCAAAGCTCTCCAGGGCACGTCGACCGGCGCGCAACATGTTGCTGCGCTGAAAAATCATGACCCAAGAGGTAACCGATGCGGCTACCAGGGTCAGCATGACCAGTTGAACCACGACACTGGCATTGCTGACCAGGCTCCACATGGAGGAATGGTCGACGACGGTAGGTTCCACGCTAAATCTCCTGCTTTGATTGTTGACCCGCGCCGCTCACGGCGGCAAAGGCCGCGCGTAGAGTTTCGGGAATGGCCCGAGGTTTCAAGCTGTTGGTGCGCACACACGCCACCAGGAACTGCCCCTCACAGAGCAGCGTTGCATCCGTGGCCCGCCTGACCTGCTGTTTGAAACGCAGGCTGGCACGGTTCAATTCGATGACTTCAGCACTGACCAGCAACTCATCGTCCAGTCGCGCCGGCGCGTAATACCGCGCCTCGCTGGAATGCACGACGAATAACAGGTCCTCGCCTACCAGCTCGGACTGGGCAAAACCCAACTCCCGCAGCCGCTCGGTTCGAGCCCGTTCCATGAATTTCAGGTAATTGACGTAATAAACGATGCCGCCGGCATCGGTGTCCTCGTAATAAACGCGACAGCGATGTGCGAACGACTGATCCCCGTTTTGCGCGCGCATACTCTAGTGCTTACTCCTCAGGTTGCCAATTGGCTGGGCAACTGTTTTTTCATTCCTGAACGCTTTCAAATGACGACGCCAGACACTGGGACAGCACAAAGCTCGGATAAATCACCCCACATGACAAATACCCTGTAGGAGCGAGCTTGCTCGCGAAGAACCTGAGCACGCCGCGTATAACCAGACATACCGCGTTATCGTTGGCGTTTTTCGCGAGCAAGCTCGCTCCTGCAATTTTTTAATCGTCCACTGCATCGAGGAATTCGTCTACCACGGGCATCTCTCCCAATCGTGACGGAATGTTTAGCCCGAAGTGCAAATAGGCATGACGCGTCACCACCCTGCCCCGCGGGGTACGCATGATATAGCCCTGCTGGATCAGGTACGGTTCCAGCACATCCTCAATGGTATGGCGCTCCTCACTGATGGCTGCGGCCAGGCTGTCCACGCCGACCGGGCCACCGTCGAATTTCTCGATCATGGTCAAAAGTAGGCGTCGATCTTGGTGATCAAAACCATGTTCGTCCACATCCAGCAGGTTCAAGGCCAGGTCCGCGACCGCCTTGGTGATGTGGCCCTTGGCACGCACCTCGGCAAAGTCTCGCACGCGGCGCAGCAAACGGTTGGCAATTCGTGGCGTACCGCGAGCGCGCCGAGCGATTTCAAAGGCGCCTTCCGGGTCCAGGGGCAAGCCGAGGATACTCGCCGACCGGCTGACAATGGTCGCCAGATCGGCGGTGCTATAGAACTCTAGACGTTGAACAATGCCGAAACGGTCTCGCAGCGGGTTGGTCAACATGCCCGCGCGGGTGGTCGCGCCCACCAGGGTAAAGGGCGGCAGGTCGAGCTTGATCGAACGGGCCGCCGGGCCTTCGCCGATCATGATGTCGAGCTGGAAGTCTTCCATGGCTGGGTACAGCACTTCTTCGACAATCGGCGACAAGCGATGGATTTCGTCGATAAACAGCACGTCATGGGGTTCAAGATTGGTCAGCAACGCGGCCAAGTCGCCAGGACGCTCAAGCACCGGGCCGGAGGTGGACTTGATCGACACGCCCATTTCCTGGGCGATGATATTGGCCAGAGTGGTCTTGCCCAAACCCGGCGGGCCGAAGATCAGGGTGTGGTCCAGGGACTCACTGCGCCCGCGAGCGGCCTGGATAAACAGCTCCATCTGCTCGCGCACGGTGGGCTGGCCGATGTATTCGGCCAGGCTCAACGGGCGGATGGCCCGGTCCTGGACTTCTTCACGGTCACGCGGGCCGGTGGCCGCGATCAGACGATCGGCTTCAATCACTTAAATCATTCCCTTCAGGGCACGGCGAATCATGTCTTCAGCGCTCAGGTTCTTGTCCTTGATGGCCGATACGGCCTTGCTGGCTTCCTGAGGCTTGTAGCCCAGGGAGATCAGCGCATTGACGGCATCGCTTTCCGCGCTGGCGATCTGGGCCGCCGGCATATCCGGCTGGTTCGGTACCAGGGCGAACATGCTCGGCACCACCTCCCAGGCTTTGAAGCGGTCCTTGAGCTCGACCAACAAGCGCTCGGCGGTCTTCTTGCCCACCCCCGGCACCTTGGTCAGGGCCGAGGTATCCTGGGCCGATACAGCCCGGACCAATTCATCCACTTCCAGGCTCGACATCAAGGCCAGGGCCAATTTGGGCCCCACGCCATTGAGACGAATCAGCTCGCGGAAGAAATCGCGGTCACGCTTGCCGATGAAACCATAGAGTAGTTGCGCGTCTTCGCGCACCACTAAATGAGTGTGCAAGGTTATCGGCTCGCCGACCGACGGCAGGCGATACAGGGTGGTCATCGGCACTTCCAGCTCATAACCCAACCCATTCACATCCAGAATCAGGTGCGGCGGCTGTTTCTCAGCCAGGGTGCCGCGCAAGCGTCCAATCACGGTTCAGATCCTTAAAGCTTGGGGGTCAGATCGGAGCCTGACCGCAAAAATAACGATTGCGCTGATGCTATCAGAGACGCAGCCGCCCGCCACGACTACGTGCTGCGCCCAAGCCGTGAGGCAACAGGCTGGAGCGGGTATGGGCATGGCAAATGGCGATGGCCAGGGCATCCGAGGCGTCGATCTGCGGCTTTGAAGTGAGCTTGAGCATGTGCATGACCATCATTTGCACCTGCTCCTTGTTGGCGCCACCGGTGCCGACCACGGCCTGCTTGACCTGGGTCGCGGTGTATTCAGCGATCTCCATGCCCTCCTCGGCACCTGCCACGATGGCAGCGCCCCGGGCCTGCCCGAGCTTCAACGCCGAGTCGGCATTCTTGGCCATGAAGACTTTCTCTATGCCCATGGTGACCGGGCCGTAGGTCTGGATGACTTCACGTACGCCGCGATAGACGATCTGCAGCCGCTCGGCCAATTCCCCTGCGCCAGTGCGGATGCAGCCCGAGGCGACGTACACACAGCCGCGTGGGGTCTGCTGCACCACGCCAAAACCGGTGATGCGCGAACCGGGGTCGATACCTAGGATTAAAGTCATAACGCCTGCGGGTTGGATTTACAACGGTATGTGCCAGGCACACATTTGTGTAACAGCATAGAAGCCCTGTGGGAGCTGGCTTGCCTGCAATGCGGGCACCTCGGTGCTTCTGTCAAATCGAGGTGATGCTATCGCAGGCAAGCCAGCTCCCACAGCGGATATTCATCGTTCTTAAGCGAGCTGTTCGGCCACAGACTCAGGGATGTCGGCATTCGAATACACATTCTGCACGTCATCCAGATCTTCAAGCATGTCCAGCAGCTTCAGCACCTTCTGGGCACCGTCCAGGTCCAGTTCGGCACTGGTGGTCGGCAGCATCACGATCTCCGCGTCGGTGCCGCTGAAACCAGCGGCTTCCAGGGCATTACGCACGGCGTAGAAGCTGGCGAACGAGGTGAACACATCGATGGAGCCGTCTTCGTTGGTGACCACGTCATCGGCATCCGCTTCCATCGCGGCTTCCATCAGCGCGTCTTCATCAGTGCCCGGTGCGAAGGTGATCTGCCCCTTGCGCTCGAACAGGTAGGCCACCGAGCCGTCCGTGCCAAGGTTGCCGCCACACTTGCTGAACGCATGGCGCACGGCTGCCGCGGTACGGTTGCGGTTGTCGGTCATGCATTCGACCATTACCGCCACACCGCCCGGGCCGTAGCCTTCATAGGTCAGCTCGACCATATCGTCGGTGTCGGCCGCACCAGCACCACGGGCCACGGCGCGGTCGATGATGTCGCGGCTCATGTTGGCGCCCAGCGCCTTGTCCAGCGCCAGGCGCAGACGCGGGTTGGAGCCCGGGTCACCGCCACCCTGGCGGGCCGCCACGGTCAGTTCGCGGATCCACTTGGTGAAGATCTTGCCTTTCTTGGCATCCTGACGCTCTTTGCGGTGCTTGATGTTCGCCCACTTGGAATGGCCAGCCATAACACAACTCCGAATTCTCTAGAAATCTTATCAATCCCGCCCTCGGCGTAATGCCGTTCAGTTAAGCGTATATCGCCCCCTGTAGGAGCGAGCTTGCTCGCTCCTACAAAAAGCCTTAACTGATCGGCATTACGCCCCAGGCGAGATTTCCCTCTTTTAAACGCAAAGGCGCATCCGAAGATGCGCCTTTTTGACTGCGTACAACCTTATCGCGCTTTCACGCTGCAGCCTTACTCAGCCTTCGGCGTCTCGCGCAGGCGGATGTGCAGCTCGCGCAGTGCCTTGGCATCAACCACCCCCGGAGCCTGGGTCATGACGTCCGCAGCGCTCTGGGTTTTCGGGAAGGCGATCACTTCACGGATCGACTGGGCGCCGGTCATCAGCATCACCAGACGGTCCAGGCCGAACGCCAGGCCACCGTGCGGCGGCGCGCCGTATTTCAGGGCGTCGAGCAGGAAGCCGAATTTCTCTTCCTGTTCCGCTTCGTTGATGCCCAGCAGGCGGAAGACCGCTTGTTGCATCTCTTTGCGGTGGATACGGATCGAACCGCCACCCAGTTCAGTACCGTTCAACACCATGTCGTAGGCACGGGACAGCGCGCCTGCTGGGTTGGCTTCCAGCTCTTGCGGGGAGCACTTCGGTGCGGTGAACGGGTGGTGCAAGGCGCTGAAGCTGCCGTCGTCGTTCTCTTCGAACATCGGGAAGTCCACAACCCACATCGGCGCCCATTCGCAGGTCAGCAGGTTCAGGTCGTGACCGAGCTTGATACGCAGCGCGCCCAGGGCCTCGCTGACGATCTTGGCCTTGTCGGCACCGAAGAACACGATGTCGCCGTCAACCGCACCGACGCGATCGAGGATCGTGTTCAGGTTGGCTTCAGGGATGTTTTTCACGATCGGCGACTGCAGGCCGTCGACACCGTTGGCGCGCTCGTTGACCTTGATGTACGCCAGGCCCTTGGCACCGTAGATGCCGACGAACTTGGTGTAGTCGTCGATCTGCTTGCGCGGCATGCTCGCGCCGCCAGGCACACGCAGGGCGGCGATGCGGCATTTAGGATCGTTGGCCGGGCCGCTGAACACCTTGAAGTCGACGTCCTTGAGCTGGTCGGCCACGTCCACCAGCTCCAGCGGGTTACGCAGGTCTGGCTTGTCGGAACCGTAGCGGCGCATGGCTTCTTCGAAGGTCATGTGCGGGAATTCGCCGAACTCCAGGTCCAGGACTTCCTTGAACAGGTTGCGGATCATCTGCTCGGTCAGGCCCATGATCTCTTTTTCATCGAGGAAGCTGGTCTCGATGTCGATCTGGGTGAATTCCGGCTGGCGATCGGCACGCAGGTCTTCGTCACGGAAGCACTTGGCGATCTGGTAGTAGCGGTCGAAACCAGCCACCATCAGCAGTTGCTTGAACAGCTGCGGCGATTGCGGCAAGGCGAAGAAGCTGCCGGCATGGGTACGGCTCGGTACCAGGTAGTCGCGCGCGCCTTCCGGGGTGGCCCGGGTGAGGATCGGGGTTTCGACGTCGAGGAAGCCGTTTTCATCCAGGAAGCGGCGGATGCTGGTGGTCATGCGCGAGCGCAGGCGCAGCTTCTCGGCCATTTCCGGACGACGCAGGTCCAGGAAACGGTAGCGCAGGCGAGTTTCTTCGCCCACGTCGGAGTATTCGTTGAGCGGGAACGGCGGGGTTTCCGACTCGTTCAGCACTTCCAGCTCATAGCCCAGCACTTCGATGCCGCCGGACGCCATGTTCTTGTTCACGGCACCGGCCGGACGCAGGCGTACCTTGCCGGTGATCTTCACTACGTATTCGCTGCGCACGCGGTCGGCGGCGGCGAAGCTTTCGGCGCGGTCCGGGTCGAACACTACCTGGGCCAGACCATCACGGTCACGGATATCGAGGAAGATTACCCCGCCGTGGTCGCGGCGACGGTGAACCCATCCGCAAAGGGTGATTTCCTGACCTTCCAGGGTCTCGTTCAGTTGGCCGCAATAGTGGCTGCGCATCATGGTCGTGGTTTCACTTCTCGTAATTCGAAATTCGGTGGCAGGCCCGCCTCGTCACCGCACATTAAAGCAGGGGACGGATAATGCAGGAGCCTGCGCGTAGAGTTCAACTCAGTCTGCTTTGTCGCCGCCGGCCAGGTTCTTCTTGGCACCGGTCTTGAAATCAGTCTCGTACCAGCCGCTGCCGCTCAGGCGGAAGCCCGGCATGGACAACATCTTCTTCAACTCAGGTGCCTGGCAGGCAGGGCAATCGACCAGCGGCGCGGCGCTGATCTTCTGAATGGCTTCCAACTGATGACCACAGGAAGCGCATTGATAGTCGTACATGGGCATGGAGATGTCTCGGCGATCAGATCGTTACAGCGCCACGCCCTGCCCTGTGCATAAAGCCCGGCATGCGCAGCAAAGCGCGGGATTATATCTGGTAAATCAATACAGCGCAGCCGGCTTTGTGCCCAGGACCCGGCCCGTCGGGCTGAAGGCCCGGCCATCGGACTACTGCGCGAGCGTATCCCCGGACGTAAGGGCGCCCCGACCTTTGAGGACGTGAACCACGCACACCACCCTCACCAGCCCACTGAAGTTTTTCACGCCTCCGTAACGCAAATGCACTTCCCGATCGACATAGGACAACAGCGCACTGACCGAACAGGTATTGAGCCTGGCGATTTCCGTCAGGATATTCCAATAGATCTGTTCAAGCCGCAGGCAGGTAGAAAACCCATTGAGCCTGACCGAACGGGACAGTGGCTTGGCCAGCCCCATATCAAAACCCTTGGTAAAAGGGTCGACCTTTATCTTGTGAAAACCACAGGCTTCCATCATTCCCTTACCCACTCCACGTGACATACACCTGACACTCCATTGCCAAACAGCAGCCAATGGGCTTCTCCCATTGGACGATGGCCTATAAAACAGCAGCCAGCGCAGAGCAGCCAGAAGACGGGGAGTTGTTAGTTGTAGGACAACGCCAGGAAGCGCAGGGAAACCAGCAGGCGGCGCCGAAAAGGCGCCGCCTGGGTTCGACAGTTACTGGTTTTCAAGCAGGGAGCGCAGCATCCACGCGGTTTTCTCATGAACCTGCATACGCTGGGTCAAGAGGTCCGCCGTCGGCTCATCACTGACTTTGTCGAGCAATGGGAAGATGCCTCGCGCGGTACGCGTGACTGCTTCCTGACCGGCCACCAACTGCTTGATCATCTCTTCGGCGCTCGGCACCCCCTCTTCTTCCTTGATGGAAGACAGGCGGGCGTAAATCGAATAGGCACCCGGCGCCGGGAAGCCCAGGGCACGGATACGCTCGGCGATGGAGTCCACTGCCAGCGCAAGCTCGTTGTACTGCTCTTCGAACATCAGATGCAGCGTACGAAACATGGGGCCTGTGACGTTCCAATGGAAATTGTGGGTCTTCAGATACAGAACATAGGTATCGGAGAGCAGGCGGGAAAGTCCGTCGACGATGGATTTACGGTCTTCTTCACTGATACCAATATCGATTGCCATGTGTTTCCCCTTCAATTGACGAGCATTCATTGATCAGGTGCAGTTCCACTCTAGCAAGAGAGTGCGCCACGTGCAGCCCGACACACTCGGGCTGCATGCGGCAAATCGCCCCGCACCGACTGCGGGATCTGACTTGGCAAGCCTATTTACCTGTAGGAAGGGTCTAGGCCACCACTGAAAAAACCCCGCACCTGTCTAGGACAAGCGTTTGACGCAGAAATGCCGTGGCCGTGGCAACACCCCGAAATGCTTGATTTGAGTAGGCACAGCCTTTGCTGTTAAATAGACGCGGTGTGGCTGCCGTTTATTCCTGCGGCACGTCACATAGGCTGATACCCGCGCACGTGCTCAACGCCTCCCATTGTTCAGAAGCGAACCGTGCCAGTCAGCTCTTCCTTGTGATCCGTCTTAACGTGAGTTAACCAAAATGTTGAAAATCGTCCACCTGCTAACGGGCGTTGCAGCCTTGCTGCTGTCCTTTATTCCGAGCCTGCAGCCTGAAAGCCTGCCCTACCTGGAACAACACGACGCCCTGTACCTGGCCTTGTTCGGCCTTCTTAACCTGACGCTCGCACCGGTAATCCCTTACTGGAACAAAGGCACGCGTCATCAACTGCAAAACCTGGTCAGTGCGCTGCTGGTGCTGACTGTTGTCGTACAAACCCTCACCCTCCTGGCGCCCATGCCTGAAGTCGGGGGCCATCCGGCCATCCTGCTCAGCCTGGTGATCGCTGTGGTCGCCATCGTTCTTCACCTGGCCATCAGCTTCTACCGCTCGTCTCCAGCGGCCGCGTCGCAAAACTATGACATGACCAACCGGGATACCGGGACCGTCAAGTGGTTCAACACCTCCAAGGGCTTCGGCTTCATTTCCCGCGACTCGGGCGACGATATCTTCGTCCACTTCCGAGCCATTCGTGGCGAAGGCCATCGCGTCCTGGTCGAAGGCCAGCGCGTAGAGTTCTCGGTGATGAACCGTGACAAGGGCCTGCAAGCCGAAGATGTCATCGCTGCCCTGCCGCGTCGCTGATCCCAGCCCTCGCAGCAAAAAAAACCGCGATCCAGCCTTGGCTGGGTCGCGGTTTTTTTATTGCTGCGCACTCAATAGTGTGGCGGCGGCGCTTCCTCTTCGGATGACTCGAACTGCCCGCCCATTTCTTCCTGGCGCTTGAGCAATGCAGTCATTTGCAATTGCAGACGTTCGACGGCCCGCTGCTGGGTGACCAGGATGTCGTTGAGGGTCTCAATGGTGTCGTCCTGGAAGGCCAGGCGGCTTTCCAGGTCGGTGACGCGTTCTTGCAGGTCCATGGTTCAGTCCTGGGTAAAGATGAAGTCGGCAGGCAATAGCTCGCGCAATCGGCTGCGAGTCGCGGCCACCTGCTCTTCGGTGTAGGGCCGGGCCGGGTGCTTGCCCCACACCGGGGCTGGCCAGGCGGCGTCGTCGCGCTTGCGCACAATCACATGCACATGCAACTGGCTGACCACGTTACCCAGCGCGCCGATGTTCATCTTGTCGGCCGCCAGCCCGTCGTTAAGCAGCCGCGCCAGGGCCGTCGTTTCTTGCCACAAGGTTTGTTGATCTGCGACATCCAGTTGAAACACTTCGCTGATACCTTCGATGCGCGGCACCAGGATGAACCAGGGGTAATTGGCGTCATTGGACAGCAGCAGGCGACAGAGCGGGAAGTCCCCAATGGCCAAGGTATCTTGTTGCAGGCGTTGATCTAAGGCGAACACGTGGCACTCCGTTCGGCAGGTCGGTAACAGGTGCCCAGCATACCTTCGAATGCCCAAGGCTTCACGGGCAATGCTGGCGGCCTTGAAGCAACCAGGCAAAAAAATGCACCCTTTAGAGGCAACAGCCCAGGTGAGCAACGCTAGGCCGGGCCTCAACGGGACGCACCAAAATGACCCACCTGTGCCTCAAAGGGATCCGCCGATTACCCACTGATAAGGGTCAACCGGTAACGTTTTACCCAGGTACAGGATTCAGGTACCACCGAACCGGGGTAACACCCTGGCGTCAAGCCCAACCGAAATGGCGTAAAACCCCCGTGCTTATGCGGTTTTTACAGGTTCATCACACTTTTCACGAAAAAATGACATTCGGTAAGTGGTTTGAGCACGCTTGTTGCATTCACCCCCATATCGTCGGCAACGACACCCGTTTGGACACAGGTGTTTCGCGATAAAAATAGTGGCGTTTCAATGTGTATCAGGGATGCGTTCAAACTTTGAAAGAAGTCTGAAAACAGCATTGAAGTTGTCAGCCTGGATACATTTCAGGCTGTGAATTTGCGACATGGATCTAGCGATTTACGACAGCCTCGTAAAGAAGCTGAAAGGATAATTGAGTAAGTATCGTCAATAGGGTCTGCGTGAGATAACTTTGCGCCGACACAAAAAGAAAGAGCCGCCCAGATAAAAATACAGGTGGGACGGCAGTACTCTTCCTAAAACCAAAGGAGCAAATCACGATGCGCGTGATGAAGTGGAGCATGATCGCCCTGGCTGTTTCAGCAGGCACCTCGCAGTTCGCAATGGCGTCCGCCCAGGACGATTCCAAGGGCTTTGTTGAAGACAGCACGTTCAGCATCAATACTCGCGCGCTGTACTTCAGCCGTGACTTCCGTAACAACCCGTCGGGCCCAGGCTCCAAGAGCCGTGCTGAAGAAACCGGCCTGGGCTTCAATGCCCTGTACGAATCGGGCTTCACCCAAGGCACCATTGGTGTCGGTGTCGACGTGATCGGCCTGATGGGCGTCAAGCTCGACAGCGGCAAGGGTCGCGCTGGCACCGGCCTGTTCCCAACCGGTTCCGACGGTCGCTCGCAAGATGACTATTCCAAAGGCGGCGGCGCGGTGAAGTTCCGCATCTCCAACACTGTGCTGAAAGTCGGTGACCAATACACCACAGCCCCAGTGTTTGCCTCCGACGACAGCCGCCTGCTGCCAGAGCTGCCGCAAGGTATCTCCATCACCAGCAACGAAATCAAGGGCCTGAAGCTTGAAGGCGGTCACTTCACTTCCAGCGTCGCGCAGAACCAGACCTACCACGACAGCCTGGGCCTGACCAAAACCGACTTCGTCGGCGGTGTGTATGCCTTCACTCCAGAAGTCACCGGCAGCCTGTACTACGCGAAAACCGAAGATTACTTCCGCAAGTACTACAGCAACCTGAACTGGACCCACGCCCTGAGCGATGATCAGTCGTTCGCCCTGGACTTCAACATCTACGACACCAAGAGCGACGGCGCCGGCCTGCAGCGCGCAGAGAAAGATGGCGTGACCAAGCTCGACAACCGCGCCTTCAGCTTGCAGGGCGCGTACACCATCGGTGCTCACACCTTCACCCTGGCAGCCCAGAAAGTCACCGGTGACGGCGACTACGGTTACGGCGTAGACGGCGGCGGCACTGTGTTCCTGGCCAACTCCATCGCCCGTTCCGACTTCAACGCCGAAGGCGAAAAGTCCTACCAGGCGCGTTATGACATCAACATGGCAACCTTCGGCATTCCGGGCCTGAGCTTCATGACCCGTTATGTAACCGGTAGCGGCGCCAATACGGGCACCACCTCGAATGGCAAAGAGTGGGAACGCGACATCGAAGCCAAGTACGTGATCCAGAGCGGCCCGGCAAAAGACCTGAGCCTGCGCCTGCGTCAAGCAACTTACCGTTCCGGTGATGGCGTGTACTACGGTTCGCCGTCGATCGACGAGCTGCGTCTGATCGCCAACTACCCGCTGAACATCTTGTAATTGCCGGTTCAATTACAACGATGACTTGAGGCTTCGGCCTTAAACAAAAAGCCGCTCCTCTGTTTAAACAGGGAGCGGCTTTTTTATTGCAGTTTTATTTCAACCAACAAAACAACTAGCAAGCTAAGTAACTAGTTTTTCAAAGCTGACCTTTCGGCCAACTTCGATAGCATCACGCCAAGTTACTTCGGCGCACTTTCCTGCATCACCCGAATAACCCGTTGCGGAAACGGAATATCAATCCCGGCCGCTTTCAAACGGTCACGCGCCAGTTCATTGAGCATAAACATCACGTCCCAATAATCCGGTGTGTTGGTCCAGCAACGCAGGGAGACGGTGATGGAACTGTCGCCCAAGGTCGACACCACCGCCACGGCGGCAGGGTCCTTCAGTACACGCGGGTCTTCAGCCAAAGCCAGCAGCACTTCACGGGCCTTCTGCAGGTCCGCCTCATAGTCCACACCCACGTCAAACACAACCTTGCGGGTCGGCTGGCGGTTGGTGTTGGTGATAAGGCCGTTGGACAGGCTGCCGTTGGGAATGATCACCGTCTTGTTGTCGCCGGTGCGCAGCACCGTGTGGAAGATCTGGATGCTGTCGACGGTACCCGAGGTACCCTGGGCTTCGATCCAGTCACCGATACGGAACGGGCGGAACAACAGAATCAACACGCCGCCGGCAAAGTTCGCCAGGCTGCCTTGCAAGGCCAGGCCGATTGCCAGGGTAGCGGCACCGATCGCCGCAACGAACGAGGTGGTGGCCACACCAATCATCGAGGCCACGTTGACCACCAGCATGACTTTGAGCGCGATGTTAGCAAGGCTGGTGATGAAGTGTTGCAGTGCCAAGTCAGCGTTACGCATGGCCAGCAGACGGCCCACGCGGTGAGTCAAGACGTTGATCAGCCACCAGCCGATGGCCAGGGTGACCAACGCCAGCAATACGCGGCTGCCGTATTCCATGATCATGGGGAGCCAAGACTGGGAGGTCTTGATCAGGTGATCCATTTCAGCGTTCAAATCCATCTACTTTCTCCTGTTGTGCGGCGATAAGGCTGTATTGACTGCCTGAAAACGCAATTGAGCCCCGAAGGGCTCAATTGTAGGCACTGATGCTGGGGCGTGGGACGCCAAAAGTGCCCACAGGTTCCCCAAAGTGCCATCAGTCGCGGAAGTTATTGAACTGCAGCGGCATGTCAAATGTCTTGGCGCGCAGGGCCGCAATGGCCTCTTGCAGGTCGTCACGCTTCTTGCCGGTGACACGAACCTGCTCGCCCTGGATGGCGGCCTGGACCTTGAGCTTGGCGTCCTTGATGTGCGCCACGATCTTCTTGGCCAGCTCTTTGTCGATGCCTTCCTTGAGCACGGCTTCCTGCTTCATCAGTTTGCCTGAGGCGTAGGCGTCCTTGACTTCCAGGCACTGCACGTCGATCTTGCGCTTGACCAGGGCCAGCTTGAGGATCTCGATCATCGCTTCCAGCTGGAAATCGGCTTCAGCGGTCAGGTTGACGGTCAGTTCCTTTTCCTTGAATTCGAAGCTGCCCTTGCCTTTCAAGTCATAGCGACGGTCCAGTTCCTTGACGGCGTTCTCGACGGCGTTGGTGACTTCGTGTTTGTCCAGTTCAGATACCACGTCGAACGAAGGCATGTGATTTCTCCAATATAAGGGGCGGGCTCAGTAGAGATGGAGCGCGCCCGAGCTAAAATGCCGGGGCATTATAGCGGTTCTTTCGCGCCGTTCACCGCTGGCGACCTTATGGAGTACACACTGATGTCGACCCCGTGGCATATTCTTGGCGCCGGCAGCCTGGGCACCCTCTGGGCCACGCGGCTGGCACGTGCGGGGGTGCCCGTCAGGCTGATCCTGCGCAATGAGGCGCGCCTGGCCGACTATCGAGCCGGCCAAGGGCTGACCCTGGTCGAGCAGGGTGTGGAACAGACTTACCCGGTAGTCGGTGAAACGCCTGGCAGCCCGGAGCCGATTCATCGCCTGCTGGTCGCGTGCAAAGCCTACGACGCTCAAAGCGCCATCGCACAGTTGCAGCATCGACTGGCGCCGGACGCCGAATTGATCCTGCTGCAAAACGGCCTCGGCAGCCAGGACGCCGTGGCTGCGCAATGGCCGTCGGCGCGCTGCATCTTTGCCTCCAGCACCGAGGGCGCATTTCGCGATGGCGATTGGCGGGTGGTATTTGCCGGCCATGGCTACACCTGGCTGGGGGACGCGAGCCATCCCACCCCGCCGCTGTGGCTGGATGATTTGCAAGCGGCAGGCATCCCCCATGAATGGGCCACCGATATCCTGACGCGCCTGTGGCGCAAGCTCGCGCTCAATTGCGCCATCAACCCACTGACCGTGTTGTACCACTGCCGCAACGGCGGTTTGAGCGCCCACCACTGCGAGGTCGCCACGCTCTGCGCCGAACTGGCCGAACTGCTGGAGCGCTGTGGCCAGCCTGCGGCTGCACAGGACTTGCACAGCGAAGTCGAGCGGGTGATCCAGGCCACCGCCGCCAACTATTCCTCCATGTACCAGGACGTCGCCAACGCCCGACGCACCGAGATCAGTTACCTGCTGGGCTACGCTTGCCAGGCCGCGGCCCGCCATCAGTTGGCAGCGCCGCACCTGCAACAGCTACACACGCGGTTGGTGGCGCATCTGCTTGCACGCGGATTGGCCAGCGACTGAGGCACGCGCTACCCTGCCTACCTGTCTATCACCTGGGAAACCCCTGATGCCATTGCGCCAGCGTCTTGAAAATCTACCGGTAGGGCAGAAACTGCTGGCGGCCCTGCTGGTGTTGTTGACCACCGTATTGCTGGTGGCCAACCTGACGTTTATCAGCGCCGCCTACTGGATCTCCCAGGAAAGCATGGCCCCCCAGGCCTTGCAGTCCATTGGTCGACTGGTGTCCAACCCCGCGCTTGCCGCCGAGGCTCTTGAGTCTCCGACCAAGGCCGAGGCGCTGCTCAATGAGCTGACCAGCTATTCACCGTTGCGCGCCGCCGCTTTGTACGATGGCGAAGGCAACCGCCTGGCGCAGATGCAGCACGGCGACCGCCTGCACCTGCCGGACGACTACCGGCATATCGAAGCGTGGCGCCTCACTGAATTTCGAAGTAACCAGGTCATCACCCTGCCCCGTGGTACTCAGCCTTCGGGGCATTTGTTGCTGGTGGCCAGCAGTGAGCTGCCGGTGGCGTTCTATACCGGCACGCTGACCGCCAGCCTGGGCATCCTGATTTTCAGTGTGTTGTTGTGGCTGGTCATCGCCCGGCAGATCAAACGCCTGATCACACGGCCAATTCATGAACTTGAAGAACTGTCCCGCCAGGTGACCCGCGAGGAGAACTACGCTTTACGCGCCGGGCGTGGCAACCGTGATGAAATCGGCAGCCTGGCCGAAGCGTTCAACACCATGTTGTCGCGCATCGAAGCCCGCGAGCAGCAACTCAAACGCGCGCGCGACGACTCCCAGGCCGCGTATGACCAGGCCCAGGGTTTGGCCGAAGAAACCCGGCATACCAACCGCAAGCTGGAACTGGAGGTCCAGGTACGCAGCAAGATCGAGAAAAAGCTCACGGGCTTCCAGAACTACCTGAACAGCATCATTGACTCGATGCCCTCGGCGCTGATCGCCCTGGACGAACAACTCTATGTCACCCAGTGGAACCAGGAAGCTACCGCCCTCTCCGGTACGCGTCTGGACGAAGCCCTGAACCAGCCGGTGTTCCTGGCCTTCCAGCCGCTCAAGCCGTACCTGCCACAGATCAAGGCCACCGTGGAGCAGCACACAGTGGAGCGGATAGAACGGGTCACCTGGATCAAGGACGACGAGCCCAAGCATTATGCGCTGACGTTCTACCCGTTGATGGGCGGCGCCGGGCGCGGTGTGGTGATCCGAATCGACGACATCACCCAGCGCCTGTCCCTGGAAGAAATGATGGTGCAATCGGAAAAAATGCTCTCCGTGGGCGGCCTGGCCGCAGGTATGGCCCATGAGATCAACAACCCGTTGGGCGCGATCCTGCATAACGTGCAGAACATTCGGCGGCGCCTGTCCCCCGAGCTGCCCAAGAACCTTGAACTTGCCGAACAGGTGGGCATCGAGCTGGAGACGGTCAACCGATACCTGCAAGGCCGCGAAGTCCCGCAACTGCTCGACGGCATTCAGCAGGCCGGGGCGCGTGCCGCGAAAATCGTTACCCACATGCTCAGCTTCAGCCGCCGCAGCAATCGCCAGATGGCGCCCTGTGATTTGCCAGCGCTGATCGACCAGGCCGTGGACATCGCCGGTAACGACTTTGACCTGACCATCGGTTTCGATTTCAAGGGCCAGGCGATCATCCGCCAGTTCGATCCGCAACTGGGCCCGGTGCCCGGCACCGCCAACGAGCTGGAGCAAGTGCTGCTCAACTTGCTGAAAAACGCTGCCCAGGCGATTCACCTGCGCGAGGACGACAGCGAGCCGGGGCGCATCATCCTGCGCACCCGCCTCAACCCGAAGTGGGCGGAAATCCAGGTGGAAGACAACGGCATCGGCATGAGCGAAAACGTGCGCAAACGCACGTTCGAACCGTTCTTTACCACCAAGGAAATCGGCCAAGGTACCGGGCTTGGGCTGTCAGTGTCGTATTTCATCATCACCAACAACCACAAGGGCCAGATGGAGGTGCATTCCACCCTGGGCCAGGGCACCTGCTTTACCTTGCGCCTGCCTTTGGCCGGCAGCCAATTGCCCCCCACTGAACTTACCCAACTGGAGCACTGACCATGGGCTTTCGCCTGTCGAAGATCTACACCCGTACCGGCGACAAAGGCGAAACCGGCCTCGGCGACGGCCGCCGCGTGCCCAAGGACCATCCACGCGTGGAAGCGATTGGCGAGGTGGATACCCTGAACAGCCAACTGGGCCTGCTGCTGGCCAACCTTGAAGAACAAAGCGGCAAGCACCCGGCGTTGAAGGACGTGATTGAAGTGCTCACGCCTTGCCAGCACCGTCTGTTTGACTTGGGCGGTGAACTGGCAATGCCGGTATACAAGGCGCTGAATGCGGCGGAAGTGGATCGGCTGGAAGCAGCGATTGATCGCTGGAACGAGGAAGTCGGGCCGCTTGAGAATTTCATCCTGCCCGGCGGCTCAGCCTTGATTGCCCAGGCCCATGTGTGCCGCAGCCTGGCGCGCAGCGCCGAGCGCCGCTGTCAGCACTTGAATGCGGTGGAGCCACTGGAGGGTGTGGGGTTGGCGTACATCAATCGGTTGTCGGATTTGCTGTTTGTGGCGGCCAGGGTGATTGCCAAGCGCCAAGGCGTTGCGGAAGTGTTGTGGCAGGCGGCAGCCAAGCCACACTGACCTGATCGTTCCCACGCTCTGCGTGGGAATGTATCAAGGGACGCTCCGCGTCCAAAACGTGACGCAGAGCGTCACAGGAGGCATTCCCACGCAGAGCGTGGGAATGATCATCACACCTGCGGCCAGAACGCTCGAATACCTGCCACACCTTGCGCACCAGCCTCCCAGGCCTGCTCCCGCTGCGCCGGCCCAACCCCGCCCAACAGAAACACCGGCTTGCTGAACCCGGCGATCAACTGCTGCGCCTGCTCCCACCCCAACGGCAGGGCATCCGGATGGGTCTGGGTCGGCTGGACGGGCGACAGGGTGACGAAATCCACGTCCATCATTTCTGCCAGTGCCAGCTCTTCCGCGTTGTGGCACGAAGCCGCCAGCCAACGGTCTTTGGGCAGTGGGCGGCCCTTACTGGCGTATTTGCGCAACTGCGCCGAGGTCATGTGCCAGCCGGCAGCTGGGAAATCCCCCAGCCACTCGAACGGCCCCTTGAGCATCAATTGCGCCTTGCCGGCACACAGGCCCACCGCATCTACCGCCAGGTCACGGTATTTGGGGTCATAGCCGTTGGGCGCACGCAGTTGAACCAGCTTGATGCCACCAGCAATAGCCTTTTGGATACCGCGCAACAGCGTCGGGGTCTCCAGCTCGCCAGGGGTGATCAGGTACTCGGCGGGCAAGCGTGCCGCGGCGACAATCGGCGCATTCGCCGCCGGGAATTCATAGTTGACCAGGTCCCGCGGTGCCACCCACGCCCACGGCTGCCCTTCAGCGCCATGGGGCTCGCCGGTAAAGGCCGAGACTTCCCAGACATCCAGCAATACCTGCTTGTCCGGATAGTCATGTTGCACCTTGATCAGCGGCCGCGCCGTGGTGACCTGGATGCCCAGCTCTTCCTGCAATTCACGGGACAAAGCCGTGGCAACCGACTCATCAGCCTCCACCTTGCCGCCGGGAAACTCCCAGAGCCCGCCTTGATGCTGAGTATCGGCACGGCGCGCCAGCAGGATCCTGCCATCGACACCGCGGATCACCGCTGCTGCTACATGCACTCGTTTCACGCCACTGCTTCCTCTCGTCCTAGCCCTTTGTAGGAGCGAGCTTGCTCGCGAAGAACGTCAACGATAACGCGTGCATCCAGGATAACCGCGATGGCATTGAGTTTTTCGCGAGCAAGCTCGCTCCTACAGGGGGAGGGTCATTTTCAGGTACGGTATTCCGCGTTGATCTTCACGTACTCGTGGGACAGGTCGGTGGTCCAGATGGTTTCGCTGCAGTCACCACGACCCAGTTCGATACGGATGGTGATTTCTTCCTGCTGCATCACCGCCGAGCCCTGGGCTTCGGTGTAGGTTTCGGCGCGGGCGCCACGGCTGGCGATGCACACGTCACCCAGGAACACGTCGATCTTGCTCACGTCCAGGTCCGGCACGCCAGCACGGCCGACAGCCGCGAGGATACGGCCCCAGTTCGGGTCCGAAGCAAACAGCGCGGTCTTGATCAGCGGCGAGTGCGCCACGGTGTAGCCCACATCCAGGCATTCCTGATGGTTGCCGCCACCGTTGACTTCAACAGTGACGAACTTGGTCGCGCCCTCGCCGTCACGCACGATGGCCTGGGCCACGTCCATGCACACTTCAAACACTGCCTGTTTCAACGCCGCGAACAATGGACCTTCGGTGGAAGTGATTTCCGGCAGGTTGGCCTGGCCGGTGGCGATCAGCATGCAGCAGTCGTTGGTGGAGGTATCACCGTCGATGGTGATGCGGTTGAACGACTTGTTGGCGCCGTCCAGCATCAGGCGTTGCAGCACATCACGGGAGACTTTGGCGTCGGTGGCGATATAACCGAGCATGGTGGCCATGTTCGGACGGATCATGCCTGCGCCCTTGCTGATACCGGTGACGGTGATAGTCACGCCCTCATGCACGAACTGACGGCTCGCTCCTTTTGGCAAGGTATCGGTGGTCATGATGCCGGTAGCGGCAGCCGCCCAGTTATCCGCAGACAGGTCATCGAGCGCGGCTTGCAGGGCACCTTCGATTTTTTCCACCGGCAGCGGCTCACCGATCACACCGGTGGAGTACGGCAGCACCTGGCTGGCATCGACGCCGGTCAACTGGGCCAGCTTGGCGCAGGTGCGCGCCGCCGCGACAAGGCCCGGCTCTCCGGTGCCGGCGTTGGCATTGCCGGTATTGGTCAGCAGGTAGCGAATCGACCCGGCCACTCGTTGCTTGGCCAGAATCACCGGCGCAGCGCAGAAGGCATTGAGGGTGAACACGCCCGCCACGGTCGAGCCTTCCGCACAACGCATCACCACCACATCCTTGCGCCCCGGGCGCTTGATGCCCGCCGAAGCGATACCGAGTTCAAAACCGGCAACCGGGTGCAACGTGGGCAAAGGACCAAGACCAACAGCCATGAATGCGCTCCTCAAAAATAGGTGATGTCTGTGCCGTCGCTATCGACGGTGGGAATTAATGGCAAAACGCCGCGACGGCAAAGGCCGGTCGCGGCGCGGGGTGTTGCAGCGTCAGGCGAAAATCTTATTCGATCTGGCCGTGGCAGTGTTTGAATTTCTTGCCCGAACCGCAGTAGCACAGCTCGTTGCGGCCCAGCTTCTGGTCATTGCGAACCGGGGTCTGGGCCAGGGCCACATCGACCTCTTCACCCAATGCTTCAGGCTCATCCAGGCCCGGCGCTTCGTCATGCTGGAACTGCATGCGCGCCGCCAGTGCTTCGGCTTCCTGACGCAGGCGTGCTTCTTCCTCGATCGGGTCTTCGCGACGCACCTGAACGTGGGACAGCACGCGGATCGAATCGCGCTTGATCGAATCCAGCAATTCGGAGAACAGCGTGAACGACTCGCGCTTGTACTCCTGCTTCGGGTTCTTCTGGGCGTAGCCACGCAGGTGGATACCGTGACGCAGGTGGTCCATGGTCGACAGGTGGTCTTTCCACAGGTCATCCAGCACGCGCAATACGATCTGTTTCTCGAAGGTGCGCAGAGCTTCGGCACTCGCCTGCTCTTCTTTCTCGTTGTACGCCGCCAGCAACTCGGCCATCAGTTTTTCGCGCAGGGTTTCTTCATACAGGTGGTCGTCTTCGTCCAGCCATTGCTGAACCGGCAAGTCCACACCGAAGTCGCTCTTCAATGCCGCTTCCAGGCCGGCAACATCCCACTGCTCAGGCAGCGACTGTGGCGGAATATGGGCGCTGACAGTGGCGTTGAGCACGTCCTGACGGAAATCAGCGATGGTCTCGCCAATGTTGTCGGCGGCCAGCAACGTGTTACGCATGTGATAGATCACTTTACGCTGTTCGTTGTTGACGTCGTCGAACTCGAGCAGTTGCTTGCGAATATCGAAGTTGCGGCCTTCTACTTTGCGCTGGGCCTTCTCGATGGCGTTGGTCACCATGCGGTGCTCGATCGCTTCACCGGACTGCATGCCCAGGGCTTTCATGAAGTTCTTCACCCGGTCCGATGCGAAGATACGCATCAGGCTGTCTTCCAACGACAGGTAGAAACGGCTGGAACCGGCATCACCCTGGCGGCCGGCACGGCCACGCAGCTGGTTGTCGATACGACGCGATTCGTGACGCTCGGACGCGATCACCTGCAAGCCACCGGATTCCAGCACAGCCTGGTGACGCTTCTGCCAGTCGGCCTTGATCTGGGCGATCTGCTCAGGCGTTGGGTTGTCGAGCGAGGCCACTTCCACTTCCCAGTTGCCGCCCAACAGGATGTCGGTACCACGACCGGCCATGTTGGTGGCGATGGTCAATGCGCCTGGGCGACCGGCCTGGGCAATGATCTCGGCTTCTTTTTCGTGGAACTTGGCGTTCAGTACCTTGTGCTCGATGCCTTCCTTGTTGAGCAGGTTGGACACGTGCTCGGAGGTCTCGATGGTGGCGGTACCCACCAGGATCGGACGGCCCTTGGCCATGCCGTCCTTGATGTCGTTGATGATCGCCGCGTATTTCTCTTCGGCGGTCAGGAACACCAGGTCGTTGTAGTCTTTACGCGCCAACGGTTTGTTCGGCGGAATGACCATCACGGCCAGGTTGTAGATCTGGTGGAATTCGAACGCTTCGGTGTCGGCCGTACCGGTCATGCCGGACAGCTTGTTGTACAGACGGAAGTAGTTCTGGAAGGTGGTGGACGCCAACGTCTGGCTTTCGGCCTGGATGTTGAGGTGTTCCTTGGCTTCGATGGCCTGGTGCAGGCCTTCGGACAGACGACGACCGGGCATGGTACGACCGGTGTGCTCGTCAACCAGTACCACCTGGCCGTCCTGCACGATGTATTCGACGTTGCGATGGAACAGCTTGTGGGCGCGCAGGCCAGCGTACACGTGGGTCAACAGGCCCAGGTTGTGCGCCGAGTACAGGCTTTCGCCTTCGGCCAGTTCGCCGATCTGGGTCAGCATTTCTTCGACAAACTGGTGACCGGCTTCGTTGAGTTCGACCTGGCGGGTCTTCTCGTCGATGGTGAAGTGACCTTCTTTGGTCACCACGCCTTCCACTTCCTCGATGTGCTGCTCAAGACGCGGGATCAACTTGTTGATCTCGGTGTACAGGCGCGAGCTGTCTTCGGCCTGGCCGGAGATGATCAGCGGGGTACGGGCTTCGTCGATGAGGATGGAGTCGACTTCGTCGATCACGGCAAAGTTGAGTTCACGCTGGAATTTTTCATCCATGCTGAACGCCATGTTGTCGCGCAGGTAATCGAAACCGAATTCGTTGTTGGTACCGTAGGTGATGTCGCAGGCGTACGCGGCGCGCTTCTCTTCCGGCGGCTGGAACGGCGTTACCACGCCGACGGTCAGGCCGAGGAATTCATACAACGGGCGCATCCAGTTGGCGTCCCGGCGAGCCAGGTAGTCGTTCACCGTCACAACGTGCACGCCCTTGCCGGACAGTGCGTTGAGGTAAACGCCCAGGGTTGCCACCAGGGTCTTGCCTTCACCGGTGCGCATTTCGGCAATCATGCCTTCATGCAAGGTCATGCCGCCGATCAACTGGACGTCGAAGTGGCGCATGCCCATGACGCGCTTACCGGCTTCACGGGCAACCGCGAAGGCTTCGGGCAGCAGCTTGTCGAGGGTTTCACCTTTGGCTATGCGGGCCTTGAACTCTTGGGTCTTGGCGCGCAATTGCTCGTCCGACAGAGCAACCATCTGCTCTTCGAAGGCATTGACCAGCTGCACCGTCTTGAGCATGCGTTTGACTTCGCGCTCATTCTTGCTTCCAAAAAGTTTCTTTAACAAAGGCGCAAACATATCGGCAGGTTCTTCCACACATAGGGATGGAGGGCGCACCGTGAGTGGCCCGAGCAGCCCTCACGGCCGCATTGCGAACGCGCATTCTACCCGGAATCGTGGGTGAGGAAAGTGGCGTTGTTCCCTGAGACAGGCACGGCATAGTGAGAGGGCATGTTTAAAATAAGGGCTTTTGCTGGAACTTCAACCCACTAGGCGCAGAAGTTACTTATTGATTTGACGGAGAAAGCCCTGCCGACGCAGAGCCTCGGGGCATACAGGCGCTTTCTGCTAAGATAGCCGCTCTGTTACCTAAGGTGTCTAGACATGGCATTTCGCCCTCTCACAGCCCGCGCCCCCGGCGCGTTGCTCCGCGAAGCCAAACCGCTGAAAGCTATCTTCGGCCAGGCGCAACGCTTGGGCCATCTGCAACGCCTGCTGGAAAGCCAACTGCAGCCGGCCGCCCGGGAACATTGTCACGTCGCCTCCTGGCGTGAAGGCAACCTGCTATTAATTGTCACCGATGGGCATTGGGCCACCCGCTTGCGCTACCAACAGAAGCGCTTGCAGCGCCAGTTGATGGCGTTCGACGAATTTGCCAATTTGACGCGCATTCAGTTCAAGGTACAGCCACCCACCGTGCCGCAAGGCGCAGTGGGGCATACCATGGACCTGTCGGAAACGGCCGCCGAAACCCTTCAGGCCACTGCTGAAGGGATCAACGACCCGGGCTTGCGCGCTGCCCTGGAACGGCTGGCCGCCCATGCCCGGCCCAAAGCCTGAAGCGCTATTTGCGTTTGCTGCCGCCCAGCAACGAACCCAGCAACCCCCGCACCAACTGGCGCCCCATCTGATTGGCGGCCTGCTGCATGGCTGATTTCAACGCCTTGCCCGCCGTGGTCCCCAGGAATGCACCCGCCTTGTCGGTGAAGCTCGGCTCTTCGGTGGCCGGCGCGGCCTCCTCGGCAGCTCCCAGTTCCTTGCGAGCCATCAGCACTTCATAGGCAGACTCACGATCTACCGGCTTGTCGTAGCGCCCCAAGAGTGGCGAACTGGCGACCAACGCCGCACGTTCTGCTTCGCTGAGCGGCCCGATCCGCGATTGCGGGGGAGCAACCAGTACGCGCTGGACGACTTCAGGTGTGCCCTTTTCCTGCAAGGTTCCCACCAATGCCTCACCGGTGCCCAATTCTGTAAGCACCGACAAAGTATCGAACGTCGGGTTGGGCCGAAAACCGTCCGCCACCGCTCGCAGGGATTTCTGCTCTTTGGCGGTGAATGCGCGCAAACCGTGCTGGATGCGCAGGCCCAGTTGCGCCAGCACCGTATCCGGCAGGTCGCTCGGCGACTGGGTGACGAAGTACACGCCAACCCCTTTGGAACGGATCAGGCGCACCACTTGCTCCAGACGCTCCTGCAAGGCTTTTGGCGTATCGGCGAACAACAAGTGCGCTTCATCGAAAAACAACGCCAGCAACGGTTTGTCGGCATCGCCGCGTTCCGGCAATTGTTCAAACAACTCTGCCAGCAGCCACAATAGGAAGGTCGCGTAGACCTTCGGCGCTTCATGCACCAAGCGGCTGGCGTCCAGCAGGTGGATGCGCCCACGCCCATCACTGGCGGGCTGCAAAATATCCTCCAGTTGCAGGGCCGGCTCGCCAAACAGGGCTTCGGCGCCCTGCTGCTCCAGCACTGCCAAACGCCGCAACAAGGCCTGGCTGGAACCGGTGGTCATCAAGGCGGCGTCTTCGCCCAGCAGTTCCGGGTGATAGCGCAGGTGATTGAGCAGTGCCTTGAGGTCCTTGAGGTCCAGCAGCAACAGGCCTTCGCGGTCGGCCACTTTGAACGCCGCATAGAGCGCCGACTGCTGGCTGTCGGTGAGTTCCAATAGGCTGCCGAGCAAGAGCGGGCCCATTTCACTGATGGTGGTGCGCAACGGATGACCGGATTGGCCGTGGATATCCCACAGGGTGACCGGGTACGCCTGGGCCGTGTAATCAAGGAAGGGCATACCGGCGATGCGCTCGGCCACTTTGCCCTGGGGGTTGGCGGCGGCGCCCAGGCCGCAGAGGTCGCCTTTGATGTCGGCGGCGAACACCGCCACGCCCGCATCACTGAAGGCTTCCGCCAGGCGCTGCAAGGTGACGGTCTTGCCGGTGCCGGTGGCGCCGGCGATCAACCCATGACGGTTGGCCAGGCGCATGGACTGGGCGATGGGCTGGCCGTCAAGGCCTGCACCGATAAGCAGTTGTGTGGAGTCAGGCATTTCGTCACCTATGGTTAATCTTTAGTGCCGCGAGGTCGATATAGACGGATGTAAGCCCGACAAAGACTAAAAAACGGTCAGATAATTCCGATACGGACCAACGGAGCTATCACCAGAAATACCACACCTTTTTTAACGCTGCCATTTCGCGCCTCCCGCATTGGATGCGCCTCGGATATTAAGACCTTAGCGGACCCTTCAAGCCATGAACAAAAATCTGCGCTTCAGCCACAAGATCCTGCTTGCAGCCTCCCTTATCGTCATCGCCGCCTTTGCGTTGTTTACCCTCTACAACGACTATCTGCAGCGCAACGCGATTCGCGACGACCTCAACAACTATCTGCACGAGATGGGCGACGTTACCGCCAGCAACATCCAGACCTGGCTCACCGGACGTATCGCCCTGGTGGAAAACGCCGCACAGAACATCGCCATCAACCCTGAAAAAGCCGTCGTCGCCAGCCTGCTGGAGCAGAAAGCGCTGACCTCGTCATTCATGGCGACCTACGTCGGTGACAGCCAGGGCACGTTCACCATCCGCCCTGACACCAAGATGCCCGACGGCTTCGACCCGCGTGTTCGCCCCTGGTACAAGGGCGCCCAGGCCAGTAACGGCTCGACCCTGACCGAACCCTATATCGACGCGGCGACCGGGCAACTGATCATCTCCGTTGCCACGCCAAGCGCCAAGGGCGGCCAGAGCATCGGCGTGGTCGGTGGCGACCTGAGCCTGCAGACCCTGGTGGATAACATCGGCGCGCTGGATTTTGGCGGCATGGGCTATGCGTTCCTGGTCAGCGCCGACGGCAAAGTGCTGGTGCACCCCGATAAAGCCCTGGTGATGAAGACCCTGTCGGACGTTTATCCAAAAGACACGCCGAAGATCAGCGGCGACTTCAGCGAAGTGCAAGCCAATGGCAAGACCAATATCGTGACGTTCACACCGATCAAGGGCCTGCCATCGGTGAACTGGTACCTGGGCGTTTCGGTGGACAAGGACAAGTCTTTCGCCATGCTCAGTGAGTTCCGCACCTCGGCGGTGATCGCCACGATCATCGCGGTGGTGATCATCATCGCCCTGCTCGGCATGCTGATCCGCGTCTTGCTGCAACCTTTGCACCTGATGACCCGCGCCATGCAAGACATTGCCGACGGTGAAGGCGACCTGACCCGCCGCCTGACCATCCAGAACAATGATGAATTCGGCACCTTGGGCAATGCTTTCAACCGCTTCGTCGAGCGCATTCATACCTCGATTCGCGAAGTGTCTTCAGCCACCGAGCACGTCAATGAAGTAGCCCTGCGGGTGGTCAGCGCCTCCAACTCGTCGATGGTCAACTCTGACGAACAGGCCAACCGCACCAACAGTGTCGCTGCCGCCATCAATCAACTGGGGGCCGCAGCCCAGGAGATCGCACGCAACGCCGCCCAAGCCTCCAGTCAGGCCAGCGATGCCAGGCACTTGGCCGAAGACGGCCAGCAGGTGGTTGAACGCAATATCAAGGCGATGACGCAGTTATCCAGCATGATCAGCACCTCAAGCACCAATATCGAAGCACTTAACAGCAAAACGGTGAATATCGGCCAGATTCTTGAGGTGATCACCAGCATTTCCCAGCAAACCAATCTGCTGGCGCTCAATGCGGCGATCGAAGCGGCGCGCGCGGGGGAAGCCGGGCGTGGCTTTGCGGTCGTGGCCGATGAAGTGCGCAACCTCGCTCATCGCACTCAGGAGTCGGCGCAACAGGTGCAGACGATGATCGAAGAGCTACAGGTGGGTGCCCGGGACTCGGTGACTACCATGAGCGAAAGCCAACGCCACAGCCTGGACAGCGTGGAAATCGCCAACCTGGCCGGCGAGCGCCTGAACAGCGTGACCCAGCGCATTGGCGAGATCGACGGCATGAACCAGTCGGTCGCCACCGCAACGGAAGAACAAACCTCGGTGGTGGAGTCGATCAATATGGACATCACCGAGATCAACACCCTCAACCAGGAAGGGGTGGAAAACCTGCAATCGACCCTGCGCGCCTGCTCGGACCTGGAACAACAGGCCTCGCGCTTGAAGCAATTGGTGGGCAGCTTCCGGATCTGAGGTGCCCCCCACCTTAATCCACCTGTAGGAGCGAGCTTGCTCGCGAAAAACGTCAACGATAACGCGGGCTGCCTGAAGAAACGCGGGGTCTGTGAGTTTTTCGCGAGCAAGCTCGCTCCTACAGCGTGCTGTTTGTCCGCTCCCGCCACCGTCATGCTGCGAATCTAAACCGAACATCTATCCTTACCTCAGGTCCATCTAGGGAGAGCAATGGATCGGAGGGATGTTCATCGTGCATATCGCTGACATAACCATGTTCTACGCCCCGGCCAGCGGTGGCGTACGCACTTACCTTGACGCCAAGCACCGGCGTCTGGCGCTCAAGCAGGGCATTCGCCACAGCCTGTTGATTCCTGGCGCACACTTGAGCGAGCAGGACGGCATCTTCAAAGTACCGGCGCCCGCCCTGCCCTTCGGCAAAGGCTATCGCTTCCCCCTTCGTTTGGCGCCTTGGCGAAATGTCCTGCACGATTTACAGCCCGACCTGATCGAAGTTGGCGACCCTTACCTGACCGCGTGGGCCGCGCTGGATGCCCGACGCCAATTGGATGTGCCGGTCATCGGCTTTTACCACTCCGACCTGCCACTGCTGGTGAGCAACCGCATGGGGCCTTGGTTTACCCCCAATGTTGAAGCCTATGTGCGCAAACTCTATGGGAATTTTGACCGAGTGCTCGCCCCCAGCCAGGTAATGGCCGACAAGCTCATCGGGCTTGGCGTCAGAAATGTCTTCGTTCAACCCCTGGGCGTAGACCTGCAAACCTTCACCCCTGAGGTACGTGACCCCGGCCTGCGCGCCGAACTGGGGATTGGCGAAGACACTCGGCTACTGATCTTCGCCGGGCGCGGCTCCAAGGAGAAAAACCTGCCGGTGCTGCTCAACTGCATGAAACGCCTGGGGGAAGGCTACCACTTGCTGCTGGTGGGCTCCGGCATGCCGGCCAGCGTGCCAGACAATGTCACCGTGATTGACGGATTCCGGCCCGCCCAACATGTCGCTCGGTTGATGGCCAGCGCCGACGCCTTACTGCATGGTGGCGACCAGGAGACCTTCGGCCTGGTGATCCTGGAAGCCATGGCCTGCGGTATTCCAGTGGTCGCCGTGGCGGCCGGGGCCTTTACCGAGATTGTCGACGAGCGTTGTGGCCTGCTGTGCGCGCCAAACAACCCCAAGGCCATGGCCGAGGCGGTGCGCGAGCTGTTCAGTACCGACAGCCGACGCCTGGGTGCTCAGGCTCGGCGCCATGTCGAGCAGCATTATGCGTGGGACACGGTAGTCGACAGCCTGCTGGGGCATTACTGCGCCGTGCTGGGCAGCCATGAACCGATGCTCGCCCATGGCTGAGCGCGCGCTGATGCTGGTACTGCACGACGTGGCTCCGCACACCTGGGCCGACTACCGGCCGTTCGTCGAGGCCGTCGATGCACTGGGCCACGTGCCCATCACTTGGCTGGTGGTGCCAGACTTCCATCACCATGACGACTTGGCCGCCCACCGCGATTTTCGGCGCCTGCTCGACAGCCGTGTCGCCAAGGGCGATGAGCTCACCTTGCACGGGTACTACCATTGCGACGACCAACCTCGGCCGCGTACGCCAAAAGAATGGTTTATGCGACGCATCTATACCCACGAAGGCGAGTTTTACCAGCTGTCCGAAGCCGAGGCGTTGCGGCGGTTGACCGCCGGCATTGAGGTATTTGAGCGCAATGGCTGGCCGCTGCATGGCTTTGTTGCGCCCGCCTGGTTGATGAGCGACGGCACCCGGCAGGCATTGCGCCAGTTGCCGCTGAGCTACACCAGCGACCCACAACATCTTTATCGCCTGCCGGACTTCACGCCTATCAACGCCCCCGGCCTGGTGTGGAGCGCCCGCAGCGGCTGGCGCCGGGGATTGTCCAAAATCCTCAGTGATCGCCGTGAACAGCGGTGGCAGGAGGCCCCGCTGATCCGACTGGGTTTGCACCCGGTGGACATGCGCCACAGGTTTTCCCGCGATTATTGGCTAGACACCCTGCAACGCCTGCTCAACGCGGGGCGCGTCCCCCAAACCAAGGCCGCCTGGCTGGCGACGCAGCCATGGGCCGACTGATCTGGTTAGTGTTGGCGCTCTTGGTGGCGCTGGTGATCCCATTGTGGCTGGGCGGCGGCGAAAGCATTGCGCGCCTGCGCCAGTTTCCCTTGCCCCAGTTACTGGGGATGTTCGCCATGATCATTGGCTGCTGGCTGATCAACAGTCTGCGTATCCGCCTGCTGCTTGGCGAGCATCGCGGCGAGTTAGGCCCGCTTAAAAGCCTTGGCGTGGTGATATCCACCGAGTTCGCCATGTGTGCAACACCCGGCGGCAGCGGCGGGCCGTTGACCCTGATGGCCCTGCTGGCACGCAATGGCATCCGCCCCGCCCAAGGCAGCGCGGTGTTTGCCATGGACCAGTTGAGCGACCTAGTGTTTTTTCTCTGCGCACTGGTGGGGATCTTGCTATATGCGCTATTCCATAGCCTCAGCCCGCGTCTGGAGTGGTTGCTGGGGCTCAGCGCCGTGTCGATGGTGGGTGGGGTAATCAGTGGCTGGGCCGTGGTGCATTTTCACCGACGGCTGATTCGCCTGGCGGGTTTGGCACTCAAGGCCATGAAGGTCAGTGCTACCACCCGCCGACGCTGGGCACGCCGGTTGCTGCGTTTTCTTGCGGCGTTCAGCGCCACCCTGAAACTACCCCGGAGCACCTTGCTTGGGGTCTTTGCGCTGACCAGCCTGCATTGGCTGCTGCGTTACAGCGTGCTGTACCTGGCGCTGCGCGGGTTGGGGGGCGAGGTGCAGTGGGCCTGGAGCTTTCTGATCCAGATGTTATCCCTGACTGCCGGGCAGTTCAGCCTGGCGCCAGGCGGGGCCGGCGCTGCGGAGTTGACGTCAGCGGCACTGCTGGCGCCCATGGTGGGCACATCCACAGCGGCTGCGGCGATTCTGATCTGGCGCGCGGTGACCTACTACTTCTATTTGCTGGCCGGTGCGCCAGTGTTTCTATTGATGGTCGGCAAACCGCTGCTCAAGCGTCTTTTTCAGGGGCGGCAGGCTGCTCATCCTGCGCCTGTGTCTGTTCCCATAAACGCGCCGCGCCTGGAAAATCAGTACCATCCTCGGCATCCAGCGCGTCCGGGTCGTAACAACTCAAACAGCCCTCGCCCAAGGTAGCAGGCGCCCGTGAGGTGGCTTTATCGAGCGGGTCGCTCATGGGAATCTCCTGAAACAGAAATAAAAAAGGGCCTGGAGAGTTTTACCTCCAGGCCCCCGTGTCTTTCAATCAAAACCGCTGGGTCAGAAGACCACGGTCTTGTTGCCGTGCACCAACACGCGATCTTCCAGGTGGTAGCGCAAGCCACGGGCCAACACCATCTTTTCGACATCACGGCCGAACCGCACCATGTCTTCAATACTGTCGCTGTGGCTGACGCGCACCACGTCCTGCTCGATGATCGGGCCGGCGTCCAGCTCTTCGGTCACGTAGTGGCAGGTTGCACCAATCAGCTTCACGCCACGCAAGGAAGCCTGGTGATAAGGCTTGGCACCAACAAAGGACGGCAAGAAGCTGTGGTGGATGTTGATCACCTTGCCAGCGTATTCGCGGCACAACTCCGGTGGCAGGATTTGCATGTAGCGCGCCAGCACCACTACATCCGCGTCATGCTGCTTGACCAAGCGCGACACTTCGGCGAATGCCGGCTCCTTGTCCTGTGGGTTGACCGGCACATGGTAATAAGGGATGCCATGCCATTCGACCATGCTGCGCAGGTCGTCATGGTTGGAGATCACGCAGGCAATCTCGCAATCGAGTTCGTCGCTGTGCCAGCGGTGCAGCAGGTCTGCCAGGCAGTGGGATTCGCGGCTGGCCATCAGCACCACGCGTTTCTTCTGCTCTGTATCGGTGATGTGCCAGGTCATTGAAAACTCTTCGGCAATCGGCGCAAACGCCTCGCGGAAGGCTTCCAGGCCAAAGGGCAACGTATCGGCACGGATTTCGTGACGCATGAAAAACCAACCACTGAGATCGTCCGAGTGATGGCTCGCCTCGGTGATCCAGCCATTATGGGAAGCCAGAAAGTTACTGACCTTGGCAACGATGCCAACCCGGTCCGGGCAAGCAATCACCAGCCGAAAAGTGCGCATTAGGGGGAAACTCCAGAACTTCACAAAGGCCGCTATTCTAGCGATTACGCAGAAAAACTGCAGTATTCCCTTGCACCTTATCTTGAGGCATGGCCGTGGTAACACCCCTTAATCGTGTAAGGTTTTACCAGCGCTATATGACGATACAACGGCATGCTCAGGCCGGTAGCAAAAAATTAAGGTGATTATCTTTTGCGCATAACGCTTACTAATTAACTCATCGGCCAGGTTTTCTCCCACACATTCAATGTCATTCGCCTAAATACCGTCTTAAATGTTTACTTGATGAAATTGCCTGACTATTATTAGGCCACTCACCCTGTCAATCAGCGTTCTACATAAGGTAGTCCACATGTCACTGATCAACGAATACCGCGCCACCGAAGAAGCTATCAAAGAGCTGCAAGCCCGTTTGAAGAACCTGTCCGAAGACGACAAGCTGAAAACCGAGCTGGAATTCGAAGGCAAATTGCGCACCCTGATGGGTGAATACTCCAAATCCCTGCGTGACATCATCGCGCTGCTGGATCCAGAGTCGAAAGTTAAAGCACCGCGTGGCGCTGTGAAAACTACCGGCACCAAGCGTGCTCGCAAGGTCAAGCAGTACAAAAACCCGCACAACGGCGAAGTAATTGAAACCAAAGGTGGCAACCACAAAACTCTGAAAGAGTGGAAAGCCAAGTGGGGCGGTGACGTAGTTGAAGGTTGGGCAACCCTGCTGGGCTAAGCCCGGTCGGACGTTCACCCGATACGTCACACATGAAAAACGCCAGCTTGCTGGCGTTTTTTATTGTCTGAATATTCTGTAGTTATGCGCCTACAGATTCAGGCGCGCCGCTAAGGAATCCACATAGTCCTGCCATTGCGCCAGTACCTGGCACTGAAACGATGTAGCACTAACCGCCAACTCCTCACGCGCCTGCTTAAATGCCAAGAGGGTATTCGGCGCCCCCCACTGTGCATCCGACAAACGTTGCTGACAGAAAAGTTTCCAGCGTTGTTGCTCCTCATTGTTCAAGGTTTCAGGAAAGTTACGCGCCCGGTAGCGAAATAATAATTCCGGCAAACGATGATCATCGAACGGCCACTGCTGACGGGCTAATTGCGCGGGCTCTGCCATGCGAACTTGCTCACATAAACGGCGGTCACGGTCACCCATAAAACCATCGTAGAGCTGCTGCTCCGGGTCCGAGTTTGACGCAAAGTCTTCCTCGGCATAAATGGCCGCTAACTTGTCCCGCCAAACTTCCTGTGCGTCAGTTAGCCGCAGCGCCCGCGCGAGGCAAGCTTCCTTATCCAATTGAAGGCGCTCGAGGTCTTGAGGGCGCAGCACCTTCAACGGCGCAACCACCGGGCAGCGGTTGATATGCAGCAACTTGAGCGGAACCGGCAGTTCACCTTCGGCTAGCTCATCGCGGCGCGTGTAAAGACGCTGACGCAGCGTCGTCGCATCCAGGTCCAACAGCCCTTGTGGATCGAGCCCCAGGTCACAGACGATCAAGGCATTGCGATTGCGCGGGTGCCAGGCCAGGGGCAAGACCACGCCCAGATAATGGCGCTCGGCGGAAAAACGCCCGGAGATATGCACCATCGGTTGCAGCAACCGCACCTGATCCATGACCCGTTGCTTGCTGCGCAGTTGAAACAACCATTCATACAACTTCGGTTGTTTCTCTCGGACCAACCGCGCCAGGGCGATGGTTGCACGCACATCCGACAACGCGTCATGGGCCTGGCCATGGTCGATGCCGTTGGCCTCGGTCAAGCGTTCGAGCTTGAGGGTCACACGCCCGTCCTGCTCGGGCCAGTTGATCCCCTCCGGCCGCAGGGCGTAGGCAGTGCGCATCACATCGATCAAGTCCCACCGGCTGTTGCCGCCCTGCCACTCGCGCGCATACGGGTCGAAAAAATTGCGGTACAGACTGTAGCGCGTCATTTCATCGTCGAATCGCAGGGTGTTGTAGCCGGCGCCGCAGGTACCTGGCGCGGCCAGTTCGGCGTGCACCCGAGTCATGAAATCGGCTTCGGCAAGGCCCTTCTCGGCGAGGACACCCGGCGTGATGCCCGTGATCGCGCACGCTGCCGGGTGAGGCAGGATATCGTCGCTGGGCTGGCAATAAAGATTGATCGGCGCACCGATCTCATTGAGCTCAAGGTCGGTGCGGATCCCGGCTACCTGGAGCGGGCGATCGTTGCGCGGGTTGATGCCAGTGGTTTCATAGTCGTACCAGAAAATCGAGGTCACGGGCTATTCCTGTGCTGAAGATCGACAAAGTCTAGGCGCTGCAAGGCGTTGGGAGCCAGCGATACCTGACTGTATAAATATCCAGAAAACCCTCGAATGGTTGCTTCCACCGTCGACACTGCTAGCATCCGTGTCTCTCAAGTCGCCTCGCACTGCCAAGGATCGCAATGCCATCAACGCCTTTGGATACCCACTATCAGATAGAAACGCCGGAGGGCATCGACCTGCCCCTGCGTCCTGCTGGCCTGCCCTCTCGGGCATTGGCCTTTGCATTCGACCTGGGCGCGCGAGGGATCATCATGGGGATCCTGCTAGTGCCGCTGGCGCTGCTCGGCAATGTGGGGATCGGGCTGGGTTCGCTGCTGCTGTTCGTGGTGAGCTGGTGGTACATGGTGTTGTTCGAAGTGCTCAACCACGGCTGCTCGCCGGGCAAGCAGGTCATGGGCCTGCGCGTGGTACAGGATGACGGCACGCCCATTGGCTGGTCGGCATCATTGATCCGCAACCTGCTGCGTTTTGTCGACATGCTGCCCTTCGGTTATTTCCTCGGCGCGATCAGTTGCCTGCAGCATCCGCACTTCAAGCGGCTCGGCGACCTGGCGGCAGGCACGCTGGTGGTCTACCGCGAGCTGCCGCTGGTACGCCCGAGCATCCCTCAAGCACCCGCCCTGCGCCTACCCTTCGCACTGGAGCTGAGCGAACAGCGGGCCATCCTCGGTTTCGCCGAACGCCAGGCGGAACTCTCGGCCGAACGGGTGCATGAACTGGCCACCATCCTCGCAGGGCCCCTGCAGGTGCCTGCACCGCGTGCCGTGGAGCAACTCAACGGTGTAGCCCGTGGCTTGTTGGGGCCGACATGAAGCAAAGCCTTTTTGAAAGCCGCCACCAGCATCAATGGCAAACCTTCGCCGAGCAGTTGAAGCAACTGGAGCAAGGTAAAGCCAAGGCCGCCGATGTCGCCGACTTCCCGCATCAATATCGACGCCTGTGCCAACATCTGGCCCTGGCTCAGCAGCGCGGCTACAGCAGTTACCTGGTCGATCCGTTGCAACAGCTGGCATTGCGCGGCCATCAACAACTGTATCGTCATCGCAGCCAACTGACGGCAAACATACTGGCGTTTCTTCTCGCCGACTTCCCACGCCTGGTACGCGAACAATGGCGCTTCGTGCTGATCGCCGGCCTGCTGTTCTTTGGCAGCCTGGTGGGGATCGCCCTGCTGGTGTACCTGTTCCCCGACCTGGTCTACAGCATCATCAGCCCCCAGCAGGTGGCCGAGATGCAGGGCATGTACAACCCCGATGCCAACCGCCTGGGCCGCGCTGCCGAGCGTGCCGCCAGCGAAGACTGGATGATGTTTGGCTATTACGTGATGCACAACATCGGCATCGCCTTCCAGACCTTTGCTGCCGGCCTGTTGTTTGGCCTGGGCAGTGTGTTCTTCCTGATTTTCAACGGTTTGGTCATAGGTGCGGTCTCCGGGCACCTTACCGACATTGGCTATGGCCAGACCTTCTGGTCGTTTGTCATTGGTCACGGCGCATTCGAGTTGAGCGCCATCACACTGGCCGGTGCCGCAGGCTTGCAACTGGGCTGGTCACTGGTCGCCCCCGGGCGCTTGGCGCGCAGCGAAGCCCTGCGCCTGGCCGCGCGCAAAAGCGTAAGGATGCTCTGTGGTGTCATGGTGTTCCTGTTGATCGCCGCCTTTATCGAAGCCTACTGGTCCTCAACCACTCGCATTGAGCCCTGGATCAAGTACGCGGTAGGCGCCGCCCTCTGGCTGCTGGTGGCCGCTTACCTGACCCTGGCCGGGCGGAGTCGCCATGCGCCTGACTGACGCCAGCGTAGTCATTCGCCCGCGCACTTCCTGGGAAGCCATGGACTTGGGTGTGCTGATGGCCCGGGAACACCGTTTCTTGCTGATGAGCAGTTGGGCGCTGGTGAGCCTTCCGATATTCAGCCTGTTGACGGTGCTGCTCTGGAGTTACCCGTCTCTGGTCATGTTCCTGTTCTGGTGGCTCAAGCCGGCCTTCGACCGCTTGCCGCTGTACATTCTTTCCCAGGCCCTGTTTGCTGAGCCCCCCAGCCTCAAACAGGCCGTTCGCCATTGGCCGCAGTTGCTCAAAGGGCAACTGTTCGCCAGCCTGACCTGGCGGCGGCTGAGCATGAGTCGCAGCTTCACCCTGCCCGTCAGCCAACTGGAAGGCCTGGACGGTGACGCACGTCAACGACGCCTTGGGGTGTTGCTGCAACGTAACGCTGGCGCCGCACGCTGGCTGACGACGATCGGCGTACACCTGGAAATCGGTCTGTGGTTTGGCGGCATGGCCCTGTTCTATCTCTTCATCCCGCAACAGGTTGAACTGGACTGGGACTGGCAACGACTGGTATTGGCATCAGGCTCGGACGTGCTTTGGCTTGAGCACCTGAGCAATGCTTTCTATGCCCTGGTCCTCGTGTTCTGGGAACCCATCTACGTCGCCTGTGGCTTCAGCCTGTACCTCAACCGCCGCACGGTGCTGGAGGCCTGGGACCTGGAACTGGTATTCCGTCGCCTGCGCCAGCGCCTGAACAACGTTGCACCGCTGTTGTTGCTGGTCGTTGGCCTGGCACTGCTACAAATCAGCCCACCGACCATGGCAGATGAAACCACAGCCCATAAGCCACTTAGTACCCAGGCCGCCAGCCAATCCATCCAGGCATTGCTGGAAAAGCCACCTTTCAAGAACCCGGAAACCGTCACACGCTATCGGTTTGGCGAAGAAAAAGCGCCGGTTGAAAACAAGGCCAAGGGCGACAGCAAATTACCCGGCTGGCTCCAGGCACTGCTCGACAACCTTAACAGCGACACCTTCAAATACGTCGCCAAAACCTTGGAAATACTGCTCTGGAGCCTTGTGATTGGCGGCCTGGCCCTGGTGTTCTGGCGTTACCGTGAATGGTTGCTCACGTTCGTCAGCCGCCTCGGACCCACTCGCACTACCGCCCCCTCGCCCGTTCCCGCTCAGTTGTTCGGCTTGGAGCTGGGCGCCGAGACATTGCCCGAAGACATCGCCAGTACCGCCGAACAGCTATGGCCTACTCAGCCACGGGAGGCCCTTGGCCTGCTGTATCGCGGGTTGCTCAGCCGGCTGCTGCATGAGTTCGACCTGCCACTGACAAGCGCCGATACCGAGGGGCAGGTGCTGGAGCGCGTTCATCGTTTGCAACAACCGCAATTACTGGCGTTCAGCGACGAACTGACGCGCCACTGGCAAAACCTGGCCTATGGTCACCGTCTGCCGCCCTCTTCAGCCCAACAAAAACTGTGCAGCGACTGGCGTGCTCTTTTCAGTGAAGGAGCGAGCCAATGAATCGCGCGCTATTGTGGACAGCGCTGTTGTTGGCGTGCCTGCTGGGTGCGGGCGGCTTATATGCCTGGCACAAAGCAATTCCCTACGACGAAGTGGTTGACCGCGGCCCGTCGCCAGAGGCACGCGCCAACCCTTACCTGGCCGCCGAGCACTTTCTACGCCAGCAAGGCGTGGTTGTGGCGCACGCCAATGGCCTTGAACGACTCGCCGACCTGCCTGCCAAAGGCCATAGCCTGTTGCTGCTGGGGGAGCGCAGCAACATGACCCCGCGCCAGGTCGAACAACTACTGGGCTGGGCAAAAGCCGGTGGCCACCTGCTACTGGTCGCCGAGGCATTATGGGATGAGGAATCCGGCACAAGCGGTGACCTGCTGCTTGATCGCCTCACAATCCGCCAAGCCCTGAGCGACACCTTCGACGAACCCGCGCCACCGCGTAAAAAAACCAAGCCGGACCTGACCAAGCTCTATGTCGACAACGAAACCGCCCCGGCGTACTTCAGTTTTGACACCGACTTCAACCTCACCGACCCCAAGCACCTGGCGCAGTTTTCCGCCAACAGCGCCAAGTCCAGCCACCTGATGCAACTTGACCTTGGGCAAGGCCACGTAACGGTGATCACCGACAGCGACCTGTGGAAAACCGCCAATATCGGCAAACATGATAACGCCTGGTTGCTGTGGTACCTGAACCAGGGCACTGACGTCACCCTGCTGTTCAACAGCGACACAGACGATCTGTTTACTCTATTGCTCCGTTATTTCCCCCAGGCCCTCGTCGCCCTGGTTGCGCTGCTTGCTCTGGGGCTGTGGCAGGCAGGCATGCGCCAAGGCCCGATCCAGGCACCGGATCCCAAGGCGCGTCGCCAGTTGCAGGAACACTTGAAGGCCAGCGCGGACTTCCTATTGCGCCGCAGCGGCCAGGGCACGTTGTTGCAAGCCTTGCGACACGACATTCTGCGCGCAGCCCGGCGACGTCATCCCGGGTTCGAACACCTCGATGCGCCAAGGCAACGGCAGGTGCTGGAACACCTTACGCGACAACCCCCTCACATCATCAGCCAGGCGCTTGAGCCCGTTGCGCTGAAGCGGCTCTCCAACGCCGACTTCAGCCGACAGGTGGCGCACCTGCAAACCCTCAGGAATGCCTTATGAGCGACTCTCCACTGGCCACCACCCTGACCGCCGAAAAGCTTCAGCACGCCAGCCAGCAGGCCCAGGCGCTGCGCGTGGAATTGCGCAAGGTCGTGATTGGCCAGGACCTTGTGATTGACGACGTGCTCACCGCCCTGATCGCAGGCGGCCACGTATTGCTGGAAGGCGTGCCTGGCCTGGGCAAGACCCTGCTGGTACGCGCCCTGGCCCGCTGTTTTGGCGGTGATTTCGCCCGTATCCAGTTCACCCCGGACCTGATGCCCAGCGATGTCACCGGCCACGCCGTGTATGACCTGCAGACCGAACAGTTCAAACTGCGCAAGGGGCCGATATTCACCCACCTGTTGCTGGCCGATGAGATCAACCGTGCCCCCGCCAAGACCCAGGCAGCGCTGCTGGAAGCCATGCAGGAACGTCAAGTGACCCTGGAGGGCGAGGCGTTGCCCATCGGCCAGCCCTTCATGGTGCTGGCGACCCAGAACCCCATCGAACAGGAAGGCACCTACCCACTGCCCGAGGCCGAGCTGGACCGGTTCATGCTCAAGGTGCGAATGGACTACCCAGATGCTCTACAAGAGCTGGATATGGTCCGCGAAGTGACGCGCTCGTCCAAGGCCGACATGCTGGAGGTACAGCCGTTGCGTACGGTGCTGCAAGCCGCGGACGTAGTAACGATGCAGCAAATTGCCAGTGACCTGCCACTGGATGAGCAGGTGCTCGACTACGCCGTGCGCCTGGCCCGTGCCACGCGCAGTTGGCCGGGGCTGGCCATCGGTGCCGGCCCCAGGGCCTCCATCGCCCTGGTACGCGGGGCACGCGCCCGTGCGCTGTTGCGCGGTGGCGAATTCGTCACCCCCGATGACATCAAGGGCTGCGCCCTGGCGGTACTGCGTCACCGGGTACGCATCGCACCAGAACTGGACATCGACGGCTTGGAAGTCGACCAGGTGCTCCAGCAGTTACTCGACCAGATTGCAGCACCAAGGCAATGACGCGGCCATGAAACCGACTCGTCTGCTGCTGACCTGGCTGGGCGTTCTGCTCGGTTTGAACATCTTGTTGGGCGCCTCGGCAGCGTTGCAGTTCAAAGTGCCCGCCACCTTTCATTCGGTAGCCTGGGGCCTGCTGCTGGCCCTGTTGCTGCTGGCGATGCTGGATGCTGCACGCTTGCGTCGCCGCCCTTCGGCCCGCGTGTACAGAACATTGCCTGGTAGCCTGGCGCTGGGGCGCTGGGAAGAAATACGCCTGTGCCTGGAGCACGACTACCCGCAACCTCTGACCGTGCAGGTGTTCGATCACGTGCCCGATGGCCTGGCTGTGGAGAACCTGCCTCAATCCATTCAACTACGCCCCGGTGAGCGTGCCGAGCTGGGCTATCGCGTGCGCCCCTTGCGGCGCGGGCACTTCCATTTCAGTCGCTGCGAACTGCTGCTGCCCAGCCCATTGGGGCTGTGGTCGGGACGACGCTGGGTCGAGACTCACGATGCCACTCGTGTTTACCCGGATTTCGCACGTTTATACGGTGCGCAGTTGCGGGGTGTGGATAACTGGCTCAGCCAACTGGGCGTGCGCCAACATCAGCGGCGAGGATTAGGCCTGGAGTTTCATCAACTGCGGGAGTTTCGTGAAGGTGACAGCCTGCGCCAGATCGACTGGAAAGCCACCGCCCGCCAACGAACGCCCATTGCCCGGGAATACCAGGACGAACGCGACCAGCAAATCGTGTTCATGCTCGATTGCGGCCAGCACATGCGCAGCCAGGATGATGAACTGTCCCATTTTGACCACGCGCTCAATGCCTGCCTGCTGCTGAGCTACGTTGCCTTGAGACAGGGCGATGCCGTAGGGCTGTGCACGTTTGCCAGCGACCAGCCGCGCTACCTGAAGCCGGTCAGGGGCAGTGGCCAATTGAACCTGTTGCTCAATGCGGTCTATGACCTGCAGACCACGCGAAAAACCGCCGACTACCAGGCGGCCGCCAGCCAGTTGTTGGCACGTCAAAAACGCCGGGCGCTGGTGATCATCGTCACCAACCTGCGGGATGAGGAGGATGAAGCGCTGATGGCTGCCGTCCAGCGTATCGGCAGGCATCACCGGGTACTGGTGGCCAGCCTGAGGGAAGAGGTCCTCGACCAACTACGCCAGGCGCCTGTGCAGACACTGCCCGAAGCGCTGGCTTACAGCGGCACGATCGATTACCTCAACACCCGCAACCAACGCCATGATCGCTTGAGTGCTCATGGCCTGTCGGTGCTGGATACCTTGCCATCGGCGCTGGGTGCCGGGCTGGTCACGCGCTATCTGGAGTGGAAAAAGGCCGGGGTATTTTGAGGATGACTGCGCAGGGGCATGGCCAGGAAACGGCCACGACCCCACGCATAATTCAGACAGAGGCCTGCAAAGGATAAAAGCTGAAGTACTGCAACAGCGCGTTGATCAGGTGCCGGTACTCTTCGGGCGCCTCAAGCACGCTGAACCCCGAGTCGTAATGCTGCGGGGTGACATCTTCATGGCTCCACAAGCAGGTTGTCGTGAGGTCAATTGCCTTGAACTCGCCCTGCGCCACCGGCACTTTCAAGCGCAGCTCGAAATCCACGTCGGTCATCATGGGTAACGAGCTGATCAGCATCAGACCGTTTTCAGACACATTTCCAAGATAGCCGATTGGCTTGTCAGTAATACGATTGAACACCTGCAGAAAATACGGCAGTTGATGCCGCTCGATCCGTCGTTCGGTAAACATGGTGAAGTCGCCATTCAATAGCCAAAAATCTGGCCGTGCCAGTGATTCGGAACAAGCAATCGCTCGCTCTCCCTGGATCTCGGTGTGACAACAGCTACCGCTTGTCACCAAACAGCTGCCGAATCCGGGCATTGCATCCGTTCGAATGGGTACTGCACAAACAGACATTCAAAGAATAGCGCAAGACTGGCGACAGGCCAGCCATGAAGCGACAAATACCCTTACAACGACGCAGGCCTTGGTTTTGCCAGGCCTGCAGCCGGCAGATGCCCCAGTTGCTGCAAGGTATCGAGCCGCGCACGGGCTCGATAGGCGTACTCGCTCGACGGGTAGTGGCCGATGATGAACTGATAGGTCTGTGCGGCATCGACAAAGAGTTTCTGGCGTTCCAGGCACTGCCCACGCAACATCGAAACCTCCGGTTGCACGTAGCGGCGAGTTCGGCTCTCGCGATCGACCTGGGACAACTCCAGGGTGACACGCTGGCAATCACCGACCCCATAGGCACGGTAAGCGTTGTTCAAATGGTGGTCCATCGACCAGCGGGTACAGCCGACAACACTGACGGCCAGGGCAGCAACGAGCAAAATTCGCATGGGGTTCTCCTGTCTTGTGCAATGTATCGACCCCTGGTCGAAAATCTTCAAGGCGTTTGCCCATTCAACCGCCGCCAAAACAAGCCAATCGTCGATAAGTAGTGCAAACGAACAATGACTACAACGAAAGAGCATAGTAGCCTTCCCCAGCGCTTGAACTCAGGAGTCCGTGCATGTCCGTCCGTCGTACCAAAATCGTCGCCACCCTTGGCCCGGCCAGTAACTCGCCGGAAGTCCTCGAACAGCTGATTCTGGCTGGTTTGGACGTCGCCCGTCTGAACTTCTCCCACGGCACCCCGGACGAGCACAAGGCTCGCGCCAAGCTGGTGCGTGACCTCGCCGCCAAGCATGGCCGCTTCGTTGCACTCTTGGGCGACCTGCAAGGCCCGAAAATCCGTATCGCCAAATTCACCAACAAGCGGATCGAGCTGAAGATCGGTGACAAGTTCACCTTCTCCACCAGCCACCCGCTGACCGAAGGCACCCAGGACGTGGTGGGCATCGACTACCCGGACCTGGTCAAGGACTGCGGCGTCGGTGACGAACTGCTGCTGGACGACGGCCGTGTGGTGATGCGCGTTGACACTGCCACGCCGACCGAACTGAACTGCACCGTGATCATCGGCGGCCCGCTGTCCGACCACAAAGGCATCAACCGTCGCGGTGGTGGCCTGACGGCGCCGGCCCTGACTGAAAAAGACAAGGCCGACATCAAGCTCGCCGCCGAAATGGAAGTGGACTACCTCGCCGTGTCCTTCCCGCGCGACGCCGCCGACATGGAATACGCCCGTAAGCTGCGCGACGAAGCCGGCGGTACCGCCTGGCTGGTAGCGAAGATCGAACGTGCTGAAGCCGTGGCCGATGATGAAACCCTCGACGGCCTGATCAAGGCCTCCGATGCAGTGATGGTTGCCCGTGGCGACCTGGGCGTTGAAATCGGTGACGCCGAGCTGATCGGTATCCAGAAGAAGATCATCCTGCACGCACGCCGTCACAACAAAGCGGTGATCGTTGCGACCCAGATGATGGAGTCGATGATCCAGAACCCGATGCCGACCCGTGCCGAAGTGTCCGACGTGGCCAACGCCGTACTCGACTACACCGACGCCGTGATGCTCTCGGCTGAAAGTGCCGCCGGCCCTTACCCGCTGGAGGCCGTACAGGCCATGGCGCGTATCTGCGTCGGTGCCGAAAAGCACCCGACCAGCAAGACCTCCAGCCATCGCATCGGCAAAGTCTTCGAAAGCTGCGACCAGAGCATCGCCCTGGCTGCCATGTACACCGCCAACCACTTCCCGGGTGTCAAGGCCATCATCGCCTTGACCGAAAGTGGCTACACGCCGTTGATCATGTCGCGCATCCGCTCCTCGGTGCCTATCTACGCGTTCACCCCACACCGCGAAGCCCAGGCCCGCGCGGCCATGTTCCGTGGCGTGTACACCATCCCGTTCGACCCGGCGTCGCTGGCACCGAACGAAGTCAGCCAGAAGGCGATCGACGAGCTGGTTAAACGCGGCGTCGTGGAGAAAGGCGACTGGGTCATCCTGACCAAGGGCGACAGCTACCACACCACCGGTGGCACCAATGGCATGAAGATCCTGCATGTGGGCGACCCGCAGGTCTGAGTGACAGGCTGAAAAACAAAAGCCCCGCCCTGTGAATGGCGGGGCTTTTTGCATTTCAGTGCAGGCCACTGTGTTGAGTTTCAGCGCCTCATCGCAGGCAAGCCAGCTCCCACAATAGTCAGACAACTCGGTCTACTGTGGGAGCTGGCTTGCCTCGATGGCGTCATCAGCACCCGGCGATAAACTCCGATACCGACTTGAGCAGGCTTTTCATAAAGTGAAAGGGCGGGATAGAAACACATCCGCTAGCAATTGATTACGCGGCAGTCCCGTCAGGAACAAGCGCTTGGAAAAGGCCTCGACGCTGGCAGGGTGCCCGCAAAGCAAGGCCAGGGTATGCCGGGAAACCAGCCGCAGTTGCGCCAATGCCGGCTGCAACTGCGCCGCGGTCCATAGCTCCACGGTCAGGTTCCCATGCCGGGCGGCAAGGGCTGCCAGGGGTTCAGCCAGATAATGACCTTCGGCCTCATGGGCCAGGTGAATCACGCGAATGTCGCCCTGGTGATCCTGGCGCAGCGCCTCGCGCAACACCCCCCACAAGGGCCCCAGGCCAGTACCGGAAGCCAGCAGCCACAACGGCCGCGATTGCCAGTCAGGGTCATAGTGCAGTGCTCCACCCCGCAGTTCACCCAGGCGCAAAGGATCACCGACCTTCAACTGTCGCGCCGCATCGCTGAATGCACCGGGTTGACGGCAGTCGATATGAAACTCCAGGTACGGCTCTTCCTGGGGCAAGCCCGCCAGAGAATAGGGGCGCGCCACCTGCCCCGCCCACAGCACCAGATGCTGCCCGGCGTTGTACCGCAGGGCACGTTCCGGTTGCAGGCGCAGGCGCAGTACCGTCGAACTCAGCCAATCGGCGCCCACCACCTGGGCGGGCAGGCCATCGCGCTGAGGGTCAAACGCTTCGACCTTCAGGTCCGCACTGACCCGGCACTGGCACGCCAGGCGCCAACCTTGCTGGCGCTGCGTCGGGCTCAAGGCTTCGGGCTGCTGGTCGTCAACCTCACCCTCGCAACGCACCAGGCACGCATGGCAACTGCCGGCCCTGCAACTGAAGGGCACGGCCACGCCGGCCTGATTCAAGGCATCCAGCAGGTTGCTGCCGAGGGATACAGACCAGTGGCGTTCGCCGACGTACAGTTCAGGCATATAAAGACTCAATCATAAGGAGCGCGCACAGGGAATCATGCCTGCGACAGTTTGACCATAGTCGGGTGTATCGGCCACCGTGCCGGGTTATACTGCCGCGCCTTTTTAGCGTCGCGCCTGCACCATTCTGGCGTGCCTTGGAAAGATGGCTTCAGCCGACCGATGCAACACTGGCGCCATCTTTATTGAATGTTCCCTTATAGAGGAGCGCGACTCATGACCGTGATCAAGCAAGACGACCTGATTCAGAGCGTTGCCGACGCCCTGCAATTCATTTCCTACTACCACCCCGTTGATTTCATCCAGGCCATGCACGAAGCCTACCTGCGCGAAGAATCGCCGGCGGCCCGTGACTCCATCGCCCAGATCCTGATCAACTCGCGCATGTGCGCCACCGGCCATCGCCCAATCTGCCAGGACACCGGTATCGTCACCGTGTTCGTGCGCGTGGGTATGGACGTGCGTTGGGACGGCGCCACCATGGGCCTGGACGACATGATCAACGAAGGCGTGCGTCGCGCCTACAACCTGCCAGAAAACGTCCTGCGCGCCTCGATCCTCGCCGACCCGGCAGGCGCCCGCAAGAACACCAAGGACAACACCCCCGCGGTCATCCACTACTCCATCGTCCCGGGCAACACCGTGGAAGTGGACGTGGCGGCCAAGGGTGGCGGCTCCGAGAACAAGTCGAAAATGGCCATGCTCAACCCGTCCGACTCGATCGTCGACTGGGTGCTCAAGACTGTTCCGACCATGGGCGCCGGCTGGTGCCCACCGGGCATGCTCGGCATCGGCATCGGCGGTACCGCCGAGAAAGCCGCGGTAATGGCCAAGGAAGTGTTGATGGAGTCCATCGACATCCACGAGCTGAAAAAGCGCGGCCCGCAGAACCGTATCGAAGAAATGCGCCTGGAGTTGTTCGAGAAGGTCAACCAACTGGGCATCGGCGCCCAGGGCCTGGGTGGCCTGACCACCGTGCTCGACGTGAAGATCATGGACTACCCGACCCACGCCGCGTCCCTGCCGGTGTGCATGATCCCCAACTGCGCCGCCACCCGTCACGCGCACTTCGTGCTCGACGGCTCGGGCCCGGCGTCGCTGGAAGCGCCATCGTTGGACGCCTACCCGGAAATCGTCTGGGAAGCCGGCCCATCGGCCCGTCGCGTCAACCTCGACACCCTGACTCCGGAAGAAGTGCAGAGCTGGAAGCCGGGCGAAACCGTACTGCTCAACGGCAAGATGCTTACCGGTCGCGACGCGGCGCACAAGCGCATGGTCGAGATGCTGAACAAGGGCGAAACCTTGCCGGTGGACCTCAAGGGCCGCTTTATCTACTACGTCGGCCCGGTTGATCCGGTGCGCGAAGAAGTGGTTGGCCCGGCGGGCCCGACCACCGCGACGCGGATGGACAAGTTCACCCGTCAGATCCTCGAGCAAACCGGCCTGTTGGGCATGATCGGCAAGTCCGAGCGCGGCCCGACCGCCATCGAAGCGATCAAGGACCACAAGGCCGTGTACCTGATGGCCGTGGGCGGCGCCGCTTACCTGGTGGCCCAGGCCATCAAGAAGTCGCGCGTGGTTGCCTTCGCCGAACTGGGTATGGAAGCCATCTACGAGTTCGACGTGAAAGACATGCCGGTCACCGTTGCAGTGGACAGCAAAGGTGAATCCGTCCACATCACCGGTCCTGCCATCTGGCAGAAAAAGATCAGTGACAGCCTGGCGGTAGAAGTGCAGTAAGCGCCTTCTCCACAAGCATAAAGGCGACTGCGGCCCCATGGCCCAGTCGCCTTTTTTTCTGCCGGGAGCAAGGGGGCTAGCTCCCACACAAACTCCTTGGTCACAAGATATGAGCTGCCCATGCTATGGTGCTCGCCCCTTACCGTGCCTGTTCATCATCGTATGATCGTGATCCCTCGCCCCCTGCGCCTGACCTTCTATTCTCTGTTGATCATCGCCGGTGCGGTGCTGGCTGCCGCCTTGGCCACGCGCCATGCCGAACGCCAGGCCCTGGTGGACGACGCCGCCCGTGCCAATCAGCAGCTGGCGCTGTACGCCAACTCGCTGCACACCCTGATCGAACGCTACCGTGCCCTGCCCGCCGTACTGGCGCTGGATTCGGAGATGATCAGCGCCTTGAAGGGCCCGCTGGACGCCGCCACGCAAGACCGGCTCAACCGCAAGCTGGAGCGCATCAACGGCGCTGCGCAGTCTTCGACCCTGGAACTGATGGACCGCACCGGCCTGGCCGTGGCCGCCAGCAACTGGAACCTGCCCAGCAGTTATGTCGGCCACAATTACGCGTTCAGGCCGTATTTCAGCCAGACCTTGAGCCAGGGCACCGGGCGCTTTTATGCAGTGGGCGTGACCACGGGTATTCCGGGTTATTTTCTTTCCAGCGCGGTCGTGGATGAGCACGAGCAGTTCCTTGGGGCCATGGTGGTCAAGCTGGAGTTCCCCGAGCTGGAGCGCGAATGGGCCCAGGGCAATGACCTGCTGTTGGTCAGCGATGCGCGGGGCATCGTGTTTATCGCCAACCAGCCGGGCTGGCGTTATCGCAACCTGCGGCCGTTGTCCGAAAATGACCTGGCTGAACTCAAGGCCACCCGCCAATACGACAAGAAGCAACTGCAGCCGCTGGACACCCAGCCCCTGCAACGCTTTGACGAAAACAGCCACTTGATCCGCGTCAACGGCCCCGACGGCAACGCCAATTACATCTGGGAGTCGCTGCCGCTCAAGCGCGAAGGCTGGACCCTGCACCTGTTGCGCAAACCCCAGTTTGCCTTTGAAGACCAACGTAACGCGGGCCTTGCCGCTGCGGGTTCGTGGCTGGCATTGGTGTTCCTGGGGCTGTTCCTCAGCCAGCGCTGGCGCCTGGCCCGCTTGCGCCAGCGCAGCCGTGAAGAACTGGAGCAATTGGTCGAAGAACGCACCCAGGCGCTGCGCACCGCCCAGGATGGCCTGGTGCAGTCGGCCAAGCTGGCGGCATTGGGACAGATGTCGGCCGCCCTCGCCCATGAAATCAACCAGCCGCTGACCGCCCAGCGCATGCAACTGGCGACGCTGCGGCTGTTGCTCGACCATGGTCGAGTGGACGATGCCTACAAGGCTCTCACGCCATTGGATGACATGCTCACGCGTATGGCTGCGCTCACCGGCCACCTCAAGACGTTCGCGCGCAAGAGCCCCAGCGGCCTGCGCGAAAAGCTGGACCTGGCGACGGTGGTCGACCAATCCTTGCACCTGCTCGACGCGCGCCTGCGTGACGAAGCCATCGGCGTGGTGCTGGACCTCACTCGCCCGGCCTGGGTACGTGGCGACGCGATCCGCCTGGAACAGGTGCTGATCAACCTGCTGCGCAACGCCCTCGACGCCATGGCCGATAAACCGCGCAAGCGCCTGGAAATCCGCCTGCACGCCGATCAGCAACTATGGCAGTTGAGCGTCTGCGACAGTGGCGGCGGGATTGCCGAGGAACATTTGAGCAGCGTATTCGACCCGTTTTTCACCACTAAACCGGTGGGCGACGGGCTCGGCTTGGGGCTCGCGGTGTCCTACGCTATCGTGCATGAACTGGGCGGACGCCTGAGTGCCGCCAACCGTGGCGATGGCGCGATTTTCACCTTGACCCTGCCTATCGCCCTGGAGACACCAGACCTATGTTGAACGCGGTGATTGTGGTCGATGACGAAGCCAGTATTCGCACGGCCGTCGAGCAATGGCTGAGCCTGTCGGGGTTTGACGTGCAGTTGTTCAGCCGCGCCGAAGAGTGCCTGGCGCAACTGCCCAAGGACTTTGCCGGGGTGATTCTGAGCGACGTGCGCATGCCGGGGCTCAGCGGCCTTGAACTGTTGGCCGAGGTGCAGCGCCGCGATGCCGATTTGCCGGTGATTTTGCTCACCGGCCATGGTGACGTGCCAATGGCCGTCGAAGCCATGCGCGACGGCGCCTACGACTTCCTGGAAAAACCCTTCAGCCCCGATGCGCTGCTCAACAGCCTGCGCCGGGCGCTGGACAAGCGCGGCCTGATCCTGGAAAACCGCCGCCTGCATCAACAGGCCGATCATCGCGTGCAGTTGGAGTCCAGCCTGCTGGGTGTGTCCAAGGGCCTTCAAAGCTTGCGCCGCCAAGTGCTGGACCTGGCGAGTTTGCCGGTCAATGTGCTGATCCGGGGTGAGACCGGCAGCGGAAAGGAGTTGGTCGCCCGCTGCCTGCACGACTTCGGCCCACGCGCCAAGAAGCCGTTCGTGGCCCTCAATTGCGCGGCAATCCCCGAGCAGTTGTTCGAAGCCGAACTGTTCGGACATGAAAGCGGCGCCTTTACCGGCGCCCAGGGCAAACGTATCGGCAAACTGGAATATGCCCACGGCGGCACCTTGTTCCTGGATGAAATCGAAAGCATGCCCCTGGCCCAACAGGTGAAATTGCTGCGCGTGTTGCAAGAGCAGAAGCTGGAGCGGCTGGGCTCCAACCAGAGTATCCAAGTGGACCTGCGCATCATCGCTGCCACCAAGCCCGACCTACTGGAAGAAGCCCGTGCCGGGCGCTTTCGCGAAGACCTGGCCTATCGGCTCAACGTCGCGCAACTGCGCCTGGCGCCATTGCGTGAACGTCGCGAAGATATTCCGCTGTTGTACGAGCATTTTGCGCAAAGCGCCGCCGAGCGTCTGGGCCGCCAGGTCGAGCCTTTGAGTGGGCCACAGTTGGGGCGCCTGCTCAGCCATGACTGGCCGGGCAATGTGCGCGAACTGGCCAACGTCGCCGAGCGCCAGGTGTTGGGGCTGGACGAGCCGGAACCGCAAGGGATCGAAGCCGGGCAGTCGTTGGCGGCGCAGCAGGAGGCGTTCGAGGCACACTGCCTGAAGGCCGCGTTGACGCGTCACAAGGGCGATATCAAGGCGGTGCTGGCCGAGTTGCAACTGCCGCGTCGCACCTTCAATGAGAAGATGCAGCGGCATAGGTTGGTAAGGGAGATGTTTGTGTAGCGATCTTTGGATCGCCATCGCGGGCAAGCCCGCTCCCACACTGATCGTTCCCACGCTCCGCGTGGGAACGCAGCCTAGGCCGCTCTGCGTCGCTTTTTAAAGGCGCGACGCGGAGCGTCACAACAGGCGTTACCACGCAGAGCGCGGGAACGATTACTGCAGCCATAAGCGGATTTCCGCTCACCACCCCAAAACCATCAGCGAATTTCCGCTCAATAAAATCCCGCAACCCTTCTATTCCGGGCCTTCCTCTACCTGGCACAGCTCCTGCTATAGCCCCAACAGGCTGCGCACGCGCCGCTCCATAAAAACAACTAGATGAAGGATCCTTCAATGGATAACTCCAACACCGTGCCTCTGGGATCGACGGCCGTCAAAGCGCAGGAGCGCACCACCTCCAGCCGCATCAAGTCGATCTTCAGCGGATCGGTCGGCAACATGGTCGAATGGTACGACTGGTACGTCTACGCCGCCTTCTCGCTGTACTTCGCCAAAGCCTTCTTCCCCAAAGGCGACACCACTGCCCAACTGCTCAACACCGCCGCGATCTTCGCCGTGGGCTTCCTGATGCGCCCGATTGGTGGCTGGCTGATGGGCCTGTACGCCGACAAAGTGGGGCGTAAAAAAGCCTTGATGGCCTCGGTGTACCTGATGTGCTTCGGCTCGCTGCTGATTGCCCTGAGCCCCGGCTATGAAATCATTGGTATCGGTGCGCCGATCCTGCTGGTGTTTGCCCGCCTGCTGCAGGGCCTGTCGGTCGGCGGCGAATACGGTACCTCTGCCACTTACCTGAGTGAGATGGCCACCAAGGAACGCCGCGGTTTCTACTCCAGCTTCCAATACGTGACCCTGATCTCCGGCCAGCTCATCGCGCTGGCGGTGCTGATCGTTCTGCAACAGGTGCTCACCACCGAGCAGTTGTATGCCTGGGGCTGGCGTATCCCGTTCGCCATCGGTGCATTGTGTGCAGTGGTCGCGCTGTACCTGCGTCGCGGTATGGAAGAAACCGAGTCGTTCACCAAGAAAGAAAAAGCCAAGGAAAGCGCAATGCGCACCTTGATGCGCCATCCCAAGGAGCTGATGACCGTGGTCGGCCTGACCATGGGCGGCACCCTGGCGTTCTACACCTACACCACCTACATGCAGAAATACCTGGTGAACACGGTCGGCATGAGCATCTCCGACTCTACCACCATCTCGGCGGCGACGCTGTTCCTGTTCATGTGCCTGCAACCGATCATCGGCGGGCTGTCGGATAAAATCGGCCGCCGCCCGATCCTGATCGCCTTCGGCGTGCTTGGCACCCTGTTCACCGTGCCGATCCTCACTACCCTGCACACCATCCAGAGCTGGTGGGGCGCGTTCTTCCTGATCATGGCGGCGCTGATCATCGTCAGCGGCTACACCTCTATCAACGCCGTGGTGAAGGCCGAGCTGTTCCCGACCGAAATCCGCGCACTGGGCGTGGGCCTGCCGTATGCCCTGACCGTGTCGATCTTCGGCGGTACCGCTGAATACATCGCGCTGTGGTTCAAGAGCATCGGTATGGAAACTGGCTACTACTGGTACGTGACCGCGTGTATCGCCGTGTCGTTGATGGTGTACGTGACCATGAAAGACACGCGTAAACACTCACGCATCACCACCGACTAAAAAATGTGGGAGCGGGCTTGCTGTGGCGAGCAAGCTTGCTTGCGCTGGGGTGCGAAGCGCCCCCAAAAAGCTGGCTCCAGCTACGCTGTCGAACGGGAGCAAGCTACCTCGCCACAGCAAGCCCGCTCCCTCATTTATTTAGCCTTAGGACAACTCTGCGGCCTCATTGCGCCCATAGCGCCGCTGCGCATACGACGCGCCAGCAATCATCACCACCAGCACCGCAGCCAATACCGCGGATGAACCGATGGTGCCGAAATCCAAGCCGCCTTTTTCATGGGGTTTGGTCAGGAAATCCCCCAAGGTCGCGCCAAACGGCCGTGTCAGTACAAACGCCACCCAGAACAACAATACCGACGAGATGCGGGTGAAGTACTTGAGTACCACCACCGCGGCGATGGTTGAGCCGATCAACAATGCGCCACCGGCGAAGCCCAGCCCCGAATCGTCCGCGAGGAAATCGCCCAATGCGGTGCCCAAGGTGTTGGAGAACAGGATCGCCATCCAGTAAAACAACTCCCCTCGGAAGGTCTGCACCTTGTTCACATTCAGCGAGTCACCACTGAGGTGCCACAATGCAAAGATGATCATCAGGATCACGATCAGGATCATCGACCCGGTGGCGTAGCCCAGCCCCAGCGTGCGGTCCATGAAGTCGGACATCGTGGTACCCGCCGTGCTGGTAGACAAAATCACGATCCAGTACAGCACCGGGTTGTAGGTTTTCGACCAGAGTTGCGTCACCAGGGTCACCAGGAACACGCTGATGAGGATCATGGAGCTGATGGCGTAGCCAACGTTCAAGGTCATCGACAGCAAGTCCCCGGCAGTTTCGCCCAAGGTAGTTGCGCAGATTTTCATGACCCAGAACGCCAGGGTGATCTGAGGAAGTTTGTTCATGCAGTGGATAGCTCCAAGGCTCAGTCTTATAGGGGTATTGACCTTGGGCGCAGACTGAAGGGGAAACTGTGAAAAATAGGTGGCAGATGTATGAAAAATCCATGGGCACGATGGAAATTCACCGCCATGAATTGCACTATGACCGCCTCCCAAACCGCGTAGCAGGAACCCCGGCCATGCCTGACGACATCCACTTTTACGAACCCGCCAACGGCCACGGCCTGCCCCATGACCCGTTCAATGCGATCGTCGGCCCACGCCCGATTGGCTGGATCTCCTCGCACGATCGCGAAGGCCGCCTGAACCTGGCGCCCTACAGCTTCTTCAATGCGTTCAACTACATTCCGCCGATCATTGGGTTTTCCAGTGTCGGGCGTAAAGACAGCCTGAACAATATCGAACAGACTGGAGAATTCGTCTGGAACCTGGCCACCCGCCCGCTGGCCGAGCAGATGAACCAAAGCTGCGCGGCCGTATCGCCCGAGGTAAATGAATTCGAACTCTCCGGGCTGACGCCGGTGGCTTCGAAAATCGTTGGCGTACCACGGGTGGGCGAGAGCCCAGTGTCGTTCGAGTGCAAGGTGACGCAGATCATCCAACTGCAACGTGCCGACCAGCAGTTGGTGCCGAGCTGGCTGGTGCTGGGCGAGGTGGTGGCGGTGCACATCGCCAAATGGTTGCTCAAGGATGGGATCTACGACACCGCTGCCGCCGAGCCGATTTTGCGCGGGGGTGGCCCGGCGGATTATTTCCAGCTGGGGCCTGAGGCCCTGTTCAAAATGCACAGACCAGGCGCCACCAAACCCTGACTAAAATGCAATCAAAACTGTGGGAGCTGGCTTGCCTGCGATGACGGTGGGTCAGTTAACTCAGGAGTGACTGATACACCGCTATCGCAGGCAAGCCAGCTACCACATTGGTTAGGTGTGCTGCCTCAGCGTTCAGCAGTCGCCCAGGTCAGTTGGCCTTCTGCATCCACATCGACCAGATGCTCGAGTTGCAACGTCGCCGCATCATCGGCATCGGACGCAGTCTTGAACGTCTGCCCGTCAAGGATCTTGTGAAACCTGGGTGCGCCCATGCCATCCAGTGCCTTGACGGCGACGGCGGCGCTGTAGCCACCTTCGCCCGGTACTACGGCGGAAACGGCTTCGTGGTGGGCAAATTGTTTACGTGCCATGTTGCAGGTCCTGGCCAATGGAAAGTCGGCCATTCTAACCGTTAACCGGCCAGTTGCAGGTACTCGCCGTAGGCCTGTGCCGCCGATGCGTCGGTGAAGGTCTGGAAGTCCATGCTGCGCACGACCATGTCGTTCAGAAGCTCGGTGAAGATCATCAGGGCCGGAGAGTTGAAGTAGGCGCTCATGGCCTGCTCGCTGCTCCAGAACCCGGACACCAGCCAGACATCGGGATCGACCTGGGAGTGCTGCAACGAGAATTGCAGGCAACCCTGGGCCTGGCGACCTGGTTCGATCAAACTGCTCAAGCGTGCACCGAGTTCGGTGCTGCACCCGCTACGGGCGCGGATAAAGGCCATATGGCTCGCGGGAATGGGGGTGGACATGTTCGACTCTCCCGTTGAGAAGTGATGCTCGGCAAGCACAATGAGGGCGTGTTGCCACAGGATCAAAGATAACGGCGCGGGGGTGGGCGCGGTTAGTCAATTCCTGCAGGCTTATTGCACAATCCTGCGAGAAGCGTAGGGAGGACGTTCGGCCCCAGGATTTATTCCAGGCCCAGGCCTCATGTTTCAGGGTGATGACAGGCTGCGCACTTGCCTGATTCACGCTATCTCGCAGGATCAGGCAAGGATGCTGCAGAATCGACGTAACACTTTTTGAAAAGCCGCCGCTAAGCTGAGCCCATCAAAGCAGCGTGTAGAGGACGCCCCATGCCGTCGCCCGAATCCAAGTCCATTCCCCTCGATGCCGAGATGGAGAAACAACGCGCCGAGCTGGCCAGTATCGTGCACCGCCACACCTGGGAAGACGGCTCCTACGGCACGGCGATCACCTCGCTGTACCTGAACCGCCACAACGCGCCGCGGGATTTCATGCCGGTGCTGGTGGAACCCGCGCTGTGCATCCTCGCCAGTGGCAGTAAGGAAGTGCGCCTGGCCGACGAGATCTTTGCCTACGACCCGCTCAACTACTTGGTGTTCTCGGTGGCGATGCCGGTAGCCGGCCGCATTATCGACGCCACCGCCGAGGACCCGAACCTCTCGGTGCGTATCAATATCGACCCGGCGCAGCTCACAGCGCTGATCGCAGAGGCCGGGCCGATGGGCGTGCCCTCGCGCCCGACCTCGCGAGGCATGTACGTCGACCGCATCGATCACGCACTGCTCGACGCGGTGCTGCGCCTGACCCGCTTGCTGGACACGCCTAAAGACATCGCGATGCTCGCGCCCTTGATCAACCGTGAAATTCTCTACCGCTTGCTGCGTGGCCCGCAGGGTTATCGCCTGTATGAAATCGCTGTGGCTAACAGCCAGAGCCATCGGGTGAGCCAGGCGATCACCTGGTTAAACGGTAACTACGAACAGCCGCTGCGTATTGACGACCTGGCCAAAGAAGTGAACCTGAGCGTCTCGACCCTGCACCATCGCTTCAAAGCGATCACGGCCATGAGCCCGCTGCAATACCAGAAGCAACTGCGCTTGCAGGAAGCCCGGCGGCTGATGATTGCCGAAGGGCTGGAGGCCTCGGCGGCGGGCTATCGGGTGGGGTATGAAAGCCCGTCCCAGTTCAGCCGGGAGTACAGCCGGTTGTTTGGTGCGCCGCCGCTGCGCGACCTGGCCCGGTTGCGCCAGAGCATCTGATGTACGCAGAGCAACATGTGGGAGCTGGCTTGCCTGCGATGGCGGTGTGTCAGTCACTAATGAGTCCACTGAACCACCGCTATCGCAGGCAAGCCAGCTCCCACATTTGATCTCAGGTGTTTGTTAGTCCAAGGTTCTTGGTAGTTGCAGGGTAACGCGCAGGCCGCCTTCACGCAGGTTCTGCAAACTCACTTCGCCCCCATGGCTGTGGGCAATATTGCGCGCAATCCCCAATCCCAATCCGTAACCCTGCTGCTGGCCGGCCAGGCGGAAGTGCGGTTCAAACACCTGCTCCAGTCGCTGCTGCGGCACGCCGGGCCCCTCGTCATCCACATGCAGGATGAACTGCACGCCATCGTCCTCGATATGCAAATGCGCGTTCTGCCCGTACTTGAGCGCGTTGTCGATCAGGTTGCCGATGCAACGCTTGAGCGCCAGCGGCTTGCCTGGGTAGGCTGACAGGGCCGCGCCATCAAGGGTCACTCGGCCATTGCCATGGGGTGCCAGGTACGGCTCCACCAGGCATTCGAGGACGTGGTTGAGATCCACCGGCTGGATGTTTTCGTGGATGTCGGTGTCTTTCACGCATTGCAGCGCGCCCTTGACCAGCAATTCCAGCTCATCCAGGTCACGGCCGAATTTGTTTTGCAGGTTCTCGTCTTCCAGCAATTCCACACGCAGGCGCAGGCGGGTGATGGGCGTGCGCAGGTCATGGGAAATCGCGCTGAACAACTGGCTACGCTCGGTCAGGTAACGGCTGATGCGTTCACGCATGGCATTGAATGCACGGCCCACTTCCACCACTTCACTGCCGCCGCCTTCAGCCACCGGTTCCACATCGGCGCCCAGAGACATGTCCCGCGCCGCTCGCGCCAGGCGCTTGAGCGGTCGGCTTTGCCAGTGCACCAGCAGGCCGATGAACAGCAGCAGAAAACCGCTGGTGAGCACGATGAACCACACCTGCTGGGACGGCAGGCCTTGCTCTTCCAGGCTGGTGTAGGGCTCGGGCAATAGCGAGGCGATGTACAGCCATTCACCGGGTGCCAGTTGGATCTGGGTGACCAGCACCGGCGGGTTCACCGGTTCCAGGGTCAGCGCGTAATGGGCCCAGGAGCGCGGCAGTTCGTCGAGCTTCAGGCCGGCATTGAAGATGCGCAGGTCTTCGGCGCTGACGAACTCTACCGAGATATGCACGTCGGCACCCAGGGTCTGGCGCAGCACTTCGTCCACCGCCACCAGCACCGCTTGCTTGCGCGGGGTTTCGGGCAGTATTTGCATGTCCAGCGGGCGATCATTGAGGGTCACCACAAAACGCGTGCCGCCCATGCTGCGCAATTGGTCCAGCACTAACGGGCGATAGGCCACCGGCAGCGACCGGAAGTAACTCACGCTGGCGGTCATTGAATGCGCCAGGCTACGGGCGCTGGTCACCAAGCCCTCAAGCTGGGTGGCGCGCAGTTGCGACACCCAGATCACGCTGGACAGCGCTTGGGCAAACAGCACCGCCAGCAAGGTCAGCAGTAACATGCGCCCCAGCAGCGAGCGGGGTACCGGGAAGCGGCGGCGACGTTCGTTCAGCGGTTCAGTGGGCATTGCCGGCAACCACGCTGGCTGCCAGTTGATAGCCGCTGCCACGCACGGTGCGGATCAGCCGCGGAGGTTTCTCGGTGTCGCGCAGGCGCTGGCGCAAGCGGCTGACGGCCATGTCGACGATACGGTCCAGGGGCATCAGGTCGCGGCCACGGGTGGCGTTGCCGATGGTGTCGCGGTCGAGGATCTGTTGCGGGTGGTCGAGAAACAACTTGAGCAAGGCGAAGTCGGCACCGGAGAGGATCACCTCTTCACCATCCACATGAAACAAGCGGTGGCTGATCATATCCAGGCGCCATTCATCGAACACCCACACATCACCGCCGCTGCTGCGCTCCTGGCCGAATTGGCAGCGGCGCAGCAGTGCCTTGATGCGCGCCTGCAACTCGCGGGGGCTGAATGGCTTGCCGATATAGTCATCGGCGCCCAGCTCCAGGCCGATCACGCGGTCGGCTTCGTCGGAACTGGCGGTGAGCATGATGATCGGCACCTGCGCCTGGCGCGGGTGCTGGCGGATCCAGCGGCACAGGCTGAAGCCGTCTTCGTCTGGCAACATGACATCGAGGATGACCAGGTCGCACGGCGCCTCGTTCATTGCCTGGCGGAACCCCGCACCGTCGGACACGCCACGGACCTGGAAGCCGGCGCGACTGAGGTAGGTTTGCAGCAATTCGCGGATTTCCTGGTCGTCGTCGACGAGGAGAATGGATTTACTGATTACGCTCACGGGGCCTCCTTGTTGTTATGGCCTGGCTCAAATCATCGGGTGCCCTTTAGGCCGTCATCGCAGGCAAGCCAGCTCCCACACTTGGAATGCATTCCAGACTGTGGGAGCTGGCTTGCCTGCGATGGCGCCATTATGACCTATGCAAAAGCTTGCTCAAGCGCCACACCAGCCCCAGTCAACCCGGAATACGGCGCTGTCACCAGCCACACCGGAATACCTTTGAAGTAGTCGCTCATGCAGCCTTTGTCGCGAAAACTCTGGGCAAAGCCACTGTTGATAAAGAAGTCGGCAAACCTCGGTATCACCCCACCCACGATGTACACGCCACCGCGTCCACCGGTGGTCAAGACGTTATTGCCCGCCACTCGGCCCAGCCAGATGCTGAACTGGTCCAATACTTCCATGGCCACCGGATCGCCGGCCAGGCCCGCCGCCGTGATGGCTTCGGGGGTGTCGAGCACCGGCTCGTGCCCATCCACCGCACAAATCGCCCGGTACAGCCGTGGCAGGCCGCCACCGCTCAACGCGGTTTCGGCGCTGACATGCCCGATCTCGCTGTAGATGTGTTGCCACAGCTGGGTTTCCCGTGGGCTGCTCAGGGGCAGGTCGACATGCCCACCCTCCCCCGGCAATGCTGCCCAACGGCCTGCGCCGAGGTCCAGCAAGGTGCCGACGCCGAGACCCGTACCCGGGCCGATCACCACGGCCGGGCGCAAGGGCTCCGGCGTGCCTTCGCAGACCACGCGGAATTCGTCGGGCTTGAGTCGGGTCATGCCCAGGGCCATGGCCGAGAAGTCGTTGACCAGCAACAGTTCATCCACCTGCAGGGCCTGGCAAAACGCGGTTTTGCTCAGGCGCCAGTGGTTGTTGGTGAACTTGAATTCATCGCCGCTCACCGGCCCGGCCACCGACAGGCACACCGCACCGATGTCCCCGATTTGCAGGCCTTCTTCTTTGAGATAGACCTTGATCGCCTCTTCAGGGCTGCCGTGATCCGCCGTGGCATGCACGCGGATCGAATGCAGTTCCTGATCCCGCCATAACGCAAAACGGGCGTTAGTCCCCCCGATGTCACCGACCAGCGCAAGCTTCACTTAAGCGTCTCCAAGGCAGAGGTAAAGGCGCTGGCGCCCTGCTCTGCGGAGCTTGCGGCCAAGCGCATGAATGCAAACAACTCGCGACCGGCCCCCACGTTATTGCCCAACAGGCCGGTGGCAGGCGTGCGCGCTGCAAATACTTCGGCGTCCACCTTAAGCTCCAGGGTGCCGGTAACGCCATCCACACGGATGATATCGCCATCCTGGACCCGCGCCAGCGGCCCGCCGCTCTGGGCTTCGGGGTTGACGTGGATCGCGGCAGGGATCTTACCCGACGCGCCGGACATTCGCCCATCTGTCACCAGCGCCACTTTGAAACCACGGTCCTGCAACACGCCCAGGAACGGGGTCATCTTGTGCAGTTCCGGCATGCCGTTGGAGCGCGGCCCCTGGAAGCGCATCACCGCGACAAAGTCTTTTTCCAACAGGCCGGCCTTGAAGGCATCGGCCAGGTCCTGCTGGTCCTGGAACACCACCGCGGGCGCTTCGACAACCTGATGCTCCGGCGCTACCGCCGAAACCTTCATCACGCCACGGCCAAGGTTGCCTTCCATCACGCGCAAGCCGCCTTCCGGCGAGAACGCACGGGCCACCGGGCGCAGGATGGTTTCGTCGAGGCTTTCGATCGGGCCGTCGCGCCAGACCAGTTCGCCATCCACCAGGAAAGGTTCCTGGATATAGCGGCTCAGGCCCTTGCCGGCCACGGTGTTGACGTCTTCGTGGAGCAGGCCGGCTTCCAGCAGTTCGCGGATCAGGAACGACATACCGCCCGCCGCCTGGAAGTGGTTGATGTCAGCCTTGCCATTTGGATACACGTGGGACAGGGTCGGCACCACCTCGGAGAGGTCGGCCATGTCCTGCCAGGTCAGGATGATGCCTGCCGACATGGCAATGGCCGGCATGTGCAGGGTGTGGTTGGTGGAGCCGCCAGTGGCGTTGAGCGCAACGATGGAGTTGACGATGGACTTCTCGTCGACAATCTCGCCAATCGGCGTGAAGTTGCCATTGGCCTTGGTCAAACGCGTGACCTGGTGCGCAGCTTCGCGGGTCAACGCATCACGCAGCGGCGTGTACGGGTTGACGAACGAAGCGCCGGGCAAGTGCAGGCCCATGACTTCCATCAGCAACTGGTTGGTGTTGGCGGTGCCGTAGAAGGTGCAGGTACCAGGGCTGTGGTAGGACTTCATCTCCGATTCCAGCAGTTCTTCGCGGCTGGCCTTGCCTTCGGCATAGCGCTGGCGCACATCGGCCTTCTGCTTGTTGGAGATACCCGACGGCATCGGCCCGCCCGGCACGAAGATCATCGGCAGGTGGCCGTAGCGCAGTGCGCCCATCATCAGGCCAGGGACGATCTTGTCGCAGATGCCCAGCATCAGCGCGGCGTCGAACATGTTGTGGGACAGCGCTACCGCCGTGGACATGGCAATGACTTCACGGCTGAGCAGGCTCAGCTCCATGCCTGGTTCGCCCTGGGTCACGCCGTCGCACATGGCGGGGGTACCGCCGGCGAACTGGCCGACCGAGCCGACTTCGCGCAGCGCCTTTTTGATTTGTTCGGGGAAATGCTCGTAGGGCTGATGCGCCGAGAGCATGTCGTTATAAGAAGAAACAATTGCCACGTTGGCGGCATTCATCATGCGCAGGCTGTTTTTGTCTTCGGTGCCGCAACCGGCCACGCCGTGGGCGAAGTTGGCGCATTGCAGCTTGCCGCGCATCGGACCGTCGCTGGCTGCGCCGCGAATGAGCGCAAGGTAAGCCTCGCGGGTGGCGCGGCTGCGGGCGATAAGCCGTTCGGTGACCTCAAGAACGCGGGGATGCATGTATAGAACTCCAGGCTAACGGATGTGGCGACCTGAGTGTCTATGCTGATCAAACGCCCACGGCTCATGGGATGGCAGGGGGTCGTTTGGATCATCGGACCAGTTGATTCAGGTCACTCGTTGTAGATTGAACAAAATATTGCCACTAAAAAGGCTTGTTTTCTATTTTTATGCGAATAATCTTGTAATTCTTACAACAAATCGACGACAGGCACCTTCCAATGACTCTTCGTATCGCAATCAATGGTTTTGGCCGTATCGGCCGTAATGTCCTGCGCGCACTGTATACCCAAGGCTATCGCCAGGATCTGCAGATCGTCGCCATCAACGATTTGGGCGACAGCTCGATCAATGCCCACCTGCTCAAGTACGACACCGTACACGGCACTTTCGACGCAGAGGTTGCCCACGATCAGGAAAGCCTGACCGTCAATGGTGACCGGATTGCCGTGAGTGCCATTCGCAACCCCGCCGACCTGCCGTGGGCTGCGCACAAGATTGACGTGGTGTTCGAATGCACCGGTCTGTTCACCGACCGTGACAAGGCTGCCGCCCATATTAGCGCCGGCGCGCGCAAGGTGATCATTTCGGCCCCGGCCAAAGGCGCGGATGCCACTGTGGTTTATGGCGTAAACCATGACATCTTGCGTCAATCCCACCAGATCATTTCCAACGCATCGTGCACCACCAACTGCCTGGCGCCGGTGGCCCAGGTGCTGCACCGCGAGCTGGGTATCGAAAGCGGCCTGATGACCACCATTCACGCCTACACCAACGACCAGAACCTTACCGACGTGTACCACACCGACCCGTACCGCGCGCGTTCGGCCACCCAGAACATGATCCCGAGCAAGACCGGCGCCGCTGAAGCGGTGGGCCTGGTGCTGCCGGAACTGGCAGGCAAGCTGACTGGCATGGCGGTGCGTGTGCCGGTGATCAACGTGTCGCTGGTAGACCTCACCGTGCAGTTGAAGAAAGAAGCCACGGCCGATGAAGTCAACGCCCTGCTCAAACACGCCAGCCAGCATTCGAAGATCCTCGGCTACAACACCCTGCCGCTGGTTTCCAGCGACTTCAACCATAACCCGCTGTCGTCGATCTTCGATGCCAATCACACCAAGGTCAGTGGCAAATTGCTCAAAGTATTGGCGTGGTATGACAACGAGTGGGGCTTCTCCAACCGTATGCTGGATAACTGCCTGGCGTTGTGCAACGCCGAATAAGCCCTAGGCTGGATTGCGTGCACTGACTCAGATCGTTCCCACGCTCTGCGTGGGAATGCCACCCTGGACGCTCCGCGTCCTGCTCTTAAAGTTGTGACGCGGAGCGTCACAGGATGTGTTCCCACGCAGAGCATGGGAACGAGCGGCACAATCTCCAAGGCATCTCAAAGTGCCACTTGCCATTTCAGTTGATGATAAGCATTATCATTAACTGCAAATCGGTCTGGTATCACTGTGAGCCAATCTCGCTTCAACCACGTCTTCCTCACCCAACGGGTGATCCTGCTACGAACTCTGCAACGCATGGTGCATAACCACAGCACCGCCGAGGACCTGTTGCAGGAAACCTACCTGCGCGTGACTCGGGCCCTCAGCGAGCGGCCAATCGACCACCTTGAACCCTTTGTCTACCAGACAGCCCGCAACCTGGCGCTGGATCACTTGCGTTCGCGCAGGATTCAGGCGCGTACCCTGCAGGAGGATGTCCCGCTGGATGTCCTGCAAAGCGTCGCCGCGCCGGCCAGCACGCCGGAGGAAGCTACCCAGGCCGAGCAGCTACTGGAGCACCTGAGTGTCAGCCTCGGCCAGTTGAGCGCCCGCCAGCAGCGGATTTTCATCCTCAGCCGTCTGCACGGTTGCAGCTATCAGGAAATTGCCGATCAGTTGGGTGTGTCCTTGAGCACGGTGCAAAAGGAACTCAAATTGATCATGGCTATCTGTGTGGGTGTGGCCGAACGGCTGGATCAGCCTTAAGCTTCACCCGACAGAGGTGTCGATCCAAGCTGTAGGAAAAATGAATAGAACGTGGCGAAGACCCGAGGAACACCGTGACGGACCCGAATAAACTGCGCCCCCATGCGTTGGCTCATGAGGTGTTGCAAGACGCGGCCATGGACCAAGCCCTCGATTGGCTGATCGCCTTGCAGTGCCCGCAACCTGGGCAGCAGGCCGCGTTCGACGCTTGGCTGGCCCAGGACCCGGCGCATGTCCATGCCTTCAGCAAGGCCCAGGCCGCCTGGGGTGACGCGCCGGTACACAGCGCCGCCGTGGCCCTCGCCGCACCGCGCAAGCCCAGCGGCTGGCGCCGGATCAGACCGCACTGGAAACCCCTGGCCACCGCCGCCGTGTTACTGCTCGGCCTGTTCAGTTTCAGTAACCTGCCGGTGCGTTTGCAGGCCGACCATCTGACGGTGGTCGGCGAGCGCCAGCGCCTGCAACTGGACGATGGCTCCAAGGTACTGTTGAACACCAACTCGGCATTTTCCAGCACCATCAACCACCACCAGCGCATTGCCCGCCTGTACCAGGGCGAAGCGTTCTTTGAAATAGCGCCCACCCGTGGCCTGCCCCTGGAAATAGACGCCGGCCCGGTGCGCGCCAGCGTGCGTGACACCGCCTTTGCCGTGCGCTACCTCAATGGCGAAGCCCAGGTTCAAGTGCAGCGCGGCGATGTCGACCTGAGCAACACTTTCGACGATGCCCGCGTGCGCCTGAGCGCCGGTGAAAGCATCCGCATCGGCCCCAAGGGTTTCGGCCAACCGGCCAAGCTCGATCCCAGCAAGGACCTGGCCTGGGTGCAGGGCCGGCTAGTGTTCGAAAACTGCCCGATGAGCGAAGTGCTGGCTGAGCTGCGCCGCTATTACCCAGGCTGGATCGTCAACAACAACGAGCAGTTGGCCAGCGTCGCCGTCACCGGCAACTACCGCCTCGACCAGCCCCTGGACGTGGTGCGCTCCTTGGCCCACATCACCTCGGCCAAGCTGTCGGAGTACCCGGCGCTGGTGATCCTGAACTAAATGAGAATTATTTTTACTCGATGTTAACCGGCAATACGTCTCGTTATAGCCAATGCAACTGATTCCTATTTGTTTCGGTTCGCAACTATAAGATTCGTATCCCGGAGCGCTCTCGATGTCCTCTCGTTTCAACCGCCGGTCTGCTTCGCCCGTTTTGTCCTTGCTGACCGCCGCGATCCTGCTGGCTGGTGCGCCCGTCATGAGCGCCACCGCCGCGGAACCTGCCGCTCGCAGCCACGCCAATTACACGTTCAGCATCGAACAGCAGCCATTGGTGTCGGCACTCAACGCTTTCACCGCAGTGACCGGCTGGCAAGTGGGCCTGCCGGCCGAACTGGGCCAGGGCGTATCGTCCCCTGGCGTGCGCGGCCCGCTGCCAGCGGAAAAAGCCCTGGACCGGCTGTTGGTGGGGACCAACCTGAGCTATCGCAAACTGGGCACCAACAACATCGTGCTGGAAAAACGTAGCGCCGGCAGCGCCCTCGCCCTGCAACAGGTGACCATCAGCGCCACTCGCAATGAACAGGATGTGAACAGCGTACCGAGCACCGTCAGCGTGCACGACCGCGCAGAACTGGACCGCCAGAACGTCAACAACATCCGTGAACTGGTGCGCTACGAACCCGGCGTCTCCGTCGGCGGCGCCGGTACGCGCTCGGGTAACGCGGGCTACAACATTCGTGGCATCGACGGCGACCGCGTCCTCACCCAGGTGGATGGCGTCGAAGTGCCGGACAATTTCTTCAACGGCCCTTACGCCAAGACCCGCCGCAATTACGTCGACCCGGAAATCGTCAAGCGCGTGGAGATCTTGCGCGGCCCGGCCTCGGCCCTGTACGGCAGCAGCGCCATCGGCGGCGCGGTGAGTTATTTCACCCTCGACCCGGATGACATCATCAAGCCAGGCCAGGACGTCGGTGCCCGCCTGAAGACCGGCTACAGCTCCGCCGACGAGAGCTGGCTGACCTCCGGCACCTTCGCCGGGCGTGTGCAGGACTTCGACGGTTTGCTGCACCTGAGCCAGCGCAATGGCCACGAAACCGAATCCTACGATGGCAACAACGCCACTGGCCTGGCCCGTACCGGCGCCAACCCGGAAGATGCGCGCACCACCAACGTGCTGGCCAAGCTGGGCTGGAACTATGGCGATGACAACCGCCTGGGCCTGACCTACGAGAAGTTCAAGGATGACCGCGACGTCAATCTGAAAAACGCAGTGGGCGGTCCGTTCATCGGTGGCCGGGGCATGAACCTGTACCGCGACCGTCGCGGTAACGACACCATTACCCGCGAGCGCTTCGGCCTGGAAAACACCTTCGCCCTGGAGTCGCCGATTGCCGACCGCATCAAGACCAGCCTCAACTACCAGATCGCCAAGACCGACCAGACCACCGCCGAAATCTACCAGGCCGGCCGTCGCGTCCTGCGTACCCGCGACACCCTTTACGAAGAGAAGCAGTGGGTCTTCGACGCGCAACTGGACAAGGCCTTCAGCCTCGGCGAAACCGACCACCAAGTGACCTACGGCACCACCCTCAAGCAGCAGAAAGTCACCGGTTCACGCGAAGGCTCAGCCTCGTGCCTGGCCATTGGTGCCGGCTGCACCGCCATCGGCGCGCCGAGCCCGCAAGCGAGCGACAGCGTGAAGAAGGCCAGCGACTTCCCCGACCCAACCATCAACACCTACTCGCTGTTCGCCCAAGACCAGATCACCTGGGACAAATGGACTTTCCTGCCTGCCGTGCGTTATGACTACACCCGGCTCAAGCCCAAGCTGACCCAGGAATTCCTCAACACCGTCAACCCGACCGGCGCCTATACCGTCGATGGCAAAGACAAGACCTGGAACCGCGTAACACCCAAGTTCGGCCTCACCTATGCCCTGACCGACAACTACACCTGGTTCGGTCAATACGCCGAGGGCTTCCGTACGCCGTCTGCCAAAGCGCTGTACGGTCGCTTCGAAAACCTCAACCTGGGCTACACCGTCGAACCCAACCCCGACCTCAAGCCAGAAACCAGCAAAGGCATCGAAACCGGGATTCGCGGCAAATTCGACGAAGGCTCCTTCGATATTGCGGTGTACTACAACAAGTACCGTGACTTTATCGACGAAGACAACGCCGTGGTCGGCGGCACCGTGGAGCAATTCAAGGCGGTCAACATCAAGCGCGCCACCGTCAAGGGCGTGGAAGCCAAGGGCCGCCTGAACCTGGATACCTTCGGCGCGCCGAAGGGCCTGTATACCCAAGGCTCGGTTGCCTACACCTACGGTCGCAACGACGACAATGGCGAGCCGTTGAACAGCGTCAACCCGCTCAAGGGCGTGTTTGGCCTGGGCTACGACCAGGACAACTACGGTGGCCTGGTGAGCTGGACCTTGGTGAAAAAACAGGACCGCGTCGACAGCACGACCTTCCACGCGCCCGACGGCGGCACCGACGGCCCGTTCAAGACCCCGGGCTTCGGCATCCTCGACCTGACCGCTTATTACAAGGTGAGCAAAGACGTGACCGTCAACGGTGGCCTCTACAACCTCACCGACAAGAAGTACTGGAACTGGGATGACGTGCGCAGCTACGACAGCGTCGGCGAAGCCGGTGTGACCGGCCCGGCCAACCTCGACCGCCTGACCCAGCCCGGTCGCAACTTTGCGATCAACGTGATCTGGGACATCTGACCCTTCCGCCTCACCTCGCCGCCATTGCATCCGCGGCGAGGTGAGGATTTTTTACTGTGCCGCGTCTTCTTGTTCGTCTAGTTGATAACAGCTCTCTTCAGGGCGCCCAGGCGCTTCTCTTCTCAAGGATTTTTTTCATGACCACTTCTTCCACAGCAGAACGTCCAAGCCTGCGCTCCCAACGCCTGAACCAGATCACCAACGAGCCGCACACCAAGCTCGACGCATTGGTGAAGGCTCACGCGCCGTTCGAAACCCAAGCCAACTTCGCCCGCTTCGTAGTGGCCCAGTACCTGTTCCAATCGGAACTGGTGGCCTTGTACAACGATGCCGAACTGAACCAGATCATCCCTGACCTGGCCGCCCGCTGCCGCGCCGAAGCCGCCAAGCTCGACCTGGCAGACCTGGACACCGAAACCCCGGCCCCGGTTGCCGGCGCGGTGAACAACCCCAGCAAAGCCGAAGCTTTGGGCTGGCTGTTCGTCTCCGAAGGCTCCAAGCTGGGCGCTGCGTTCCTGATCAAGCGCGCCGTGGGCCTGGGCCTGAGCGAAACCTTCGGTGCCCGCCACCTGGGCGAGCCGGCCGGTGGTCGCGCCGAGGGCTGGAAAAGCTTCACCCGCACCCTCGACGGCCTGGCATTCAGTGCCGAAGAAGAAGCTGCCGTGGAAAAAGGCGCGATTGATGCGTTTGTGCGCTTCACCGTGTTGCTGGAACAGGCGTACGCTAGCGCCCCAGAACTGGCGTAAGTGTTCTGGTAGACAGCGGTTCAATGTGGGAGCTGGCTTGCCTGCGATGGCGGTGGGTCAGCGCCAGATGTTTAACCTGATACACCGCAATCACAGGCAAGCCAGCTCCCACACTTGGGTGCATTTCATGGCTGATAATGTGTAAACCTTCCCACCAGAAAACTGCAGCATGACCGGCAAACCCCAATCCTCCTCCAAAATCGCCCAAGTCCTCTTTGGCCTGCTGGCCTACGTCAGCCTGGGGATCGGCTTGGTGGCGATTGTGATACCGGGGTTGCCCACCACCGAATTCATCTTGCTCGCCGCCTGGGCCGCCACCAAAAGCTCGCCGCGCCTCAGCGCCTGGCTGGAAAACCACCGCCTGTTCGGGCCGATCCTGTCCAACTGGCGCAATGGCAAGATCATCGCCCGCCGCGCCAAGGTCAGCGCCACCGTGAGCATGTTGCTGTGCGCCGTGCTGATGCTGGTGATGCTCGATCACGGCTGGCCGGTGTACCTGGCAATTGCCGGAATGAGCCTGGGCAACCTGTGGATCTGGTCCCGCCCCGAGCAGCTCGCACGCCCCGTATAACGGCCGGTGTAGGCATTTTCCTACCGCTCATCGCCTATTGCTCATGAATTGATTTGTGACGCCGATGTTTCAGGTACGGCGCCGAATGGACTTGGCTCTTCTGCGTGCATTCCAACAAGTCCATTCGTGAGTGAACCTATGTTCGACACCCTCTCCATCCGCTTGAAAATCGTGTTGCTGTCCGGCCTGTGTCTGCTGGGTGTGATTGCACTGGTGGTCGGCATCAATATCTACAACACCAACCAGAACGATCGGCTGGTCAGTGATTCAAGCTCACGAATGCTCACCGCCAGCGTGGAGCAGTTGCTGCAATCCAAAGCGGCCGAACAGGCCGGCCACTTGCAGCAGACCTTCGGCGAAAACCTGCTGGTGGTCACAGCCCTGGCCGACCAGATCAAAGACCTGCGTCAGTTGGGTATCCAGCGTTCCCTTGAAGCCGGGGCCCTGCGTGAAGAGCTCAACCGCAGCGTCAAAACCGCGTTCGAGCGCAACACCAAAGTGCTGGGCATCTGGTTGTCGTTCGAACCCAACGGGCTGGATGGCAAGGACAGCGAATTCATCGACGACAAGGCACGCGTCTCCAATGAAAAAGGCCGGTTTTCCAGCTACTGGAGTCGTGCTGGCGGCGAAGGCCAGAACACCATCATGGTCGAAGATGACCTGACCAAGACCACCCTCAACCTCAGCGGCACGCCCTACAACATCTGGTACACCTGCCCACGAGACACGCGCAGTACGTGCCTGCTGGACCCGTACGAAGACACGGTGGCCGGCAAACCGGTACTGATGACCACCATTTCCCTGCCGCTGATCGTCGACGGCAAAGTCATCGGTGTGGTCGGCGTGGACATCGCCCTCACCGCCCTGCAAGCGACCACCGATGCTGCGCAGAAAGACCTGTTCAACGGTGCCGCCCACCTGGAGATTCTGTCCAGCACCGGCCTGATCGCCGCCTACAGCGGTGAACCAGCCAAAGTCGGCAAGAACCTGATCGACAGCATCGGCGCCGAAGGCAAAGAGATCGTGCAACTACTGGCCAATGACCGGCCTGTTATCCGTGAACAGGACGACACCATTCGTGCCGTGTACCCGCTCAAGCCGATTGCCGGTGCCAAATCCTGGGGCGTGGTGATCAAGCTGCCCAAAGCGGTGATGCTGGCCGACAACGAAAAACTGCAAGCCGTACTCGACGAGGCCCAGGCAACGGGCACGCTCAAAGCCCTGCTGGTGGCCGCCGCCGCTGGCCTGCTGGGCTTGCTGTTGATCTGGCTGACCGCTACTGGCGTGACCCGCCCTATCAATAGCGTGGCCGCCATGCTCAAGGACATCGCCAGCGGTGACGGCGACCTCACCCAACGCCTGGCCTATGCCAAGAAAGACGAACTGGGCGAGCTGGTGAACTGGTTCAACCGCTTCCTCGACAAACTGCAGCCGACCATTGCGCAGATCAAGCAAAGCATCACCGAAGCTCGTGGGACGGCCGATCAGTCGTCCGCCATTGCGCGCCAGACCAGCGAAGGCATGCAGGTGCAGTTCCGTGAAATCGACCAGGTCGCCACCGCGTCGAACGAAATGAGCGCCACCGCCCACGACGTGGCCAACAGCGCCTCCAATGCCGCCAGCGCGGCACGCGGTGCCGACCAGTCGGCCCGCGAAGGCATGTCGATCATCGAGCAGAGCACCCGCGATATCACCACCCTGGCCGACGAAGTCAGCAAAGCCGTGGGCGAAGTCGAAGCCCTGGCGGTCAACAGCGAGCAAATCGGTTCAGTGCTGGAGGTGATCCGCAGCATTGCCGAACAGACCAACCTGCTGGCGTTGAATGCGGCGATTGAAGCGGCACGCGCCGGGGAAAGCGGACGTGGTTTTGCGGTGGTGGCCGACGAGGTGCGCAACCTGGCCAAACGCACCCAGGACTCGGTGGAAGAAATCCGCCTGGTGATCGAGCGTATCCAGAGCGGCACCCGTGGCGTAGTGGCGACCATGCACTCCAGCCAGCACCAGGCGCAGAGCAATGCCGGGCAGATCCATCAAGCCGTGCAAGCCCTGGGCAAGATCAGCGACGCGGTCACCGTGATCAGCGACATGAACCTGCAAATCGCCAGCGCGGCCGAACAGCAGAGCGCGGTGGCCGAAGAGGTCAACCGCAACGTCTCGGCGATTCGCACCGTGACTGAAACCCTGACCGGCCAGGCTACCGAGTCGGCGGCGATCAGTAGCCAGCTCAATGCGCTGGCCAGCCAGCAGATGAAGTTGATGGATCAGTTCAGGGTCTGACTCGGTTCTGAAACATTGCCCCCTGTAGGAGCGAGCTTGCTCGCGAAAAACGTCAACGATAACGCGTGCTTCCTGAATAAACGCGGCGCCTTTGAGTTCTTCGCGAGCAAGCTCGCTCCTACATATAGAGCAGGACGGTGGTGAATTACCGGCCGGGCCAGGCCTGGACGAACGGCGTCAGGTCTTCCTTCGGCGCCGTACGCGGTGGGTTCTGCGGCGTGCCTAGGTAGAGAAAGCCAATCACTTCTTCATTCGCCGCCAACCCCAGGCCTTTAGCTACATGGGCTGAGTAGGACAATTCGCCGGTACGCCACACCGCACCAATACCCTGGGCGTACGCCGCCAGCAGAATGCCGTGGGCCGCACAGGCGGCGGCCAGCAATTGCTCGGACTTGGGCACTTTGAAATGCTCTTGCACACGTGCAATCACCACCACCACCAGCGGCGCACGCAGCGGGCCGTTCTGGGCCTTGTCGATGGCGGCTTGCGGTGCGTCGGCGTCTTGCAGACGAGCGGCTTCGGCCAACAGCGTGCCCATCTGTTCACGGGCGCAGCCTTCGACGGTGAGGAAACGCCACGGGCGCAGTTGACCGTGATCGGGCGCGCGCATGGCGGCGGCGAACAGCAGGTCGCGCTGCTCCTGGGTCGGTGCCGGGTCGAGCAAACGGGGCACGGAAACACGGTTGAGCAAAGCGTCGAGAGCCTGCATTGGCCACCTCCATAAAAAAATGTGCAGCCATTCTAGCGGGAAAGAATCGGGATGCCACCAAACGATAATTGCTCTTATTCAATCTGCCCTGCCCTGTTAGACTTTGCGCCTTAATTTTCTGCCCTCGTCCAGGAATCTCGATGTTCCGTGCGCTTTTGTACCTGCCTGCAGCGTTGATGGCTTTAAGCCTGACTGCTTGCGATGACGCCCCTCGCTTCACGAAAGCAGAGCCGGGTGAATCGCGGGCCGGTGGCGCGGCGACGGTAAACAAGCGCGACCAGAACGCCTTTTCCTTGCCCTCGGCCAACCTGGCGCCGACGCGGCGCCTGGACTTCAGCGTCGGCAACAGTTTCTTTCGCAACCCGTGGGTGATTGCGCCGTCCACCACCACGGCGCGCGATGGCCTGGGCCCGCTGTTCAATACCAACGCCTGCCAGAACTGCCATATCAAGGATGGCCGTGGCCACCCGCCGCTGCCCGACGCGCCCAATGCCGTATCGATGCTGGTGCGCCTGTCCATCCATCCCTCTATTACAGAGCAGCCAGCCTACGCCAAGCTCATCGAACAGATCGGCGTGGTACCCGAGCCGGTCTACGGCGGGCAACTCCAGGACATGGCGGTGCCTGGCGTTGCGCCGGAAGGCAAGGTGCGGGTCGACTACACACCGGTCAACGTCAGGTTCAAGGACGGCACGCTCGTTGAATTACGCAAGCCCGACCTGCAGATCACCCAACTCGGCTACGGCCCGATGCACCCCGACACACGCTTCTCGGCGCGTATCGCCCCGCCGATGATCGGCCTGGGCCTGCTCGAAGCGATCAGCGATGCCGATATCCTGCGCAACACCGACCCCAAGACCGCCGACAAAGAGGCCATCCTGGGCCGCGCCAATTGGGTCTGGGATGACGCTCAGGCCAAAACTGTCCTCGGGCGTTTTGGCTGGAAAGCCGGGCAGCCCAACCTCAATCAACAAAACGTTCACGCGTTTTCTGGTGATATGGGCCTCACCACGTCCCTGAGACCCTTCGATGACTGCACCGACGCCCAAGTGGCCTGCAAACAGGCGCCCAACGGCAATGGCCCGCAGGGTGAACCGGAAGTCAGCGATAACATCCTGCGCCTGGTGCTGTTCTACACCCGCAACCTCGCGGTGCCCGCACGTCGGGACGTTGATACGCCGCAAGTGCTGGCCGGCAAGAACCTGTTCTACCAGGCCGGTTGCCAGGGCTGTCACAAGCCCAGCTTCACCACCGCCGCCAATGCCGCCGAACCAGAACTGGCCAACCAGGTGATTCGCCCCTACAGCGACCTGCTGTTGCACGATATGGGCGAAGGCCTGGCCGACAACCGTAGCGAATTCAAAGCCACCGGCCGCGACTGGCGCACCCCGCCGCTGTGGGGTATCGGCCTGACGCAAACCGTGAGTGGTCACACCCAGTTCCTGCATGACGGCCGCGCCCGCAACCTGCTTGAAGCCGTGCTGTGGCATGGCGGTGAAGCTCAAGCGGCGCAGCAACATGTGTTGTCGTTCAATGCCGAGCAGCGTGCCGCGTTGCTGGCGTTCCTGAATTCTTTATAAGCTTTGCCCCACTTACAGAAGGGAGCTCGACATGTTTCGTCCCAAGTTGTTGTTCACCAGCCTCGCCGCCCTGGCCTTGGGCGCTTGCTCGCCCCAAGACCCGCAAGCAGTGACCTCGGCAGCCATCGCCAAACAAGTCATCCTGCCAACCTATAGCCGCTGGGTTGAGGCCGACCGTCAACTGGCCGTCAGCGCCCTGGCCTACTGCCAAGGCAAGGAAAGCCTGGACACCGCCCGCGCCGACTTCCTACACGCGCAAAAAGCCTGGGCCGAGTTGCAACCGCTGCTGATCGGCCCGCTGGCCGAAGGCAACCGGGCGTGGCAGGTGCAGTTCTGGCCAGACAAGAAGAACCTGGTCGGCCGCCAGGTCGAGCAACTGGTCAGTGCACAGCCGCAGATCGACGCCGCGGCCCTGGCGAAATCCAGCGTGGTGGTGCAGGGCCTGTCGGCCTACGAATACATCCTCTACGACGCCAAGCCCGACGTCGCCGACGAAGCCCAGAAAGCCCGCTATTGCCCGTTGCTGATGGCTATCGGCGAGCGCCAGAAAGTCCTGGCCGAAGAGATCCTGGCCAGTTGGAACAGCACCGACGGTATGCTCGCGCAAATGACCAAGTTTCCGAACCAGCGCTACGCTGATTCCCACGAAGCCATCGCCGATCTGCTGCGCGTGCAAGTGACCGCCCTGGACACCCTGAAGAAAAAACTCGGCACCCCAATGGGCCGCCAGACCAAGGGCATCCCGCAACCGTTCCAGGCCGATGCCTGGCGCAGCCAGTCGTCCCTGCAGAGCCTGGAAGCCAGCCTCGCCGCGGCTCAGACCGTGTGGGTAGGCGTCGATAACAAAGGCCTGCGTGGCCTGCTGCCGGCGGACCAGAAGCCACTGGCCGAGAAAATCGACGCCGCCTACGCAGCGTCGCTGAAACTGTTCGCCAGCAACCAGCGCACCCTCAACGAGCTGTTGAACGACGACGCCGGGCGCCAGCAACTCAACGACATCTACGACAGCCTCAACGTAGTCCACCGCCTGCATGAAGGTGAACTGGCCAAGGCGCTGGGCGTCCAACTAGGCTTTAACGCCAACGACGGTGACTGATGATGCTCAGGCGACAGGCTTTGGCGGTGGGCAGCGTGCTGCTCAGCGCTATCACCTTGGGTGGCTGGACGCTGTTCAAGCACAAAGACAAAGGCCCGCTGCTGCTGTCGGCCCGCGATGATGCCGACGGCAAGCACTACGCTGTCGGCTATCGCCTGGACGGCAAGCCGGTATTTGCCACTCAGGTCAGCCAGCGCTGCCATGACATCATCAACCACCCGACGTTGCCGATTGCGTTGTTCGTCGCCCGTCGCCCAGGCACCGAGAGCTACCTGATCGACCTGCGCGATGGCAGGCTGCTGCAAACCATCACCTCGAACGCCAACCGCCATTTCTATGGCCATGCGGTGATCCACAAGAGCGGTGACTGGCTGTACGCCACCGAGAACGACACCTCCGACCCTGGCCGCGGCCTGTTGGGTGTGTATAAGTTCGAAGGTGAGCGGCTGGTGCACAGCGGCGAGATATCCACTCACGGCATCGGCCCGCATCAAGTCTCGTGGATGCCCGACGGCGAGACGCTGATCGTGGCCAACGGTGGCATTCGCACCGAAGCCGAAAGCCGGGTAGAAATGAACCTCAACGCCATGGAGCCGAGCCTGGTGCTGATGCGCCGTGACGGCAGCCTGATCAGCAAGGAAACCCTGGCCCAGCAGATGAACAGCGTGCGGCACATGGGCATCGCCAGCGATGGCACCATCCTCACCGGGCAACAGTTCATGGGCCCGTCCCAGGAGCGTTCCGAGTTGCTGGCGATCAAGCGACCGGGGCAGCCGTTCGTGGCGTTCCCGGTGGCTGACGAACAGTTGCAGGCGATGGGGCATTACACCGCCAGCGTGGCGGTGCACAGCGAACTGCGCCTGGTGGCGTTGACGGCACCTCGTGGCAATCGCTTTTTTATCTGGGACATGGACACCGCCGAACTGCGCCTGGATGGGCCCTTGCCTGACTGTGCGGGGGTGGGTGCGGTGGCGGATGGATTTGTGGTGACATCCGGTCAGGGCCGTTGCCGCTTCTATGATTGCCGCCAGGAAAAGTTACTGGCAACACCACTGGAGTTACCGGCGGGGTTCTGGGATAACCACCTGCACCTGGTCTAAAGACCGACGACATCAAAATGGCTGATCGTTCCCACGCTCTGCGTGGGAATGCAACCCGTGACGCTCTGCGTCACTGGCGCTAACGGACGAGACGCAGAGCGTCTCAAGAGGCATTCCCACGCAGAGCGTGGGAACGATCATGAACGCGCCCATCCTGGATGAACGTGTCGTCTGCGGTTTTTTCGCGAGCAAGCTCGCTCCTACAGTTAAAGCATCAGGCGTAAAAAAAGGGCCTCGCATCGCAAGGCCCTTCTCGGGGGTTTGAATCGTTTCAACTTTGCGGCCTCATCGCTTGAGACATGCCGAACATGAATAACAACAGTTCATGGTCGGGCTTGGCCGCCACACTCGTCTTGGCAATGCGTGGCAGCAGGCATTGCCCGCCACCGTCTACCGCACTCAACACTTGTGTACGAGGTTGTTCCCATACCGCCAGGGCCAGGGCTGCAACACCCAATGCCCCGACCAGAAACAAACCTCGTGCTATTTCTAGCTTCATCTGGTTAAACCCTTGATAGCGCTGCCAAACGCCGTCTCGTAAAAGTAGCTGAGTTTTTTCCAGTCGGTATCATTCCACGACGAATGGCGACGCAATTGCAGCATGTCGTGGGACGCGGCCCGATAAGCGGTCAGGCGCTGGCGGCATTTCTCAAAGTCCAGCAAGGCCACTTCCACCGTTGCCGCGTCAGGCTCACCGGTAACCCGCACGAAAATGTGCTTGATATACAGGCAACCGTGTTGCCAGCGGCCTTTGTGCATACGGGCCAAGGTGCCGGCCAACTCTTGCAGCAGGCGCTCGTGGACCGCCTCGCCATACTGTTCGCGGCCACCGGCGGCGTACCAGTTTTCAATCTCGTCGAAACCGTCCAGGGACGCGGTGACCAACAGGGCTTTCCATTGGTGCTCCGGGTCGCGACGTGCTTCGCAAAACACCAGTTCCGGCACACGCACATCCAGCAAACGCAGGCCTTTGAGGGCATCGCGTTCACGCAGCACGGTCGGACGCCCAAAGGGGTGCAGCCAGCTACGGTAAATGTGGCCGGTCTGGCGCTTGCAATAGAGCAAACGGCCATTAGGGCTTATGACCCGTTGCACGCCACTTTCACCACCACGTCGGCGGTTGGGTTCTTCAACCCACTCACCCTGTTGACGCCAGAAAAAATCAAATCGTTCTTCGGGAGCTACATGACTGCCTACTACGCACTCAACTGCCATCCTGTTACCTCTTGCGCAATACATACACTCGCCACATGGCGTAGAGCGGTATGAAGTCCAGGGATTCCTGAACACGGAAACCGGCCTGCTCGAATTCTGCCTCGACAGTAGCAGCCGGTAACACAAACCGGTTTTGGTAACCTTCTTGCTCACCTTTTCTGCGACGACGCACTTCGCTGCGCTTGCGCTTCCAGGCCTTGAAATTGCCGTCTACCCACAGCGAAATAATCACGCTGTCGCGGGTAACACGTTGAAACTCGCGCAGTATTGTCAGCCTGTGCTCTGGCTCACCGATGTGGTGCATCAAGCGCATGCAAAAAATACTGTCGACGGAGTTATCTGGCAAATCGATATCAAAGGCAGAGGTCTGCAAAGGGCGTACCCGTTTCACCACCTCTGCCGGTTGGGCTGCGGTGGCGATCTTCAACATCGACGCCGAATTGTCAGCTCCGATAATCACACGGTTGGGTTTTTCGGCCAGTAACGGCCAGAAACGTCCAGCACCACACGGCAGGTCCAACACCAGCCCCGGCTCGCCGGCCATGGCCAGCGCACCGCGCGCCAACTGCTCGTCGCGCTTGTGGGACAACCGGCGCGCCAGATTGTCCTGATGCTTGAGCAAATATTTCTGGGCGTGTTGATCGTCGTACTTGTCAGAAAATTCCAGCTTGATCGGGGAAGGCATCTTACGTCTCCAGTAACTGATGCCTACGACCTTAAGCAGCGAACTGTGATCAACAGGTCAACTCGTTGTGAAAATCTTGTCCTGTCCAATTGCATACATTTCAAGACTTTACAGAAACATTCAGTAGCACCGGGCCATCTTCGCCGAAAAGCACGCAGTCTGCATCAGCAAAACGACAGACTGAAGGGTCAGGTTTTGACTGGGTTGAGTTCCACATGAAAACGGCAGCCATTAGGCTCCATGGTGCTCAGGCTCACGCTCCAACCCTGGCTTTCGCAGATCCGCTGCACCAGTGACAGGCCGAGGCCAAGGCCCTCGCCACGCTTCTCGCTACCGCGCACGAACGGCTCGAACATCGCTTCGCGCTTCTCTTCGGGGATGCCGACACCGGAGTCCTCCACCGTGAAACCACTGGGCTCCAGGGTCAGGCGGATAAACCCTTGCTCGGTGTAATGCAGTGCGTTGCGCAGCAGGTTGCCCATCACCGCATGCAAGAAGGTGGTGTTGTAGCAGGTGTCCAGGGGGTTGCCTGGCAGGTAGATCAACGTCAGGCCTTTTTTCTCGATGGGCTCGCGCCAGATACCGAGCAGGTCTTCGGCCACCTGGGTGAGGTTGCCTTGGGGCGAACTGGCAGCGTCGTCGTGTTTGGCGCGGGCCAGCATCAGGAAGGTTTGCACCAGCTCGCGCATTTCTTCACAGGCACGGGCAATTCGTTCTACCTGATTGCGACCGCGCTGATCGATGGCCGGGTTTTCGCGCAACAGTTCGCAGGAGCTGGCCAGGACCATCAAGGGCGTGCGCAACTCATGGCTCACATCGCTGGTAAACAATTGCTCACGTGACAGCGCCTGGCGTAAACGCCCCAGGGTGGCGTCGAACGCTACCGCCAGTTCGCCCACTTCATCGGCGGCGTAATCCGGCGCCAGGGGCGGTGCCAGGCCCAACAGTTGGTCACGATGACGGACCTGGCGGGCCAGGCGCACCACCGGCGCCATCACCTTGCGGGCCAGCACCCAGCCGAGGAACGCCGCCAGCGCCAAGCTGAGTACGAACCCCACCAGCACCACCGCAAACAGCACGCGCTCACGCTCTTCGAAATCGCTCTGGTCTTGCAGCAATACATAACGCCGGCCGTCGACCACTTCGACCATGGCGTGGTACGACAGCGCCTCGCGAAACACCTCATGGAACCCCGGGTCCAGATGGCGCAGATCCTTGGGCAGTTCAAAATCGCCACGCCCGCCGCTGAAATAGAACAGCTGGTCCGGCTCTGGCCGGTGGCTCCAGTCTTCAACGCTGTCCATCAGCAACAGGCGCTGCAGGTCACCGCCCAGGCCAGCCGAGATCAACTTCTCCTCCACCAGGTGCACCGTCGCGATGATGCCGATGGCGAAGGCCCCCGCCACCAACGCACTCATCAAGGCGAAGGCGATGATGATGCGTTGGGCAAGGCTTTGCTTAAACTCCATCACGACCCTCGGCCAGGCGATAACCCACACCGTGCACCGTTTGCAGTAGCGGTTTGGCGAAGGGCTTGTCGATCACTTGGCGCAATTGATGAACGTGGCTGCGCAGGCTGTCGCTGTCCGGGCAGTCGTCGCCCCACAGGGCTTCTTCGAGAATTTCCCGGCGCAGAACGTGCGGGCTTTTTTGCATCAGCACGGCGAGCAGTTTCAGGCCCACGGGGTTGAGCTTGAGCAAGCGCCCTTCGCGGGTGACTTCCAGCGTATCGAGGTCGTAGTTCAGGTCACCCACTTGCAGGGCACGACGCCCGCCACCCTGGGCACGGCGCAACACCGCTTCGATACGCGCAGCCAGTTCCGACAAGGCGAAGGGTTTGAGCAGGTAGTCATCGGCGCCGGACTTGAAGCCCTGCAGCCGGTCGTCCAGTTGGTCGCGAGCGGTAAGCATGATCACCGGCGTGTCGCGGCGCGCGTCTTCGCGCAGGCGTTTGCACAGGGTGTAGCCATCGATGCCGGGCAACATGATGTCGAGCACGATCAGGTCGTAATGCTCGGTGGCTGCCAGGTGCAGGCCCGACAAACCGTCCTGCGCACAGTCCACTGTGTAGCCTTTGAGCCCCAGGTAATCGGCCAGGTTGGCGAGGATATCGCGGTTGTCTTCAACCAATAGAATTCGCATGGGCAGTGTCTCCGTACGCGGTAACGGCCGTGTTGGCTCGCGCAGCTTAAGGCCAAGCGGGGCTCAGGGATAGAGCGCAGAGCCCCGCCGATAAAGCTTTTCAACTGTTTTTAGAGCCAAACAAGTTTTTCACTATAGCTTCACAAACTGACTACAGCCTCAGGAAGAAGATCGCCCCCCATTGATCTAAGGAACATAGACATGGGTTTTTTCAAAACCGCGCCAATGCGTTATTTGCTGTTGATCACCGGGGCTTGGTTAGTGGTTTTCCTGCTCACCCGCAGTGTGCTGCTCATCACTCACCTGGATGAAGTCGGCGGCAACCTGCTGCCGGTGTTTGGCGTAGGTGTGCTCTACGACCTGGCCTTCCTCGCCTATGCAGCCTTGCCGCTTGGCCTGTATTTGCTGCTCTGCCCACCCGCCCTATGGCGCCGCCGTGGCCATCGCTGGTTCCTGCAAGCGGTGCTGACCGTCAGCCTGTTCGCCATGCTGTTCACCTCTGTAGCCGAATGGTTGTTCTGGGATGAGTTTGGCGTGCGCTTCAACTTTATCGCTGTCGATTACCTGGTGTACTCCGATGAGGTACTGAACAACCTGCTGGAGTCTTATCCGATCGGCAAGCTGCTGAGCCTGCTGGCAATGCTGGCGTTGATTCTGAGCGTGGCTCTGCGCAAACCCTTCAATGCCGCGATGGCAGCGCCATTGCCTCCATTGCGTGGCCGTGTGATCAACGCCCTGGGCCTGCTGGTGCTCGCCGGCCTCAGCCTGCAACTGGTCAGCCAGGACAGCCCGCGCACCCAAGGCGGCAACGCGTACAACAACGAATTGGCCAGCAATGGCCCCTATCAGTTCTTTGCCGCGTTCCGTAACAACGAACTGGACTACACCCAGTTTTACAAAAGCCTGCCGACCGACGTCGTCGCCAAGCAGTTGCGCGCCGAACTGAGTGAACCCAACGCCCGCTTTCTCGACCAGGACCCGCTGGACATTCGCCGTGCCATCACCAACCCCGGCACACTGCGCAAGCCCAACATCGTACTGGTGACCATCGAGAGCTTCAGCGCCAAGTACATGGGCAGTAATGGCGATGCGCGCAACCTCACGCCCAATCTGGATGCGTTGCGCCAACAGAGCCTGTACTTCAATAACTTCTACGCCACCGGTACGCGCACCGACCGCGGCCTGGAAGCCATTACCCTGGCAGTCCCGCCGACGCCGGGGCGTTCGATCGTCAAGCGCATCGGCCGCGAAAGCGGGTTCGCCAGCCTGGGGCAACAGCTCTCGGCCATCGGTTATGACAGCGTGTTTGTCTATGGCGGGCGCGGTTACTTCGACAATATGAACGCGTTCTTCAGCGGCAACGGCTATCGGGTGGTGGACCAGAGCAGCGTGCCAGAGTCGGAAATCTCGTTCAAAAACGCCTGGGGCATGGCCGACGAAGACCTGTTCAAACAGACCTTGAAACTGGCCGACGCCGACTACGCCAAGCAACAGCCGTTCCTGCTGCAACTGATGACCACCTCCAACCACCGTCCTTATACCTACCCGGACGGGCGCATCGACATCAAATCCGGCAAGGGTCGCGACGGCGCGGTGAAATACACCGACTACGCCATCGGCCAGTTCCTTGAGGCAGCGCGCCAGAAGCCGTGGTTCGATAACACGATCTTCGTGTTCGTTGCCGACCACACCGCCGGCAGCGCGGGCAAGGAAGACTTGCCTATCACCAACTACCAGATCCCGCTGTTTATCTACGCGCCCAAGCTGATCGACGCACGGGAATCCGCCCAACTGTCCAGCCAGATCGACCTGGCGCCAACCTTGTTGGGCCTGCTCAACCTGAGCTACGAATCGACATTCTTTGGCCGCAACCTGCTGCAAGACAACCCATTACCTCCACGGGTGGTGGTGGGCAATTACCAGCACCTGGGTCTGTTTGATGGCAAGGACCTGGCAATCCTCAGCCCGCGCCAAGGCTTGCGTCGCCACGACCAGGCCCTGGGCGAGAGCCAGGAGCTGCGCGTTGGTAGCGATGACCCCTTGATTCAACGGGCGATCACCTACTACCAGGCCGCCAGTTATGACTACAAACAGCAACTGCTGAGCTGGAAAGCGCCCAAGGAAGAGGCACCAGTCTTAAGCAAACGCTAATCAAAAAGCCCCGCGCAGGTGAGCGCGGGCTTTTTTACCAAGGTTCAAGATGAAATCCCCCTCCTCTTTACCGGTTTCCAAACCGCTTGATTTTTGGCTGTGCCTGGGCCTGCCTGCCAGCGCTGCAGTGGCCTTGCTGTTGCTGGAGCTGACGTCACTGGACATGGACCTGGCCAGGCTTTTCTACAGTGCAGAGGCTGGCGGCTTCATTGGCCGCTATAGCTTCTTCCTTGAAGACATCCTGCATGACCGTGCCAAGCAACTGGTGATCCTGTTTTCGGTGCTGGCGATTCTGGGCCTGGTCGGCAGCTTCATCCTGCAGCGACTCAAACCGTACCGCCGTGAACTGGTGTGCCTGGTGCTGTCGCTGGGAATGGCGACGGCGTTCGTGTCGCCATTGAAAACCATCACCGCCGTGCAATGCCCCTGGAGCCTCAAGGAGTTCGGCGGCCAGGAAACCTACAGTGAACTGCTCAGCCCGCGCCCACCTACCGATAAACCCGGCCGTTGCTGGCCCGGCGGACATGCCGCCACCGGGTTCGCCTTGTTCGCCTGGTTCTTTGCCTTGCGGGATCGACGGCCGCGGCTGGCCCGATATGCGTTCATCTTTGCCGTCAGCCTGGGCAGCGTGTTTTCAGTCAGCCGTATGCTGCAAGGGGCGCATTTCTTTTCCCACAATGTGTGGACAGCGATCTTTTGCTGGCTGATCTGCCTCGGGCTGTATTGCTTGTTGCTGTACCGGCCTAATCGCATTCTCCTGTAGGAGCGAGCTTGCTCGCGAAAAACGCACAGGCGCCGCGTTTACTCAGCAAGCACGCTTTACCGTTGACGTTTTTCGCGAGCAAGCTCGCTCCTACAGAGGAAGGCAAGCCGTGCATAAAAAAGCCCCGCCTGCATCACTGCAGGCGGGGCTTTTTATTGTGCAGGGTAAGGCTGGCTTACATCATGCCGCCCATGCCACCCATGCCGCCCATGTCTGGCATACCGCCGCCAGCCGAGCCTTCTTTCTTCGGTGCTTCAGCGATCGCAGCTTCGGTGGTCAGGATCAGACCGCCGATGGAGGATGCTGCTTGCAGCGCGGAACGAGTCACCTTGGTTGGATCCAGGATGCCCATTTCGATCATGTCGCCGTACACGCCAGTCGCAGCGTTGTAACCGTAGTTACCTTTGCCGTTCTTGACTTCGTTGACCACAACGCTTGGCTCGTCGCCGGAGTTGGCAGCGATCTGGCGCAGCGGTGCTTCAACGGCACGGCGCAGTACAGCGATACCAACGTTCTGGTCAGCGTTGTCGCCGGTCAGGTCAGTCAGGGCTTCCAGAGCACGGATCAGCGCAACGCCACCGCCAGGTACCACGCCTTCTTCAACGGCTGCACGGGTTGCGTGCAGGGCGTCTTCAACGCGGGCCTTCTTCTCTTTCATTTCAACTTCGGAGCCAGCGCCAACCTTGATCACTGCTACACCGCCAGACAGCTTGGCCAGGCGCTCTTGCAGTTTTTCACGGTCGTAGTCCGAGGAAGTCTCGGCAACCTGGGCACGGATCTGAGCGATACGGGACTCGATGTCGCCTTCAACGCCAGCACCGTCAACGATGATGGTGTTTTCCTTGGACAGGGTCACGCGCTTGGCACTACCCAGGTTTTCCAGGGTGGCGCTTTCCAGGCTCAGGCCGATCTCTTCGGAGATAACGGTACCGCCGGTCAGAACGGCGATGTCCTGCAGCATGGCCTTGCGACGGTCGCCGAAGCCTGGAGCCTTGACGGCTGCAACCTTGACGATGCCACGCATGTTGTTCACAACCAGAGTCGCCAGGGCTTCGCCTTCAACGTCTTCAGCCACGATCAGCAGTGGGCGGCCGGCTTTGGCAACGGCTTCCAGCACTGGCAGCATTTCGCGGATGTTGGAGATCTTTTTGTCGACCAGCAGGATCAGCGGGCTGTCCAGCTCGGCAACCATGGTGTCCGGCTTGTTGACGAAGTACGGGGACAGGTAGCCACGGTCGAACTGCATGCCTTCTACAACCGACAGTTCGTTTTCCAGGCCCGAGCCTTCTTCAACGGTGATCACGCCTTCTTTACCGACTTTTTCCATGGCTTCGGCAATGATGTCGCCGATGGAGCTGTCGGAGTTGGCAGAGATGGTGCCTACCTGAGCGATGGCCTTGGTGTCGGCGCATGGCTTGGACAGGTTCTTCAGCTCTTTGACGATGGCGATGGTCGCCTTGTCGATGCCGCGCTTGAGGTCCATCGGGTTCATGCCGGCAGCAACGGCCTTCAGGCCTTCGTTGACGATCGACTGAGCCAGTACGGTTGCGGTGGTAGTACCGTCACCTGCGTCATCGTTGGCACGGGAGGCAACGTCTTTGACCAGCTGCGCGCCCATGTTTTCGAAACGGTCTTCCAGTTCGATCTCTTTGGCTACGGAAACGCCGTCCTTGGTGATGGTCGGAGCGCCGAAGCTCTTCTCGATGATCACGTTACGGCCTTTCGGGCCCAGGGTCGCTTTTACTGCGTCAGCCAGTACGTTGACGCCAGTGAGCATTTTCTTGCGGGCGGAGTCGCCGAATTTAACTTCTTTAGCAGCCATGATCGATATTCCTTAAATACTTTGTAGTAACGGGAAAATGAGCGGGGAAATCAGCCTTCCAGTACAGCGAGAATTTCGTTCTCAGCCATTACCAGCAGGTCTTCGCCGTCGACTTTCACAGTGTTGCTGCCGGAGTAAGGGCCGAAAACAACCTTGTCACCCACTTTCACGGCCAGCGCACGTACTTCACCGTTTTCCAGGGTCTTGCCTGGGCCAGCAGCGACGATCACACCGTGGTTGGCTTTTTCAGCAGCCGAACCTGGCAGAACGATCCCGCCAGCGGTTTTCTTTTCTTCTTCGCTGCGACGGATGACGACGCGGTCGTGCAGAGGACGAAGCTTGCTCATTGTCGATCTCTCCTAATTGTGTTTTTCATCGGCCGGTTCAATCCGGCGGGTTAAATTCCGGCGGTGCCGGTCGCGGCTCGCTGGGCGAGACGCGGAAGTCTGTCTAGTGTCACCACCAGAAACCTTGCGGTGACCGTTACATAAGGGCGCCTAGGCTTATTACAAGGGGCCGGGGATGAAATTTTTTGTGTCGGCTCAAGGGTAAATGCAACACGGCACCCGAAGGTGCCGTGCCGGTGAAGCGGTTATTTGTTGTCGCGGTGTTCGAATTCGCCTTCGATCACATCACCTTCACGCCCCAGGGGTTGGCGCGGAGCCGGGCCACCACGGGGTTGCAGGTCGTCGGCGAACGCACGCTGGCGCATCGCCGCCTCTTCAGCACGCTGGCGCATTTTGCCGGCCAGCAGCTTGCGGGTGAACGGCAGCAACAGCACCAGGCCGAGCACGTCGCTGATAAAACCCGGCAGGATCAGCAGGCCACCGGCCAGGGCCATCATCAGGCCCTCAAGCATGGTCTGGGCCGGCAGTTCGCCGCGGTTCAGGCTTTCACGGGCACGCAGCGCGGTCGCCAGGCCGGCGACACGCAGCACCAGGACGCCGAGCATGGAGCCTACGATGATCAGCAACAGCGCCGGGAAAAACCCGATCGCACCGCTGACTTTAACGAATACGAACAGCTCCAGCACCGGGAACAGCAGAAAGAGCAATAAAAAAGGGCGCATCAAATGGTTCCTCAACGCAAGAATGCCTTGCCAGTCCACCTTAGATGACGTCGCCGTTGTGTAAATTCAAGCGTCAACCGTGGTTTTTTTCGGCCACACCTCGGCGTGAGCCAATGAAACCAGGGCTTCGCGTACTTGTGTCGGTGTGTTGCAAGGCGTCTCGAAAGGCAACCAGTGCAGGGATTGGCCGATACGCAAGTGCATGCCTTCGCTGTCGATGCCGGCCAGCTGTGCTGGCTCGCTGGTCGGCAAACCGCCGAGGTCGACGTAATGGGCGATGGCCTTGGTGTGATCACTGTTCATGTGCTCGATCATGCTGCGCTCGGCCTTGCCCGCAAACGGGTTGGTCAAGGTCAACTGGTCGACCCAATGGATCGCGCCAAACCCACCGATATAACGGTGGCGCACCGGCTTGAGCACCCAGAAATCGAAATCGTGGGCCTTGTGGTAGTTGGCCGAATCAGGGAAGTAGCGGTAGTAGCGCTCGGCCGCAGCTTCGATGGCGGCGGGGTCTTCCAGCTTCTCGGCTTCGGCCAGGTAGGTCAGGCGCCCCACGGCTTGCACATCATCGGCCTCACGCTCACCCACCAACAGCGAACACTTGGGATCTTTTTGCAGGTTATGGGTGTGCTGGGCAATGCGGCTGATCAGGATCAGCGGGCGGCCCTGCTCGTCCAGGCAGTAGGGCACCACCGAGCCAAAGGGAAAGCCGGGCATGGCTTTGGACTGTGTGGCGAGCGCCCCACGGTATTCCTTGAGCAACAGCTCTCGGGCGTTCTTGGCAACCTGCGTGCTCAATAGATGACTCCTCGGGTGTTCCGCGGCCCATGGCATATGGGAATGGATCTCAACACAAGGTAATCAATATCTGCGCAGGTTGCCAGAGTGGCCGACGCCGGTTTACCAGGCCACGCCGAAGCCTGCGGTGTAGCGGGTCTTGCTCAAGCTGCTGTCGGAGTCGCCGCTGATGACGTCACGCTCGGCCTTGAGGTTGAGGGACGCCCATTCGGTGACTTTGTAGCGCAGGCCCATCTCGGCATCCAGGGAGTAATCGGCCGGACCGTCCAGAGGCTTGCCCAATTCGCCGTTGGTGAAGAACTCCACGGTCTTGCCCACCAGGTAGCGGTTGTAGTTCCACTTCATGGCCAGAGAGTAAAAGTTGTCCTTGCCGCCGTCGGCATATTCGTAATCGGTGCGGTTGACCAGCGAACCGAGGGAGAACGCGCCCAACTCATCATCCCAGAACTGGTAGCCCGGGCCGGTACCCACGGTGCGCTGGCGCGCCAGGTCCTCGACCTTGTCGCGCTTGTAGGTCAGGCGCCCCTGCCAGAACCAGTGCTCGGTGATAAAGCGGTCCAGGTCGTATTCCAGGGCCCAGTTGTCGGTGGTGGTGACGTCGTCCTGGAACTCGCGGTTGTATTCGCCCTTGCCCGTATGACGCCACTGGCCGTGACGGGCCGAGGTCTTGAAGTCGATGTCGTAGTCGTTGGTGTCTTTGTCCGCGCGCTTGTAGTCCAGCGCCAGGTCGACGTTACCCTTCCACACCAGGTCTTCGATCACGGGCTTGGGCTTCATGATCTGTTGGATACTGGCCAGTTCCACCGTCTTGGGCGCCTCGCCATTGGCCAGCACCACCTTGCCATCATCCGATGCCTGCAAGGATTTGGCCTTTTCACCGCTGTAGGCGTCCTGCTTGACCAGCAGCTCCTGGTCACTTTCCAGGGTTTTGACCTGTTTCCAGTCCACCGGAATGGAGCCTGCGTAGTCGGTTTGGATCAGCAACTTGCCACCGTCGAAGACTTTGATCTTGCCGGTGAGCCGGTCACCGTTTTTCAACCAGACGGTATCGGCGAGCAAGGGCGTGGAAGCACTGAAAACAGCAAGGCACAACAGGGTTCTGGACAACATAAGCAAGTACGGGACTCGGGGTTGGCGAAAATAAGGGGCGTTATAGTGTTACATGGCTAGAACTGACTCAAGGATTTATATTGAGTTCAATACTCATCGTCATGTTTACAGACGTTTCTGACAAAACAACGACGATCTCAACGGATATACCCACAGTGATCCTACCCGCCGATACGCCACAAAGCCCCGCCGAGATGCGCCGCACCGCACTCTACCTGACGTTGTCGCAGGTGCCCGAAGGCTGCGTGGTGAGTTACGGCGAGCTGGCCCACCTGGCCGGTTTGGGGCGGGCTGCCCGCTGGGTCGGGCGCACCCTGAGCCAGTTGCCGAAAGACACGCGGTTGCCCTGGCATCGGGTGCTGGCTGCCGGTGGTCGGATAAGTTTGCCGGTGGGCAGCGCCTCGGGTGACGAACAACGTGCGCGTTTACGTAGCGAAGGCGTCACCATCCTGAACAATCGTGTTGATATTCAGCGTCATGGCTGGCGCCCGGTAGAGCACAGCGGTTAGAGTGCGCGCTTTGTTTCCGCAAATCTGAGGCAGACTCCAGCCCATGCCCCGTAAAACCTGGCGCGCCGCGCTCGCCGCCTATGCCAGCCCTTCGACGTTAGTGCTGTTGTTGCTCGGTTTCGCCGCCGGCATGCCTTACATGTTGGTGTTCTCGACGCTTTCAGTGTGGCTGCGTGAAGCCGGTGTGGCTCGCGAGACCATTGGCTATGCGAGCCTGATCGGCCTGGCCTACGCCTTCAAATGGGTCTGGTCGCCGCTGCTCGACCAATGGCGCCTGCCGTTGCTTGGCAAACTGGGGCGTCGTCGCTCCTGGCTGGTGCTGGCCCAATCGCTGGTGATCCTCGGATTGATCGGCATGGGCTTTTGTGACCCGCAAAAACACCTGTCCTGGTTGATCGCCATTGCGGTGGTCGTCGCCTTCGCGTCGGCCACGCAAGACATCGCCGTGGATGCCTACCGCCTGGAAATCGCCGACGACAGCCGTCAGGCCGCCCTGGCTGCAAGCTACATGTCCGGTTATCGCATCGCCGCCCTGCTGGCCACGGCCGGTGCGCTGTTCTTTGCCGAAGGCTTTGGCTCCACTGGCTTCAACTATAAACACTCGGCCTGGACCGGCACCTATGTGTTGTTCGGGGTGTTGATGGTGCCGGCGCTGCTCACCACCTTCCTCATGCGTGAACCTGATGTGCCACTGCGCACCCAGTTGCAGGCCGGACGCTACAGTTTCATGCACCAGTTGGTGTCGGTGTTTGTACTGATCGTGCTGTTGGTCTCGGTGCCGGCGATGTTCACCCAGTTGTACAACACCGACTTCGCCAGCGTGCTGTTCCAGGGCGTGAGCTTGTGGGAACTGCTGATGGAAGACCGCGCGTTCCTGCGCGCCATCCTCTATATCATCCTCACTACCCTGTGCCTTTCAGCCATGGGCCGCCGGGGCCTGGCGCCCGTGCTCACGCCGGTCAACGACTTTATCCTGCGCTACCGTTGGCAGGCGCTGCTGCTGCTCGGGCTGATTGCCACCTATCGCATGTCCGACACGGTGATGGGCGTCATGGCCAACGTGTTCTATATCGACCAGGGTTTCACCAAGGACCAGATCGCCGGGGTGAGCAAGATCTTCGGCCTGATCATGACCCTGCTCGGCGCCGGCATGGGCGGCCTGTTGATCGTGCGGTTCGGGATACTGCCGATCCTGTTCATCGGCGGCGTGGCCTCGGCCGGTACCAACCTGCTGTTCGTGATGCTCGCCGACATGGGCCCCGACCTGCAGATGTTGATCGTCACCATCTCCCTGGACAACTTCAGTTCGGGCATGGCCACTTCGGCGTTCGTGGCGTACCTGTCGAGCCTCACCAACCTCAAGTTCTCCGCCACCCAATATGCGCTGCTCAGTTCGATCATGCTGTTGCTGCCGCGTTTGATCGGCGGCTATTCAGGGGTGATGGTGGAGAAGTTCGGTTATCACAACTTCTTTATGATCACCTGCCTGCTGGGTGTGCCGACGCTGCTCCTGATTGCGCTGCACTGGTTCCAGGAGAACCGCCGCGCCCGACTGAATCCCCCGCCGGAAGACTGATACGACTCGGTCAATGTGGGAGCTGGCTTGCCTGCGATAGCGGCGTTGGGTTCACCATCGCTATCGCAGGCAAGCCAGCTCACACACAAGCGACGGTTACGACAGATACACCCAGCTACCTCACGCCTGTACTCCGGCGACAAGCGCCCGTACAATCCCAAGTCATTTCAAGTCCAAGCAACCGACAACGGCCTACCATGCGTACCAGTCAATATTTGCTCGCCACACAGAAAGAAACGCCTTCCGACGCGGTTGTGATCAGCCATCAGCTGATGCTGCGCGCCGGTATGATCCGCAAACTGGCCTCGGGCCTGTACACCTGGTTGCCCATGGGCTTGAAGGTGATGCGCAAGGTCGAAGCCATCGTTCGTGAAGAAATGAACGCGGCCGGCTCTCTGGAAGTGTTGATGCCGAGCACCCAACCGGCTGAGTTGTGGCAGGAATCCGGGCGCTGGGAAGAGTACGGCCCTGAGTTGCTGCGCTTTAAAGACCGTCATGGCCGCGATTTCTGCGCCGGCCCGACCCACGAAGAAGTCATCACCGACCTGATGCGCAACGAGCTGAGCAGCTATAAGCAGTTGCCGCTCAACCTGTATCAGATCCAGACCAAGTTTCGTGACGAGATCCGCCCACGCTTCGGCCTGATGCGTGGCCGCGAGTTCATCATGAAGGACGCCTATTCGTTCCACGCCGACCAGGCTTCCCTGCAAGCGACCTACGACCGCATGCACCAGGCCTACTGCAACGTGTTCACGCGCCTGGGCCTGAAGTTCCGCCCGGTTGAAGCGGACAACGGCTCCATCGGCGGTGCCGGCTCCCACGAATTCCACGTGCTGGCCGAGTCCGGCGAAGACGATATCGTGTTCAGCAACGGTTCCGACTACGCGGCGAACATCGAGAAGGCCGAAGCCATACCACGTGAAACCTCGCGCCCTGCTCCCACCGAGGAGCTGCGCCTGGTCGACACGCCAGACACCAAGACCATCGCGGCCCTGGTGGAGAAATTCAATCTGCCGATTGAAAAGACCATCAAGACCCTGATCGTGCGCGCCGAAGAAGAAGGCAAGCTGATCGCCCTGGTGATCCGTGGCGACCACGAGCTCAACGAAATCAAGGCCGCCCAGCAACCTGGCGTGGCAAGCCCGCTGGTCATGGCCACCGATGCCGAACTGCGCGACGCCATTGGCGCCGGTGCCGGCTCCCTGGGCCCGCTGAACCTGCCGCTGCCGATCATCATCGACCGTTCGGTCGAGCTGATGAGCGACTTCGGTATCGGCGCGAACATCGACGACAAGCACTACTTCGGCGTGAACTGGGAGCGTGACCTGCCGGTTCCGACCGTGGCCGACCTGCGCAACGTCGTGGCCGGCGACCCGAGCCCGGATGGCAAGGGCACCCTGGAGATCAAGCGCGGCATCGAAGTCGGGCACATCTTCCAGCTGGGCAACAAGTACAGCAAGGCGATGAAGTGCGAAGTACTGGGTGAGAACGGCAAGCCGATCACCCTGGACATGGGCTGCTACGGCATTGGCGTATCCCGCGTGGTTGCCGCTGCCATTGAGCAGAACAACGACGAGAAAGGCATCATCTGGAGTGACGCGCTGGCGCCGTTCCAGGTAGCCCTGGTGCCATTGCGCTATGAAACCGAGCAAGTACGCGAAGCCACCGACAAACTGTACGCGGAACTCACCGCTGCCGGTTTCGAAGTGCTGCTCGATGATCGGGACAAGAAAACCAGCCCGGGCATCAAGTTCGCCGACATGGAACTGATTGGCATCCCGCACCGGATCGTGGTCAGTGACCGCGGCCTGGCGGATGGCAATCTGGAATACAAGAGCCGGACCGAAGCCGAAGCCCAACCGTTGCCGGTGGCTGACGTGCTGTCTTTCCTCCAGGCGCGTATTCGTCGCTGAAAACCAGATCAAGAGAAGTCATGTTCAAGCGAAACACCAGAGCCCTGGGGGGCGCCGCCTTGTGCGGCGCCCTGCTGGTCAGCGGCTGCGCCAATCAGATGTCGCAACGCAGTGAGCACGAGGAGCGGGTCGAGCGTAAGTTGCTCGACCACAGCCTGCAGATCGATGTAGGCGAACCCACAGTGCTGGAGCTGCCGCAACGCCGGGTTCGCATTCATGAGCAGAAGACCTTCGAGGTCACCGAATTCGAAGTCACCCGTCGTTATGACCGATACACGCCCTACCAGCCCTGGCGCAAACTCTATGAGATGCCCTTGGGTGCCGTGGCGCTGGTGGCGGGCGTGGGTGCCAACGTGGCGAATATCTTCGCCCTCGGCAACCTGCCCACGAGTGTGACCCATGACTGGTTGAGCTACGGCGTGGACGGCATCAACCCGTTCATGAACGTGCAATCCCACGGCCGTGCGCAACAGAACCTGGCGGCTATCGATGAAGTCCAGCGTGACAAGCGCCTGGAGTATTCGAGCCTGCCCTGGAGCGAGCGCCCGGTGCAAGTCACTGCCGGCAAGCAGACCCATGAGCTGACCACCGACCGTAACGGCATCCTGCGCCTTAACCTGTTGGACAGCCCCTTTGCCGAGCAGGACCTGAACCGCGTCACCACGCTGAAAATCACTGTGGCGGATGGCCAGGACGACGTGCATACCGACTCGACCCTGGCGGTCAGCAACACGCTGCGCAGCAAGCTGCTCAAAGCCCATGCCCTGATCTATGACGACCTGGAAGATGACGAAGTGAACCAGTGGGTACACCGGGTCAAACGCCTGTCGGAGCTGGGCCTGGAAGAAGAAGCCAGCGAGCTGGAACAAAGCCTGATCGAACTGACGCGCAATGATCCGGAGTTGCAGCAGGAGTTTGTGCAGGCGTTGACCAAGGATGGGGGGCGTTTGGTGGCGGATCCCGGCGCACGCTGATCGCTCAATACCTGTGAAGATCAAACTGTGGGAGCTGGCTTGCCTGCGATAGCGGTGTATCAGTTAAAGCATTCGTGACTGACACACTGCTATCGCAGGCAAGCCAGCTCCCACATTTATTTCGGGTTTTTACCAGGAAAACTCGAGCTGTTCGTTGCCGCCGCTCAGGTCCAGCAACCGTACGCCTATCCCCAACAACCGCACCGGCTTGCCCCCGCGATTGAACGCCTGGGTCATCAACTGTTCATAACTCTCCAGATCCCGCCCTGCCCCCGCCTGCTCCAGCGTCGTCTGGGTAAAGTCATGAAACTTCACTTTCACGAACGGCTTGCCCGCCCGGTAGCTACTGTCGATACGCGCCATGCGCCCGGCCAGGGTCTCCATCAACTCCGGCAGTTTCGCCAGGCAACTTGAAAGATCGGGCAAGTCCACGTCGAAGGTATTTTCTACACTGATGGATTGCCGCCGGCTGTCGTTTTGCACTACACGATCATCAATCCCACGGGCCAGGCTCCAGAGGCGCTCGCCAAAACTGCCGAATTCGCGCACCAGCGCCAGTTTGTTCCAGTCGCGCAATTGCAGGCAGTCTTCGATGCCCAGGCGCGCCAGCTTGTCAGCGGTGACCTTGCCCACGCCATGCAGCTTGCTGACACGCAACTGCGAGACAAAGTCTTCAACCTGATCCGGCGTGATCACAAACAGGCCGTTGGGCTTTTTCCAGTCGCTGGCGATCTTGGCCAAAAACTTGTTGGGCGCCACGCCGGCAGACACAGTGATATGCAGCTGGTTGGAGACCCGGCGCCGAATGTCCTGAGCAATACGCGTGGCGCTGCCGCCAAAATGCGGGCTGTCAGACACGTCGAGGTAAGCCTCATCCAGCGACAACGGCTCGATCAAGTCGGTGTAGTCGCGGAAAATCAGCTGGATTTCTTTCGACGCTTCTTTATAGGCATCCATGCGCGGCTTGACGATGGTCAAGTCCGGGCACAGCTTCAGGGCGTGACGTGACGACATCGCCGAACGCACCCCATACGCCCGCGCCTCATAATTGCAGGTGGCGATCACGCCGCGCCGATCTGCCGAGCCACCGACAGCCAAGGGCTTTTGCGCCAGGCTCGGGTCGTCGCGCATCTCGATGGCGGCGTAGAAGCAATCACAGTCGACGTGGATGATTTTGCGCTGCGTCATATAAACGGGGTGTTAACCAACGGGTGGCCAGTATCGCACTCACCCCTGTATATAGCACCAGTAGTTTGAATCTTCTGTCTGAGCGGTAGGAAATTTCGTAGATGAATATATTTTCTCAATCGAATCCAGCATCCCAATAGAGCTGAAAGCCTTGCCCTGCCTAGCTTCAAGCCCTCAAGAAGCCCCTCATCAAGCGCTAACCAATTGAAGCAAAAGCGCTTTTCTTCGATTCACAGGTTGACACACTCGCGTTCCTCTGTAGAATGCCGACACACAGACGCGGGATGGAGCAGTCTGGTAGCTCGTCGGGCTCATAACCCGAAGGTCGTCGGTTCAAATCCGGCTCCCGCAACCAAACATCAAAAAAGGCTACTCGAAAGAGTGGCCTTTTTTGTGCGCGCTTGTTTTCCCTTGCAGAATGCGCCCAACACCTTGATTTCAGAATAATTAGCGCTTATTTCAGTGATCGGCTCATTAACGGTTGACACCCCGCCATTGGGCTGTAGAATGCCGCCCACAGACGCGGGATGGAGCAGTCTGGTAGCTCGTCGGGCTCATAACCCGAAGGTCGTCGGTTCAAATCCGGCTCCCGCAACCAAACATCAAAAAAGGCTACTCGAAAGAGTGGCCTTTTTTGTATCTGGCGAAAAAGTTCTTCTGAAACAATGGCATGGCATCTTTCATGAAACCGTAGACGGTTTGCAGAGTCCATCTCATTGCACGCTATGCTCAATGCTCAAGCGCTACCCCTCTACGACCAATGGCCGCAGTCGCCGCGCCCGGTGATCCGCGTTAATATTTGTAATTATTTTGTCCATAGGGATTGGTAACTTGGCTGGATACCTCCATCCTGTCGCGCACAATCCACGAGGTGATTGATGCGCGCCAACTCGTCTGAACCACAAGACACCGTCACAGCAGAACAACCGATCACTCCCACCCGTTTGCGGTGGCTGGACCTGTTGAGCAAGTATCGCCAGCCCATCGGCCTGGCCGTGACGCTCCTGCTGTTTGCAATCGCCCTGATCGCCTGCCGGCACCTGCTGCTGGAGCTGGACCTCTACGCCCTGCACGATTCGATCCTGGAAGTGCCCAAGCCTGCGCTACTGGGGGCCTTTGCGGCGGCAGTCGCCGGTTTTGTGATCCTGCTCGGCTATGAATTCTCCGGCGCGCGTTATGCCGGCGTGCAATTGCCCGCCAAGACCCTGGCCCTGGGTGGTTTCACCGCCTTTGCTATCGGCAACGCCATTGGTTTGTCGATGCTCTCGGGCGGTTCGGTGCGTTACCGTTTATATGCACGCCATGGCATCGGCGCCTCGGAAGTGGCGCACATGACCGTGTTCGCCAGCCTGGCCCTGGGCTGTGCGCTGCCGCCGCTGGCCGCGCTGGCCACGTTGAGCAACTTGCCAGCCGCCTCCACTTACCTGCATTTATCGCAAAGCCTGCTCGGCGGCATTGCCGGCGCCGTGCTGCTGTTGTCGGCCCTGCTGTGCATCGGCATCTATCGCCGCCGCCTGCCGGAACAGCCCTACCCCGACAACCTGCTGGTCAAGGCCGGGCGCCGCACCCTGCGCCTGCCTGGCCGACGCCTGACTTTCCTGCAACTGATCATCACCGCACTGGACGTCGCCGCAGCCGCTACCGTGCTGTATCTGCTGTTGCCCGAAGCGCCGCCCTTCGGCCCGTTCCTGTTGGTGTACCTGCTGGCCCTGGCCGCCGGTGTGCTCAGCCATGTGCCGGGCGGCGTGGGCGTATTCGAAGCGATCCTGCTGGCGGCCTTTGCCGACAAACTCGGTGCCGCGCCCCTGGCTGCTGCCTTGCTGCTGTACCGCATGATCTACGTGGTGCTGCCACTGTTGATCGCTTGTGTATTCCTGCTGGTCAACGAGGCCCAGCGCCTGTTCCAGACCCAGCAAAGCCTGCGGGTAGCGTCGGGGCTGGCAGCGCCAGTATTGGCCGTCCTGGTTTTTTTGTCCGGCGTGGTCCTGCTGTTTTCCGGCGCCACGCCAGAGATCGACTCACGCCTGGAAAACATCGGCTTCCTGATTCCCCATCGTCTGATTGACGCGTCGCACTTCGGTGCCAGCCTGATCGGTGTGTTGTGCCTGTTGCTCGCCCAGGGCCTGCGCCGGCGGTTGTCGGCCGCCTGGATGCTGACTATGGTGTTGCTGCTGGTTGGCGCCCTGCTCTCGCTGCTTAAAGGCTTCGACTGGGAAGAAGCCAGCCTGATGACCATGACCGCAGTGCTGCTGGCCATCTTCCGCCGCTCGTTCTACCGCGCCAGTCGCCTGACCGAGTTGCCGTTTTCGCCGCTGTACCTGGTGGCCAGTGTCTGTGTGCTCGGCGCCTCGATCTGGCTGCTGCTGTTTGCCTATCAGGACGTGCCCTACAGTCACCAACTCTGGTGGCAGTTCACCCTCGACGCCAACGCCCCGCGTGGTTTGCGTTCGCTGCTCGGCGCCGCCGTGTTGCTGGTGATCGTGTCGCTGACCTGGCTGCTGCGCACGGCACGCCCGGTCATCCACCTGCCGACCCCGGAAGAACTGGAGCGCGCCAGCAAGATCCTGATGGCCTCGTCCCAACCTGACGGCGGCCTGGCGCTCACCGGCGACAAGGCGCTGCTGTTTCACCCCAACGATGAAGCCTTCCTGATGTATGCCCGTCGCGGGCGTAGCCTGGTGGCTTTGTACGACCCGATCGGCCCGACCCAACCCCGCGCCGAGATGATCTGGCAGTTCCGCGACCTGTGCGACATCCACCACGCCCGTCCGGTGTTTTACCAGGTACGCGCCGAGAACCTGCCGTATTACATGGACATCGGCCTCACCGCGATCAAACTGGGTGAAGAAGCCCGCGTCGACCTGAAACGCTTTGACCTGGAAGCCAAGGGCAAAGAAATGAAGGATTTGCGCTACACCTGGAACCGTGGCACCCGGGACGGCCTGTCCCTGGAAATCTGCGAACCGGGCAAGGCGCCGATGGATGAATTAAAAGTCATCTCCGATGCCTGGCTTACAGGTAAGAATGTGCGGGAAAAGGGCTTCTCCCTGGGCCGTTTCAGCGATGACTACCTCAAGCACTTTCGTATCGCGATCATTCGCTTCGAAGGGCGCCCGGTGGCCTTCGCCAATTTGCTCGAAACCTACAATCATGATCTGGCCAGCCTCGACCTGATGCGTGCCCACCCGGACGCGCCCAAGTTGACCATGGAGTTCATGATGGTGGGCCTGATTCAACATTATAAGAGCCACGACTACGCGCGCTTCAGCCTCGGCATGGTGCCGTTGTCGGGCTTGCAACCGCGCCGTGGCGCACCGCTGACCCAGCGCCTGGGCTCGATGGTGTTCCGCCGTGGCGAGCAACTGTATAACTTCCAAGGTTTGCGCCGCTTCAAAGACAAGTTCCAGCCCGACTGGGAACCCCGTTACATGGCCGTGCCCGCAGGACTGGATCCGCTGGTGGCATTGGCCGATACCGCCGCCCTGATCGCGGGCGGCTTGACTGGATTGGTGAAACGCTGATGATTCGACGCTCCTGGCGGTATGTATTGGCTTTAGTGGTGCTGCTTGCGCTGATCGCGGCGGGTGGCTTCTGGTACTGGAACCGCCCTGCTCCGCAACCGACCCTGGAGCACTTGCCCCAGGCCGACGGTTCGGTAATGACCCGCGTAACCCCGGCCAGCAACGCAAAAGCCCGCGTGGCCGTGGCGGTGATGGCCGACGAAACCCTGACCGACAGCCAACTGATTGCCCTGAGCCAGGGCGGTTCAGCGCAACTGGTTCAGGTGGTGCTGCCAAAAGATGACTGCGCACTGCAGGAAAAAGCCCTGCAAGGCGCCCTGGCCCAGTTGAAAGGCCCGGCAACCCTGGTCAGCGGCATCGGCCCTGGCGCCGCACTCGCCTGGCGCTGGCTGGCCACCCAGAACGACGACAAGGCCAACGCCATCTCCGTGGGCTTCGCCCTGAAACAGGAAGGCTGCAACGACCCGCTGCCGAAAACCGCCGCCCATGGCAGCTGGCTGGTGGCGTGGAACGATAACCCCGACGATGAAAGCGCCAGTTTCGTACGCGACACACCGCGCGCCACCACCAGCATCAGCGACTACGACATTCATTACCCACAGGTGCTGAATAACGAACTGCGCAAGCAACTGGTCGGTTCGGACAACGGCGGCCTGGCGATTCCGGTAGTGGAAGTACCCGCCGGCCAAGCCAAGGACACCGTGACCCTGTTCCTCTCCGGTGACGGCGGCTGGCGCGACCTGGACCGCGACGTGGCGGGCGAGATGGCCAAGATCGGCTACCCGGTGGTGGGCATCGACACCCTGCGCTACTACTGGCAGCACAAGACGCCGGAGCAAAGCGCCAAGGACCTCACCGAGCTGATGCAACACTACCGGCAAAAGTGGGGCACCAAGCGCTTCGTGCTGACCGGTTACTCGTTCGGCGCCGACGTATTGCCGGCGATCTACAACCGTATGCCAGAGAACGAACAGCAACGGGTGGACGCGATCATCCTGCTGGCCTTCGCCCGCACCGGCAGCTTTGAAATCGAAGTGGAAGGCTGGCTGGGCAACGCCGGCAAAGAAGCCGCCACCGGCCCGGAAATGGCCAAGCTGCCGCCTGAGAAAGTCGTGTGCATCTACGGCGCCGAAGAAGTCGACGAGAGTGGCTGCACCGACAAGACCGCCGTGGGCGAAGCCATGAAGCTGCCGGGCGGGCATCACTTCGATGAGAACTACCCGGCGCTGGCCAAGCGGTTGGTGGATATTATCGTCAAGCATCAGGCCAAAGCCGAATAATTCCAGCTTAATCCAAGACCCAATGTGGGAGCGGGCTTGCCCGCGATAGCGGTGGCTCAGTCACAGTAGCGTTGACTGACACTCCGTCATCGCGGGCAAGCCCGCTCCCACAGTGGTACGTGGTGTTGATGAAAACTAGCGCGGTTCGATGTGCGCAATCATCAGTTGCACCGTCTCATTGCCACGAAATTCATTCACATCCAGCTTGTAGGCCAATTCCACCCAACGCACCGTCGGGTTTGGCCACACTTCGCGGTCCACACCAAAGGCGATGCCATCGAGCTTCACCGACCCGCATTCGCTCTTGAGCACCACTTTCAAATGCCGCTCACCCACCACCCGCTGCTCCACCAACTGGAATACCCCGTGAAACAACGGCTCGGGAAAGTGCTGCCCCCACGGGCCGGCATGGCGCAGGGCGCGGGCCAGTTCCAGGTGAAACTCTTCCACCGCCAGGGTGCCGTCTGAAAGCAGGCGACCGGTGAGGTCTTCTTCGCGCAGTTGCCGGCGCACTTCGGCATCGAAGGCTTGCGCAAACAACGGGAAGTTGGCCTCGGGCAAGGTCAGCCCCGCCGCCATGGCGTGGCCGCCGTACTTGGTGATCAGGTTGGGGTGCTGGCTGGCGACGACCGCCAGCGCATCGCGGATATGAAAGCCTTGCACCGAGCGTCCAGAGCCCTTGAGCAGGCCATCACCGGCATCGGCGAAGGCGATGGTCGGGCGGAAATAACGCTCCTTCATACGTGACGCGAGGATCCCGATCACCCCTTGGTGCCACTCCGAATCAAACAGGCACAAGCCGTACGGCATCGACTCCACCGGCAGGTCCTTGAGCTGGGCCAGGGCCTCGCGCTGCATGCCTTGCTCGATGGACTTACGGTCCTGGTTCATGCCGTCCAGTTGCGCGGCCATTTCTCGTGCGGCGGCGAAGTCCGTGGTAAGCAGGCATTCAATGCCCAGGCTCATATCATCCAGGCGTCCGGCGGCATTCAGGCGCGGGCCGAGGATAAAACCCAGGTCGGTGGAGGTGATACGCGCATGATCACGCTTGGCCACTTCCAGGATCGCCTTGATCCCCGGCCGCGCCCGACCGGCCCGAATACGCTCCAGCCCCTGATGCACGAGGATGCGGTTGTTGGGGTCCAGCGGCACCACGTCAGCGACGCTGCCCAGAGCCACGAGGTCGAGCAGTTCACCGATGTTCGGCTGGGGCTTGCTGTCATACCAACCCAGGCTGCGCAAGCGCGCGCGCAGGGCCATCAGCACGTAAAAGATCACGCCGACCCCGGCCAGGGCCTTGCTGGGAAACCCGCAGCCCGGCTGGTTCGGATTGACGATGGCGTCGGCGGCCGGCAGTTCATCGCCGGGCAAGTGATGGTCGGTGACCAGCACTTGCAACCCTGCCGCTTTCGCCGCCGCCACGCCTTCGACGCTGGAGATACCGTTGTCCACGGTGATCAGCAACTGCGGCTCTCGCTGCAGCGCCACCGCGACGATTTCCGGGGTCAGGCCGTAGCCGTATTCGAAGCGGTTGGGCACCAGGTAGTCGACATGGGCCGCCCCGAGCAAACGCAGGCCCAGGGTGCCTACGGTGCTCGCTGTGGCGCCATCTGCGTCGAAGTCACCGACGATCAGGATGCGCTGACGCTGCTCCAAGGCCGTCACCAGCAAGTCCACCGCGGCGTCGATGCCCTTGAGCTGCTGATAGGGAATCAACCGCGCCAGGCTCTTGTCCAGCTCGGCCTCCGACTGCACCCCGCGTGCGGCGTAAAGGCGGGTCAACAGCGGCGGCAGTTCACCGAGAAAAGGCAGGACGGCGGGCAATGGGCGGGGATCGATACGCATGGGAGGCTGGGAGATTCTCTATAGAAAGTGTTGTATGCGACAAGCTATAAGCTTCAAGCCGCAAGTTTAAGCTGCGCGATGACTTGAAGCTTACAGCTTGCAGCTTATCGCTCTCCAACGAGCCATTGCAGTTGCACTTCATGCTGGCCCCGGTCATCGGTCACAAAGATCGTGCCTTCGCTGATCATCACGTCCCACTTGATCACCCGCGGCATGTCCTTGGCCAGGGTCTCCAACACTTCCTGGGGCACGGCAGCGATATGCACGTTTTTCAGGTTGTTGGCCACCGGCACCACCTTGCCTTCCCACACGCGCAGGCTGCCATAGGCCAGCAGGCTGGTGCGCTCGGTGCGGCGCGAGCACCAGGTGAGGCGGTCGGCATCCGGCTGGCCGACTTCGATCCAGTGCAAAACACGATCATCCAGGCTTTTTTCCCACAGGGCCGGTTCGTCTACATCCGACAGGCCACGCCCGAACGCCAATTGCTCGTTGTACCAAAGGGCGTAGGCCAGCAGGCGCACGGTCATGCGCTCTTCGGTTTCCGAAGGGTGGCGGGCGATGGTCTGTTTGACGCTCTCGTACACCGAGCGGTCGAGGTCGGTGAGGTTGAGTTCGAATTTGTAGGTCGTGGACGGCTGGGCCATGAACGGGCTTCTAAAGACAAGGAAAGGCGGCCAGTCTAACCGATGGCGAGGGCATTGAACGAATACTGCGCTGCATCCGCGCGGCTCGCCTATGTTAAAAAGCAGTACATCATCGTCCCGCGTTTGTAAGGATCCCCATGTCGCTCACTGCCAAACCACTTGCCGGCCTGAAAGTCATCGAACTGGGCACCTTGATCGCCGGCCCGTTTGCCTCGCGCATCTGCGCCGAATTCGGCGCCGAGGTGATCAAGGTCGAATCCCCGGACGGCGGCGACCCGCTGCGCAAATGGCGCAAGCTGTATGAAGGCACTTCGCTGTGGTGGTTCGTGCAGGCGCGCAACAAGCAGTCGCTGACCCTCAACCTCAAGCACCCTGAGGGGCTGGCGATCCTCAAGCAACTGTTGGCCGACGCCGACATCCTGATCGAAAACTTCCGCCCAGGCGTGCTGGAGAAACTCGGCCTGAGCTGGGAAACCCTGCACGCCCTCAACCCCAAGTTGGTGATGGTGCGCCTCTCGGGCTTCGGCCAGACGGGCCCGATGAAGGACCAGCCGGGGTTTGGCGCGGTGGGCGAGTCCATGGGCGGCTTGCGCTATATCACCGGCTTCGAGGACCGCCCGCCCGTGCGCACCGGTATCTCCATCGGCGACTCGATTGCCGCGTTGTGGGCAGTGATCGGCGCGCTGATGGCGCTGCGTCACCGCGAAGTCAACGGCGGCCTGGGCCAAGTGGTGGATGTGGCGCTGTATGAAGCCATCTTCGCCATGATGGAAAGCATGATCCCCGAGTTCGATGTGTTCGGGTTTATCCGTGAGCGCACCGGCAACATCATGCCTGGCATCACCCCGTCCTCGATCCACACCACCGCAGACGGCAAGCATGTGCAGATCGGCGCCAATGGCGATGCGATCTTCAAGCGCTTCATGCGGGTGATCGGCCGTGACGACCTGGCGAACGACCCTGCACTGGCGAGCAATGACGGGCGTGACGCTCGCCGCGACGAGCTGTACGGCGTGATTGATCGCTGGGTCAATTCGCTGTCGCTCGACCTGGTGATTGAACATCTGAATAAAGCCGAGGTACCCGCCAGTCGCATCTACAGCGCCGAAGACATGCTGGGCGACCCGCAATTCCTGGCCCGGGAAATGTTCCTCAAGGCGCAGTTGCCGGGCGGCAAGGATTTCAAGATGCCCGGCATCGTGCCCAAGCTCTCGGACACACCGGGCAGTTGCGAATGGGTCGGCCCGCAACTGGGTGAACACAACAGCCAGGTGCTCAATGCCCTGGGCTACGACGCGGCGGCTATCACTCGCCTGCGCGAGGATGGCGCGATCTGACAAATCCCAGGCAAAAAGAAACCCCGAGCAGTGGGGAGACAACTCGGGGTTAAACGTGGTCTACAAAAAGACCCGCACAGCAAGCGACAAACACCGGAGCACAATGCCTGCTCTTGCTGTTACAAACTCTGACTGACCACCTTGTAGGAAGGTTCCGAAGAAAAATAATGTTTCATGCCAGTGCGCCGCCACGGGTTTGGGAGGCGTTGCGCAAGGCAGCGATGACTGAAGGTTCCAGGCGCCCTTCGGCGATTTTCAGGTCGCGGAGCAGGCAATCCACCACATCCACCAGCGCGCGCTTGTCGCTCAATTGCGCACGATCGACTTCACGTTCAACCACGATGGCGCCACCGGGGTTCTTCACGGTTACCAGGCAGTCGTCGCGCATACCGGCAGAGGTCAGCGTAACCTGATAAGGGCTCAGTGCTTGGCTGAGCAATAGGTTGATACTTTCCATCTCGATCACCACTCAATCATTCGAAAAAGGTTCGAAAAACAAAAATGTCACGAAGAGGCTGACATTCAAGTGACCCGTGCTCAAAGCAGAAAGTTCTACCTTTTGTGTAATCCACTGCTTGAGGAAAACGAGCATGCACGGAAAAGATGACAGAGAAAAAACAACGGCGCACAGGCTAGAATCCCTGGATTGTCCCGGGAGCCTGCCTTGAGAGCTGCGTCTGAACCGCCCTTGCGTATCGTGATTGCCGACGATCACCCGATTTTCCTGATTGGCCTGCGCGCCGTGCTCGAACGTGACCCGCACATCAGCATCGTCGGCGAGGCCAATTCCCCCCAGGCCCTCAGTGCGTTGTTGCAACACTGTGCCTGCGATGTGGTGGTGACCGACTTCATGATGCCCGTCGAGCCCCAGGCCGACGGGCTGCGCTTGATCGAGCAACTGCGCCGGCACTATCCGCACCTGCCCATTGTGGTGGTGACCATGCTCAACAATGCCGGGTTGTTTCATTCCATCCTGGCATTGGGTGTGATGGGCCTGCTGAGCAAGGCCAGCCTGGCCGATGAGCTGCCCCAGGCGATCCGCCAGGTGCGCCAACAACGCACCTATGTGGCCCAGACCATCCGCCAGGCGCTGAGCCTGGCCGGGGAAGTCGGCGCTGATCGCCTGCACTCCCAGGAGCACCTGTCACCCCGGGAACTGGAGGTGATTCGCCTGTTGGCCAGTGGCATGACGGTGGGCGAGATCGCCGCGCACCTGCATCGCAGCAAGCAGACCGTCAGCGCGCAAAAAGTCAGCGCCATGCGCAAGCTGGGGCTGGCCAACGATGCCGCCCTGTTTATTTACGTGCAGGAACACGGGCTGGCCTAGCCTGGAACGCGATCCATTGCTTGAGCGCCTCGGCCTCCATCGGCCGGGCAATGAAACAGCCTTGCAGCCACGCCTCCCCCAGCTCACCCACGGCATGATAATCGGCGGCGCTTTCAACCCCGGTGACCACCACGGCGATATCCAGACGCGCGGCCATGCTCATGGCCCCCGCCACCACTGCTGCCTTGCGATCGTCACCGGCCATCCCGCAGGCAAACGCCGGGGGAATTTTCAGCTCGGTAAAAGGCAGTTCCAGCAAATGCTGCAGGCTGGTGCCGCTCATGCCGAAGTCGCCGATGGACAACTGGCAACCCAACATGCGCAAGCGCAGCAAGCCGGTGACATGGGCGCTGTCGGTTTTCAAGGTCGAGGTTTCCACCAGCTCCAGCGTCAGGCTATGGGCGGGTACACCGTGCAACTGCAGCAGACCTTGCAGCACCTGGGGAAAGTGCTCGCGCTCCAGCATGCGCCCGGGGATGTTCACGGCCACTGGCAGCACCTGGCCGCTTTCGCCCATCACCTGGTTCGCCAGGCCAAGCGCCTGCTCCAGCACGTGCCAGGTAAACGCCTCTTCCATGCCGGCAAACTCCAGTACCGGCAGGAACTCGTCAGGCAGCAACAGCTCACCGTCCGGCAACTGCCAACGCGCCAGCGCCTCCACCCCTTGCAACACACCGGCCTGACTGACGATGGGCTGGTACCAGACCCTGCCACAGGCTGCGATAGTCGCCTGGCTGACATCCGCCGAGGGCGGCAGTTGTTCCCGCTCGCTCAAGCCCAACAGTTGGCGCACGCGCTCCCAGGACAGCACCGGTGGCCCCGGGCGAAAATGAACCTGGCAATCGCTCAGTAGTTGCCCGATCAACTTGGCCGAAGCCGGCTTGGGCAAACACGCCAAGACTTTGAGTCCCAATTGGCAGGCCATGTTCGCCACACCTTCCAGCACGTCGGGCTCGGCGTTGCTGAGCAGGATCAATACTTGGGCCAGGCGGCGTTCCGCCAACTCGCGGATCAATTCCAGGCCATCGCCCTGCTCCAGGTACAAATCGCAGATGGCGATATCCACCGGGCCTTTGCTGTCCAGAGACTGGCGGGCGGTTTCGACCGTTTCCGCGGCCCGTACATTGAACACGCCGTTGGCATTGAGCATCTGGTGCAGAGCCATCAGTTGAAACGGGTTGTCTTCGAGGATCAGGACGTTCAGGGATCGCATGGGTAAAGATGTCGGTACAGGGAAAGTCCTGCACAGTAGCCACATGCTGTGGTGTACCCCATAGGACGTGTCCTAAAAGCTTGCTTAAATGTGGGAGGGGCAAGTCTTGTCGGTCAAGCGCAGATCTCCTGTGGGAGCTGGCTTGCCTGCGAAGGCGGTGTGTCAGTCGCTACATCTGTTACTGCACTACCGCTATCGCAGGCAAGCCAGCTCCCACATTTGATCGTCGTTGCCTTGAGCATTGCGTTCGCTTAGCTGATCGGCATTAAGGTGTCAGGCATCCAGATAGGGTTGCAGGTCGCGACGAAACGCCTTGAGCACCTCGGACAAGCGCAACCAGGGTTCTTCAAGCTCGGCGCCGCGCTGCTCTCGGGCGCATTGCTCAAGGGCGACACAGGCCTTGGCCAGTGGCAGTGCGTCCACCAGCGAGCAAATGCCCTTGAGCCGATGCAGCGATGCATTCAAGCGTGTCACGTCGCGCTCGGCCAGGGCTCCCGCCAATATCTCGTGTTCGTGGTCCAGGCTCTTGGCCAGTTCCTGCAACATGCTTTGCAGCACCGGGCCATCGGCCTGGGTCATGGTGCGCAGGGCCTCGATATCGAACGAACGCTGGGGTGCCACGCGTGCCAGCACTTGGGTCCAGTGTTCCAGGGTCACCGGCTTGACCAGCAGTTCATCCATACCGGCGTCCTCGCAGCGGCGTTGTTCATCTTTCATGGCGTTCGCGGTGCAACCCACCAGCGCGCTACGAGGCCGTTGCTCCTCGGCTTCGAGGCGCCGTATCGCCGCACTCAAGGCATAACCGGACATGCCGGGCATCTGGCAATCGGTGACCAACACGTCAAAACGCTGCTCACGCCAGCATTGCAACGCGGCCTCGGCCGACTCCAGAGCGACCACTTGATGACCGAGGAACTGCAACTGCTGCGCCAGCACCAGGCGGTTGGCCGCCAAATCATCCACCACCAGTACCGACAGGCTACGCCCCGTCGGTGACAACGTCGCGGTGGGCGTTGCCGGCACATCATCGGTGCTGACCCGGTCCAGGCGCAGGTCAATGCACACCACCGTCCCCTCGCCCACCACGCTGTCGAGGTGAATGCTCCCGCCCATCAATTCCACCAGTTGCTTGCAGATACTCAGGCCCAGACCGGTGCCGCCGTGTTGCGCAGCGGTCAGGGCGCTCACTTGGGTAAACGGTTTGAACACCCGCGGCTGTTGCTCGGCGCTGATGCCTGGGCCGCTGTCCTTGACGCACAGGTGCAGGTATTCGCTATCGGTCTCATCCCGTTGGCAGGTCACGCTGAGGTGAACCCCGCCCCGCTCGGTAAATTTGAGCGCATTGCCCAACAGGTTGTGCATCACCTGGCGTAACCGCAGCGGGTCGAACCAGTAATAACCCTGAGCAGCCGGATCAAACGCCAGGGTCAGATGCAGGCCCTTCTTTTGCGCCGTGGCTTCGAACAGGCTCTGGATACCCTCGAAAAAGCGCTTCAACTCAGTGGTCTGTGGCGCCAGTTGCAGGTGGCCGGCTTCGATCTTGGCCAAGTCCAGGCTGTCGCCCATCAGCGCAATCAGCTCGCGCGCCGAACGATGGGCCACCTGCAGCGCCTCGGAAACCGGCTGGCCGCTTGCCAGACAACGCTCTTGCTCCAGTTCGAGCAAGCCAATGATGGCAGTCATGGGGGTGCGAATCTCGTGGCTCAAGGCCGAGAGAAATGCACTTTTGGCGTAATTCGCTTCGTCGGCGGCCTGGCGAGCGTCCATCAACTGGCGCTCCAGGTCTTTGCGTTCGTTGATATCGATCCAACCGCCCAACAATCCCTGCAGACGGCCCTGGGCATCAAAAAAAGGCACGGTCCACTGGTAGACGTGATAACTGCCGCCGTTGAGTTCCAATTGCCGGTCGACAAACAACGGCTGCTGCGTGGCCAATTGCTCCATGTGGCCTTCGTGCAGCCGCGCCGCTGTAGCGTCGGGCACGACCTTGCTCTCCATCAGCGTCAGGCCCTGGATCAGCTCCAGCCGGGTCGCCAATTGCTGTTCATAACTTTTATTGCAGGTCACCAGGCGCCCGTCCAGGTCGCGGACGAACAGCGGGTTGGGCATGCCGTCGAGCAGTGCGCGCTTGAACGCCAACTGGTCGTTGAGCCGTTGCTCGGCCTCCAGCCGTTGGCGAATCTGGCGCTTGAGCCGGCTGTTCCACACCAGCGACACCAACACAAACAGCAGCGCCGTGGCCACCGTCCAATAGGCCCATGGCGGTACGCGTTGCCAGGCCGGCAGCGGAATCGCCACGGCACCGATCCAACGCAAGCGCAAGGCACTCAACTCAGCCACCGGCAGCGCCTCCAGGGCCTTGTTCAGAATGCTCAGCAGCTCAGGCTGGTCCTTGCGCACCGACAGGCAGTTGGACGACCACTTGCCATCGACACTGCGTCCGATACGCAGGCCATCTTCCGGGTAACTCTGCACTTCCACTTCAGTTTGAATGGTAGCGGCCGCCTCGCCCCGTCGTACCAGCTCACGGGCCTGGTTGTAATTGTCCACCAGGCGCAACGTGATGTTCGGATGCGCATGGCGAATATCATTTTCCAATACATGACGTGCCGGCAGCGCCAGCACCTTGCCGTCCAACTGCTTCAAGCCGGTGAGCGGCGCGGCATCGGCACGCTCGACAAACACCCAGCCGGACCCACCATACCCATGGCTGAAGTTGAGCACTGTGCTGCGCTCGCGGTTAACGGCCAGGGTCGTGTTCATCTGCGCCCTGCCTGTTTCCAGCCATTCCAGGGTTTGCGCGGTGGAGTGCACCTCTTCAAAGATAAATTGCAAACCGGTCATGCGCGTGATGCGATGCAACAAATCCACATTCAAGCCAACCCAGTGGCCATCCTTATCCTTGAATATGTACGGAGACATCTGCTGGGCCACCACCACGACATGGGGATGCTCGCGCACCCAGGCCTGTTCCGACGCCGACAACGCAATGCGCTCACCACTGATACCGACGCCGAGCCCGGTGGTCCAGCGCGCGAGAATTTCTCGCTGCACCGACTCGTCTAGGCTTGCCAGCGCGCGATTCATCATGGCCCCCAGCAACGGATCTGCCTGGCGGGTGGCGAAGGCAAAACCGATGGGCGCCAGCCGGCTCTGCTCCTTGATCTGCAACCCCACGTAAGGCCGCAGCGATTTATAGGCGCGCACAATCACTTCATTGCCGATAAACGCATCGACATCGCCTTGCTTCAGGGCTTCGAGGCCGCTGTAGAGGTTGGGCGCGAGCATGATGTGGCTGTCGGGGTAGGCGGCGTGAACCTTCTGCACGTTGGCGTAGCCGTCGAGTAATACCAGCTTCTTGCCGGCCAGATCGTCGCCTTGGGTATCGTCGCGACGCAGCACCACCACCGAGCGGTCGGGCATGTAGTCCGGGGTGAATTGCAGGCCGGGTACGTCACGCTCGTAACCATTGGCACTGGTGAGTATGTCGATGGTGCCGTTGCGCAGCGCTTCGACCGCCTGGGCGCGCTCGGAAAAGCCCAGCACTTGCATGGGCACACCCAGCCGCGCGCCCACCAGGCTCAAATAATCGGCGCTGATGCCCTGGTAGCGATTGCGGTCGCGGGTGATATCGATCGGCTGGTAGTCATCTATCGAGATGCCCACTTTGAGTGTCCGATGCGCCGCCAACCACTGCTGCTCCGTCGGCGCCAGCGGCATAGGTTCAAGCGGGATAAACGCCGGCACCAGTTTGAACGGCAGGCTGACGGCGGCCAGGCTCATGGGCACCTGGATGAGCCACAACAGGCACACCAGCTTCAACGTCCATTGGATCAAAACCTGCACCGGTTGGGTTTCCTTGATTGGGCGAATGGACAAGTATGGCTCGCCAGAATGAAAAAGCCCGTCACGAGGACGGGCTTGGCCGACTGCAAAAAAAGCTGAATGCATACCTGTAGCAGCCTGATATCCGCCTCATGGTCAGCGGGTGAGTTAGCTGAATGTGGGAGCCGGGCTTGCCCGCGATGCAGACGCCTCGGTATTCAGTCGTACCGAGGCGCCTGCATCGCAGGCAAGCCAGCTCCCACACAAACCCGCTACCCCATTCTTGATTAGAGCGGCTTGCCCCGATTGCCATGCTGGCTGACGAACGCCTGCACCGCCTTCAGGTCGTTGGCCAACACCGTGCAGCGCTCTTCGCGCTCGAACAGGTCGGTCAAATGCTCCGGCAGTTCCAGCGCCTTGCCAATGCCGGCTTTCTCGACCGCTTCCGGGAACTTGACCGGGTGCGCGGTACCGAGGATCACCATTGGAATATCCAGGCTGCGGCGGCATTCGCGGGCGGCTTTCACGCCGATAGCCGTGTGCGGGTCGAGCACTTCGCCGGTCTCGGCATAGACCTGCGCGATGGTTTCGCAGGTCTGCGCATCGTCCACGGCCAGGGAATCGAACAGCTTGCGGGTTTCGGTCCAGCGCTCTTGCTCGACGCTGAAACCGCCACCTTGCTTGAAGCTGTTCATCAACTCGGCCAGGGCTGCACCGTTACGACCGTGCATGTCGAACAGCAGGCGCTCGAAGTTCGACGACACCATGATGTCCATGGACGGCGACAGCGTGGCGTGCAGGGTTTCCTTCACATACTGGTTGCCGCTCATGAAGCGATGCAGGATGTCGTTGCGGTTGGTGGCGACGATCAACTGGTTGATCGGCAGGCCCATGTTGCGCGCCAGGTAACCGGCAAAAATGTCGCCGAAGTTGCCGGTAGGCACCGAGAACGACACCGAGCGCGCCGGGCCGCCCAACTGCAGCGAAGCGTGGAAGTAGTAGACGATCTGGGCCATGATCCGCGCCCAGTTGATCGAGTTCACCGCCACCAGACGCGTACCCTTGAGGAAGCTCTGGTCAGCGAAGCTGTTCTTGACCATTTCCTGGCAGTCATCGAAGTTGCCTTCGATGGCGATGTTATGAATGTTCTCACCAAAGATGGTGGTCATCTGCCGACGTTGCACTTCCGACACGCGCTTGTGCGGGTGCAGGATGAAGATGTCGACGTTTTCGCAGTGCTTGCACCCTTCGATGGCCGCCGAGCCGGTATCGCCGGAGGTAGCGCCGATGATCACCACGCGCTCGCCGCGTTTTTCCAGCACGTAGTCGAGCAGGCGACCGAGCAGTTGCAGGGCGAAGTCCTTGAACGCCAGGGTCGGGCCGTGGAACAGCTCCAGTACCCACTCATTGCCGTTCAGTTGGCGCAGGGGCGCGATGGCGTTGTGGGAAAACACGCCATAGGTTTCTTCCAGAATCTTCTTGAAGTCCGCATCCGGAATGCTGCCGGTGACGAACGGGCGCATCACTCGGAAAGCCAGCTCGTGATACGGCAGGCCGGCCCAGGAGGCGATTTCTTCCTGGGTGAAGCGTGGCAGGTTTTCCGGCACATACAGGCCGCCGTCGGTGGCAAGGCCTGCCAGCAGAACGTCTTCGAAATTCAGGGCCGGTGCCTGGCCGCGGGTGCTGATGTAACGCATAGGGGCAAACCTTCGGTTTGGGCTTCAAGCTTCAAGCTGCAAGCTACAAGTTGAAGCAGTTCGGCTTTTACTTGCAGCTTGCAGCTTGGCACTTGCAGCTGAATTAATTTAGATGTTCGACACGAATCCGGACTACCGGCCCAACTACGCCCTGAAGAGCTTCGAGAGCCTCGATGGCATCGTTGATGTGCTGTTCGAGCACGCGGTGGGTCAGCAGGATCATCGGCACCTGGCCGTTTTGCTCCTCGACTTCCTTCTGCATGATCGACTCGATGTTGATACCGCGCTCCGACAGGATGCTGGCTACCTGGGCCAACACGCCTGGATGGTCCTGGGCCTGGATGCGCAGGTAGTAGGCACTTTCGCAGGCTTCGATTGGCAGGATCGGGTGGGCCGACAGCGAGTCCGGCTGGAAGGCCAGGTGCGGCACGCGGTTTTCCGGGTCGCTGGTCATGGCGCGAACCACGTCCACCAGGTCGGCGATCACCGACGACGCGGTCGGCTCCATGCCGGCACCGGCGCCGTAGAACAAGGTAGAACCGGCGGCGTCGCCGTTGACCATCACCGCGTTCATCACGCCATTGACGTTGGCGATCAGGCGGTCGGCCGGGATCAGCGTCGGGTGAACCCGCAACTCGATGCCCGCCGGGGTGCTGCGCGCCACGCCCAGGTGCTTGATACGGTAGCCCAGGGCTTCGGCATAGTTGACGTCGGCGGTGGTCAGCTTGGTGATGCCTTCGGTGTAGGCCTTGTCGAACTGCAGCGGGATACCAAAGGCGATGGAGGCCAGGATGGTCAGCTTGTGGGCGGCGTCGATGCCTTCCACGTCGAACGTCGGGTCGGCTTCGGCGTAACCCAGGGCCTGGGCTTCGGCCAGCACGTCTTCGAAGGTACGGCCCTTCTCGCGCATTTCGGTGAGGATGAAGTTACCGGTGCCGTTGATGATGCCGGCTACCCAGTTGATGCGGTTGGCGGACAGGCCTTCACGGATCGCCTTGATCACCGGGATACCACCGGCCACCGCGGCTTCGAACGCCACGATCACGCCCTCCTCGCGGGCCTTGGCGAAGATCTCGTTGCCGTGCACGGCGATCAGCGCCTTGTTGGCGGTGACCACGTGCTTGCCGTTCTCGATGGCCTTGAGCACCAGCTCGCGGGCCACGGTGTAGCCGCCTACCAGCTCGATAACGATATCGATCTCAGGGTTGGTGGCCACGGCGAACACATCGTTGGTAATCGCAATACCGGTCGTTTCGAACTGAGGCTTTGGCGAACGCGTGGCAATCTGCGCCACTTCAATCCCGCGACCTGCGCGGCGGGAAATTTCTTCAGCGTTACGCTGAAGTACGTTGAAGGTACCGCCACCGACGGTCCCTAACCCACAGATGCCTACTTTGACCGGTTTCACTGAAGAACTCCCCATGAAACGGCCGACGCTAGGTCGGCCGTGAAAACAGCCGCACAACTGCGGCTCTCAATTAATGACTCGCCGACGGTTCGGCGGGCCATGATCGTCAAAGGCTCAACGATAAATGCTTACTTGGCACCCAGTGCCAGTTTGGCAACTTGCGGCGCCGGCTGGTAGCCCGGAATCACCTGGCCGTCGGCCAAAACGATGGCCGGTGTACCGTTCACACCAATGGACTGGCCCAGGGCGAACTGCTTGGAAACCGGGTTGGCGCATTTGGCCGATTTGATTTCCTTGCCGTCGACCATCTTGTCCATGGCCGCTTTCTTGTCGGCCGAGCACCACACCGCCTGCAACTGCTCGTCACCCGGCGAACCCAGGCCCTGGCGCGGGAAGGCGACGTAGCGCACTTCCACGCCCAGCTTGTTCAGTGCCGGGATTTCAGCGTGCAGCTTGTGGCAGTACGGGCAGGTGGTGTCGGTGAACACGGTGATATGGGTCTTGGTTTCGCCAATGGCGGGGTAAACCACGGTTTCAGCCACCGGGATGCCGTTGATCAGCTTCGACACGCCCAGGCGCTCGGCCTTCTCGGTCAGGTTGACCGGCTTGCCATCCTTGAGCTGGAACAGGTAGCCCTGGACGATGTACTGGCCATCGGCGCTGGCGTACAGCACACGGCTGCCCTTGAGCTTGACTTCATACAGGCCGGCCATGGGGCTGGCGCTGATGCTTTCAATAGGCGTGTCGAGCGCCAGGTTGGCCAGGCTCTTGCGAATGGTTTGCTCGGCCGCATCATCGGCGACCGCAAAGGTGGAAACCAACGCAATGGCTGCGGCGGCAATAATCTGGGTCAAGCGCATGGGAACTCCTGAAGGCAGAGGCAGGGACGGGAGCAGAATACTGATCTGGAACACAACGGGCGCCGTCCCCTTTGCGAACCGGCAAAGCCTACCACAGTTGGGCGGGAGGGCAGACCGCGACAGCTAAAATGGGCCATTTCTGACGGTTTTATCCGCGCGGGTGGTGCTTGGCGTGCATGTCCTGCAAACGTGCGCGTGCCACATGGGTGTAGATCTGGGTTGTGGATAAGTCGCTGTGCCCAAGCAGCATTTGCACCACGCGCAAATCCGCACCGTGGTTGAGCAAATGGGTGGCGAACGCATGGCGCAAGGTGTGGGGTGACAGCGCTTTGCCGATCCCGGCCACTTTGGCCTGGTGCTTGATGCGGTGCCAGAAGGTCTGGCGGGTCATCTGCTCGCCGCGCTGGCTGGGGAACAGCACGTCGCTGGGGCGCCCACCCAGCAGTTCGTGGCGCGCATCGCGCATGTAGCGCTCGACCCACACAATCGCCTCCTCGCCCATCGGCACCAGCCTCTCCTTGCTGCCCTTGCCCATCACGCGCAACACGCCCTGGCGCAGGTTGACCTGTTCCAGGGTCAGGCTGATCAATTCGGTCACGCGCAGGCCGCAGGCATACAACACCTCCAGCATGGCACGGTCGCGCTGGCCGATGGCCTCGCTCAGGTCCGGGGCCGCGAGCAGGGCATCGACGTCGGCTTCCGACAAGGACTTGGGTAACGGCCTGCCGAGCTGCGGCATGTCGATTTGCAGGGTCGGGTCGACGGCAATGAGTTTTTCCCGCAGCAGGTAGCGATAAAAGCCACGCACGCCGGAGAGGAATCGCGCAGTGGAGCGCGGTTTGTAGTTCTGCTGCAGGCGCCAGGCCAGGTGATCGAGGATCAACTCGCGCCCGGCATTGATCAGTTCGAGGTTTTTCTCCTGCAGCCAGCCGTTGAACAGCGCCAGGTCGCTGCGGTACGCCTGGCGTGTGTTGTCCGACAGGCCTTTTTCCAACCAGAGGGCGTCGAGGAAGCGGTCGATCAGGGGATGGTCAATGGCAGGCATGGGCACTCAAGCGACTTAGCACAAGGCAATACGCGTATTATTTAAGGAACTGTGACAAGAGCCATTAGTCTTTCATAGCCCGCTATTTCAAGGAACAGGAAGCTTTAATGAACGAACAACAGATTTTGTTGGCTTTTGGCGGCATTGGCGTGGCCGCACTCGGCTGCCAGTGGCTGGCCTGGCGCCTGAAACTGCCAGCGATTCTGTTTCTTCTGCTGAGCGGGATTCTGGCAGGGCCGATACTCGGATGGCTCGACCCGCAGGAAATGTTCGGCCCTCTGTTGATGCCATTGGTGTCGCTGGCAGTGGCGCTGATCCTGTTTGAGGGCAGCCTGACCCTGCACCTGTCGGAATGGAAGGAAATCGGCAGCGTCGTCCACCGGCTGGTCACCGTCGGCGCCCTCTCGACCTGGGCGGTGATCACCCTGGCCACCCACTGGCTGCTGGGCTTCGACTGGATGCTGGCGCTGCTGTTCGGCACCCTGACACTGGTCACCGGCCCGACGGTGATCGTGCCCATGTTGCGTGTGGTGCGCCCCAAAGCCTCCATCGCCAATATCCTGCGCTGGGAAGGCATCGTCATCGACCCGATTGGCGCACTGCTGGCGGTAGTGGTGTATAGCTTCATCATCGCCAGTGCGTCGGGCGATGGTTTGAGCCACAGCCTGCTGACCTTCGGCGGCGTCATCCTCTGCGGCAGCCTGTTCGGCATCGCCGGTGGCTGGGTACTGGGGCAGATCATGCGCCGCCAGTGGTTGCCGGAATACCTGCACAACCTGGCGACACTGGCGGGCGTGCTGGGTATCTTCATTGCCTCCAACCAAGTGATGCATGAGTCCGGCCTGCTGGCGGTCACGCTGATGGGCATGTGGATGGCGAATATGAAGGGCGTGGATGTACGGCACATCCTGCACTTCAAGGAAAACCTCAGTGTGTTGCTGATTTCCGGGCTGTTTATCCTGCTGGCGGCACGCCTGGACCTGAACGCCATGATCGCCCTGGGCCCGTTCGTGTTGATCCTGCTGTTGATCATCCAATTCATTGCACGCCCGTTGAACGTGGCGCTTTCGACCTTTGGCTCGGGGCTGAACTGGCGCGAGCGCGCACTGCTGGCCTGGATCGCCCCACGGGGCATTGTGGCGGCGGCGGTGTCAGCGATCTTTGCGATCCGTCTGGATGAGGCTGGCCACGAAGGCGCGTTGTTGCTCGTTCCGCTAACCTTCGCGGTGATCATCGGCACCGTGGTGCTGCAAAGCGCCACGGCACGCCCCTTGGCCCGCCTGCTGAAAGTCGCCGAGCCGGCGCCCAGCGGCTTCCTGATCGTAGGTGCGAACGGCCCGGCGCGGGCACTCGGTAAAGCGTTGCAACAATTGGGCAGCCGCGTGTTACTGACGGATTCCAGCTGGGAAAACATCCGCGCCAGTCGTATGGAAGGCTTGCCTACGTACTTCGGCAACCCGGCTTCCCAGCATGCCGAGTCCCATCTGGACCTGGTCGGCCTGGGACATCTGCTCGCGCTCTCGCCTTCTGGCGAACTGAATGCCTTGGCCACCATGCGTTTTCGCCATGACTTCGGCCATCGCCTGTTCGCCCTGGCCAGCAGCCAGGAAAACCGTCGCACCGACAAGCACAAGGCCAGCCATGAACACCGTGGCCATTTGCTGGGCAGCCAACCTTTGAGCTACACCAAACTGGCCAGCCTGTTGGGCCAGGGCGCCGAACTGTATAGCACCAACCTCACCGACGGCTTTGGCTGGGAGCAGTACCAGGCGTTGCACGGCGAGCGGGCTACCTTGCTGTTTGCCCGGGACACCAGCGGCTGGGTGCATGTGGTCTCGCCCGAGAGCAATTTGAAGCCTGTAGCGGGCTGGACCTTGCTGGCGGTCATTCAACCGCAGGCCAGCACCACCGAGTAATCAGTCAACAAAGCCAGGCAGTACCGGGACAGGGCGTTTATCTGCGTCAATCGCGACGAAGCTGAACACGCCCTGGATCGCCTTTTCACGGCCATCAGCGCTCATGCTCTCGACGAACACTTCAACCTCGACCTTGAGGCTGGTGTTGCCGACCTTGATCACCCGACCGATCAGCTCAACGATAGAGCCGGCCGGGATCGCGTGGTTGAAGTCGATACGGTCGGTGGAGACCGTCACCAAAGGCAAGCGACAGAAACGCGTGGCGGTGATGAACGACACTTCGTCCATCCATGCCAGGGCGGTGCCGCCGAACAGGGTGTTGTGGTGGTTGGTGGTGGGCGGGAACACGGCCTTGGTCACGTGGGTGACGGACAGGTCGGTACGGCGTTGGATTTCTTCGAGGCGGGTGGTCATGGGTCAATACCGGCAGATAGGCAAATTTCAGGCACAAAAAAGCAGCCCGTAGGCTGCTTTTTTCTGCATCGGGAAGCTGGACTTAAGCCAGTTTTTCCTTGATGCGAGCTGCTTTACCGGACAGGTCACGCAGGTAGTACAGCTTGGCTTTACGTACGTCACCGCGACGCTTGACGGCCATGCTGTCGATTTGCGGGCTGTAGGTCTGGAAAGTACGCTCTACGCCAACACCGTTGGAGATTTTACGAACAGTGAAAGCACTGTTCACACCACGGTTACGCTTGGCGATTACCACGCCTTCGAACGCTTGCAGACGCGAACGGTCGCCTTCCTTCACTTTCACCTGAACGACAATGGTGTCGCCCGGGGCAAAGGTAGGGATCTCTTTGGTCATCTGCTCTGCTTCGAGTGCAAGGATGATTTTGTTAGTCATGCTGTGCTCCTAAGGTAAGTCAATGGACCTACCATCGATACGTTGTTAACTATCGTCCCGCGCGAGGATGTATTCCTCGAGCAGCTTCTTCTCTTCTCCAGAAAGCGAGCGGCTTTCCAGAAGATCGGCGCGTCGTTCATAGGTCCGACCAAGGGACTGCTGTAAACGCCAACGCCGGATGTGTGCGTGATTGCCACTTAGCAATACGTCGGGAACACGCTGATCCGCATACACCTCCGGACGGGTGTAGTGCGGGCAATCCAGCAAACCATCCGTGAAGGAATCTTCCTCCGCGGAGTCCGCATGCCCTAAAGCTCCGGGCAGCAGTCGTGTAACCGCATCTATCAGGACCATCGCCGGCAGCTCGCCGCCAGACAGGACATAGTCCCCAATCGACCACTCTTCATCGACATGAGCTTCAATAAAACGCTCGTCAATGCCTTCATAGCGACCGGCAATCAGGATCAAACTTTCCTCATTCGCCAGTTCGCGTACCGCCGCCTGTTTCAGCTGACGGCCTTGAGGGGACAGGTAAATTACCTTCGCCTTCTCCCCGGCAGCTGCCTTGGCCTGAACCAACGCGTCTTCCAGGGGCTTGATCTTCATCACCATGCCCGGGCCACCGCCAAATGGGCGATCGTCCACAGTGTGATGTCGATCCGTCGCGTAGTCTCGCGGGTTCCAACAGGTGAGCTGCAACAGCCCCTGTTTCACCGCCCGACTGGTGATGCCGTACTCGCTGATGGCGGAAAACATCTCGGGAAACAAACTGATCACTTCAATGCGCAAATTAGCCACGCTTAGAAGTCCGCGTCCCATTCCACCTTCATCTCGCCCGCGGCCAGGTCGACGGTCAACACGCATTGCTCGGTATAGGGCAACAGGCGTTCACGGTCATCCAGGCTGCCAGCGCAAGGCTTGACCACCATTACATCATTGGCGCCGGTTTCCAGAAGATGATCGATTTTCCCCAGCAATTGCCCGAGTTGATCAATAACCTTCAGACCTTCCAGCTGGTACCAGTAGTACTCGCCGTCGGTCAATTCAGGGAACAGGTTGCGCGGCACGCAGATCTCATAACCGGCCAGAAGACGAGCTTCTTCACGATCATCAAGACCCTTGAGCTTTGCGACCAGGAACTTGTCGCTCCCGCGTCCACTGACCAGCTCGACCTGTTTCACACTCCCTTCGCGCTTGAGCGTCCAGGTTTTGTACTGCAACAGGTTTTCAGTCGGATCAGTAAAGGAATACACCTTCACTTCGCCGCGAACGCCATGAACAGAGTAAATCTTGCCGATAACGATCAAATCATCAGCAACAGCTGGCGTCGCGTTCATATTGCTCAGGCTGCGGCCTTAGCCGAGTCCTTCAACAGTTTTGCAACGCGCTCGGATGGCTGTGCGCCAACGCTCAGCCAGTAGGCTACGCGCTCTTGGTTCACGGACAGACGAACTTCTTGACCACGAGCAACAGGGTTGAAGAAACCAACCTGTTCCTTGTGCGAACCGTCACGCGGGTTGCGGCTGTCGGTTACGGTCAAGTGGTAAAACGGGCGCTTTTTGGAGCCGCCAAGGGCAAGACGGATTGTTAGCATGTGAACATCGTTCCTGTAGTCGGTGCTGCAAATCTAAATGCACAGCGGGCATAGGTGCCCGAAAGGCCGCATATTCTAAGGAATATCCGGACTTTTGCAAATGTCTTTTTCTGGCGCCTATCAGCGTGCCATTCAGATCTGCTATAGAGCCGTCGGTTAAAACGGCGAGTCAGCGCCCGCCAACGGCGGGTTTGCTGGAGATCCCACATCCTTGTGGGGCGGAGCGCAAGCAAGGCTTGCGCTCGAATACTTTACATTTTAGGCATGCCGCCGCCGGGCAACATACCGCCCATGCCGCGCATCATCTTGGCCATACCGCCCTTGGCGGAGAATTTCTTCATCATCTTCTGCATCTGCTTGTGCTGCTTGATCAAGCGACCGATGTCCTGCACCTGCGTGCCGGAACCCATGGCGATCCGGCGCTTGCGCGAACCGCTGATCAGCTCAGGGTCGCGGCGCTCGGCCGGGGTCATGGAGTTGATGATGGCTTCCATCTGCTTGAACTGTTTCTCTGCCGCGCCCTGGGCGTTGCCCATTTGCGCCAAGTTCACACCGCCGATGTTGGGCAGCTTGTCCATCAGGCCGCCGAGGCCGCCCATGTTCTTCATCTGTTGCAGCTGGTCGCGGAAGTCTTCGAGATCGAAGCCCTTACCCTTCTTCAGCTTCTTGGCCAGTTTGTCGGCCTTGTCCTTGTCGAGCGTGGCTTCGGCCTGCTCGATCAGGCTGAGCACGTCACCCATGCCAAGGATGCGCGAGGCGATACGCTCAGGGTGGAACGGTTCGAGCGCTTCGCTCTTCTCGCCCATACCGATGAACTTGATCGGCTTGCCAGTAATGGCACGTACCGACAGCGCGGCACCGCCACGGGCGTCGCCGTCGACCTTGGTGAGGATCACGCCGGTCAGCGGCAGTGCGTCACCAAAAGCCTTGGCGGTGTTGGCCGCATCCTGGCCAGTCATGGCGTCGACCACGAACAGGGTCTCGACCGGGTTGATCGCGGCATGCAGCGCCTTGATCTCGCCCATCATCTCTTCGTCGATGTGCAGGCGACCGGCGGTATCGACGATGACCACGTCGATGAACTTGAGCTTGGCTTCTTTAATAGCCGCGTTGGCGATGTCGACCGGCTTCTGGCTCAGGTCGGACGGGAAGAAGGTCACGCCCACTTCGCCCGCGAGCATTTCCAACTGCTTGATGGCCGCCGGACGGTACACGTCGGCCGATACCACCATCACGGATTTCTTCTTGCGCTCTTTGAGGAAGCGCGCCAGTTTGCCGGCGGTGGTGGTTTTACCCGCACCTTGCAGGCCGGCCATCAACACGACGGCTGGCGGCACGGCGCTGAGGTTCAGGTCTTCGTTGGCCGCGCCCATCAGGCTTTCGAGTTCGGCCTGGACGATCTTCACAAAGGCCTGGCCCGGCGTCAGGCTGCGGGACACTTCGGTGCCGACCGCACGTTCCTTGACCGAGTTGACGAAGTCCTTCACCACCGGCAAAGCCACGTCGGCTTCCAGCAACGCCATGCGCACTTCACGCAGGGTGTCTTTAATATTGTCCTCGGTCAGCTTGGCCTTGCCGGTAACGTGGCGCAGCGTCTGCGAGAGACGGTCAGTCAAGTTTTCAAACATGCGCGATCCTTTCAGGCCCTATTCATCGAAATGCAGGTAGACCGAGGTAATGGCGGCCCAGGCTGGGGGAAATCGCTATTAAAAACAGCGTTCGCCGAGCCTGCGGCGTGGGCAGGTCGCGGATTATAGCGAAGACTGCGCCCATGCACACCCGCTGTCTGGCCCGGGAGTCTTTCGTGCAACGCAGGTGTGTGCCAAACTCAACGCCTTTCGGGCTTGCCTACCAGGATTTATGCTCCCCTTGTCACCCAGTTTGCTACCCAGCCTCGCCGCCGCCATTTTGTATGCCGCTGCGACTCTCTATCAGGGCACTCGTCTGGCCCAAGGCACCAAAGCGGACAAACGTCTGCTCGTCGGCCTTGGCGTGCTGGCCCTGCTGGCCCATGCCGCCAGCCTGTTCACCCACCTGATGACCCCGGTCGGCCTGGGCCTGGACTTTTTCAGCGCCGCCAGCCTGATCGCCGCGGCCGTCATCGCGCTGACGCTGCTGGCCTGTTACCGGATTCCGGTGGAGAACCTGCTGGTGCTGCTATTCCCCCTGGGAATGCTCACGGTGCTGCTGGCGCAGTTCACCCCTACTGGCACCGTACAGGTGATCGACGAGGAGCCGGGCATCCTTGCCCACATCCTGTTGTCGATCCTCGCCTACGGCATGTTCACCATCGCGGTGTTCCAGGCCCTGCTCCTGCTGCTGCAGGATCACCAGCTCAAGCACAAGCACCCGTCCGGGTTGATCAAGAACTTCCCGCCGCTGCAAACCATGGAAAGCCTGCTGTTCGGGTTCCTGTGGGCCGGCTGGACCCTGCTGTCGCTGTCGCTGATCTCAGGCTGGCTGTTCGTCGAAAACCTGTTTGCCCAACACCTGGTCCATAAAACCTTGCTGGCGTGCCTGGCCTGGGTCGTGTTCAGCGTGCTGCTGTGGGGGCGCAACCGCCTCGGCTGGCGAGGGCACAAGGCCATCCGCTGGACCCTGGCCGGTTTCTGCCTGTTGATGCTGGCCTATTTCGGCAGCAAGCTGGTTCGCGAATACATCCTGCATATCTGACGGGCAGTGATCATGGACAACTTGCCCTTAGGGCCGATGCTCGCCGTAATTGCCCTGCTGATTCTATGGGCAGCACTGTTTACCGCCATTGAAGCCGCACAACAACACCTGCTGGCCCTACGCCCTGGCACACGCCAGGGCGACAAGGCAGCGGCACGCCTGAGCTTCCCGCGCCATAGCCTGATCCTGTGCAACAGCCTGTGTCGCGCCGCCGTGGTGATTCTCTGCACCCTGTTGGCGATCTATGCCTGGGCAGAGAACGGGCCCTGGCTAGGCTGGCTGATTTCCTGCGCAGGGCTGCTGGTACTGGCCGACTACCTGCCCCGCACCCTGGCTACCCGTCACCCCCAAGCAGTGCTGGGTTTTGGCAATACATTGCTGGGCGTGCCGCTGAAAATCCTTTACCCGCTGGCCTGGCTGCTCAATGGCATCAGCCAGCTGTTATTGCGCCCGTTTGCACGCAAATCCGGCGTGGTGAAAAACAGCGACGAGCCCCTGCCCGACCATGATGACGACCCAGAGCCCGACACCGACGCCGACCGCACTCCCGGCCTGCCAGGTATCCATGCCCTGGACAACATCACGGTCAACGACATCCTGGTGCCGCGCAGCGAAGTGGACGGCATCAATCTTGATGAGTCGATAGAAGACATCATCGAACAGTTGCGCACCTCACCGCGCACCCGCCTGCCCGTGTTCCACAGCGACATCAACCAGGTGCAGGCCGTGCTCAATACCCGGCAGGTCCAACACCTGCTGCCCGACGCCAGCCTGACCAAAGAGGCCCTGCTCGCCGCCTGCCACGAGCCTTACTTCGTGCCGGAAAGCACGCCGTTGCAGCTGCAACTGCTGAATTTCCACAAACAGCAGCGGCGCCTGGGCATGGTGGTGGACGAGTACGGTGAAGTGCTGGGCATCGTCACCCTGGAAGATATCCTGGAAGAAATCGTCGGCGAATTCGAAAGCGATCAGGCTGTGGATAACCCGCACATCGAAGCCCAGCCCGATGGCCGCTACATCATCGATGGTGCAGCCTCGATCCGCGAACTGAACAAGAGCCTGGGCTGGCATCTGCCCAGCGACGGCCCCAAGACCCTCAACGGCCTAGTGACCGAGGCGCTGGAAACCATTCCCGATTGTGCGGTATGCCTGAAAGTCGGCCGCTATCGCCTGGAAATCCTCGAGACCGAGGACAACCGGGTGAGCAAGGTGTTGATCTGGCATACCAGCCGTGTGCCGGTGGCCGCCTGACCTCAACAGGCTCAACCCGCTCAATGTGGGAGCTGACTTGTGTGGGAGCCGGGCTTGCCAGCGATGCAGGCGCTTAGGGGTGTCAATCACACCGCAGTGATGCTATCGCAGGCAAGCCAGCTCCCACATTGATCCAGTTCCAGGCCATAGATCCTCACCAGCCCCTTGTTGGATCCTTAGCCCCCTTCCTATAATCCCAGCGGCTTACCCAAGCCCCGCCCGACCGCGTGCTATCCGCACCCAGCGTGTCCTGGCACCGCCTTACCATGTCCGACCGGTGTTTGCTCCCATCCCGAGCCGCCCCGCGCACAGCCCTGATCCATGGGTGTTCGACCAATAATAATCCGCGTCCAAACGCGCAATAACCGTCAGGGATAACGTCATGAGCACCACCTACCAAGAGGCTGCGAGCGCCGCACCTGCCAACTCGACCGCCCGCGTCGCCACCGCGAGCATCGTCGGCACCGCCATTGAGTTCTACGATTTCTACATCTACGCCACGGCTGCCGCCCTGGTGATCGGCCCGGTGTTCTTCCCACAGACCTCCGGCACCGCGCAGATGCTGGCATCGTTCCTGACCTTCGGTATCGCTTTTATCGCCCGCCCTCTGGGGTCGGCGTTGTTCGGTCACTTCGGTGACCGTATCGGCCGTAAATCAACCCTCGTGGCTTCACTGCTACTGATGGGTGTATGTACTACCCTGATCGGCTTGCTGCCGGGCTACGACAGCATCGGTGCCTGGGCGCCGATTCTCTTGTGTGTCTTGCGTTTCGGCCAAGGCCTCGGCCTGGGTGGGGAATGGGGCGGCGCGGCCTTGCTGGCGACCGAGAATGCCCCCAAGGGCAAGCGCGCCTGGTTCGGCATGTTCCCGCAACTGGGCCCGTCGATAGGCTTCCTGGCGGCCAACGGTTTGTTCCTGATTTTGGCCATGAGCCTGAATGACGAGCAATTTCGTAGCTGGGGCTGGCGCATTCCGTTCATCCTCAGCGCCGCACTGGTGATGGTGGGCCTGTATGCACGCCTCAAGTTGCATGAGACGCCGGTGTTCGCCAATGCAGTGGCCAAGGAAAAACCAGTTAAAGTGCCGCTGGTAGAACTGTTCAGCCAGCATTGGCTGCCGGTACTGCTGGGCGCCGCGTCGATGGTGGTGTGCTACGCGCTGTTCTATATCACCACGGCGTTTTCGTTGAGCTACGGCGTTTCCACCTTGGGCTACAGCCGTGAAACCTTCCTCGGCCTGCTGTGTTTCGCGGTGCTGTTCATGGGGCTGGCGACACCACTGGCCGCCCTGGCCAGTGATCGCTACGGGCGCAAGCCGGTGCTGATTGTAGGCGCGGTCCTGGCGATTCTGTCGGGCTTTACCATGGAACCGCTGCTGACCCATGGCTCGACCTGGGCCGTGGCGCTGTTTCTGGCGTTGGAGCTGTTTTTGATGGGCGTGACCTTCGCACCGATGGGCGCGCTGCTGCCGGAATTGTTCCCGACCCGCGTGCGTTATACCGGTGCATCGGCAGCGTATAACCTGGGTGGGATCGTGGGGGCCTCGGCGGCGCCGTTCTTCGCGACCAAGCTGGTGGCGATGGGTGGTTTGAGTTATGTCGGGGGATATGTATCGGCGGCAGCGTTGCTGAGCTTGATTGCGGTGCTGTGCCTGAAAGAGACGCGGGATAACGACTTGAACAAGGTCGCCTGACCCCATGCTCGTTCCCACGCTCTGCGTGGGAATGCAGTTAGGGACGCTCTGCGTCCCCAAGCGCGACGCAGAGCGTCACAAGAGGCATTCCCACGCAAAGCGTGGGAACGAGCGTCGCGGCTTAGAGCTCTACAACAACTGCTTGGGAAGCACGGGTCGCCTTGGCCCGAGCCGCTTCAATCGACTCATCCCGCGCCAGTGCCACGCCCATGCGGCGCTGGCCGTTCACTTCAGGTTTGCCAAACAGACGCAACGCTGTATCCGGCTCGCTCAGCGCGGCGCCGAGGTTGGCGAATGCAGTCTGGGTGGATTGCCCTTTCACCAGGATCACCGCCGACGCCGAAGGCCCGAATTGACGGATCAACGGGATCGGCAGGCCGAGGATGGCGCGTGCGTGCAAGGCAAACTGCGACAGGTCTTGGGAAATCAGGGTCACCAGGCCGGTGTCATGGGGGCGCGGCGACACTTCGCTGAACCACACCTGATCGCCCTTGATGAACAATTCCACGCCAAACAAGCCACGGCCACCCAAGGCTTCGGTCACCGCTTTTGCAACACGCTCGGATTCCGCCAAGGCAATCGGGCTCATGGCCTGTGGCTGCCAGGATTCCTGATAGTCGCCCTTCTCCTGGCGATGGCCCACCGGCGCGCAGAACGTGGTGCCGCCGATGTGGCGCACGGTCAGCAGGGTGATTTCGTAGTCGAAGTCGATAAAGCCTTCGATGATCACCCGACCCTTGCCGGCACGCCCGCCCTCTTGGGCGTAGTCCCAGGCTTTCTGCACGTCATCAGTGCTGCGCAACAGGCTCTGGCCCTTGCCCGACGAACTCATCACCGGCTTGACCACGCACGGAAAGCCCAGGTCCTGGACGGCCTTGCTGTAATCTTCGAAGGTATCGGCGAAGTGGTACGGCGAGGTCGGCAGGTCCAGCTCTTCGGCGGCCAGGCGACGGATGCCTTCACGGTTCATGGTCAGCGACGTGGCGCGGGCGGTGGGGATCACGGTGAAACCTTCGGCCTCCAGCTCAACCAGGGTCGCGGTGGCGATGGCTTCGATTTCCGGCACGATGAAATGCGGCTTCTCCGCCTCGATCACCGCACGCAATGCGGCGCCGTCGAGCATGTTGATCACATGGCTACGGTGCGCCACCTGCATGGCCGGCGCGTTGGCGTAGCGATCCACGGCAATCACTTCAACGCCCAGGCGTTGCAGTTCGATTACCACTTCCTTGCCCAGCTCACCGCAGCCACACAGCAAAACGCGGGTCGCGGTTGGCGACAATGGAGTTCCGATTCGGGTCATCTCAGGTCCTCAGGGGAGCGGATCATGGGGGAGAAAGGCGGGCATTTTACATGAACTGTAAAAATTGGCCTCAGTTGGCGACTGCCCGCCGGCGGATGCGCCAGGCCATGATCAGCCAGACCACGGTGACACCGGCGAACTTGGACACCAACGCCGTGCCCGCCACCGCTGGGGTCAGTGCGCCGATCAGGCCGAAAAAGATAAAGGTATCGAGGGGAATGCTCAGCGCCGAACTTATCCACAGGCGGTCATGCAGCGGGCGCTTGGTGATGCTGAAAACCAGCCAGTCGATGCACTCGGACACCGCAAACGCCGTGGCACTGGCCAGGGCAATGGACGGGTCGGAGGTGATATAGGAGAGCACCAGCGCCGCGAGCATGGCGATGATTGCGCCATGGCCGAAGCGGGTTTGCACCATGTCGCGCAGGATAAATACCAGGCCACCCCAGGCGGACCAGATGACGTCCAGGTGTGGGGCGGTGGAGAAGGCGAAGTTGATCAGTACGACGCTGCTGATATAGGCGATCAGGAAAAACATGGAGGATGGACCTGTGGGCAATGCCGCACAGGGTACACAATTACAAGGAGGTCGTCTGGCAGGGCCTCATCGCAGGCAAGCCAGCTCCCACATTTGAGGGTATTCACACATCAAGGGTGGGAGCTGGCTTGCCTGCGATGGCGGCCTGTCAGGCGCCAGATTTCCCAGGGGTCATCCACACCATCCCACTCGCCACCGCCCGCTCATGGCAGAACCCCAGCACCAGCCGGCGCTCGGCGTTGTCCATGCGGCTCCAGCGCGTAATCTCATCCACATTGCGCTGACAGCCGGTGCAGATATCGTCGTCGTCCAGTGCGCAAATACTCACGCACGGCGAGGCAACAGGCCGTTCAACCGTACTCATTCTTCCTGCTCAACCAGATCCCGCGCGTAACGCTGCGAGTTATGCACATAGTGCGCAGCGCTGGCTTCGAGCATGCGCTTTTGCGCCTCGGTCAGCTCACGCACCACTTTGCCTGGCGAGCCCATGACCAGCGAGCCGTCAGGAATTTCCTTGCCCTCACCGATCAGCGAGTTGGCGCCGATGATGCAGTGCTTGCCGATCTTGGCGCCATTGAGGATCACTGCGTTGATACCGATCAGGCTGTAGTCGTCAACGGTACAGCCGTGCAGCATCGCGTTATGGCCAATGGTCACGCCGGTGCCGAGGGTCAGCGGGTAACCCATGTCGGTGTGCATCACGCTGCCGTCCTGCACGTTGCTGTTCTTGCCGATCAGGATCAGCTCGTTATCGCCACGCAACACCGCGTTGAACCAGACGTTGGCGCCCTCCTCCAGTTTGACCTTGCCCACCAGCGTGGCATTCGGTGCAACCCAACTGTCGGGATGGGTCTCGACGCGGGCGTCGCCCAGGCGGTATTTCATGGTTTTTCCTCACGGCATGCCATTTGAACGATGGCTTATAGATTGATGAAGCTCTTGGGCGGCTGGTGCAGGCTGATTTTGGCATCGTCATAGAGCAGGTTGATCAGCTCGACGATCATGATCGCTGTCAGCCCCCAGATTTTGTATTCGCCGAACCTGTAGCTTGGCACGTACCAACTACGGCCCTGGTAATCAATGCGGTGGGTATGTTCGCGTGGGTCCTGTCGGAAAAAATCCAAAGGCACGCTGAAAACGGCGGCAATCTCGGCGTCGTTGGCCAGGTATTCGACGTAATCGGGGATCACACCTACATAGGGCGTTACGCGGATGCCGTGCAGGGAAATCAGCGGGCTCAACGGGCCGATGACTTCAACCAGCCCCGGCGGCAGGCCTATTTCTTCTTCGGCTTCGCGCAAGGCGGTAAAGATCAGGTCCGGGTCTTCGGGGTCGCGGCGCCCGCCGGGAAAGGCCACTTCGCCACCGTGGGTCGACAGGCCGCTGGCGCGCAGGGTCAGGATCAGCTCGGGTTCGTCACTGCGGGTAATCGGCACCAGCACCGCAGCCTCGGGGAAACGCCCGTCGGTTTCCAGGGTGTGGGGGGTGTGGTTGCTTACCCGGCGAAGTAGCTCGTCCAGCATGAGTCATCTCGGTCTGTTGGCTACCTTGCATCATGCACCAAAGCTTGCGAGCGCCCAACCCCAAAACCGCAGCGCTGTCGCGAAACGACAACTTGCAGGAACGCCCGGCACCGAGCCAAGATGTGCCCATTGTCCAGGAACCCCAGCATGAATTTCTGCAGCCAGTGCGGCAAACCGGTGACCCAACGCATTCCCGAAGGCGACGCACGCCTGCGCTATGTATGCGACCACTGCTCGACCATTCATTACCAGAACCCCAATATTGTCGCCGGTACCCTGCCGGTATGGGGCGACCAAGTGCTGTTGTGCCGCCGCGCCATCGAGCCACGCCTGGGTTACTGGACCCTGCCCGCAGGCTTTATGGAAAACGGCGAAACCGTCGAGCAGGCGGCCATGCGTGAAACCCTGGAAGAAGCCTGCGCCCGGGTGCGCAACCTGAGCCTCTATACCCTGATCAATGTGCCGCACATCAGCCAGGTGCATATCTTCTACCGCGCCGAACTGATCGACCTGGACTTTGCCGCTGGCCAGGAAAGCCTGGAAGTGAGGTTGTTCGACGAAGCCGATATCCCTTGGTCCGAGCTGGCTTTCCGCACGGTCGGGCGTACCTTAGAATGCTTCTTCGCTGACCGTCGCCAACAGGCATACCCGGTACGTAGCGAATCTGTGCCACCGCTGTCCAAGCCCGCCCAATAACAAGCTGGCCAATGTCGCCAAAGGGATACCGTTTCAATGCGTTGGTTGCTTGCTCTGATCTGCCTGTCGTTCGCCACGCTGTCCCCGGCCTCCACGGTGCAAACCCTTGGCGGTAAAACGGTCGAGAAAGTCCTGGTGCTCAAGTCCGCCCACCAGCTGCAGCTGATCAACGACGGCAAGCCGTTCAAGACCTATCGCATCTCCCTGGGCAAGAACCCCAAGGGCCACAAGCTGATCGAAGGTGACCGCCGCACGCCCGAAGGCCTCTACTGGATCGACTGGCGCAAGACCAGCGACCGCTTCAACCTGGCCATGCACATTTCCTACCCGAACATCAGCGACGCCGCCCGCGCCCGCCGCGAAGGCGTAAAGCCGGGCAGCATGATCATGATCCACGGCACCCCCGACACCGAAGACTACCCGGAACAGTGGTTCCACACCCTGGACTGGACCGACGGCTGCATCGGCATGCGCAATGTGGATATGCGCGAAGTGTGGAACCTGGTCAAAGACGGCACCCTCATCGAGATTCGGCCGTAATCGCGTGCCGTTCGTAAAATAATTCGAAAATAATTCCTGTCCCAGGCAGCACCCGCCGGTGAATACCAGTTCACCGCGCGGGACCCTGCACTTGTGCGCGCAATAAAGACCTCTCTAATACCACTTGATACCAAGCCCCATTAAAGCGCCCTGAAACCGGGATTTTCACCGTTTTGGTAGCATTGACATGGTATTTAAGTGGTATTAGTTTTCGGCCATTACCGGGCGACAACATTCCAATAACGCATCGGAAACCTGACAGATGAATCCCATCCTGGCCCTGCGCCCCGACGACAAGCAATCCACGCCGCTGTACCTGCAACTGGCCCGCAGCCTTGAAGCAGCGATCCATGCCGGCCAGTGGAAATCCGAACAGGCCCTGCCTTCGGAACGCGCCCTCAGCGAGCAATTGAGCATCTCGCGGGTCACCGCCCGTAAAGCGCTGGAAGTGTTGATGGCTCAAGGGCTGATCCGTCGCAGCCAAGGCTCCGGCACTTTCATCACGCCGCGCCTGGAACAACCCTTGTCGCGCCTGTCGGGGTTCAGCGAGATGCTGCGGCTCAAGGGGTTTGTGCCCACGTCTCAGTGGCTGGAGCGCGACATCACCCCGCCGACCCATGAAGAACTGATCCGCCTGGGCCTGTCGCCCACCGACAAAGTGGCGCGCCTCAAGCGCCTGCGCAAAGCCGACGACACGGTGATGGCGATTGAAATGACCGCCATGCCGGCCTCGGTGCTGCCCCATCCCCAGGCCATCGGCAATTCGTTGTACGAATACTTGGAAAGCATCGGCAAGCCCATCGTGCGCGCCTTGCAGCATATCCAGGCGATCAATGCCTCGGACGAGTTCGCCGCGCTGGTCGGCATCGCCCCCGGCACCGCCATGCTGCTGATGACCCGCGTGGGCTACACCGCCGACAACACGCCGATTGAGATCACCGACACCTACTGCCGCAACGACTACTACGACTTTGTCGCAGAGCTGCGCCGCCATGACTACTCCGCCTGAATGCGAACTTAGAGAACTGCCCATGACTGAAGACAATATCCTCACGCCCAGCGGCTGGATGCGTGGTCGCCTGGTGCATGAGCACGGCAAGGTTGTCGCCATTGACGGCACGCCGTGCGACCCGGCCGACAACGACCTGCCCTACCTGCTGCCGGGCTTTATCGACCTGCATGTGCATGGCGGGGGCGGCGCCGACATCATGGAAGGTGCGGGCGCCTTCGAGACCATTACCCGTACCCACGTGCGTTTTGGCACCACCTCGCTGCTGGCCACCACCATGACGGCGCCGGTGGAAGAAATTTCCCGCGTGCTCGGTGACCTCGGCACGTTCTGCGAACAGCGGCCAGCCGGCAGCGCCCGCGTACTCGGCGTGCACCTGGAAGGCCCCTACATCAATCCGGGAAAACTCGGCGCCCAACCCAACTTCGCCCACACCGCGTTGATGCAGGAAGTGGAAGCCTACCTGCGCCTGGCGCCAATCCGGGTGATCACCATCGCCCCGGAAATCGCCGGCCACGACGGCCTGATTCGCGCCCTCAGCCAACGCGGCGTGCGCATGCAGATCGGCCACACCCTGGGCAGCTATGAAGAAGGCGTTGCCGCCCTGGCCGCTGGCGCCACCAGTTTCACTCATTTGTACAACGCCATGAGCCCGCTGCATCACCGCGAACCCGGCATCGTCGGCGCCGCGCTGGCCCACGCCCAGTACGCCGAGCTGATCCCGGACTTGCTGCACGTGCACCCCGGCGCCATGCGCGTGGCCCTGCGCTCTATCCCGTGCCTGTATTGCGTCACCGACTCCACCGCCGCCGCCGGCATGCCCGACGGAGAGTACAAGCTGGGCAGCCACACCGTGACCAAATGCCTGGGCGGCGTGCGCCTGGCCGACGGCACCCTGGCCGGCAGCACGCTGACCATGGATCAGGCGCTGCGCAACCTGGTGAAAATCGGCCTGCCCATCAGTGAAGCCTCACAACGCCTGTCGCAATTTCCTGCGGACTACCTGGGCCTGGAAGAACGCGGCCGCCTGCAACCGGGCAGCTTTGCCGACTGCGTGCGTCTGGACCGCTCCCTGACACTCACCGACGTAATGGTCGAAGGAGAAACCATTGACTTCAAAAATGCTTGAAGAGGCCCTGGCCTCCTGCGACGCCGTCGCGGCCCAACTGCAGCGCCTGGACCCGATGCTGGAAGAAGTCGCCGGCCGCCTGCGCCGCCAGCCGCCGCAAGTGGCGATGACCATCGCCCGCGGCAGCTCCGACCACGCCGCCAGTTACTTCGCCTACCTGGCCATGCAACACGTGGGCATTCCGGTGGCGTCGCTGCCGATGTCGGTGGTGACCCTGTTGCAGGCGCCGATGAAAGTCAGCGGCCAGGTAGCGTTTGGTTTTTCCCAATCGGGGCAGAGCCCGGACCTGGTCAACAGCCTGCGCCTGCTACGCAAGCGGGGTGCCTTGAGCATCTCCCTGGTCAATGCCGAAGACTCACCGCTGGAAGCCGCCTGCGAGTTCCACGTGCCGCTGTGCGCCGGGCCGGAACTCAGCGTGGCCGCCACCAAGAGCTTTATCGCCACCCTCAGCGCCAGTGCACAGTTGATCGGCCACTGGAATCAAGAAGCCGACTTGCTGCAAGCCTGTCGGGCCTTGCCCGAGGGCCTGCGTGACGCCGCCAGACAGGATTGGCGCCTGGCCGTCGACGCCCTCAAAGGCAGCCAACGCTTGATGGTGATCGGCCGTGGCGCCGGGTTTGCCATCGCCCAGGAAGCCGCGCTCAAGCTCAAGGAAACCTCGGCGATCCAGGCCGAAGCCTTCAGCAGCGCCGAAGTGCGCCACGGGCCGATGGCCTTGATCGACGAGAACTACCCCCTACTGGTGTTCGCCCCCCGCGGCGCCGAGCAGGCCGGCCTGCTGAGCCTGGCCGCCGATATGCGCCAACGCGGTGCTCGCGTGTTGCTGGCTGCGCCGGACGATATCGCCGAACGCGACCTGACGCTGAGCCGCGCCGAACACCCGAGCCTGGACCCGATCCTGGCTATCCAGAGCTTCTACGTGATGGCCGCAGGCCTTGCTGAGGCACGGGGCATGGACCCGGACCAGCCGCGCCACCTGAGCAAAGTCACCCGCACGCACTAAAGCGGCGTTTTCCTGATGAGTACCGTGCCCATGCCCAACAACAATAATCCATTGACCCTTAGCGCCCCCTTGAGTGGGCCGGTGCTGGCCCTGAACCGCGTCCCCGACGAAGTGTTCGCCAGCGGCGCCATGGGCGACGGTCTCGCTATCGACCCGTTGAACGACTGCCTGCACGCGCCCTGTGACGGCGTGATCATCCACGTCGCCCGCACCGGGCACGCCCTGACCATCCGCGCCGATAACGGTGCTGAGATGCTGATGCATGTGGGCATCGACACCGTGGAGCTCAATGGCGAAGGCTTTGCCTTGCTGGTGAAGGAAGGCGCACGGGTGAGCGAGGGTCAGCCGTTGGTGCAGTTTGATCTGGACCGCATTGCGCGCCAGTGCAAGAGCCTGGTGAGCTTGATCATCCTGACCAACAGTGAGCGCTTTGAGCTGACGCCCGTGGCGCTGAAGACGGTCAAGATCGGTGAGCCGTTGTTGCAGATTGCTGCGCGCACCACCGCCACCGCCCAAGCAGCTGTGGATAACTCCAGCTTCGAGGCCAGCGCCAGCGTACGCATTACCCATCGAGGCGGTTTGCATGCACGCCCTGCCGCCCTGATCCGCAAGACCGCCCAGGGTTTCAGCAGCCAGTCGCACCTGCACTTCGCTGATAAATCGGCGTCGTGCGACAGCCTGATTGGCTTGATGGGACTGGGCATCGGCGAAGGCGACGAAGTGCGGGTGAGTTGCCGTGGCCAAGACGCAGAGGCGGCGTTGCAAGGGCTGGTCGCGGCGCTATCCGTGGCGGTCAGCGAAGCCCATCACGCCCCGGTAGCCACTGCTGCGCCACGTCGCGCCAGTGTGGAAGCCGATGTGCTGCAAGGCGTGTGTGCAGCACCCGGCCTGGTGTGCGGGCCACTGTTCCGCCTGTCCGGCATCGAGCTGCCCGAAGACACCGGTAACCATAGCGCCGACGAACAACAGCAGCGCCTCGACACGGCACTGGAGCAGGTGCGTGACGAAATCCGCAGCACCCTCGAGCATGCCCGCCAACGCAAGAATGTCGAGGAAGAAGACATCTTCGCCGCTCACCTTGCACTGCTCGAAGACCCGGCGCTGCTGGAAGCGGCCACCGACGCCATCGCCCACGGCAGCGCTGCCACCCACGCCTGGCGTGATGCGATCCAGGCCCAGTGCGCCGTGCTGTTGGCGTTGGGCAAGCCGTTGTTTGCCGAGCGCGCCAACGATCTTCGCGACCTGCAACAACGCGTATTGCGGGCCTTGCTGGGTGAGGCCTGGCACTTCGAGTTACCCGCCGGATCGATTGTCAGCGCCCATGAACTGACCCCGTCAGACTTGCTGCAACTGAGTGAGCAGCACGCAGCCGGTATCTGCATGGCCGAAGGCGGCGCCACCTCCCACGTCGCGATTCTTGCCCGAGGTAAAGGCTTGCCCTGCGTGGTCGCACTCGGTGCCGAGGTATTGGATGTGCCTCAGGGCCAGCGCGTGGTGCTGGACGCCGTTAATGGCCGGCTGGAACTGGCCCCTACGGACGCGCGCCATGCTGAAGTACACCAGATTCGCGACGCGCAAAAACTGCGTCGCCAGCAGCAACAGGCCCAGGCGCAACAACCGGCACGCACCAGCGACGGTGTGAGCATTGAAATCGCCGCCAATGTTGCTTCCAGCAGCGAGGCCCAAGTGGCGTTTGAAAACGGTGCCGATGGCGTCGGCCTCCTACGCACCGAATTCCTCTTCGTCGACCGCCGTACCGCGCCGGATGAGCAGGAACAGCGTCAGGCTTATCAGGCCGTATTGGATGCCATGGGCGACAAGTCGGTGATCATCCGCACCATCGACGTGGGCGGCGACAAGCAGCTCGACTATTTGCCGCTGCCGATCGAGGCCAACCCGGTGTTGGGCCTGCGCGGCATTCGCATGGCCCAAGTGCGTCCGGAATTGCTCGACCAGCAACTGCGTGCCCTGCTGCAAGTCTCGCCGCTGGCGCGTTGCCGCATCCTGTTGCCGATGGTCAGCGAGGTGGATGAACTGCTGCAGATTCGCCAGCGCCTGGATGAACTGTGCGCCGAGTTGGGTTTGAGCCAGCGCCCCGAACTGGGGGTGATGATCGAAGTGCCCGCCGCTGCGCTGATGGCTGAACAGCTGGCCGAACATGCGGACTTTTTGTCCATCGGCACCAATGACCTGTCCCAGTACACCCTGGCCATGGACCGCGACCACGCAGGCTTGGCCGCGCGCGTCGATGCGCTGCACCCGGCCTTGCTGCGACTGATCGCGCACACCTGCGCCGGTGCGGCGAAACATGGGCGTTGGGTCGGCGTATGCGGTGCGTTGGCTTCTGACCCGCTGGCCACGCCGGTACTGGTCGGCCTGGGCGTCACCGAGCTGTCGGTGAGCCCGCCGCAGGTCGGAGAGATCAAGGACCGCGTTCGCCATCTGGACGCGGCGCAATGCCGGCAGCTGAGCCAGGAACTGCTCAACCTGAGCAGCGCCAAGGCCGTTCGCCAAGCCTGTCAACACCACTGGCCGCTGAGCTGAAAACAACAAGAATAGGGAGACACGCCATGTACCAACACTTTATCGAAGGCCTGCAACGCCTGGGCCGTGCACTGATGCTGCCGATCGCGATCCTGCCGATTGCCGGGCTCTTGCTGCGCCTGGGCGACACCGACTTGCTCAACATCGCGGTGATGCACGACGCCGGCCAGGCGATCTTCGCCAACCTGGCGCTGATCTTCGCCATCGGCATCGCCGTGGGTTTTGCCCGTGACAACAACGGCACTGCGGGCCTGGCCGGGGCGATTGGTTACCTGGTGATGATCTCCACGCTCAAGGTGATGGACACCACCATCAACATGGGCATGCTCGCCGGTATCGCCAGCGGCTTGATGGCCGGTGGGCTGTACAACCGCTTCAAGGACATCAAGTTGCCGGAGTACCTGGCGTTCTTCGGTGGGCGGCGGTTTGTGCCGATTGTCACCGGGTTCAGCGCGGTGGGCCTGGGCGTGATTTTCGGCCTGATCTGGCCCCCGATCCAGCACGGCATCAACAGCTTCGGCGTGCTGTTGATGGAAAGCGGCAGCCTCGGTGCGTTCGTGTTTGGCGTGTTCAACCGCCTGCTGATCGTCACTGGCTTGCACCACATCCTCAACAATATGGCGTGGTTCGTGTTCGGCAGCTTCACCGACCCGGTAACCGGCGCGGTGGTCACGGGCGACCTGACCCGCTACTTTGCTGGCGACCCCAAAGGCGGCCAGTTCATGACCGGCATGTTCCCGGTGATGCTGTTCGGCTTGCCGGCTGCCTGCCTGGCGATGTACCGCAATGCGTTGCCTGAGCGGCGCAAAGTGATGGGCGGGATTTTCCTGTCGATGGCGCTGACCTCGTTCCTCACCGGGGTGACCGAGCCGATTGAATTTGCCTTCATGTTCCTGGCGCCCTTCCTGTACCTGATTCACGCGCTGCTCACCGGCCTGTCGATGGCGGTCACCGACCTGCTGAATATCCACCTGGGCTTTACCTTCTCCGGTGGGTTTATCGACATGGTGCTGGGCTGGGGCAAGTCCACCAATGGCTGGTTGGTGGTACCGGTAGGCCTGGCCTACTCGGTGATCTACTACACGGTGTTCAGCTACTGCATCCGCCGCTTCAACCTGAAGACGCCGGGCCGTGAAGACATCCAGGTGGTGCAGGCTGAAGCGATGAGTGATAACCAGCGTGCGACGGCTTATATCCAGGCGTTGGGAGGCGCCGAGAACTTGCTGAGTGTGGGTGCTTGTACCACGCGGCTGCGCTTGGACATAGTGGATCGCAACAAGGCGGTGGATGCAGAGTTGAAAGCGCTGGGTGCCATGGCTGTGGTTCGGCCGGGTAACGGCGGCAGTTTGCAGGTAGTGGTCGGGCCGATGGCCGATAGCATTGCTGATGAAATCCGCTTGGCGATGCCGGGGTTTGTTGCTGCAGCGCCTGTAGCGGTTGCACCTGTGGATAAGCCGGTGACGGTGAATGTGCAGGAGGCCGAGAAATGGCTGAGTGCGCTGGGTGGCCGAGAGAATGTGCGCCAGCTGGAAGCGGTGGCTATGACCCGGTTGCGGGTGGAGTTGGGGGATGATTCGAGATTGTCAGAAGCTCAGCTCACTGCGCTGGGTTGCCAGGGTGTGAGTCAACTTAAAAGCGGTGTTTGGCACTTGTTGATGGGTGACAAGGCGTCCGGGTTGGGTGAAGCGTTGGAGCGGTTGGTGACTCGCCCGATCAACGCCTGATTTCCCCTGTGGCGAGGGAGCTTGCTCCCGCTGGGCTGCGCAGCGGCCCCAAAAATCCTGGGAGCGCTTCGCACTCCAGCGGGAGCAAGCTCCCTCGCCACAGAGTGTGGTGTATTCAGTTACTGGTGGGTACTTCGTGTAGATCCAGTACTCGATCCACCATCAACTGAATACCCTCTACCATCCGATGATTCCCCAGCACCGCATCACGGTGCGGGCCGTCGATTTCAAAAGCCAGATTACCCGCCAGTGCCTGTACGGATGCCAGGTCTTGGGAGGCATTGGCGAGCAGGGTTTCGGTGTTCAGACTGGGTAGTACGGTGAAGATCTGGTCGGACGGTGAATCACCAGCTTGGCGGGACTCGGCTTGAGATGAGATTGAACCAGTTAGCAAGTTGTCGCTGATCATCATTAAACTCCATATGGAATAGGCTCCTAGTGACTTTTCAGGCTTGTGGGAAAGGTCTGAGGTGCCTGAACCGACGCCATCGCAGGCAAGCCAGCTCCCACATGGGATTGATGTACGGTCTGACAACGGGGTCAAATGTGGGAGCTGGCTTGCCTGCGATTGGCACTTAAAACCAACAAAAAACCCGCTGACCAAACTGGCCCAGCGGGTTTCTTGTTTACACAATCAACGAATCAAAAATCCGCCAACTGCCACACCTCATACGCCGGAGTCTCATACGGGTGACTGAGTTTCAAAGCAGCCACAGCGGCCACGATCAATTCATCTGCCACCACCAACTCAACCTTCCACTCTTCAACTAGTTCAACCTGGCCCACCTGCCCGATAAACGGCTGACTGCCGTCCAACGCGCGGAATTGGCCCTGGCCCAGCACTTGCCAGGCGCAGCTGTCGTAGTCGCCGATGCGCCCGCCGCCGGCTGCGAAGACGGCGGTTTTTACCGTCTCCACATGGCTGTCGGGCACGAAGAAGGCGAGCTTGTACACGGCCTTAGTTCACCCACACGCGAGCGTTGCGGAACATGCGCATCCAGGCGCCGTCTTCGCTCCACTCTTCCGGGCGCCACGAGTTTTGCACGGCGCGGAATACGCGTTCCGGGTGCGGCATCATGATGGTCACGCGGCCGTCGCGGCTGGTAAGGCCGGTGATCCCGCGCGGCGAGCCGTTCGGGTTGGCCGGGTAGCTTTCGGTGACCTTGCCGTGGTTGTCGACGAAACGCAGGGCTACAGTGCCGGACAGGTCGGCTTCAAGCAGCGCTTCTTCGCTGCTGAATTCGGCGTGGCCTTCACCGTGGGCGATGGCGATTGGCATGCGCGAACCGGCCATGCCCTGCAGGAAGATCGAGTTGGACTCCTGCACCTGCACCATGGCGACACGGGCTTCGAACTGCTCGGAACGGTTACGCACAAAGTGCGGCCAGAACTCGCTGCCCGGGATCAGTTCGCTGAGGTTGGACATCATCTGGCAACCGTTGCACACACCCAGGGTGAAGCTGTCGTTGCGTTCGAAGAAGCCCTGGAACGCGTCGCGGGCACGGCTGTTGAACAGGGCCGACTTGGCCCAGCCTTCACCGGCACCCAGCACGTCGCCGTAGGAGAAACCGCCGCAGGCCACCAGGCCTTTGAACTCATTGAGGTCAACGCGACCGGCGAGGATATCGCTCATGTGCACGTCGATCGCATTGAAGCCGGCGCGATCAAACGCCGCGGCCATTTCCACCTGGCCGTTGACGCCCTGCTCACGCAGTACGGCAACTTGTGGACGAATGCCCTTCTTGATGTAAGGCGCGGCGATGTCCTGGTTGACGTCGAAGCTGAGCATGGTGCTCAGGCCCGGGTTGTCTTCTTCCAGGATCACGTCGAATTCCTGCTCGGCGCAGTCGGCGTTGTCGCGCAGACGCTGGATCTGGTAGCTGGTCTCGGCCCACTGGCGTTGCAGCAAGCGGCGCTGACCGGTAAAGACCGTGTCGCCGTTGAAGGAGATATTGACTTCGCCGTTGTTGATCGGCTGGCCAATCACCGCCACGCACTCGGCCAGGCCAGCGGCGCTGAACTGCGCGAGCACGTCTGGGGTCGCGTCCTGGCGTACCTGGATCACTGCACCCAACTCTTCGTTGAACAGGATGCCGTTGATTTCGGCAGCATCCTCGGCAACGCTGTCGAGCACGATGTTCAGGCCGCAGTGACCGGCGAAGGCCATTTCGACAACGCTGGTCAGCAAACCACCGTCGGAACGGTCGTGGTAAGCCAGCAGATGGCCGTCGGCGTTGAGGCCCTGGATCACGGCAAAGAAGGCCTTGAGGTCTTCGGCGTCGTCGACGTCCGGAGCCTGTTTGCCGAGCTTGCCATGGGTTTGCGCCAGGATCGAGGCGCCCATGCGGTTCTGGCCACGGCCCAGGTCGATCAGGATCAGGTCGGTGGTACCCTTGTCCATGCGCAGTTGCGGGGTCAGGGTCTGGCGGATGTCAGTGACCGGCGCAAAACCGGTGACGATCAGCGACAGCGGCGAAGTGACGCTCTTATCGGTGCCGTCTTCGTTCCAGCGGGTGGCCATGGACATGGAGTCCTTGCCCACCGGAATGGTGATACCCAGTTCCGGGCACAGCTCCATGCCGACGGCTTTGACCGTGTCGTACAGGCGCGCATCTTCACCCGGGTGGCCGGCAGCGGACATCCAGTTGGCCGACAACTTGATGTCGGACAGCTTGCCGATACGCGAGGCCGCGATGTTGGTGAGGGTTTCACCAATGGCCATGCGACCCGACGCCGGAGCGTCCAGCAGGGCCAGCGGTGTGCGCTCGCCCATGGCCATGGCTTCACCGGTGTACACGTCGAAGCTGGTGGCGGTGACGGCAACGTCGGCGACCGGCACCTGCCATGGACCGACCATTTGGTCACGGGCAACCAGGCCGGTGATGGTGCGGTCGCCGATGGTGATCAGGAAGCTTTTGCTCGCCACGGCCGGATGGTGCAGCACGCGTTCGATGCTGTTGGCCAGGTCCAGCGTGCTTGGGTCGAAATCATCGCCCAGTTCAGCTTCACGGTTGGCCGAACGGTGCATGCGCGGGGCTTTGCCCAGCAGCACTTCCAACGGCATGTCCACCGGGCTGTTACCGAAGTGGCTATCTGTAACCGTCAGCTGCGGCTCGGCAGTGGCTTCGCCGACCACGGCAAACGGGCAACGCTCGCGTTCGCAGATGGCCTGGAAGCGTGCGAAGTCTTCAGGGCCAACGGCCAGTACGTAGCGTTCCTGGGATTCGTTGCTCCAGATTTCGTGCGGGGCCATGCCCGGCTCGTCGTTTGGAATGTTGCGCAGCTCGAAACGGCCACCACGGTCGCCATCGTTGACCAGTTCCGGGAAGGCGTTGGACAAACCGCCGGCACCGACGTCGTGGATGAAGCTGATCGGGTTCTTGTCACCCAACTGCCAGCAACGGTCGATGACTTCCTGGCAGCGGCGCTCCATCTCAGGGTTTTCGCGCTGTACGGAAGCGAAGTCCAGGTCGGCCGAGCTGGTGCCGGTGGCCATGGAAGAGGCCGCACCGCCGCCCAGGCCGATCAGCATCGCCGGGCCGCCGAGCACGATCAGCTTGGAGCCGACCAGAATCTCGCCTTTCTTGACGTGTTCTTCACGGATGTTGCCCATACCGCCAGCCAACATGATCGGCTTGTGGTAGCCGCGCACTTCATCGCCACGCGGGGTGGTGATGGACTGCTCGAAGGTCCGGAAGTAACCGGTGAGCGCCGGGCGCCCGAATTCGTTGTTGAACGCGGCGCCGCCCAGCGGGCCTTCGATCATGATGTCCAGCGCGGTGACGATGCGCTCAGGCTTGCCGTACGGCACTTCCCACGGCTGTTCGAAGCCCGGGATCTGCAGGTTGGACACAGTGAAACCGGTGAGGCCCGCCTTGGGCTTGGCACCACGGCCGGTGGCGCCTTCGTCACGGATTTCGCCGCCCGAACCGGTGGCTGCGCCCGGGAACGGGGCAATCGCGGTCGGGTGGTTGTGGGTTTCAACCTTCATCAGGATGTGCACCGGCTCCTGCACCGCGCCGTACTGGCGGGTTTCCGGGTCCGGGAAGAAGCGACCGGCGACGGAGCCGACGATCACCGAGGCGTTGTCCTTATAAGCCGACAAAACGCCTTCGCTGTGCATCACGTAGGTGTTCTTGATCATGCCGAACAGGCTTTTTTCCTGGCTTTGGCCGTCGATGTCCCAACTGGCGTTGAAGATCTTGTGACGGCAGTGCTCGGAGTTGGCCTGGGCGAACATCATCAGTTCGATGTCGTGGGGGTTGCGCTTCAAGCCGGTGAAGGCGTTGACCAGATAGTCGATCTCGTCTTCGGCCAGGGCCAGGCCCAGCTCGGTGTTGGCCTTCTCGAGGGCGGCGCGGCCACCGCCCAGCACGTCAATCGCGGTGAGCGGCTTGGGTTCGGCATGGCTGAACAGGCCGGCAGCCTGTTCCAGCTGGCTGACGATGATTTGGGTCATGCGGTCGTGCAGGCTGCTGGCGATCAGCTCGGCCTCGGCGTCGCTGAACTGGCCGGCGACGTAGAAGGCGATCCCACGCTCCAGGCGCTGGATTTTATCCAGGCCGCAGTTGCGGGCGATGTCGCTGGCCTTGCTCGACCAGGGCGAGATGGTGCCGAACCGTGGCAGAACCAGGAACAAGCGGCCAGTCGGCTCTTGAACGGGAACGCTTGGGCCGTACTTCAGAAGGCGTGCCAGCACTTGCTGTTCGTCGGCGGTCAAGACGCCGGTTACGTCGGCGAAGTGAGCAAATTCAGCGTACAGGCCTGTAACAGCTGGAACCTTCTGGCTCAGTTGCTCAAGGAGTTTGCTGTGGCGAAAGGCAGAAAGGGCAGGAGCGCCGCGCAGGATCAACATCTTCGGGACAGCCTCGGGAAGGGGTGTGCTTTGAGGCCGTGCATTCTAGCGTAAACCTTCGCCAACGGCACCCGAAACGCTACCGGTGGCCGCCGCCGAACGTCAGTTGGCACGCTTTGCCTGCGATCACGGCGTTATCCAGGGTATTGGGCGCAGTTATTTTAACCGTCACAATCGCTCGCCAAGCCCCGTTTCTGCGGGCTGCAGCACAGTTTTACGCTGGCTAGCAGACAAGTGCACCGCTGTCGAGATATGGCGCCGTGAGCCGTTTGCGTATACTGCGCAGATGTTCTTCCCAACTGTTTCGCGCCTGCGATGCGCCAAATGGCTCATCGCCACCTTGCTCTTCCTGATGCTCAGTGCCTGTGTTGATAAACCCAGCACACTGGAGCGAATCAAGGAGGATGGCGTATTGCGGGTGGTCACTCGCAACAGTCCCGCTACGTATTTCCAGGATCGCAACGGTGAGACCGGCTTCGAATACGAACTGGTCAAGCGCTTTGCCGACGAGCTGGGGGTGAAGTTGGAAATCGAGACGGCCGACAACCTCGACGACCTGTTCAGCCGGCTGGGCAAGCCCAATGGCCCGGTACTCGCCGCCGCCGGCCTGGTGAGCAGCGACCAGCGCCAGCAGCAGGTGCGCTTCTCCCACCCGTACCTTGAAGTCACCCCACAGATTATCTACCGCAACGGCCAATCGCGCCCCACCAACGCCGCCGACCTGGTGGGCAAGAAGATCATGGTGCTCAAGGGCAGCACCCACGCCGAGCAACTGGCGGCGCTGAAAAAACAGAACCCGGCGATTGAATACGAAGAATCCGACGCCGTTGAGGTGGTGGATTTGCTGCGCATGGTCGACGAAGGGCAAATCGACCTGACCCTGGTGGACTCCAACGAAGTCGCCATGAACCAGGTGTACTTCCCCAACGTGCGCGTGGCCTTCGACCTCGGCAATGCCAGCAATCAAAGCTGGGCCGTAGCAGCAGGCGACGACAACAGCCTGCTAAACGAGATCAACAGTTACCTGGACAAGGTCGAGAAGAATGGCACCTTGCAACGCCTGAAGGACCGCTACTACGGGCACGTCGATGTCCTCGGCTATGTCGGCGCCTACACCTTTGCCCAGCACTTGCAACAACGCCTGCCCAAGTACGAGAAGCACTTTCGCGCCTATGCCAAGGCCGAGAAAGTCGATTGGCGCTTACTGGCAGCCATTGGTTATCAGGAATCGCTGTGGCAACCCACGGTCACGTCCAAGACCGGCGTGCGCGGCCTGATGATGCTGACCCAGAACACCGCGCAAGCCATGGGCGTGTCCAACCGCCTGGACCCCAAGCAGAGCATCATGGGCGGCGCCAAGTACCTGGCCAGAATCAAGGATGAGCTGGACGACAAGATCGCCGAGCCCGACCGCACCTGGTTCGCCCTCGCTGCCTATAACGTGGGCACCGGCCACCTGGACGACGCGCGCCTCCTGGCGAAGAAAGAAGGCCTGAACCCGAACAAGTGGCTGGACGTGAAGAAGATGTTGCCACGCCTGTCGCAGAAGCAGTGGTACAGCAAGACCCGCTACGGCTACGCCCGCGGCGGCGAGCCGGTGCATTTTGTGGCGAACATCCGACGTTACTACGACATCCTCACCTGGGTGACCCAACCGCAGTTGGAGGGTAACCAGGTGGTGGAAGGCAACCTGCATGTGCCGGGCGTGGACAAGACCAAGCCACCGCAAGACAGCCCACAACTCTGATCACGACAGCCCGCACACTGCAAATCCCTGTGGGAGCCGGGCTTGCCCGCGATGGCGGCCTGACAGTCGAGGTATTCGGCGCCTGACACACCGCTATCGCGGGCAAGCCCGGCTCCCACATCTGATCATCGTCGCCTTATAGGCCGGTGAGCAGATGAACCACGCCGCCCGGCAGTACCATCACTGCGGGTATACCGGCAGCCTTCAACGCCGACTCATCCAACCCACCCACCTCCTTCAATTGCACGCGCACCCGCGTGAGTGCCACGCGCTGCTGTGACGTGACATTGCCCTCCCCGCCCAATGCACTCACCACATCGGCCGACAACAGGCTCGGCGTCGTCGGTGCGACCGTCTCGGCCACCAAATCAGGCGTCAGGGCTTTCCAGAACGCCCGCTGCAATTTCTCGAACATGCTCAGTGCTCCACGACAGGTGAGGTTTCAACGGTGGCCGCGTGGTACAGGCGCAGGGCCTCGCGCACTTGATCGGCTTCTTCCAGGCCCAGCACTTGGCGGGCAATGATCTGGCAGTCGTGCAGGTCCAGTTCGCGCACGGTGGCCTTGATGGTGGGGATCAGCGGCACGCTGACCGACAGCTCATCCACACCCAGGCCGATCAACGCCGGCACAGCAAGGGTTTCGGACGCCAGCGCACCACATACGCCCACCCACTTGCCATGGGCATGGGCCGCCTTGACGGTGATGTCGATCAGGCGCAGGACGGCCGGGTGAAAACTGTCGGCCTGGCTGGCCAGGCGCGGGTGGTCGCGGTCCATGGCAAGGGTGTACTGGGTCAGGTCGTTGGTGCCGATGGAGAAGAAATCCACATGGGGCGCAAACACATCCGCCATCAGCGCTGCGCTGGGGACTTCGATCATGATGCCCAGCTTCGGTAACTCGGTCAGCCCGAGGGCCAGCGCCTCTTCTTCCAGCATCTTGCGCGCCAGGTGCAGCTCCGACAGCAGGCTGACCATCGGCAACATGATATGCAGCCGCGCCAAGCCTGCACTGGCAAGAATCGCACGCAACTGTTCACGCAGCAGTTCGGGGCGTTCCAGGCACAGGCGGATACCGCGCAGGCCAAGGAATGGGTTGGTCTCGTTTTCCATCGGCACATAGGCCAAGGGTTTATCGCCGCCCACATCCAGGGTACGTACCACCAGATTACGCTCGGGGCCGAGGGCGCGGGCGATGGCGCTGTAGGTGTCGGCCTGCTCCTCTGCGCTCGGGGCACGGTTGCGTTCCAGGTAGAGGAACTCCGAACGCAGCAGACCCACGCCCTCAGCGCCCAGGGTCAGTGACTGTTCCACTTCCTGCAATGAGGCGACGTTGGCTGTGACCTCGATGTGGTGACCGTCGCGGGTGACCGCCGCCTGTGAGGCCTGTGCCACTTCACGCTGCAGCCGTAGCTTTTGCTGTTGACGAACCGCCTGCAGTTGCTCGATTTCAGCCAGGTTCGGCTCCAGCTGCAGCTCGCCTTTGTCGGCGTTGAGCAGTACCCGCTTGCCGTTGGCCAAGGCCAATACTTGACTGGGTACACCGCAAAGGGATGGCAGGCCGAGGGCCCGGGCGAGGATGGCCACGTGGCTGGTAGCGCCACCGGCGACCGTGACGAAGCCCAGCACTTTGCTGGTATCCAGGCCGGCGGTTTGTGAGGGGGTCAGTTGTTCGGCGACCAGAATGGCGCACTCCGGCAGCTCCATGGAACGCTCCGGCACCCCCAGGATCAACTTGAGCACGCGCTGGCCGACGTCGGCCAAATCCGCCGCACGCTCAGCCAGCAGCGTTTTACCCAAGCCTTCGAAGAGCCTGGCGGTCGCCACCGTGGCCGTATTCCAGGCAAAGGCCGCGCTCTTGCCTTCGGCCAGCAGGCTATGGGCTTGTTCAAGCAGGGTCGGGTCTTCGAGCAGTTCCTGGTGGGCGCGGAAGATCTCGGCCTGGGCACTGCCGGCCGCCTTGGCCTGCAACGCTTGCAGCGCTTCGTTTGCCGCCCGCAGGCCACGGGCCAATGCGGTACGTTCGAAGGTTTCTCCGGCACCGGCTTCGGGAATCTCAAGCGCCGGTTCAGCCACTTGGACAACCTGGCCGAACGCCGAGCCCGGCGACGCGCAGACGCCTCGCAACACGGACGCAGAAGACGCTGGCGTGGCGGGCTCGTTGATCGCCTCGACCGCTACCGGCAGCGTCTCGCCACAGCCGTCGAGCAGCAACGCCACCAGCGCCTGGATTGCCGCCTCGGCATCTTCCCCCGCCGCGCTCACTTGCACGCTGTCGCCCTGGGAGGTCTGCAGCGCCATGATCGCCACAAGCGACTTGGCATTGGCGCTCAGGGTTTGCTTGTGCAGGAAAATGCTGGAACTGAACCCCTTCGCCGCCTGGGCAAACACCGCCGCAGGGCGGGCGTGCAGGCCGCTGGCATTGGGCAATGTCACTGGCTTGGAAAACAGCGCATTGCCCTCTTCCTCGTCCACCTCAGCGGGCATCGGCCCCGGTGAGACCTGCACCAGAGGCTGGCCGGACTCCACCAGCGCCTGACCGGCCACCAATGGCACAAACGGCTCGCCGCTCACAATGAGCATCAAGGTCAGCAGGCTGCGTGCATTGAGCGCCACGTAATCGGCATCGAACTCGATCAGCGGCTGCCCGGCCTCCACCCGCTGGCCCTCCTCGACCAGCCGGGTGAAGCCCTGGCCCGCCAGGTTCACGGTGTCCAGGCCAATATGCAGCAGCACCTGCACTCCGTTATCGGCGGTGACACTGACGGCGTGTCCGCTGTCCTGAATATTGCTGATCACCCCGGCCAACGGCGCGCAGAGGGTCTGCGAGGTAGGGTCGATGCACAGGCCATCGCCAATCACGCGGCCGGAAAATACCGGGTCGGGGACCTGATCCAGCGCCAGCAAAACCCCGGACAAGGGTGCCAGCAGTTCCAGGGGTTGAGATGTGGTCATGACTTCACCTGTTTGTGTTGTTCTTTAAAAATCATTGAGCCGATGCAAGGTTGAGGATGACGAAGATCAAAGGTGGGAGCGGGCTTGCTGTGGCGAGCAAGCTTGCTTGCGCTGGGGTGCGAAGCGCCCCCAAAAGCCTGCGACTGCTGCGCAGTCGAGCGGGAGCAAGCTCCCTCGCCACAGCAAGCCCGCTCCCACACGAGCCCGGCTTACTTCCACCAATATTCGACCTGCACACCGACGTTTGACCCATGCCGCGCCGTGCCATAGGCGCCGGTGTCGGACAACGCCGAGCCCGCCGCCAGCTCATTGGCCGCACGTTTGGCCGCTTTGTTCCAGGACGCATAGGTGTAATACAACCGCACTTCCGGCCGCGCCCAGAACTCAGGGCCTTTGGGCGACCAGGTCGGGGCGAAGGTAAATTTGCTCAATTTGCGCGTACCGCCGGTGGCCTCGACCTGATCGTGCCCCAGCTCAGTGACCAGTTTGAATTGCTCGCTGAGCGCATACGCAGGACGCACACCGAGCGACATCCAGTTCTGGTCCTGACGCCCTGGGCGCACATCTTTCTGGTACACCGCCTCGACTTGCCCGCCGAAACGCGGGGTCACTTGCCAATCAAAGAACTCCACGGCGCGGTAACTTTTGCTGCTTTTGTCCAACGTGGTATTGCCGGTGTAACCCAGACCGGTGCCGGGGCCTTCGCCGTACTGCAGGGCAAACTTGTTCTTGCCACCCAGGAAGGCCGCTTGTACATGCTGCGCCGTCAGCGCCCAGCCACTGTTGGTGTCACGCCCACCGGCCTTGGCGATGTAGCTCAAGCCAAGTTCCAGTTCGCCACCGGCGTTGGTCTTGAAACCTGCGATGTTGAAGTCGTGACGGGTGGCGTATTCCTTCTGGTACAGGTTGTCCTTGCGCGACAGGGCGTAGCTGTATTTCAAGCCGCCGATCAACACGTCCTCGATCCCTCCACCGGTGGCGCTCTGGTTCCAGTAGTAGAAGTCGGAAATATGGATGTCGTTACGTTTGTAGTAACGCCGCCCGGCCCACAGCGAACCGCCATTGAGACTGGGCAGGTTGGACCATTGCGCATACATCTGCGGCATGCGCGCCGAGCCATTGTTTTCACCCTGGAACTTCAGGGCACGGTCGTACTTGTTATAGAGGGAAGCCATGGCATCGACGCTGAACACCGAACCGTCATCGAGGGTCAGCAAATCCTGACGCAGTTCCAGCTCGGCGTACTGCTCGCATTCGTTGCCCAAGCGGTACTTGGTTTGCGCACCCGGCAGTTGGAAACATTGCTGCTTGCCGCTGCCAGTTGACGTGCCCGCGCCGCTGCGCAAATACCCGGCAAATTCCAGGGCCTGCGCGCCAAAAGGCACCGTGAGGCAGGAAGCAATAAGGCCCAGTTTTATTGTTGTTTTCATGAAGTGCTCCTTTTATTTTTATTGTTTTTTCTTGCTGTCTTGCGTGACGCGATCACCTGTAGGAGCGAGCTTGCTCGCGAAGAATTTGCAACCTCCACGCAACACCTGGAGGGGCGCGTTAGCGTTGGCGATCTTCGCGAGCAAGCTCGCTCCTACAGGGGGCATTTCAACCAGTCAGGTGCAGCACGAAGGATTCATAAGGGCGTAGCACCATCGTGCTCGTGCGCAGCGGGCAATCGGGGTAGTTGCTGATCAGAAGGCGTTGCTCGTTTGCGGCGTTGATCACGCCTTCGGGCAGTTGGATCTCGCACGACGATCCATAGAAGTTGTTGAGTACCAACAGGCGCTCGCCATGACCTTCACGCAGGTACGCCCAGACCTGGAGATGGTCTTGCAGCAACGGACGGTAAACGCCTTGCTGTATCAGCGGTTCGCGACGGCGCAGGTCGATCAGCCTGCGGTAGTGATGCAGCACCGAATCCGGGTCATCCATCTGGCTGTTGGCATTGATCTGCGCAGCATTCGCGGGAATGCCGATCCAGGGTTCACCGCGGCTGAACCCGGCGTTCGCTTCGGTGCTCCACTGCATGGGCGTACGCCCGTTATCGCGGGACTTCTGCATGATCGCCGCCATGCTCGAGGCTTCGGACTCTCCCGCGTCGCGCTTGAGGCGGAAGATGTTCAGGGTTTCCACATCGCGGTATTGCGAAATGCTGTCGAAGCCGGGGTTGGTCATGCCCAGCTCTTCGCCCTGATACACATATGGCGTGCCCTGCAGAAAGTGCAGCGCCGTGGCGAGCATCTTGGCCGAGACCACGCGGTATTCGCCGTCGTCACCAAAGCGCGAGACCACCCGTGGCTGGTCGTGGTTACACCAGAACAACGCGTTCCAGCCGCCACCGGCCTGCATGCCCACCTGCCAGTCGGAGAAAATCTGCTTGAGTTGCAGGAAATCGAAATCGGCCTTCACCCACTTCTGCAGGTTGGGGTAATCGACTTTCAGGTGATGGAAATTGAAGGTCATCGACAGCTCTTTCGACGCTGGATTCGAGTAGCGAATGCAGTGTTCCAGGCGGGTGGATGACATCTCGCCCACGTTGATCAGGTCATGGCCTTCAAAGACCTCGCGGTGCATTTGCTGCAGGTATTGGTGCACGTTCGGGCCGTCGGTGTAGAAACGGCGACCGTCGCTGTTGTCTTCGGGGAAATCGGCGGGCTTGGAGATCAGGTTGATCACATCCAGGCGGAAGCCGCCCACGCCTTTGTCGCGCCAGAAGCGCATCATCTTGAACACTTCGGCGCGCACCTTGGGGTTGTCCCAATTGAGGTCGGCCTGGGTATGGTCGAACAGATGCAGGTAGTACTGGCCAGTCTGCGCTTCGTATTCCCAGGCCGAGCCGCCGAACTTGGATTCCCAGTTGTTCGGCTGGTCACGCCAGATGTAGAAGTCACGGTAGGGATTGTCGAGGCTGCTGCGCGCCTGCTGGAACCATTCGTGTTCGATGGAGGTGTGGTTGACCACGATGTCGAGCATCAGCTTGATACCACGCTTGGCGGCTTCGCTGATCAGCAGGTCGCAGTCGGCCATAGTGCCGTAGCTGGGGTCGATGGCGTAGTAGTCGCTGATGTCGTAGCCGTTGTCGCGCTGGGGCGAGCGCAGGAACGGAGTAACCCACAGGCAGTCCACGCCCAGCCACTTGAGGTAATCGAGTTTGTCCACGATGCCCAGCAGGTCACCGGTGGCGTTACCCGCGTGGCTGTGGAAGCTTTTGGGGTAGATCTGGTAGATCACCGAGTGTTGCCAGGTTTGCATGGTGGATTCCTTCAGTAGAGTTGGGTGTTGGCCCTTCCGGCCTCATCGCAGGCAAGCCAGCTCCCACATTTGAATGTGTTCACACATCACTGTGGGAGCTGGCTTGCCTGCGATAGCGATCTTCAGGCGACCCGGTAACCAGGCCGAACGATCTTCATGCTCAACATGCACGTCAGCGCAAACGGCACGACCATCGCCACGACCATGCCAATCACGAACATCGGAATGGCGCTCGGTACGATCGAGATAAACCCGGGTAGCCCACCGACGCCGATGGCCGAGGCCTGCACCTTGTTCAACGACAGGAAAATGCTGCCCAGCGCCGAGCCCAGCAGCGCGGCATAGAACGGGAATTTGAAACGCAGGTTCACCCCGAACATCGCCGGCTCAGTGATGCCGAAGTAAGCTGAAATGGCCGAGGTCGAGGCCATGCTTTTGTCCCGCGCATTGCGAGTCATGTAGAACACCCCAAGCGCGGCGCTGCCCTGGGCCAGGTTGGACATGACGATCATCGGCCAGATAAAGGTGCCGCCCTGGGTGGAAATAAGCTGCAGGTCGACGGCCAGGAACATGTGGTGCATACCGGTGATCACCAGCGGCGCATAGAGCAGGCCGAAAATCGCGCCGCCGATCATAGGTGCGATTTCAAACAGGGTGACCAGGCCTTCGGTAATCAGGATGCCGAGGTGACGCGTCACCGGGCCGATGATTGCCAGGGCCAGCACACCAGTGACCACGATGGTGGTGATCGGCACCACCAGCAGTTGAATGGCATTCGGCACCCGCGCCCGCAGCCACTTCTCGATCACGCTCATGACAAAGGCCGCCATCAGGATCGGCAGGATCTGCCCCTGGTAACCCACCTTCTCGATCTGGAACCAGCCGAAGATATCGAAGTACGGCAGGCTCTGGCCGTCGAGGCCGGCTACCGCCTTGCCGTAGTTCCAGGCGTTGAGCAGGTCCGGGTGCACCAGCATCAGGCCCAGCACGATGCCGAGGATTTCACTACCGCCGAACCGCTTGGCCGCCGACCAGCCCACCAGTGCCGGCAGGAACACGAAGGAGGTGTTGGCCATCAGGTTGATCAGGCTCCACAGGCCATCCAGGTTCGGGTAGGCCTCCAGCAGTGTCTGGCCTTCGATGAACATGCCCTTGGCCCCCATCAGGTTGTTCACGCCCATCAACAGGCCGGCGATGATCAGCGCGGGCAGGATCGGCATGAACACATCGGAGAACACCCGCACCAGGCGCTGCATGGGGTTGGCCTTGTCGCCGCCGGCTTTCTTGACGTCGGCAATGGTCGAAGCGGCAAGGCCGGTCAGTTCGCGCAGGGCGGCGTAGACCTTTTCCACTTCGCCGGGGCCGATCACCACCTGGAACAGGCCGCCGGTAAAGAACGAACCCTTGACCAGGTCAACCTGGTTCAGGGCACTGCTGTTGACCAGGCTGGGGTCCTTGAGCGCAAGGCGCAGGCGGGTCACGCAATGGGCAGCCTGCTCAAGGTTTTCGCGGCCTCCGAGGTTGTCGAGGATCTCGCGGGCAATCGTTGAATAGTCGTGGCTCATGCTCGTTTTCCACTGTGATTGTTTTTATGGGTGGCAGTCGTTGGCAGCACGCCGAGGAGGGAAAAGTACTCGTCTGTACGAGTTAAATCAACAACTCGTCTGTACGAGTTACACTTTTGTTTATTCATACGATCTTTCCGTCAGGTTTTTCACCTACGGGCACGGGTGTCCAATGGACAAACCCAACCTCTGCCACTAAGGTTCCTGCCTTGAACGCGCAGTCCACCTTCATAACGCCGGGCAAGAGCCATCCCATGAGCAAATACAACCAGATCTATACGGATCTGCTTGCCAGCATCACCACCGAGCGCCTGCAACGCGGTACGCGCCTTCCCTCCGAAACCGAACTGATGGACGCCTACCAGGCCAGCCGTGGCACCGTACGGCGCGCCATCGAGCAGTTGCAGGAACGTGGCTTTGCGCAAAAGATCCACGGCAAGGGCACCTTTGTGTTATCGCCCAACCCGATCGAGTTCCAACTGGGCGGCATCGTCAGCTTCCACGAGACCCACGCAGACCTGGGCGATGACGTACGTACCGACGTGGTCGAGTTCACCCAGATCCCGTTGGAAGGCTCACTGCTGCAGCACATCGAGGCCGAACCCGGCACACTGATCACGCGCATCAAACGGGTGCGCCGCATCGGCGGCAAACGCGTGATTCTGGACATCAACCACTTCATCAGCGACCTGATTCCCGGCCTGGACCGCGACATCGCCGAGCAGTCGATCTACGCGTTTATCGAGCAAACGCTGCAGTTGCAGATCAGCTACGCGCAACGCACCATCGAAGCCCTGCCACGCAGCAAGGACGACCAGGCGCATCTGGATCTGGAGGGGCAAAGCCATGTGATTGTGGTGAGTAACCAGACGTTTTTGCAGGATGGAAGACAGTTCGAGTACACCGAGTCGCGGCATACGTTGGATAAGTTTTATTTTTCTGATGTGGCGCGGCGCTGACGCCGGAGACAACGATGAATATTCCCCACAAATGGCGGGAACAATTTCCCCATGCACTGATTGAACAACAGGCCATTGGTGAATCGCGCGCTGACGTCTTTCGCCTGCGCCAGGACGGCGGCACGGATCTGTTCCTGAAATCCGAGCTCCTGGAGGAACACAGTGAGTTGGCAGACGAAATTGATCGACTCAGATGGCTGCAGCAAATGGGGCTGCCTGCGCCTGTGGTCCTGGATGAAGTTACAGCGGCCCATAGCCATTGGTTGCTGATGACCACCGTACCGGGACAGGACCTGGCCAGCGCCAGCGAGCTTTCAGCCGAGCAAATTATCAACATCCTGGCGACCGCGCTGCGTACTTTGCACCAGTTACCCGTGGCACTGTGCCCCTTCGATCACTCCCTCCAGCTGCGCATCGCACGCGCACAGCAGCACGTCAGTGCCGGCCTCGTGGACGAGACAGACTTCGACGACGAGCGACTGGGGCAAAGCGCTGAGGATGTGTTTGCTGAACTGGTGGCGACTCAGCCAAAGACTCATGATCTGGTAGTGACCCATGGCGACGCTTGCCTGCCGAATTTCATGGCGGCAGAGGGTTGTTTCAGCGGCTTCATCGACTGTGGACGGCTGGGGGTCAGCGATCGGTTCCAAGACCTTGCCTTGGCAGCACGAAGTATTGAAAGCAATCTGGGGCTGGCATGGGTGAGGCCATTTTTTGAGGCTTACGGCGTTGAGCCCGATGAGCAGCGGATGAAGTTCTATTGTCTGCTGGATGAGTTTTTCTGACGCTGAGCGTACCGCCGTCCCCCCTGTTCAAGCCTGTAATGCCACCACCTAAGGACACAATGTAACCCTGTGGCGAGGGAGCTTGCTCCCGCTGGGGCGCAAAGCGGCCCCTCTTCTGCTGACGAAGCAGCTTGTTACCGTTGAATTACGCAGCGACCTGACAAACAGATTCAACCTTTCGTAGAATGCCGCCGTGGCTATGGAACACCTTCCTTCTAACCTCCTATGACCTAGGGGTTTCGCTCTCCACACTGCGCCTGCTTCTAGCAGGCGTTTTTACTTCAACTGCAACGCGAGCACGACGGTGGCCAAGGGAGAAAATCTAGTATGAATCAGGGGTTGTTCCTGCGTCGCCGTAGCAAAGTTCACGTCCCCATCGGCACTGGCGGTGCCACGCGTGCGCAGGTCGCATCGGCGGTCCGGGAAGTCGCGGCGTTCCGATGTGTACTGTCAGAATCCCTGATTGAGCAAATCGCCAAGTTGTCAGCAACAGAACTCAAGTATTGGCTGCGCGAAATTATCGGCGTTCTTCGGCGGGAAACTGGCGCTCATGTACATTACAAACCCTTCTACCCAGACTTTCCAGAGCAGGTCCTGACGGCCTCAGAGGCGGAGTTGTACCTTAATGCCGTCATTCACTGCTTAACGCTATTACGTTTACCACCCACCGAACACGCTCGACCTGCGATGCTTGAAGGCAACTTCATATCCCGCGTTATCGAACCGGGAAGCGTCTCCGAGTTCGAGTCACTCCTCGAACCGCTGATTTCATCACGCACCTCGCTCTCCGAACAGGAAACAGCCGACGTCATCTGGTTTATTCGAAAGTATCAAAGCGATGTGTTTCGACTGCTGCCTGAGTCCGTGCCGTTTCGGGAGATCCGTGCACTAGTTGGCGGTGCACTTATCCTGCACGTAGCCGGCGATGCGCGGGTAGATACATTCCTGGAACGAAACGCCGAAACGGCGACAGACGTGCTACGGCTCGCTGTTGCGCTAAGTGGAGGAGACGTGTCACTGACGACAGCTTCGACACGTTTTAAAGCGATGAAGCGCTCAATGCGTCGCCTGCTGTTGCGCCTGCTCGACAAAACACTCAACGTTGCAGAAGACGTGATGCGGCATGCAGAGCGATGGAAACGCCTGGCTGAAGTACTGCATCCGGGCGACTATGCCGATAAGTACCCACGAGCGCTGGCCGCCATCACGGCAGCACGTCGCAACGAAACGCCAGACTCATTTGGATCACGAGTCGAAACATTGCTTGCCCAGCGTGACATCGCCGCGCTTACGCCCATACTACAAAACCGCCCAGGCGAGTTCGCAAGACGGCTGGACGTGACCCTTCGGCGTGCAACGGCACCAGAATCGGTCCTCGACGCGTTCGAGGCGGTTGCGGCACAAGTGTCCTCACCTGTTCTGCTGCAGTTGCTGGCTCAGGTACGCGCTCCTCGCCCACTCCCCCTGCGAGCATTCACACCCAAAGGCGCACTCGCCAAAGTCTACGCAATCAAGGATCGACGCGAACCTCTAGCCCCCAACGTGTTGGCTCGTGCAGCCACAATCTGTGAGAACGCTCTCGTAACGCGTTTTGCGTCACTACCGCCGCTAGGTCGCTGCTTTATCGATCCAGTACTACGCGAGTACAGGGTACCGCTGGCGCAGCGTGCCTCATCGAAAGCCCTGCGCACATTGGTTCGGGGCAGTCGGCTGCCTATACCTGACACCCGCTTCATTCGCCTGTTCCTCTGGTGGAAGAACGGCCATGGGCGTACAGATATCGACTTGTCCGCTGCATTTTTCGACGCCAACTTCGTGTTCATAGAAACAGTCGCTTACTACAACCTGAAGAGTTTCGGCGGCTACCACAGCGGCGACATCGTCGACGCGCCCGATGGAGCTTCAGAGTTCATCGACCTCGACCTTGATGTTCTCGTAGAGAAGGGTATTCGCTACGTTGTTACCTCTATCAACTCATACACCGAGCAGCCTTACTGCGACCTTCCAGAATGCTTCGCTGGCTGGATGGCTCGCGTCGATACGGCGTCAGGTGAAGTATTCGAGCCAAGCTCCGTGTTCGACCGTATCGATATCGCATCCAACACAGGGATCTGCCTGCCATTCGTAATGGACTTGCAAGAGCGACGCATAATTTGGGCCGATCTGGGGCTCACATCATCTCCGAGGTGGAACAACGTCGAGAACAACCTCAGCGGGGTGTCCTTGATGCTGCGAGCTTTAATACATACACCAAGGCCGGATTTGGAGACGCTATTCGACTTACATGCTCGAGCGCGGGGAGAAGGCGTAGCCTCATCGCAGTTGGCACAGACGGTGTTTGCGCCTGATCAAGGGATAACACCGTTCGATACGGATTTGATTCGATCACAGTTTCTCTAATATCTACGTCAGAATTTGCCAACGCCAAAAAGCCAAAAGCCCGCAATTACGCGGGCTCCAGGGCATTTCTTGCTAGATCGTGCCGGACAATGCCGGACGTCCCATCATTCCCACTCTATTATCAATGGACCTATCCAGGCCTTATAAATCAACACATTCAAACCACAGCGAAAAATAAGGCCATGAAAAATGCCATGCAGAGCCAGAAATCGGTCAAGACGCGGACTCAGAGCTGCTCGCTGCAAAGGCAGCCGATAGCTGCCGCTCCAAGATCGCCAACTCATCAGCATCCCCGTCACGAATAACCTCGGCCAACAGCTCAGCCGCGTACGCCGGTTCAGCCTGGAAAAGCTCTGACATTGCCTCATCGTGACTACGGTCTTTCATCGCTACCTCTGCACTCAATCCAGCGCATCACACGCTCAATGGTCAGATATCAAGAGCCGGTAAACCGTTCACGATGTCTTGGGTTTTGAGGCTCACGGTCACCACTCGCTGGAACAGCTCCAGCGGATACTTGGGATTACCCATGGTCTGGACAGCCCAATCATTCGCATCATTAACGATGCCGCTGGCCTTGTCGGGGCGTACCGCTTGGCGCTCCATAACCCAGTCCAAGGCGGACTTGCCATTAACCACATAGTCCCAGGCAGCCTCGGGGATGCCTTTCAGGGTGATACGTTGGTTGTATATGACGGTAGTCTTATCGCCCTTCTTGGCAAACTTCATCTTCTCTACATGGTAATCGGCGTCGGTGAGCGTGCTCTTGGTCTCGATGGTAAGCGGGTAGGGCTCGACGGTTTCGTAGTTTAGGTGAAGGCCGGCCAGAGCGCGACCAGCCTTGCTGAAGGCCCAGAAATCGGTGCCTTTCTTCACTGCCGGGATACGTGGCAGCTCCTTGCTCAGGTTGTCCGCATAGAGCTCGCGATAATCACGCGAGTGAAGGATGCCGTAAACGTAGTAAAACAGGTCTTCTTTGCTGATTTGCTCACCGGGATAGGCTGCCTGAAAGTGAGCTAGGCCAACATCGGTGATGGCATCGCGGCGGCGCATGTCACCTTCAATTGGCTCGTCAAAAAGATCGTTTTTTGAGGCGCGAGCAGCTCCATCATAGAGATACAAGGGGAAACCTTGATAGCCACCCATTCCAGGAGCGAGATTTAAGTCATGTGGCAAATTGGAAATCAAAGCAGAGAACCCTTTATCCCCTCCTTTCCCCGGGATACATATGGTTAAATTTTCAACAGAAGAAGCCGGATAAATAACAGGTATCTTATAGATACTGTTATTTAGTTTTTTATCAAAATAAAGCCAGCATTTTGAGAAGGGACGATACAACGCCGGAACAATTGCACGCTCATTGAATTCAAGCTTTCTACCCTTGACCAACTCACTAACCAAGTCATCAGACCAGCTTATGCTTTCAGGATTCCGATCAATCGCCAGGGTAGCATTTTTCTTGTCACCAGAGAAACGATCCACCTCACAATTGTAATTTTCAATCATTCTTTTTATATTTTCAGCTAACGAAATATCTGAATAATTGTAACACCACGCATCGCGATTGGTCTTTACCCCGCTTGAATACTCGGAAAATATAGATGCTTCACTCTTGCCCTTGTCGCCCAATACAATATGGTCTGAAAAACTGTTATCACGCTGATTCAGCCAATCCCCGTGCTCATCCGGAACAATTTTCTGCCATTGTTCAATACCTTGCACACTTGCATAATCAGCAATTTTTTCAAGCTTCTGCTCGCGGCTGAGGTAGTCCCCAATGTCATGGAAGTAGATTTGACCGCAAGCCTGCGCGTCCGGATTTTTGACCAATATTGATATGGCGATAGGGGCACGGCTGCCACTACCGAAAATCTTGCCCCCTTCCTTGCGAGAAGTTTCACCTGAAGTGCGCTGATTACCTCGCAGATGGAAGATATACAGGCTAGAAAATTCATCCGCTAAACATTTGCGAAGCCCATCTGCCGAATTTGACTCAAGGAAGCCCGCATTGGTAACAAACCCAATAATCCCCGCATCACCAACACGATCTGTCGCCCAGCGAATAGCTCGAATATAACTGTCGTACAGAGATTTTGTTAGTCTTGCAGACGAACGCACGGCATAAGTAGATTCAATATTTTTATCCAGCACAGTGTAAGATACATTCTTATTTCCGTCGTTTGCATCTCCCTGCCCGACCGAATATGGTGGATTGCCCACAATCACCCGAATATTCAGCTCTTTCTGTCGCTTGCGGCGAGCACTGTTATCAACCAATAAGGTATCAACCAGATCTTCCTTTTCATACATCTGGAAGGTATCGGTTAGACAGATGCCTTCGAACGGGGTGTATTCGTCAAGAACCTCGTCATGGTAGGCCGCTTCGATATTAATGGCCGCAATATAGTAGGCCAGCAGCACTAATTCGTTGCAGTGGATTTCATTCTGGTACTTGTGCGCAAGCTCGTCCGGCTTAATCAACCCAGATTGGATTAGGCGGGTAATAAAGGTACCGGTGCCGGTGAAGGGGTCAATGATGTGAACGCCCTTGCTGCCAAGGGTCTGGCCGAACTCCTGCTTCAGCAGGTGATTCACGCTGTGGAGGATGAAGTCCACTACTTCAACCGGGGTGTATACGATACCGAGGCGCTCTGTCATTTTGGGAAAGGCGTTGCGGAAGAACTTGTCGTACAGCTCGACGATGATCTTCTGCTTGCCTTGGGCGTTGTCGATGCCCGCTGCGCGTTGGCGCACGCTGGAGTAGAACCTCTCCAGAGTATCTGCTTCTTTGGTCAGGTGGTGCTCATGAAGCGCGTCCAGCACGCCTTGCATCGCCTTGGAAATGGGGTTGTGGCTGGCAAAGCTATACTGATCAAACAGCGCATCAAACACTGGCTTGGTTACCAGATGCTGAGCGAGCATTTCGACAATCTCGCCATCGGTGATGCTGTCGTTGAGGTCGTCGCGTAGCTCGGCGGCAAAGGCCTCGAAAGTGGCTTTTTCGTTGGTGTATTCCGGGTTCTCCAGAATGCCCTGGATACGGTCGATGTGGGTACGGGCGATCTTGGCAATGTCGTTGGCCCAATCCTCCCAGTGGTGGCGGTTGCCGCACTTATCGACGATCTTGGCGTAGATGGCCTTTTCGATTTCGCCGACTTCATAGACCAGATCACCCTGCTGGGTCATTTGGCCGGGAGCATCATGGTTCTTGGTACCAATCCCGTACTGACCTTTACCGGCCTTGCTGTTGCTGGTTCCAGAGGCTTTCTTGGCCTTCTTCTCGGCTTTGTCGGTGATGGCGATAACTTCCATCTTGCGTGGGTCAGAGCCAATCAGATCGAGCTTGTTGACCATGGCGTCGAAGCTGTCGTCATGCGAACGCAGCGCCTGAAGTACCTGCCAGACTACCTTGTAGGTCTGGTTGTCGTTGAGCGCTTCGTGCGGCTCCATGCCCGCCGGGATAACTACCGGCAACACGACATAACCACGTTTCTTGCCCGGTGCGTTACGCATCACGCGGCCTACGGACTGCACCACATCTACCTGGGAGTTACGCGGAGTTAGGAATAGCACCGCGTCCAATGCCGGCACATCCACGCCCTCAGACAGGCAGCGCACGTTGCTGAGAATCCGGCAAGTATTGGCAGGTGCTTCAGCCTTCAGCCACTTCAGCTTGGCTTCCTTCTGGCTGGCATTCATACCACCATCTACGTGCTCGGCCTCGCAGGTCAGCCGCGCAGCCTCGTCAATTTCCTCGGACTCCTGATAAGCCTCCACGACCGACTGGAACATGTCTGCAATGTTGACGGAACTGACCTTATGCTTGGTGCCCTTGTAATTAGGCGAAATGACCTGGCAGAACGCGACAGCACGCTTCATCGGTTCATCATCACCGACTAGCTGCTCATGTAGGCCCTGCTTTGCCAGCGCCTTCCAGCAACCGACGATCTTGGCCGCGTCATCTACTTTGAGCTGGTTGTTCTCGTCCTTCAGCATGTCTTGAAGGCGGCGACTGATGGTGCTCTCCTCGACGGTGAGTACCAGTACCTTGTAATCCGTGAGCAGGCCACGCTGGACAGCCTCGGAGAAGTTGATGACGAACAACTCCTTGCCGTAAAGGGCTTCGTCATCCATCGAGCAAAGCGTGACCTCACCGGACTCTGCCTTGACCTTGGCGCTGTCACCGTAGATACGTGGCGTGGCTGTCATATACAAGCGCTTGGCAGCGCGAATATCGGCACCATCGTGAATCCGTACGAAATTGCTTTCGTCGTCATCACCGAAGGTCGCACCTGTGGTGCGGTGAGCTTCGTCGCAGATGACTAGATCGAAGTCAGCCAAGCCATGCTCATGCTGGGCACGGCTGATCACATCGATAGAGTGATAGGTGGAGAACACCACGCTCATGTGCTCAGCGTCATGACGCTTGAGCATTTCTGCTGCCAGACGGTCCGCTTTGGTTGTGGCCGGGTAGCGCAGCTCGTGGGTGAACACCTGAACCGCGTCATCCTCGGCCTTGCGCTTCTTGCCTACGTCACTGTCGGAACAGACTGCGAAGCTGTGCAGCGGGATTACAGTTTCCTGCGTCCACTCTGTGAGTGTCTGCGACAGGAGGGACAAGCTAGGCACCAAAAACAGCACACGCTTGCCCTTACCAGCCAGGTGCTCAGCAATCTTCAAACTGGTAAAGGTTTTGCCAGTGCCGCAAGCCATGATCAGCTTGCCGCGCTCAGCATCCTTGAGGCCTGCGGCGACAGCATTCAATGCCGTCTGCTGGTGTTCACGCAGTTGCTTCTTGGATTTGAGCGCAACCGCTTTGCTGGACTGGTATTTGGCCCAGTCAATCTGGCTGTCTTCCAAGGCTTGCAGATCGATCTTGTTGATCGAAAGATGTTGGCCCTGCAAAGCATCCTCAGCGTGCTCGCTCCAGTTGTTGGTGGTCGTAACGATGATGCGGTGCGAGAACGGAGCTTTACCCGAAGCGGTGAAGAAACTGTCGATGTCCTTCTTCTGGACTTTGTAGTCTTCGGCGTACAGCTTGCACTGGATGGCGTGGTACTCGCCTGTGCCCTGAGTGCGCGCTACCAGATCAATGCCTGCATCCTTACCGCTCAAGCCCTGCTCTTTGGCCCAATCAGCGTACGTCCACACCTGGTCGTACAGATCACGGTAGGTCGCTTCGTTGCGTAGGTAGACGCAGATCAGCTCCTCAAAGTAGGTGCCCTTCTCGCGCTCAGTGACTGAGGTCGAACGATACAAATCCAGAAGCGCGGCAAGGGCCGACATATGCAATTCCTTTCAAAGCGGCTGACAGAATAAAAAATCGCCATTCTAGCAACTGCTGATACTGAATTGGATTGCACAATCCAGAGATTTCAGCCATGAGCCCTTACGATTTTCGAGGAAAAACGACAGCGCTCATTTTTTCTCGAATAGCCGCTTGCAACTCACGAAACTCAATCATCATCTGCTCGACCTCGACTGCGCTTGCTCCCTGGCCGTTTTTCTCCGCAAGCCAGAGCTTCAACAACCCAGCGACCCGTCCCAAGTCGCCATTGATCCTGCCTAGATCAGCCACCGCCTTGAGATCGACGACCGAACGGATCGGATGGTGGAGAGCTCCCGCCCGCAGTAAAGCAGATAGGGAAAGCCCAGCGTTGCGGGCGCGGCTTTCTATTTCTGCTTCTTCAACAGCAGTCACGCGAAACCGAAGCGTGCGGTCGCGGTTCAATCCCTCCTTTTTGGTGTCGCTTTGTTTTGGCATGGCTCCTCCTTTCTTGGATCGCGGCAGCGATTGATGGCCTCGCAGAGCAAGATGCCGTCGAACCGCAGGTGAGTAAGGTGGCGGTGTTTGTAGAGGAAGGGCGAAGCCGTGTAGCTACAAACACACATCTTGCCGTCCAGCTAGGCGCAAACATATGCGTATCTATGCGAACAGCTCAGAAGGAGCGATCATAAGCATACTTACGCATGTCTACGCTAGATTACGCATGTAAAATATGCAACTTTATGCGCATACTTGCGCAACCATGCTTAGGCGGACTCTGCGATGACAAAAACACCAAAAAAAGGGCTTACAGGTGCTGGCCGGGTCGCATTTTTAGCGCGTCTTGAGGAATTCCGTAGCCTGATCCAGGCGGGGTGGCCGGTGACGGTCGTGTACGAGAACCACGGTGGGGATAAAACTGGTCTGAGCTACAGCCAGTTCGCCCGATATGTCGGAAAATACATCCGCACGCCGACCAAGCGCGGAGATCAGCGCCCAAAGGTTGCAGAAGAGACACTACTTTCTACGACGCCACTGGTAGAACAAACGCAGTCTGGCGTGACGGTGCAGCCAAGCACCATGTCAAAGCGTCAACCTGGGTTCAGGCATGATCCTAACAGTGGCAACAATCGTGACGACCTGATCTAACATTGGTGGATGTCCGAGAGCTTCAGCGACCTCGCCTCTCTCAAGCGTACACGGCCATTAACGACGCAAAGATTTGCCCCCCCCCAGCATGCGACGCCGACTGATTGAAAATCACATTCCGTCGGTTCTTTGAGAGTTTTCTAGGAAACCTCATCGGCATTCGCCGCCAAATCGGCATCCTCCATGTCAACCTAATTAGCCAATCATTCCATCGATGCAACCGGCATATCGGGGCACGATCAAGCACGAATAATAGTGACTGATTGAGGTCGGCATATGCACCAAATAATCTCAAAGCCCATCAAAGACAGAACGCTGTCAGCTAATACCCCGCATAGAACGACCGCTTATGCGCTCGGGAAGCTTATTCGCCAAATGGCCAACAGCGCCAAGATTCTCGGAGCCGTTTTTGTAGGGATGGTATGCATCTCCCCTGCCCGTGCTTACGCAATCTATTGCTCGAACTGCTCGACGTTCTATCAGCAGATGTTCGAGTACGTCGAGGCCGTTAATACCGCCTTGAACACCGCCGAGACGTTACAGACGCAAATTCAGCAGTATCAGAACATGGTCACTCAAGGCACCGGCTTGCCTAGCTCAATGTTCGGCAGCGTCGCGGCCGATCTCAAAAAAGTGGCCCACATCTACACCCGCTCGCAGTCTCTAGGCCGCCAGATCCAGAACATGGACTCGCAGTTCAATACGGCTTTTCCCGGCTTTCAATCCTACCTGAATCAAGCTGCAAACTCGGCAGAAGTACCGTCGGGTGAGCGCTATCAGAAGTGGTCAGAGCAAAACCGCGACAGCGTGAAAATGGCGCTTGAGGCGGCGAACCTCAACACCAGCACTTTCGAGTCTGAGGATACCCAGCTCGATCACATGGTGGCTCGCTCACAGTCGGCCGTGGGCCGGATGCAGGCCATTCAGGCAGGCAACGAGATAGCCTCTCAGAACGTTCAGCAGTTGCAAAAGCTGCGCGATCTACTGGCCACGCAAATAACCATGCAAGGTAACTATATGGCTCAGCAGGGCGACCGGAAGGCTGCTAGCGAAGCCGCCGAGCAAAAGTTTGAGGCCCGTAAAAATAACTGGGGGCCTTCCGAGGATTTCTAACCATGTTCATATCCAAAAATCTGATCGTTGGGTTATGCATCGCCTCTGCTCTTGGAGGCTCTGCTCTATCTGGATTCATTGTTTCTATCCGCACCGATTGCGTGGCTGTTGAGCGGTCGATGCAATCAGACACGGATAAGAACTTTGAAGCACGGAAAAACAACTGGGGCCCGTCTGAGGATTTCTAACTATGCAACGCTCAGCATTTGTAGCACTGGTTATTGCAATACTCTTGCTTTCGACCGGTAGCGCGATGGCAGCAGGAGATGTAACTCAAAGCAATGAAATGAACGGGCTTTTGCGGATGCTCTATCAAGCCGCAAGTGAATGGTCGCCACGGCTACAGGGCTATGCACTCAAATTACTGGCATCTCTCGCTCTCATCCAATTGGTTTGGACGTTCATGCCATTAGTGATGAGACAAGCTGACTTAGGCGAAGTTGTCGGCGAGCTGATCCGCTTCTTCATGGTCATTGGCTTTTTCTACGCAGTCATTGAGCATTCCGTGCCATGGGCGACAGCCGTAGTGGACAGTTTTCGAGAAGCTGCGGGCACGGCTAGCGGTTTGGGCCGTGCGCTTCAGCCCGGTGATATGTTCGCGGTGGCGGTCAACTTCTCACGCACCATCGTGGAAGGCATTTCACTTTTTTCTCCGGGTAAAGCAATTCTTATCGCGCTTGTTGGCTGCTTGGTTTTACTGTGCTTCGCCTTTATCGCGGCATTTATGTTTGTGACGCTTGTAGAGTCGTACGTCATCATTAATGCCTCCGTACTGTTCTTCGGTTTCGGTGGTTCACAATGGACACGCGATTTTGCAATTGCACCACTCCGCTTCGTTGTCGCAGTAGGTGCCAAGCTGTTCGTCTTAACCTTGATCGTAGGAATTATTGTCACGTCGGCTAAGTCCTGGTTAGCGGCTTATACCAATGACGAAGCATCTCTGATGACATTGGCAGGTTTGGCTTTGGTATGCGCCTACCTGACCAAAACTATTCCCGAACTGATTGGCGGGATGATCAGCGGCACGTCAATGGGTGGAGGTTCGGCCATCGGCGCAATGGCAGCGGCTGGCGCTGCCGGTGCTGCTGCCGCAGTCGCCACCATGGCCACGGCCGGTGCCGCTGCGCCCGCCGCAGCTGGTGCGCTTGGCGCTGCCGGTGGTGGTGCAAGTGCCGCAGGGGCGGCTGGTAGCGGAGGATTGGCTAACTCTATCAACTCCAGCTTTGCCGGTGCGGCAAACTCCGGCATCGGTGCAGCGGCTTCAATGGGCAACGCCGCGTCCTCTGGAGTGGGTGCCAGTACTGGTGGCGCTGCAACCATCAAAGTCTCTACACCAGCAGGTTCGAGCGTAGGTGGCGGTACCACTAAAGCGACGCCCAGCCCTGCCCAGCCACCTAACAGCGGCGTGCAGCAGGCCGCCAAGCAGGCTGGAAAGGTAGTGCAAGACAACGACGACAAAGACAAAGACAAACAACAAGAGACACCCAAAAGGGGTACTGAAGTGTCGGGAAATTCCCTTTCTCAAGCGGCGAATGGAGGTGCGAAGGTGCTCGGGGTGATGGCTTCAATGGCTGTACCGGGCATGGAGAATGCGCACGGCCTATCCCTTGGTGCTGGATCAACCCCACCTTCAAATAGCGAGGCCAATTCGGCCGCTCCAAAGAGCGGCGGAGAGTTAGCCGCTGATTCCGAGCAGGGGGATTCCAACGTGATCCGTCCAGCCTCAGACGCAAGCCCTACTACTGGTCGCCTAGCCTCGCTGAGTGTGCCGGGTACGGCCTCCAACAACGAAAAAACGGAGAAATAATCATGATGGGCTTTCTGATGTTCGCTGGATTCGTAGTATTCGCCTTTACATTCGCCGTTGGCATGTGGGCACTCGGCCGGTGGCTGCGAAGCAAAGGTTACGGGCCGCAGCTAGACAAGTTGGATCGGCAGTACACGGCGTTGCAACTTTGCGTTAGGCCGCTCGCAATGTCCGCTTCATATCGCATGTTTGTCGGGGCACAGGCTCTGAATCGTATGCCTTTGCTGGGTAGCAAGACTAACGCTAACTTGAACCAGCAGGTTCTGACGGCGATCCGAGCGGCGCAGGAAGCCCAAAGGCTCGACTCCTCCGTCAACCGCTGACCCTACAATCCCCCGCCAGAGTGCGGGGGTTTGTTTCCTGGGGCCACCAAATCCAAGTAGTACGCACGGACTTGTCTCAACTCACCCCTTCAGCCCCCGCACGTAAGCGCAATCTCCCCCGGAGTTCGAAATCCATGCCGCCTATTACTTCGGACCTGCACCCTACTGGCACTCCTTCAGAACGACGACCCCAGACAGCCTTGATTCAACGCGCGGAAGGCTCTGCCATTAGTAATACGCACGGACTTTGAACACTTGGACCATCGGCCTGGACGGGCCGCCGTCAAAGCGCGGGGGCTTCGCCATTAGTAATACGGACGGACTCTGAACACTCTACGTCCGGAGCTTTGAGATAGCCCGAGACGGCCCCCACGGACACCGCCATTCGCTTAGCGATGGCTCGCACGCTCAGGCCTTCGCGTCTGAGGGCCTGCGCCTGCGCCTGCTTAGCGTTGGCAGCCTCAAGGTAGGTTTCTCGGTCTACAGAACCGGCAGCTCGCCTCCGAAGCTCATGGCGCCTCCTATCGCGCTCAGCAGCCTCGACCCGACTGACTATAGTCTTGAGCTGGCGTTGTTCGTCGGCAGTGATCCCGAACAAGTTGATAAGGGTATCATTCTTCGGCGTGTACAGCGGCGCGTAGTCCTTGCCACCAAAGCTAACCTTCTCCCCGGCCTCATAGGCTTTGGCCTTGCTGAACAGGGTCATAAGCTCTTTCGAGCGGCTATTCCACTGCGGATCAAGTTCGCGGGCCAGCGCGGCCGCTTCGTGGTACATCTGCTTGCTGTTGGTCGCCCCGGACAGCAGCAGGAAATTCAATCGCCAAAACAGGTGCTGCATGCGGCTGCCTTCACCGACACCACCGCGCAGCTCGGCCAGCTTGCGCAGGTCTTCCAGCCGATCCCACGCGAGCTGTCGGCCGGAAAACCCGCGCAGATTGTCAGCTTTGCTGCCGGGCACCAAAAGGAAAGGCTTTCTCGTTGCGCGCTGTTCGGCCTGTTTCTGTTGCTCCTGCCGTTGCTGCTCGATAGTCCATCGGGCTGCCGGTAGCAGGGCCTCGGCCAGATACTCGAAGTTGTAGCGGATCGGTTGGCCATCGTGGCCGCTCTGGACATGAACCACGCGGCAGACTTCGCCGCTCTTGCTGTTGACCGTCTCGACGGTGCGCAGCACGCGGCTGGCATCCTTGGCCATCGGGTCGGCCCCGACGTGCGCGAGGCGATCCACAAGGTAGCGTTGGCAGGCGTTCCAGCGGGGCAGGGCCTGTCGTGGAATCGTGCCATCCAGCAGCCACTTGGCCTGAATGCCCCGGCCGCTGTAGATCAGCACCGACGGCGGCGGCAAGCCCTCTTCGGCGCAGAAGTATAGGACCGACGCGGCCAGTTGATCAGGCGTACGCCCCGTTAGTCCGGGCACGCGATAGGTGTCGAGGTCGGTGAACAGCAGACCAAGTCGCAGGAGATTAACGACTCGTCTATTGGGTCGGATGAACTCTGCTTGGGACATCCACGTGTCACGTTCTTTGTCCAACAAACTGAGCACTTTTGGCATATCAGTCAAACGATGAGAAGACTGGCGCTTTTCACCTCGGGAGTCGACGAGCAACGAAAAAAAACCGGCTCTGGCCCTATCGTGGTACATCTGCGCTTCGTCCTGAGAACTTAAAAGCGCAAGCTGTGAACTTACGCTATTCAGCTGTACCAGAGCGCTTGCAGTGTCTGAGTAAGGACACGATATCGACCTTGTCTCAGGCCTGACCCTCACCGCTCAGACTGCCATTCCTGGCCTAGGAGCGGGGCCAGACTCCCTGCACGTATCAATCCACTCCTCTACCTCGGCCAAATCCCACACGACCTTGCGGCTACTCACCGTAATGCGACGTGGGAATTTGCCCTTCATTTCAAAGTTATAGATCGTGCGCTCACATAGCGGGATCATCGCCAGTAGCGTCTTTTTGTCGATGAGTTTTTTGCTCGAAGAATTCATAGCTAGGCCCTACCAGTCACAAAGAATGTGTGCCTGATCGTGCCTTTAGGTGCCTATTGCTTCGACAGAATGATTGGCTATAATGGTTGACATGAAAAAAAAGACGGAAATAGCTATTTGGGAGGGTTGTGACACAACCGTTTCAGAGGCAATAGAACGGTTCAGCGATCATTGGAGCCCCTACTCAACAGCATCGAAGCGCTTTCCAATAGCCCGACTGATCGAAGAGCAAATCGACCAGGCTGTAGCGGTTTACGCCGAAGGACTTCCTGCGCGTTACTTAGGACACATACCGGGAGCCGGGACAGGTGTGTCGTTCAGCGGAATCATGACGCTGGTGGGACTTCCCGCCATGGCCCGTCTACAGCGCCAACTGCTACGAACCTTTGTTATGACCCATGACCAACAGTCCGAGAATGATCGCTGCTTTATTGCGACGCTCGAGACACTGATAGAACTGGTGATGGCATGTGACCGTAAAAAACCTGCAAGCAAAGATGTGCGCGGTTTGAATGGTCAGCGTTTGAAGGGATTTTGTAGATTTTGTGGCGCAACAGCAGAACTAACGTCCGTCACCGATGAAGGCCACCAGCGCGATAGCAATGACAAGCTTCGCCTTAGCAACCTTTACTGCACAACCCATCGTCCGAAGACTCATGATGGAAGCTGGAACCCGGCTTACAGACAAGCAAAAAGATCCGTGGTGCAGTTCGACCTCGAACTAGCGAGACTGAGTAGACAATGCGCTATGCGTGCTGAACCGCAGGCGAAATCAGGTGACGAACTCGTCGACGCGTATATCTTTCGATACATGCTTAGCCAAACGCTGCACCTTGCGGACGAAGCAGAGTTAAGAAACCTCGCTCGGCTAATGGTAGACATGAAGCTGACAGACAGGAGAAAGCAAATCCTTGTACTGAAAAAACTCGGCTTCAATCAGTCAGATATCGCTCGCCGACTGGAGATCGAGCGTCAAGCAGTATCGAAAGCTCTTCGTTCAGTTCCTGATTTTTTTCTATTTTCGCCAGAGTGAGCGCACCAGCTCAGTAATGTCACGCACTTAAGCATACACTTGCATTCGAGGCGAGCCGTCACCTGCGCTCGGCCTAATAAATCCTTTGCATAACTTTCCCAAACTACCTTGCCGCAGATTTTTACTCATCTTCTTGAAAATCTAACTTGAGGTTGAGCTTGCTTTGGTAGACACCAATTCTTTTCTTAGCTCGCTCAATTACGTCGCTGAAATGCAATATCTCAAAGTAGGTCTCACCCAACTTTACCCCACTTTCGGGGTCATTAAGAGAGCTCGATTGAAACCATCCGTTACCCATTGGGAATTTAGTCCAGCTACCAATTACTCGAAGCGGATTTACACTATCACCTATGAGGTATCCATAAAACTTCTTCAGCTTTCCGCCTGACTTTGCATTGAGGAGGTAAGCATACTCTTGAAGATCACCGATATGCTCATCCATCTTGACGCCAGGTGCTTTAAACTCCACTATGATAGCCGACCCTTCCTTGCTGAATATTGCAATGTCAGGCCGCTTTCCACTGTTTTCGCCTGAACGTCTCTCAAGTATCTCCTGAATTCCCTTGTCAACATCTGCTGAAAATATTTTGCTTCCATCATCCCAAGTTAGCTTCGAGAGCGGAAGATCTGAAGCGATATAGTCGTAATAATGATACTCTTCGTTCAAAAGCCAGATGTCGTGGTCGGAGACCTCTGAGCTGTCTTTCCGCATTGGGAAGAAGATACTATGAATTATTCGCTCGTCCTTGCGACGTGCATCACTATCAATATTTTGCATCGCCAACCCTTTCTTGCATGCCAGCTCGAGTATCTGGACGATAGCGGCACGTCGAACGATGACTTGGGATAAATTCGCCATATCGATATTTTTTAATGAGGCAGTATATTTCCACGAAAGCTCATTAATCTTCTCCCTAAAGCCTTCGGAGTCAGGCGCTGACTGAGTAATTTCGTCCTTAAGAGTCATGATCTCGGCGGTTTCATTAATGACTCGCTCTTGGTATTTCTTTAAGACTCGCTCGGCAACAGCCAGAGGTGTATCTCCATAGACGATGCGTGTTGATGTATCTCTCAGCATGTCTTCGCTAATCCCAAACTGATTTGAAGTCAGTTTAATTACCGACTCTTTTTTCCAATCTGCAGGGGTTGCCATTCTTTGAATGACAGGATCTATCGCTTCGTAAATGGCGGCGTATGAAATCCCTTCAGGTGAAAACATACCGCCTGGCGTATACTCGGAGGCGATATACTCAAAATCATCCCGCTGCTCATTGACGCGCAGGTCAAGATATTCGCTTTCGATGAGGATGATGTGATGGTAATCGCCAACTGGGTTGTTTTGCTCGCTTTTAGTGCGCAGGTATCTTGACGTAATATCTTTGACTGGGGAGGACTTGGCACATAGTGCGATAGAGTTTTTAGGAAGATCGTATTGCCTTGCGTCGAGTTTATAGTGAGAAATTTTAAAATTTTGAGGATCAGCCACGCACTCGCCAGTTTCTGGATCGTACTCTTTGGCTGTTACTGTTTCTACAATTGTGACGCTCGGTAGATCGGACCGCTTCAGAGTAGAGTTTTGAGCTTCTTCCTTCCAATGCTGGCTGCTGAACTTAATTTCAAAATCACCTAAACTGCTGTCAAGGCTGATTAACCGTTGAAGGAATGTTACAAGGAAATTTTTCTTCAAAGCTGACGCTGAGAAGAGAGAGCTTAATTCATCACCACGCATGATCTTGGCATGCACAAACGGCTTGAGTTTCTTCAGAGTGATACGCGTCCCGGCCCGAGCCTTGGTACTTGGAGCCGAACTGAAGTTATCGGCATCAATCTGCTTTTGAGGTTCCAGGTAGTGAAGTTTTCTCTCGGTGAACGCGTTCCCATCCGGGTAGTCGCTCTCAAGTAAAAGCTCTGAGAAATGATGAAAAAACTGGATCCGACCCGCACCCTTACACTGACCAATCCCTGAAATTGACAGGTCATCTTTATAGGATGTGTCCTTAGTTAGAAAGGCCTTAAGCTGTTCGTCTCCCAAGCCGCAGCCATTATCTTGGCAGGAGACACTCATATCTTCCTGGTTCTCATCCAGCCCGGCGGGGACGAATTTCACCTCAAGCTCAACCTGCATATCGGGAGCGTGTGGATCCATAGATTTACGGATTAGATAAGAGTCTATTGCGTTAGAGATGAGCTCTTCAAACACGACATACGGATTGGTGCTAAGCTTGGTATTTTTTATGCTTCCCCGGATGTCAAGTGTCATGGTTATCCCTACAATAAATTTTTAAGTATCAGGCTAACCTTCAAGGCTGCCGCATATTTATATCAATTTCTTTGCAATATGGCATTTTTTGAAGAGTCATACCGGCTAGCACCGCGCCTCATACGAGCCTCCGATGAGCTCAACGGCATGCCTGCTTCTGGCCGTTGGCTGCCGGATATGGATGGCTGCTTTCGCCCCTTAACCATGCGTGCGACTGCTCATGGCGATGTAAGCGGTTGTCCAGCACCGACGAAAACCATGTCTAATGCTGGGCAGTTCCCCATCAAGCGATTAGCTAAAACGAGTGACAGCCATGAGCTACCCATTTATTTTCCGAGGTTTCTTGAGCGTCCACTCATCAATCATATCGGCCCAATCCTGCAACATCGCACGACGCTGATCCCGGTATTCGGCCTTGTTGTAAACGGCGCGCACGCCTTTCTGCTCGTGCGCAAGACACTTCTCGATCCAATCGGAATTGTAGCCCGCCTCGTGCAACAGCGTGCTGGCCGTGCGTCGCAGGTCGTGGGGACCGAACTTGCCTAGTGGCACCCCTTCCTTTTGGGCAAGGCGATAGGTGAGTGTCAGTACCTGGTTGATCGTGGCGGCACTCATTGGCAAATCGGAGTCGTAGCGTGACGGCAGGATGTACTCAGAACCTCCGGCCAAGGTCTTCAACGCAATGAAGAAATCTAATGCCTGCCGGGACAGAAACACCAAATGAGGGTTTCGGCGCTTCATCCGCTCTTTGGGGATTGTCCACAGCGCCTCACTGAAGTTGATCTCGCTCCATGTCGCGTTGGTTAATTCGCTTTTACGCACCATCGTGAGCAGCAGGAGTTTAGCTGCGGCACGAACCGATGTCGCTGTCCCGATCCGGTCCATGTACTGGTACATCAGCGCAATTTCATCAGGCGTCAATGCTCGGTCGCGTGGCTCGAATTTAGCAATGCTGGCAGACCTTACTAGATCCGCTGGGTTTTCAACCTTCTGACCACGCTCAATGGCCCAACGGAAAACCTGCAGCACGATCTCACGCGAGTGGACGGCGGTTGCAGGCGCACCCCGCTCTACTATCGCGTCAGTCAACGCTCGCAGGTCCTCATGGTTTATTTCTACCAGCTTCTGATTGCCAAACTTCAGCTTCAACTCGCGCTCATAGACTGATCGGCGCATGTCTCGTGTCGAGTCCGCCATCTGGTAGCCGCGTAGCCATTTTTCAGCCCAAGCATCAAAAGTCTCAGCGCCCTTCGTGCGGGCCTTCGCACGTGCTTTTTCCTTAGCTGGAGACTTGCCAGCGGCGACCATCTTCTTCGCCTCCCCTAGCCGTTCGCGAGCCTCTGCCAGAGTGATCCCGCCTGAGCCATAACGACCGAAGGTGATGGTCTCCTGCCGGCCATTGATGGAGTAGTTGTAGCGAAAGGAGATCGAGCCAGCTTTAGTGACGGCTACGTACAAGCCGTCACGGTCAATAACCTTGTAAAGCTTGTCCTGGGGCTTGAGATTTCGAAGCTTGGTATCGGTGAGCATGGCGTCCACTATTTCTACGAAAAAATACCATGCCCTGAAAAGCGCGGAAAAATTGGGGCCATCCCCAGTAAAACCGGGCCTTTAGGCTAGCTCGATACCATGCCAACCCTGAGGCAAAGGGCATGGTATTGAGCGTCATGCATGGCATTGGATACAGTCAGTACCCCGTACCATGCCACATAAACACCGTGCTTGGCGATGCAAAACGCTACCTGTATTTGCCAGACCCAAAAACTCAAAAGCCCGCAATTACGCGGGCTCTAGGGCATTTTTTGCTAGATCGTGCAGGACAATGCCTGACGTGGGATCATTCCCACTCAATCGTCGCCGGCGGCTTGCTCGACACGTCATAAGTCACGCGGGAAATACCTTCGATCTCGTTGATAATCCGGCCGCTGACCGTCTCCAGCAGTTCGTAAGGCAGGTGTGCCCAACGCGCTGTCATGAAGTCGATCGTCTCTACGGCACGCAACGCAACAACCCATGCGTAACGACGACCATCGCCTACAACGCCAACCGATTTCACCGGCTGGAACACCACGAACGCCTGGCTGACCTTGTGGTACCAGTCGGCCTTGCGCAGTTCTTCGATGAAGATGTGGTCGGCGCGACGCAGCAGGTCGGCGTATTCCTTCTTCACTTCACCCAGGATACGCACGCCCAGGCCAGGGCCTGGGAATGGGTGGCGGTAGACCATGTCGTACGGCAGGCCCAGTTCCAGGCCCAGACGGCGGACTTCGTCCTTGAACAGTTCGCGCAGCGGTTCTACCAGCTTGAGGTTCATCTCCTCAGGCAGGCCGCCCACGTTGTGGTGGGACTTGATCACGTGGGCCTTGCCGCTCTTGGCGCCGGCCGACTCGATCACGTCGGGGTAGATGGTGCCCTGGGCGAGGTATTTGATGTTGTCCAGTTTGTTGGACTCGGCATCGAACACGTCGATGAAGGTGCGACCAATGATCTTGCGCTTCTTCTCCGGGTCGGACTCGCCGGCCAGGTTGTTGAGGAACTGGTCCTCAGCGTTGGCGCGGATCACCTTGACGCCCATGTTCTCGGCGAACATGGCCATCACTTGCTCACCTTCGTGCAGGCGCAGCAGGCCGTTGTCGACGAATACGCAGGTCAGCTGGTCGCCAATGGCCTTGTGCAGCAAGGCGGCCACAACCGAGGAGTCAACGCCGCCGGACAGGCCAAGCAATACGTTGTCAGTGCCGACCTGGGCGCGCACTTGGGCGATGGCGTCTTCAGCAATTTTCGACGGGGTCCACAGGGCTTCACACTCGCAGATGTCGAGGATGAAACGCGACAGGATGCGCCCGCCTTGCTTGGTATGGGTCACTTCCGGGTGGAACTGCACCCCGTAGTAGCGACGCTCATCGCTGAACATGCCGGCAATCGGGCAGCTCGGGGTGCTGGCCAGGATGTGGAAGTCTTCCGGCATCTTGGTGACCTTGTCACCGTGGCTCATCCACACGTCGAGGCCGAACAGGCCGTCGGCGTCGATGTGGTCTTCGATGCCATCCAGCAGGCGGCTCTTGCCGACCACGTCGACACGGGCATAACCGAATTCACGCAGCTCGGAGCCTTCTACCTTGCCGCCCAGTTGCTCGGCCATGGTCTGCATGCCGTAGCAGATGCCGAATACCGGCACACCCAGGTCGAATACCGCTTGCGGGCAGCGCGGGCTATTGGCTTCGTGCACGGACTCGGGGCCACCGGCGAGAATGACGCCTTTGGGTGCGAATTCGCGGATCGCTTCATCGTCCATGTCGAACGGATGCAGTTCGCAGTACACGCCGATTTCACGCACGCGGCGGGCGATCAGCTGGGTGTACTGGGAACCGAAGTCGAGGATCAGGATGCGGTGGGCGTGAATGTCGAGGGCCATGAAAGAAACTCTGAAGAGCAGTTGCAAGCTTCAAGCTGCAAGCTGCAAGTAATCGGAAGCCGCGCGGTAGCTGTACGAACACAGCCCCGCTTGCAGCTTATAACTTGTGGCTTTTAGCTGTCGGCGTCAGCCGACCCGATAGTTTGGCGCTTCCTTGGTGATCTGCACGTCGTGGACATGGGATTCAGCCATGCCGGCGCCGGTGATCCGTACGAACTCTGGCTTGGTGCGCATTTCTTCGATGTTGGCGCTGCCGGTGTAGCCCATCGAGGAACGCAGGCCGCCCATCAGTTGATGGATGATCGCGCTCAGGGTGCCTTTGTACGGCACACGGCCTTCGATGCCTTCCGGTACGAGCTTCTCGGCGCCTGCCGAAGAGTCCTGGAAATAACGGTCGGAAGAGCCTTGCGCCTGGGACATGGCGCCCAGCGAACCCATGCCACGGTAAGCCTTGTACGAACGGCCCTGGAACAGTTCGATCTCGCCCGGCGCTTCTTCGGTACCGGCGAACATCGAGCCCATCATCACGCAGGAGGCACCGGCTACGATGGCCTTGGACAGGTCACCGGAGAAACGGATGCCACCGTCGGCGATCAAGGGTACGCCAGTGCCTTCAAGGGCAGCGGCGACGTTGGCGATGGCGCTGATCTGCGGCACGCCCACACCGGCGACGATACGCGTGGTGCAGATGGAGCCTGGGCCGATACCGACCTTGACTGCATCGGCGCCAGCTTCGGCCAGGGCCTTGGCGGCAGCGCCGGTGGCGATGTTGCCGCCGATCACCTGCACTTCAGGGAAGTTCTGCTTGACCCAACGCACGCGGTCGATCACGCCTTTGGAGTGGCCGTGGGCGGTGTCGACCACTACCACGTCAACACCGGCAGCGACCAGCGCCGAGACGCGATCACCGGTGTCTTTACCGGTACCGACAGCAGCGCCAACGCGCAGACGACCTTGGTCATCCTTGCTGGCCAGTGGGTAAGCCTTGGCTTTTTCGATGTCGTTGACGGTCATCATGCCTTTGAGGGCGAATTTGTCGTCGACGATCAGCACGCGCTCGATGCGGTGCTTGTGCAGCAGTTCGCGCACATCGTTCTTGTCGGCGCCTTCCTTGACGGTGACGAGGCGCTCTTTAGGCGTCATCACTTCACGGACGGTGACTTCAAGACGGTTCTCGAAACGCACGTCACGGGAAGTGACGATGCCGACCAGGTCGCCATCGTGCAGCACCGGGACGCCGGAGATGTTGTGCATACGCGTGAGTTCGAACAGGTCACGCACGGTGGCGTCAGCTTCGATGGTGATCGGATCTTTCACCACGCCGGCTTCGTAACGCTTGACCTTGCGCACTTCGGCAGCTTGCTGCTCGATGGTCATGTTCTTGTGGATGATGCCGATGCCGCCTTCCTGAGCCATGGCAATGGCCAGACGGGCTTCGGTGACGGTGTCCATGGCAGCGGAAACCAGGGGAATATTCAGCTCGATGCCACGGGTTAGGCGGGTCTTGAGACTGACTTCGTTAGGAAGCACCTCGGAATAACCGGGCACTAGGAGAATGTCGTCGAATGTCAGAGCTTCTTGGCTGATACGCAGCATCGCGGGGGCTCCCGAGCGGGAAAATGGAAGCGCGCCATTATATACATGCACCCTGCCGGGCTCAATGTAAAACTCTGACAAACTTGGTAATACTGATAGATGGGTAATTTCATCGCCCCGATCATTCCCATGCTCCGCGTGGGAATGCCTCTGGTGACGCTCCGCGTCGCCTTGGGGCAGGATTCAAAATCTCCGACAACAACGGGACGCGGAGCGTCCCATGCGGCGTTGCCCACGCGGGAGCGTGGGAACGATCGTGTTCGGCAAAAAGTTACAGTTCGACTTTGACCCAGCTCATTTTTTGATCGAGCCAATCGGCAAACTCGTCGATAAAGCTCTGTTTGAAGCCCGCCTCCGCCCAGTTGTTGAAAATGAATCCCAGGTTGGAAAACCCGCATTCCTGCAGGAACAGAAAGCCATTGATGTCGTCTTCATGCCCACATAGCGGGCAGGTGAAGTTATCGGTGTGGCCAGGCATCCAGTCTTCCAGGCTTTCAAACAGCGCCTCGCCGACTTCCTTTAGGCACTCCGGGCAGCCAGCTTCTTCGAGGAACCCCTTGGCCGGCGTGTAGATGCAACGCTTGTAGATGATCTCCAGGCCATTGACCGGCTCGTTGAACGGCAGCGCTTCGGGGTGCAGCACCACCGCGCGGGCACCATCGGCCAGGGCGTAGCCCATGCGGTTGCCGGTACGCCCGCAAGTGGTGAGCTCTTCCTTGATGATGTTCTTGCGCACCAGCCAGCGCACAATCGCCCGGGCGCGGGGTTCGTGGACCGGCAAGGTGGAGATTTTCGGGACAAGGATGCTTTGGGAGTTCATGGGAGTCCTGCGGTGTGGCTATTGGCGCCATCGCGGGCAAGCCCGGCTCCCACAGGTGATCGCATTCCAATGTGGGAGCCGGGCTTGCCCGCGATGACGCCCGGGAGGACGGCAGCTTAATCCCTGAAAAAATCAGGTCAAGTACTCAAATACCGTCCGATCAACGCAATACCGCTGGCCAATACCAGCCAGGTCACCAACCGCACGAACGCCTCACGGGACAGCCGCATCGTCAGCCTGCGCCCACACCACAACCCCAGGGCCATCGCCGGCAACAGGCAAACCGCCAACATCAATAACGGCAAATCTGCATACACCCCGGCAATCAGGAACAGACTCAAACGCACGACCGTGCTGCAACTGATCAGCGCGCTTTGCGTAGCCCGCGCAGCGTCCTTGGGCAAACGGCTGTTCAGGTAAATCGCATATAAGAAGCCGCCACTGCCGAATAGCGCCCCAAACAGGCCGCCAACGGTGCCCATGGGAATCGACCAGCCCGCCGTCAACTGAGTCGGCCTTGCTTTCACCGCCAGGCTGTAAATCGCGTAGGCGCTGATAAACAGCCCCATCAATAACAGCAACAGGTCCGAATGCAGGTTGAGCAAAAACACCACGCCCAGGGTGCAGCCGATGGCCATGCAGGGCAGCAACCGCAACAGTTCCGGCTTGTTCACATCGCGCCGTGTTCGCAGCAGGCCGCCAAACGCAGCGACAAAGTCCAGAAGCACCAGCAACGGGATGATCTTCGACAGCGGCATGAATAAAATCAGGATCGGCCCCGCCACCAGCGCCGTGCCGAATCCGGCAACGCCGAACACGATATAAGCCACCGTCACGCCCAGGCCGATCACCAGCCAATCAATACCGCCGAAAGTCCCCTGGCTCATCAGCTCAACCGGGCTCATGACTTATTCCTTCTATTGAGATGCCGTTCACTTTAGCCATCGGCAAGGGTTGCGACTAATATCTTCCAAGCTCACTACTCATCTCAAAAAGGCATGACTCTTGATCTCCACCCGGCAACTGCGTTATTTCGTCGAAATCGCCGACAGCGGTAGCTTCAGTGCTGCCGCCGAGCGCCTGTTCGTGGCGCAATCAGCCTTGAGCCGGCAGATCAAGGAGCTTGAATCTCAACTGCATACCCCACTGTTCGAACGCACTGCACGCCAGCCAAGGCTGACGGCCGCCGGCGAAGCCTTCTACCCACGGGCGCGCAACCTGCTGAGTGAGTTGCTCAAGGCCAGCGACCTGGCGACACAAGTGGGCCAGGGCCAGCTCGGCACCTTGCGCCTGAGCCATTCGAGCACCGTGCCGATGAGCGGCGCGTTACTGCAAGGCATCAGCACGTGGCTGGAGCGCTGCCCGGGTGTGTCGATGGATATCGTCAAACTCTCCTCCGAAGCCCAACTGGAGGAAATCGCCGAGGGGCGCCTGGACGTCGGCCTGCTGCGGTTGCCGGTGTTGCGCCAGCGCGAAGGCGTGCGCGTGGTGCCTTGGTACACCGAGCCGTTGGCGCTGGCAGTGCCTGCGGGTCATCCCTTGGCACGCGGCAACGCAGCGGTCGAGTTAATGCAACTCAAGGATGAGGCGTTTATTTCAATCCCCCACCCTCAGCGCGGCGGGCTGAGCTATCTGTCGGCTGAATTGTGCATGCGTGCAGGTTTTTTCCCCAAGGCGGCGCGGGTAATGTCGCGCAAGACCACGCAGTTGCAATTGATCCAGGCCGGTTTCGGGATTGCCCTGTTACCAAAATCCATGCAGGACATCGCCCCGCCCAACGTGCAATTTTTGCCCTTGGCCGACCCTGACTGCGACAGCACGGTAGCCCTGGCCTGCGCGCAAGCGCCGAACGCGCTGGTGGAGCAATTCTGTCAAACCCTGCACGAATGCCTATAAACTGCCGCCCATGATTAAAGATCCTTTTGCCCGCTTGGGCCTGGACCGCGAAGTCCTGACTGTCAGCCAACTCAACGGCCGCGCGCGGGTGTTGCTGGAAGACGTGTTCACCAATATCTGGGTGGAAGGCGAGATCTCCAACCTCGCCCGCCCGGCCTCCGGCCATGTGTATTTCACGCTCAAGGACAGTGGCGCCCAGGTGCGTTGCGCGCTGTTTCGCAATAACGCGGCGCGGGTACGTCAGGCGTTGAAGGATGGCCTGGCGGTGAAGGTGCGCGGCAAGGTCTCGTTGTTCGAGGGCCGCGGCGATTACCAACTGATCCTCGATACCGTGGAGCCGGCCGGTGATGGTGCGCTACGCCTGGCCTTCGACGCACTGAAGGAAAAGCTGAGCGCCGAAGGCCTGTTCAGTGCCGAACGCAAAGTGGCGCTGCCGGCGCATCCTCGGCGCATCGGTATTATCAGCTCGCCCACCGGCGCGGTAATTCGCGACATCATCAGCGTATTCCGCCGCCGCGCGCCGAACGTTGAACTGACCCTGATCCCTACTGCCGTGCAAGGCCGCGAAGCAATCCCGCAGATCGTGCGGGCGCTGAAACTCGCCGACGCCCGGGGTTTCGACGCGCTGATCCTGGCCCGTGGCGGTGGCTCCCTGGAAGACTTGTGGTGCTTCAACGAAGAGGTGGTGGCCCGCGCAATTGATGCCTGCGTTACCCCTATCGTCAGTGCCGTTGGTCATGAAACCGATGTGTCCATCAGCGACTTCGTGGCGGATGTCCGCGCCCCTACTCCCTCCGCCGCCGCCGAGTTGCTGGCTCCCGACGCCAGCCATCTGGTGCGTCAAGTGGAAAACCTGCAGCGCCGCCTGGTGATGCTGATGCGCAACCGCCTGAGCCACAGCCGCCTGCGCCTGGAAGGCATGGCCCGGCGCCTGCGTCACCCGGGCGAGCGCTTGCGCCAGCAGGCCCAGCGCCTGGATGACCTGGACATGCGCTTGCGCCGCGCCTTTGAGCGTAGCCTCAATACCCGTCGCGAGCGCTTGATCCGCCTGGAAACCCGCCTCGCCGGCCAGCACCCCGGCCGTCAACTGGCACTCTTGCGCCAGCGCCTGAACAGCCTCGCCGAACGCCTGCCCCGCGCCATGCGTGAAGGTCTCAAGGCTCGGCGTCTGCAACTGCAGAGCCAAGTGCAGACATTGCAGGTAGTCAGCCCGCTGGCGACCCTGGGCCGCGGCTACAGCATCCTGTTGGACGAGCGCGGCCAGGCGATTCGCAATGCCGCACAAACCCACACCGGCCAGCGCCTCACCGCGCGCCTGGGTGAAGGCCAATTGCAAGTGCGGGTGGAAGACAACCACCTGACACCCGTCACCCTTTCATTATTGGATTGATCGATGCCACGCCTACTGAGCCTGTTGATACTGTTGTGCCTCACATTTAACGCCCACGCCGACAGTTACATCACGCGAACCCTGAACAAACCGGTGCCAGGCGGCGTGGCCGTCGTCGAACTGGGCCCTTCGGCCACGGCGCCGAAAGCCACCTACCAGGGCAAGCCGGTGCTGGTGGTCAAGGAGCAGGACAACTGGCTGGCGATTGTCGGTATCCCGTTAACGGTCAAGCCTGGCAACGAGCGCATCAGCAGCGGTGGGCGCAACCTGCCGTTTATCGTCGGTTACAAGAAGTATCCGGAACAGCGCATCACTTTGAAGAACAAGAGCCAGGTCAACCCTGACCCGGCCCAGCTCAAGCGCATCGAAGGCGAACTGGCAGTGCAGCTCAAGGCTTACCGCAGCTTCAGCCCGAACCTGCCTAGCAACCTGGTGCTGGATAAACCGGTGAACGGGCCGCTTTCGAGCAAATTCGGGGTGCGCCGCTTCTTCAACGGTGAAGAACGCAACCCGCATTCGGGCCTGGATTTCGCCGTACCGGCCGGCACACCGATCAAGACACCCGCCAATGGCAAGGTGATTCTGGTCGGCAATTACTTCTTCAACGGCAATACCGTGTTTGTCGACCATGGCCAGGGCTTTATCAGCATGTTCTGCCATATGTCGAAGATCGATGTGAAGGTGGGTCAGCCACTGGTGCGCGGTGCGGTAGTCGGCAAAGTCGGCTCGACAGGCCGGGCCACCGGGCCGCATATGCACTGGAACGTCAGCCTGAACGATGCACGGGTAGATCCGGCGATTTTTATCGGCGCGTTTCAACCCTGAATACCGTGGCCGTGAGGGGCGTCAGTGATTTCCTGCGCTGGCGCCTGATCTGCCGGAGGTTCGCTGCAATGCATTGTGATCTTCTTACACTTTTGCGATGAACCATCCGACACCCGAGACTCACTCAACCAGCGATTTACACGGACGTAATGAGCAGGACCTGAGCATTGGAGATCAAATTCCCATGAGACTCTTTCCATGTCACTTACCCCAGCACTGTCAGAGCGACATTCGCAAAACCTCCTGACCTCATCTCACGCCTCACCCGGTACCCCCCCGACCAGCCCGCCTACACCACCCGCAACTCTGCAACAACCTGCATCAGCCCCCTTGCCCGCCGCCGCCAATTACGCCCCCGATGACCCGCCTACTCCCGCCTCGTCAGGTATAACCCCGGCGAAAATGCGATACCCGCAGTTGGTGAAGCATTTCAAACCCAGCAATGAAACACAGTTCACCGCTGAACACGCGTTGCTGACCGAAGACAAGCAACGCCTGCATAGCCAGCAACCCGGCTTCAAGGCCTTTGTACAGTCGCAACTTGAGGAGGCCTTCCCCGCGATCAGGCCGCTGAATCCGGACATGTTCAGTTTCAATCGCTACAGAGTGGGCGATGGACGCGAATCACTGGCCTCTTCAGAGCCCCTGATGGCTGCACTGGCCAGGATGATCCGCGACATCCAGGCCAACCCGAATGCGTTGATGCGCCCGGAGCGAGGCATAAGCACTGAATTCACTTATCGACGAACCATTGCCGACATGGCGGTACCGGCCTTTACCGAAGGCACGCTGCAATCCATTGCTCGCAGCATTGCCACGCAATACCCGCAGGCGCTTGAAGAATACTGGAGCACACCGCGGCCGGTGGAAAATCAGCCGACGCTCCAGATGCCGCCGCAAGAGCAACTGTTGTTCCTGCACAAAAAACAGCTGTCGATCCTCGCCTCACTGCGCCTGAGCGATGGCACCCTGAGCGCGACCAGCAAAGACCTGATCGACTCCGCGTTGCGCTACCCCACCCTGCAAGACCGGGAAAAACGCTTCACCGACGGTGATCGCTTAGGGGTGTACCCCGTCACTGTGGATGACCAAACGGAACATGGCGCGATGCTGCCAGGGGCCTTTCTCATCACCCGAAAAGACGGCTCCTATGCTACGCCGCCCACCTGGCCGAATGGGCGCGCACTTGCGCTCAACGATGACAATGGCCCCGTCGTGATGTACACGCCCAGCGAAGGTTTCGAGGAATTCGCAACCCCGGCCCAGGCACGCCAGGCTTTGGCCAGCCGCCTGGACCAGGGCGGTGTCGAGGCCAAGTTGCTCCTGCAAGGCCTGCCCCCCGCTCTGCAAAACAGGCCCGACCCCATTACCGGAAAAGATCTGATGTCCAGTGTCGAGCCATCGGCCGGGGATGTGTTGGCGCAATCCATCCCCTGGATGCTCAAACGCCAGCGGGCAGACATTAATACCCACCTGAGCACAGCATTGGCGCCAGGCAAAACCGTCAACCCTCTTCTCGACAGTGCCACATTGGAAGGTATCGATAATGCGGCCGACTGGTCGTACCTCACCGATGGCACCAACGCCATGCTGGCCCGGGACGCCAAACTGACCGACAAACTCCAACCCGAATGGTTGAAGAATCTAAGCCCCTTTCAAGAAGCCTTGTTTTTGCACTTGGACAAGGCGCAGGAACGGAGCCTGGATGCGCTGACGCCCCTGCTTGAAAAAATCCCCGCGCTGAACGCCTTCGCCCGTGACCGCCTGAATGCAGCCATCAAGCAGCGATACCCGGCAGCAGAAATCGATGCGGATCAACTCATGGTGCAGGTCCACACCCGCACCGCCATCCACGGCGGCAGAGGGACTGGCCAACCCCTCTATTCGAAACAAGACGCGGTGTCCCTGACCGACTTGGCGCTGAAGAATCCCAGTGGCTTCCCTGCCGTCGAAAGAGGTGTATACACCGATGAGAAAATGACCTTGCCTCTGCGCGACAAGCACGGCAAGCCCGTACGAGACCTGAGCGGCAAGCCGGTTACCCTGGATACCGACGATCTCAAGGCACTGGTCAATACCGCCGATGTCGGTGGCGAATACACCAAACTGCTCAAACAGGAAATGGCCCCAGATGCCCAATCGGGGAGCGCTGTGCACTTGCGCACAGCGTGGAAAGCTCATCTGGCAGACGCGATGGACAAAGAGGCGTTTCTGGCAGAACTCAGCCCCGACGCCTATACGGAACTGGCCAGCGACAACATCCATAAACGCGCGGCGCAGTGGGCGGATGCGGTACTGACTCACCCCGACCCGGCCACCCGCCCTCAAGTCGATGGGAAAACCATCGTCGCCAACAGCCTGCTGCACAGGGGGCTAGCGGTGCAGGGCGTGATGGTGATCGGCAACCAGACAGATCCATCGCTGGTGCTGTACACCCCCAAGGCTCCCGACGGCATTACTTATCGCGAAGTCGCGGACCACAAGGCCCTCGACACCCTCCTGGAGAAAAAAGAGTGGGCAACCTATATCGCGCAAAGAAAATCACCCGTCAGTAAAGATGAGGTCGATCAGTTCAAGGGAGCGCTTAAAGAAGCTGCGTACAGCCCAACGAAATTGATGTCCCCCGAGCTGGCGGTCTCGTCGATCAAGCTACTGGGAGGCGCCACTCGCCTTGAGCCCATAAAAGGTGATTTCCAAGACCATCTGTACAAGCAACACGTACAGATGGCGATCGACCGAGCGGACCACCAGTCCGTAAGCAGTGCGGAGGTCGCACGGCAATCGCTCAAGAACAAAATCGAGTTCGGCATTGAAGTGGCATTGATCTTTACCGACCTGATACCAGTGGCTGGCAAAGGCGTGTCTGCGGGTTTTCGTCTGGGCAAAGCCGGCATCAGCGCACTGCGCGCCAACAGCAGAGTGTTGCCGCACCTGATCAAAAGACCCGGCCTGGGACGGGCGATCTACAGTGATTTCACCCTGTCTGCGGCGGGTATCTCCAATGTTCGCGCGGCCCCCCTACGCCCGGTATTCAAGTCGTCGACGGCGACAGGCGCGATTACCCCGCGCCCAGGGCCAAGAGCACTGCCTGCGCCCGTCAGCCCAGTGCCGGCACGACCCTTAGCCAGCACCGGCAACACTATCGCTGGCTCACGCACGCCCAACGACGCCGTCATTCCCGAGCGCGACTTGAGTGCGTACGCCAGGCCTGGCGATATGATCAACGGCCGGACGCTAAGGAGTGACGGTACCTATAACGTTGGCGACGAGTGGTTCATCCGATTTACCGACAGTACCCGCGTGAGCAGGGTTTATCAGATCGATTCAGCCTTTCACGCTCGCAGTGGCTGGGTCAATATCATCGACCCGAACGTCCCAGCAACTGCGCCCAAAAGCAGCAGAATCGTCGCCTCTGTACAACATGCGGGCAACGGTGAATGGCGCCTGAATCAACTGCCCGGTGGAGCCCCCACGCCGACACCGGGAGCTTCGACGACAGGCGCCGAGGCCCCTGCCCGACCAGCGTTACCAGACGCCGAGTATTTCAGCCTCAACAGAGGGCGGCTGGTCGAAGCAGACTTCACCCCGAAAACCCTGCCACTGGCCAGGTATTGGTTCAGGCGGGATTTGTATAACTTCTACAAGAACATGCTCACTCAAGGCCAGATGCCGCCGCGCCCGTCCCGGCTGGAGCTCGCACCCGGCACCTCGCCGGCCGACCTGTTGCGTAAGGCCTACGAAATCACTGATGTGGTGGTACTGGGCGAGCGCCATAACGAAATCGCCAGTTTCCAGATGCTCAAAGAGAATATGCAGGCCCTCAAAGAGTCGGGGGTTACCACGTTTTATATTGAAGGTGTCGAAACCAATGCCGCGGGCCAGCTCATGGATGTGGGCATGGGTGGCCACCGTCCTCAAGGCGCGTCTCCCACGCTCTCGGAACTGGTTCAACTTGCCAGTGACAATGGAATCACCGTCAAACCCTTGGAACACCACTACTTGACCCGCCGATCGGATATGCCCGATTTCTACAAGTACGTTGGGGACAACGACAACGGCATTACGCGCCTGCAAGAATTCAATTACTTCGCGACCCGTATCTTGGAAACACGCAAGCCGGGCGAAAAAGTACTCGCCTTGGTAGGCCGGGCCCATATGAACACAGCCCGAAACGTTCCAGGTCTGGCGGAACTCACTGGAGGGGTGGGCATAGGCGTTTACCCGGACAAAGCATTCAACAAGAGTGTTGCCATCAGCGGCCCGTCAATCCCAAGGGATCCCGGGGCCAACGTCACGGATAGCTTTACGGCAGGGGATTATCAGATCTTCCATAAAGTGATTTGAGTAATCACCGTCGTGCGTTGTTTGCGCGATGGTGAGCCCTTCACTGCCGCATGCGGCGCCACGGGAAAACCTCATCACCAAAATTGCGCCACCACCTACAGCAGCGCAACAGTATGAAGAAAACAAGACACTGCTAGCAATAAATATTCATAAAGCTTGTTTTATACAGAAAATCTATCAATTTTTCCTGACCACCTTGCCATCTCACTTGGCCACGGTTAGGGTTGGGCTTATGAAAACCTCTCACACCCTCATTCAGCTCCGCCAGCACCGCAGCCTGTGCCTTGTCAGCGCACGACTGCCAGGCTGAATCGATCTGCCTCGCCCTCAGTTTTATCCCCAATAACAGTTCCACGGCAGGCCGCCTTTTCTCGGCCCCTACAACCAAGGATTTCCCGATGAGCATGCTCAAAGACCCGTCTTCGAAGTACCGCGCGTTCCCCACCATCGACATTCCGGACCGTACCTGGCCGTCGAAAACCATCACCCAAGCGCCTATCTGGTGCAGCTCCGACCTGCGTGATGGCAACCAGTCGCTGATCGAGCCGATGGACGCGGTGAAAAAGCTGCGCTTCTGGAAGACCCTGGTGGCCGTTGGCGTGAAGGAAATCGAAGCCTCGTTCCCGGCCGCGTCGCAAACCGACTTCGACTTCGTGCGCACCCTGATCGAAGACAACCACATCCCCGAGGACACCACCATCCAGGTGCTGACCCAGGGCCGTGAAGACTTGATCGCACGCACCTTCGAATCCCTGCGCGGCGCGAAGAAAGCCATTGTGCACTTGTACAATGCCACCTCGCCGTCGTTCCGCCGCATCGTGTTCAACCAGGACAAGGACGGCGTCAAGGCCATCGCGGTCAACGCCGCCAAGCTGTTCGTCAAATACGCCGCCCAGCAGCCGGAAACCCAGTGGACCTTCGAATATTCCCCAGAGACCTTCAGCGCCACTGAGCTGGAGTTCGCCAAGGAAGTCTGCGACGCGGTGATCGAGGTGTGGAACCCGACGCCTGAGCACAAGATGATCCTCAACCTGCCAGCCACCGTCGAGTGCGCCACGCCGAATATCTATGCCGACCAGATCGAGTGGTTCGGTCGCCATATCAACCGTCGCGACAGCGTGATTATCAGCCTGCACACCCACAACGACCGTGGCACTGGCGTGGCGGCCACCGAGCTGGGCCTGATGGCCGGCGCCGACCGTGTGGAAGGCTGCCTGTTCGGCAACGGCGAGCGCACCGGTAACGTCGACTTGGTCACCGTGGCACTGAACATGTACACCCAGGGCCTGGACCCGCAGTTGGACTTCTCGGACATTGACGGCGTGCGCAAAGTGGTCGAGGAATGCAACCAGATCCAGGTGCACCCACGTCACCCGTATGTCGGCGACCTGGTGCATACCGCATTCTCCGGTTCCCACCAGGACGCGATCCGCAAAGGTTTCTCCCAGCAGAAAGACGATGCGCTGTGGGAAGTGCCGTACTTGCCGATCGACCCGGCCGATATTGGCCGCAGCTACGAGGCGGTGATCCGCGTGAACAGCCAGTCGGGCAAAGGCGGTATCGCCTACCTGCTGGAGCAGGAATACGACATCAGCTTGCCGCGTCGCATGCAGATCGAGTTCAGCCAGGTGGTGCAGGCCGAAACCGACCGCGTGGGCCTGGAGATGACCGCGCCACAGATCTACGCCTTGCTGCAGCGTGAATACCTGCAAGCCAACACGCCGTACGCGTTGGTCAGCCACCGCCTGCAGGAAGAGAATGGCAACAGCTTTGTCGAGGTGGAAGTCTCCGGCAAAGGCCAGGGCGAAACCAACCTGCATTGGAAGGGCAAAGGCAACGGTGCGCTGGAAGCCTTGGTGGCCGGCCTGCCGATTGGCGTGGAGATCATGGACTACAACGAGCACGCGATTGGTGCGGGTACCAATGCCAAGGCGGCGGCCTATATTGAACTGCGCGTGAACGGCGAACGCCCGGTGCATGGTGTGGGGATCGATGAAAACATTACTACCGCCAGCTTCAAGGCGCTGTTCAGTGCGCTGAACCGTTCGTTGAGCCAGCAGGAAGCCAAAGCGGCGTAAGCATTGCCGTAATGCAAAAGGCCCCTGGGTGAGAATCCAGGGGCCTGATCGTTCCCACGCTCTGCGTGGGAATGCAGCCCTGGACGCTCTGCGTCCGCCCTTAGAAGCGGTACGCAGAGCGTCCCAAGAGGCGTTCCCACGCAGAGCGTGGGAACAATCTCAGAGCCTTAGACAAACTGAAAGCTATCGGCATCCAGATTCGCCGGGAACCGTGTACGGTAAGCCGCCAGCTCCGCCGCATCCAGGATCACCTGGAACACCCCATCCGCCTCCCCTGCACTCAGCAAGGTTTCACCCTGGAAATCCAACACCTGGCTATCGCCGGTGTAGGCAAACCCCTTGCCGTCGGTGCCCACCCGGTTCACCGCCGCCACGTAACACAGGTTCTCAATGGCCCGCGCCGGCAACAGCCGATTCCAATGCTGACGCCGAGCGCCCGGCCAGTTGGCGGTGTACAGCAGCAGGTCCGTATCCTGGGCATCGCGGCTCCACACCGGGAAGCGCAGGTCATAGCAGATCAGCGGGCGAATGCGCCACCCCTTCAACTCGAACTGCACCTGACGTTCACCTGGGGTGTAATGGTCATGTTCACCGGCCATGCGGAACAGGTGGCGCTTGTCGTAATGCAACACCTCACCATCCGGCCGCGCCCACAGCAGACGGTTGCGGTGGCTGCCATCGGCGGCCTGGATGATCACACTGCCGGTAATCACGGCCTGATACTTTGCCGCTTGGGCTTGGAGCCAATGATGGGTGGGGCCGCTTTCCGGCTCGGCGAGGGCTTCTGATTCCATGGAAAAACCGGTGGTGAACATCTCTGGCAGCACGATCAAGTCGGCGCCTTTGGCCTGCTCCAGCAGCAACTCGAAGTGTTCGAAATTGGCATGCCGGTCATGCCAGGCCAGGCTCGTCTGCACCAGGGCAATGTTCAGATTGGGCAGTACACTCAGATCACGCATAGTTTTTCCGCCGCTTGTCGCAACGTCTCCTCGCGTTTGGCAAAGCACAGGCGCACCAGGCGCTGGCCTTGGGGTGGGTACTGGTAGAACACCGAAACCGGAATGGTCGCCACGCCATGTTCGCGGGTCATCCACAGGGACATGGCGACGTCATCCAGGTCTGGGCGTATCTGCGAGTAATCCACCAGTTGGAAGTAAGTGCCGGTCACCCGGGTAAAGCTCAAGCGCGATGGCGCCAACAGGTCGCAGAAAAGGTCCCGCTTGGCCTGATAGAAGGCCGGCAGTTCTTCGACATGTTCCGGGTGTTCGGCCATGAAGTCCGCCAAAGCGTACTGCAAAGGGGTGACGCCGCAGAAGTTGACATATTGATGCACCTTGCGCAGTTCGGCGCTGAGGGCCGGTGGCGCGACCACGTAGCCGGTCTTCCAGCCTGTGACGTGATAGGTCTTGCCGAATGAGCTGACCACGAATGCGCGCCGATACAGTTCCTGATGGGCCAATACGCTGACGTGGGGCACACCGTCGAATACCAGGTGCTCGTAGACCTCATCGCTGACCAGGTAGATATCGCGGTCGCGGATCAGTTCGGCCAACTGGTCCAGTTCGACACGGCTGATCAATGCACCGGTGGGGTTGTGCGGGCTATTGAGGATGATCATGCGCGTACGCGGTGAAAGCGCAGCCTTGAGTTTCTCGAAGTCCAGGGCGAAGCCTTGCAGGCTCAGTTGCACATGCACGCAGCGGCCACCGGCCAGTTCGACCGAAGGCTCGTAGCTGTCATAGCTGGGGTCGAACACGATGACTTCATCACCGCTGCGAATCACCGCCTGAATGGCGCAAAAAATCGCCTCGGTGGCGCCTGGCGTGATGGTCACTTCAGTGTCGGCATTCACCGTGACGCCATAGCTGCGGGCGATCTTGGCCGCCACTTGCTGACGCAGCACCGGCAGGCCTGTCATGGGGGCGTACTGGTTATGACCGAGGGCGATGTGCTTACCCACTGCATCGAGCAAACCCTGCGGACCATTGAAATCGGGAAAACCCTGGGACAGATTGAGCGCGCCGGTTTCGGCGGCGAGTTGCGACATGGTGGTGAAAATGGTCGTGCCGACGTTTGGCAGCTTACTGCTGATCATGGGAGCCCCCTTCGGGTGAGCTGCAAGTTTTAAGCTGCAAGCTGCAAGCAGGTCAAGGGGCAAACCGTCAGGCACAAAAAAGGCTCCAAAGGAGCCCTCTCTTGCAGCTTGTAGCTTACAACTCGAAACTGCCGTTATTTTTTATCACGGCGCTTCTTGTCGGCCTTCTTGTGGTGAGTCATCAAACGACGCTTCTTGTTCACCTGACGGTCAGTCAGCGTGTTCTTGTTGCCTTCGTATGGGTTCTCGCCACCCTTGAACTCGATACGGATCGGCGTACCGACCAGTTTCAAGACACGGCGGTAGGTGTTTTCCAGGTAACGCACATAGGACTTGGGCACCTTCTCGATCTGGTTACCGTGGATCACGATAATCGGCGGGTTGGCACCACCCAAGTGGGCGTAACGCAGTTTGATCCGGCGGTTGTTGACCATCGGCGGCGCGTGCTCGCCGACCGCATCTTCCAGGATCTGGGTCAGGCGGTTGGTCGGCCAGCGGGTAACCGCGGACTTGAACGAGTTCTGTACGGACGCGTAGAGGTTGCCCACGCCGGTGCCGTGCAGTGCCGAGATAAAGTGGATATCGGCGAACTCGACAAAGAACAACCGACGCTGCAGCTCGATCTTGACGAAATCACGCTCGCTCGGCGTCATGCCGTCCCACTTGTTGATCGCGATGACCAGGGCACGACCGGCTTCCAGGGCAAAGCCCAGCAAGTTGAGGTCGTGGTCCACCACGCCTTCGCGGGCGTCCATCACGAAGATCACCACGTTGGCGTCTTTGATCGCCTGCAGTGTTTTGACCACGGAGAACTTTTCAACTTCTTCGTGGATCTTGCCGCGCTTGCGCACACCGGCGGTGTCGATCAGCGTGTACTTTTCCTCGTTGCGTTCGAACGGGATGTAGATGCTGTCGCGGGTGGTACCGGGTTGGTCGTAGACGATAACGCGGTCTTCACCGAGCATACGGTTGACCAGAGTCGACTTGCCGACGTTCGGGCGGCCGATGATAGCGATCTTGATACCGTCTTTTTCGCTCGGGCCAGGAATGCGCTTGGCTTCCTCGCCTTCAGCGACGATCTCTTCCTCGCCCTCTTCTTCCTCGACATCATCCTTTGGGAAGTCGCGCAGGGCGATTTCCAGCATCTGGGTGATGCCGCGGCCGTGAGCACCGGCGACCGGGATCGCATCGCCCAGGCCCATCGGGCTGAATTCGGCACGGGCGGCCTCAGGATCGATGTTGTCGATCTTGTTGGCGACCAGATAGGAACGCTTGTTGCGCTTGCGCAGGTGCTCGCCAATCATCTGGTCAGCGGCGGTATAGCCCGCACGGGCGTCCACCAGGAACAGCACCACATCGGCTTCTTCGATAGCGAGCAACGACTGCTCGGCCATCTTTTCGTCCATGCCATGCTCGTCACCGGAGATACCACCGGTGTCGACAATAATGTAGGAGCGCCCTTGCCACTTTGCCTCACCGTATTGGCGATCACGGGTCAGACCGGACAAGTCGCCGACAATGGCGTCGCGAGTCCTGGTCAGGCGGTTGAACAAGGTGGACTTGCCGACGTTAGGTCGGCCCACCAGGGCGATTACGGGAACCATGCGGCTCTCCACTTCGTTATTTCAGAAAATACAAAAGCCGCTGCAGGGCAGCGGCTGGTGCTCGGGGCAGCATCGTCAGATGCCGCATGCCCCGCCGAAGCAGGGCCGCCTGGGGGTTACCCCAAGCATAGTCAAACCTTTACTTGATGGTCAGGGCTTCCAGCTTGCCGCCGTTGCCATACACATAAAGCATGTTACCCACCACCAGCGGACGCGCACGCAGGCCGTCGCTGTCGATACGCTGGCGACCGACAAAACGACCATCCACCTGGCTCAGCAGGTGCAGGTAGCCTTCAAAGTCACCGACCGCGACGTAGCTGGAGAAGACTTCCGGTGCCGACAGTTGACGGCGAGCCAGGGAGTCATTGCTCCACAGTGCAGTGGTGGAACGCTCATCGACACTTTCAACGGTGCCGGATGCCAGGCTCACATAGACGCTGCCAAACCCTTGGGCGACACCCGCATAGCTGGAGGCATCACGCTGCCAGTTGATGCGACCGCTTTGCAGGTCCAGTGCGGCAACACGCCCCTGGTAGGTGGCGACGTAGAGGGTTTCACCCGACAGCAGCAAGCCGCCGTCGATGTCTACCACGCGATCCAGTTCGGAGCGACCTTGCGGGATGGCCACACGAGTTTCCCAGGCCGGCACGCCGTTCTGGGTATTCAAGGCAACCACTTTACCGGTCGACAGGCCAGCAACGGCCAGGTTGTTGGTCACAATCGGACCACTGGTACCGCGCAGGGTCAACACCGCAGGGGTGCTGTCGTACAACCAGCGTTGGTCCCCGGTGGAGGCATCCAGGCCGATCACGCGGTCGTCCTGGGTTTGCACCACGACGATATCGCCGTTGGTAGCCGGCGCCGAGAGCACTTCACTGGTCACGCGAGCGCGCCACTTCTCTTCACCGGTGCTGGAGTCCAGCGCGACCACGTCACCCTTGAGGGTACCGATCAGCACCATGCCGTAGCCGACGCCCACACCGCCGGAAACCGGCAGTTCGAGGTCTTTCTTCCACTTGACGTCGCCGTTCATGCGATCCATGGCAACCACGACGCCAGTGGAATCAGTAGCCACGATGTTGTCGCCGTCAATCGCCGGCTGCAACAGGTTGTAGAGGTCGCCCTGCCCATCACCAATGGATTGGCTCCATTGTTTTTGCAGGACCACTTCTTCCTTGAAGCTGGTCAGCTCGGCAGGAGGCAGTTCTTTTTTGCTGTTGCTGCTGCAACCCGCGGCCAAAACGGCCAGAGCCAGCAATGCTGCATGTTTCCAACGGATCACGTCACGCATCCCCTTTGGCCAAGTCGTCGAGCTTGATTTGTAAGCCACCGACCGCCGCTTCATCAGACAGCGCCGCCTTGGCTTTTTGGTACGCAGCATGGGCTTCGTCGGTACGACCCAATTGGACCAACAGGTCGCCCTTGAGCTCTTCGCGAGTGGCCACGAATGCCTTGTCAGCATCGCCGTCGAGCAGTTTGAGTGCTTCGTCAGCCTTGTTCTGCGCCGCCAATACCTGTGCCAGGCGCTGACGTGCGATTTCACCCAGGGTCGGGTTGGTCGGCTTGTCGGCAATGGCCTTCAGCTCGGTGGCGGCGTCATCCAGCTTGCCGGTATCGACCGCGACTTTAGCGACGAACAGGCTGCCGTATTGGGCGTAGGTGCTACCGCCGAATTCGTTTTTCAGCTTGCCGGCCAAGTCTGCCACCTGCGCAGGGTCAGGCTTGCCGTCCGGCGTCAGGGTAGTTTCCAGCAGTTGCTGATAAACGATCGAAGCGCCCTGGGATTGGTTGGCCTGATACTTGGTCCAGGCTTGCCAGCCGAACACCACCACTAAAGCCAGCAGGCCGCCAGTGACCAGGGGCTTGCCGTTACGCTGCCACCAGTCCTTGAACTCGGCCAGTTGCTCATCATCAGTACTCGACACCCCAATACTCCTTAATCGCTAAATTCGGCTGTTCGACAGCTTCAACCCTGCACGACGCAGGTGGCCAAGTGCGCAGCGAGCGCATCAAAGGCAATGTTCTGTTGTTCACCCTGGCCACGCAGGGGTTTGAAACCTACCACTTGCTGGGCCAGCTCGTCATCGCCGAGGATCAGTGCGTAAAGCGCACCGCTCTTGTCGGCCTTCTTGAACTGGCTCTTGAAGCTACCAGCGCCGGCATTGATCTGCAGGCGCAGGTTGGGCAGTTGGTCACGTACTTTTTCGCTCAAGGCCAAGGCCGCCAGTTCGGCAGCCTCGCCGAAGGCGCACAGGTACACGTCCACCTGACGGGAAATTTCTTCCGGGACCTGCTCCAGGGTTTCCAGTAGCAGGATCAGCCGCTCGATGCCCATGGCAAAGCCTACGCCCGTGGTCGGCTTGCCGCCCATTTGCTCGACCAGGCCGTCGTAGCGACCACCGGCACACACGGTGCCCTGGGCGCCGAGCTTGTCGGTGACCCACTCGAACACGGTCTTGCTGTAGTAGTCGAGGCCACGCACCAGCTTGGGGTTGATCACGTAGGGAATACCGGCTGCATCCAGACGCGCCTTGAGGCCCTCGAAATGCACCCGGGACTCGTCGTCCAGGTAATCAGCCATTTTCGGCGCATCGACCAGCACGGCCTGGGTGTCGGCGTTCTTGGTATCCAGGACGCGCAACGGGTTGGTTTTCAGACGGCGTTGGCTGTCTTCGTCCAGCTTGTCCAGGTGGGCCGACAGGTACTCGACCAGGGCTTCGCGATAGCGACCCCGGGACTCGCTGGTGCCCAGGCTGTTGAGTTCAAGCTTGACCGCATCGCGGATGCCCAGTTGACCCCACAGGCGCCAGGTCAGCACGATCAGCTCGGCGTCGATGTCCGGGCCGTCCAGGTTGAACACTTCGCAACCGATCTGGTGGAACTGGCGGTAACGGCCTTTCTGCGGGCGCTCGTGGCGGAACATCGGGCCGATGTACCACAGCTTCTGGGTCTGGCCACCACCGGTGATGCCATGTTCCAGTACGGCGCGAACGCACGCGGCAGTGCCTTCCGGGCGCAGGGTCAGGGAGTCGCCGTTACGGTCTTCAAAGGTGTACATCTCTTTTTCGACGATGTCGGTCACTTCACCGATGGAGCGCTTGAACAGCTCGGTGAACTCGACGATCGGCATGCGGATCTGCTTGTAACCGTAGTTATCCAGCAGGCGCGCGACAGTGCTTTCGAAGTAGCGCCACAGTGGCGTCTGCTCCGGCAGGATGTCGTTCATGCCACGAATGGCTTGCAGAGACTTGCTCACATCAGATCCTTAAATTCGTTCAATCAGCCGCGAGCGATCAGCGCTGCGTCAGCGGCGACCTTCTCGGCCGCTTTCTCGCGGATCAGCTTTTCCAGCTCATCCACCAGATTGTCATTCGTTAGCTTCTGCGACGGTTTGCCGTCGATGTAAATCAGGTTCGGTGTGCCACCCGTCAGGCCCACGTGGGCCTCTTTGGCCTCACCCGGCCCGTTGACCACACAACCGATCACTGCGACATCCAGCGGCACCAGCAGGTCTTCCAGGCGCAACTCCAGGTCGTTCATGGTTTTCACCACGTCGAAGTTCTGCCGCGAGCAGCTCGGGCAGGCGATGAAGTTGATACCACGGGAACGCAAACGCAGGGACTTGAGAATGTCGTAGCCGACCTTCACTTCCTCTACGGGGTCTGCCGCCAGGGAGATGCGGATAGTATCGCCAATCCCTTCGGCGAGCAGCATACCGAGACCCACAGCAGATTTCACTGTGCCTGATCGCAAACCGCCCGCTTCAGTGATACCCAGGTGCAGCGGTTGCACGATTTCCTTGGCCAGCAGGCGATAGGCTTCTACGGCCATGAACACGTCCGAGGCCTTTACGCTGACCTTGAAGTCCTGGAAGTTCAGGCGTTCAAGGTGTTCAACGTGGCGCAGTGCCGACTCAACCAGCGCCGCCGGAGTGGGCTCGCCGTATTTCTTTTGCAGGTCTTTTTCCAGGGAGCCGGCGTTGACGCCGATGCGGATCGGAATACCGCGATCACGGGCAGCGTCCACCACGGCACGCACGCGGTCTTCACGCCCGATGTTGCCGGGGTTGATACGCAGGCAGTCCACACCCAGTTCGGCCACGCGCAACGCGATCTTGTAGTCGAAGTGAATATCGGCAACCAGTGGGACCTTGACCAACTGCTTGATACGACCAAAGGCCTCGGCTGCGTCCATGTCCGGAACGGACACCCGTACGATATCCACGCCAGCCGCTTCCAGACGATTGATCTGGGCAACGGTGGCAGCCACATCGTTGGTGTCACTGTTGGTCATGCTCTGCACTGCAATGGGGGCGTCGCCACCCACCGGCACCGAGCCGACCCAGATCTTGCGCGATACGCGACGTTTGATTGGAGATTCGCCGTGCATGACTATTGTCCCAACTTGAGGCGAGCAGTCTCGCCACTGGTGAACGGCGCCACGTCTACAGGCTGGCCGTTGTAGGCCACTTGCGCGCCACGGGCAAAGCCCAGACGCAGCGTCAAAGGAGGCTTGCCGCCCTGGTCAAGCGTATCTCCCTTACGCTTCAAACCGCTAAACAGCACTTTGCCGTTGCCATCGGTGACCTGCGTCCAGCAGTCAGCGATGAAGGTAATTTGTACGCGCCCATCACCGGCGATCAATGCCGGGGTGGTGGGAGGCGACATCGCCGGCGCTGCGGGTGCGGCTGGCGCAGGGGTCGCAGGTGCAGGCGTCGGAACCGCCGGAGCCTGGGCCACGGGTGCGGCCGGAGCGGTCGGAACAGCCGGAGCCGGTACCGCAGCAGGGGCCGTGCCGGCGTCTGGCGCGGGTTGTTCGGCAGTGGCCGGCGCTTGCGGCGCAGCTTGCCCCTCTACCACGGCCTGGTCTTCCGGCTCGTCCAGGGGGTGAATCTGGGTGGTGCCGTCGGCGCTTTCAACTTCGACATGTTCCATGGCGTTGCTGGTCAGGTCTTTGTTGCGCTGGGAGGTCTGGTCTTGCCACCAGACAAAACCGCCGCCGACCACGGCAATCAGCAACAACAGGCTGACAATCCGCAAAATGGTATGGGAAACGCGCGTAGGCTCTTCGATGCGCCCCAACCCATGGACATTACTGCCCTGGGCATCGGTGCCGGTGAACTGGTCGAACTCTTGGACCAACACGGCCTGGTCGATACCCAGCAATTTTGCATAAGCGCGGATATAGCCGCGGGCAAAAGTGTGCCCAGGCAGCTTGTCGAACGCGCCGGCTTCCAGATTGGCCAACGAGGTACTGGTCAAATTGAGCTTGAGGGCCACTTCAGCCAGCGACCAACCATTGCTTTCGCGGGCCTGGCGCAAGGTTTCGCCTGGGTTGACGCGATTAGCTGCTACATCTTCCGGGTGCGCGGCTTTCATCATTGCTCCGACAGGTATTGCTGATATTCCGGCGTACCGGGATAGAGTCGTTCGAGTTGCTGGCCAAAACGTGCGGCCGTGTCGTGTTCTTCATGAACCGTCGCCAGGCGCACACCGAGCAATAGACTACGTGCATTTTGCCCGCTGAGCAGGCTAAAACGCTCGTAATAGTCACGTGCTGGCACATAATGCCTGTCTTCGTAAGACAACTCAGCCATTTCGAGCAATGCCCGTGGCTGGCGACTGTTCAGGTGCAGGGCTTTTTCCAACTGCTGGCGAGCGCTGTCGCGCTGACCGAGGCGCATCGAGGTCACACCGAGGTTCTCGAACACCCGCGAACGCTGCGGGTAGAGGGTATCGGCGGCGGCTTGCTGAAAATAACGTGACGCCAGGTCGTACCGTTGCTGCTCGAACAGGAAACTGCCGTAGTTGTTCAGCAGCCGCGGATCGGCAGGGCGGGAGGCCAGGGCCTTGTGGAAATAGCGGTCGGCCAGCTCGGGCTCGGCCTGAGCCTGAAACACCAAAGCCAGCGCGGCGTTGGCATCGGCATCATCGGCGTCCAGCTCAAGGGCCTTTTTCAACGGCACCTTGGCCTGCTCGCTCATACCTTGGCGCAGATACCCCAAACCCAGTTGCACATAGGCAACTCGCGCCTCATCACGGCCTTTATCAGTGCGCAACGGGCTGTCATGGCCCGATGAAACGCAACCGGCCACGAGGCCGGTAAACAGTAAAAGCAGCGCAAGGCGCAAGGGCATAGAGATCCTCTCTCAGATTCGATTCACAGCGATTTGCGGCAAATCTTCAGCGGCGTTAAGTTCGCGCACGGCGATATAACGTTCACTGCGGCGGGTGCGGTCCATCACCTGCCCTACCAATTGGCCACACGCGGCATCGATGTCTTCACCACGAGTGGTTCGCACAGTGACGTTATAGCCGGCCTGGTGCAGTTGATCCTGAAAACGACGGATGGCGTTGTTGCTCGGCCGCTCGTAGCCAGAATGAGGAAACGGGTTGAACGGGATCAAGTTGATCTTGCACGGGGTGTCCTTGAGCAATTCGATCATCTCGACCGCATGCTCCAGCTTGTCGTTGACGTCCTTGAGCATGGTGTACTCAATGGTCAGCACACGCTTCTCACCCAGGGTCGCCATATAACGCTGGCACGATTCGAGCAGCATCTTAAGCGGATATTTCTTGTTGATCGGCACCAATTGGTTACGCAATGCGTCATTAGGTGCGTGCAGCGACAACGCGAGGGAGACGTCGATGTGCTTGGCCAGCTCATCGATCATCGGTACCACGCCGGAGGTCGACAGGGTCACACGGCGCTTGGAGATGCCGTAGCCCAGGTCGTCCATCATCAGGTGCATGGCCGCAATCACGTTGTCGAAGTTCAGCAGCGGCTCACCCATGCCCATCATCACCACGTTGGTGATGGCACGGTCGACGGTCGCCGGGACGCTGCCAAAGGATTTGTTGGCAATCCACACCTGGCCGATGACTTCGGCGGCGGTGAGGTTGCTATTGAAGCCTTGCTTGCCGGTGGAGCAGAAACTGCAGTCCAGGGCACAGCCTGCCTGGGACGAAACGCACAAAGTGCCACGTTTGCCTTGGGGAATGTACACGGTCTCGACACAGCTACCGGACGCCACGCGCACTACCCACTTGCGGGTACCGTCGCTGGAAATATCCTCGCTGACCACTTCGGGACCACGCACCTCGGCAATGGCCTTGAGCTTGTCGCGCAGGGCCTTGCTGACGTTCGTCATGGCGTCGAAATCGTCGACGCCAAAGTGGTGAATCCACTTCATTACCTGACCGGCACGGAAACGCTTCTCCCCGATTGAGTCGAAGAATTTCTCCATTTCCGGCTGAGTCAGACCCAGCAGGTTGGTTTTAACAGTCGATGTAGTCATGGATTCACCCTCACTCTTTAAGCCGATGCTTAGCGAGCGGTTACTTCAGTAGCAGCGAAAAAGTACGAGATTTCGCGAGCAGCAGCAGCTTCGGAGTCCGAGCCGTGAACAGCGTTGGCGTCGATGGATTCAGCGAAGTCAGCACGGATGGTGCCAGCAGCAGCTTCTTTAGGGTTGGTAGCGCCCATCAGCTCACGGTTCAGAGCGATAGCGTTTTCGCCTTCCAGAACCTGGACAACAACAGGGCCGGAGATCATGAAGGCAACCAGGTCACCGAAGAAGCCACGAGCGCTGTGCTCAGCGTAGAAGCCTTCAGCTTCAGCCTTGGACAGTTGCTTGAGTTTCGAAGCTACAACCTTCAGGCCGGCTTTTTCGAAACGAGTGGTGATCTCGCCGATGACGTTTTTTGCAACAGCGTCAGGCTTGATGATGGAGAAAGTACGTTGAACAGCCATGGTGTAACTCCAGAAACGGTAATTTACGAAAAATTAAACCCGCGAATTATACGCGGGTTATTGGGTATTGCCTAACTGCGTAAAAAGGCGGCTCAGTCTGCTTCTTCGATCCACAGGCCTTGAATCGCCTCAAGGACCTTTTCGCCACCCCGGTCAGGGATGTCGTCAAAATCCGGCAGTGCCATTACGAGGTCGCGCAGCTTGACGAAGTTCACCGTAAGAGGATTGACCTCAGGATGAGCTTCAGCAAGTTGTATAGCGATTTCTTGTACATCAACCCATTTCAGGCTCATGACATTTCCTTGAATCAATGCGGCGCTTCGGCTGCATGGTTGAGCGAATATTTCGGGATTTCGACGGTGAGGTCTTCAGTCCCCACTTTCGCCTGACAACTCAGGCGCGACGTCGGCTCCAGGCCCCACGCCCGATCAAGATAGTCTTCTTCCAGGTCGTCAGCCTCATTGAGGCTGTCGAAACCTTTACGAATGATGCAGTGACAGGTGGTGCAGGCATTCACGCCGCCACAAGCACTTTCGATCTCGATGTGGTTGTCATGGGCGACGTCGAGCAGGGACTTGCCGGTCTCAGCCTCCACGACCATGCCGTCAGGGCAATGTTCGGCGTGCGGTAGAAAAGTGACCTGCGGCATCAGTTATTCCTCAATTTCATTCAGGTTGCGGCCCGCCAGCGCGGCTTTAACCGTCTGATCCATACGGCGGGCGGCAAAGGCATCAGTCACTTGCGACAGGCGCTTGGTCTGTTGCTCGATGGCGTAACCATCGTTGCCTTTCATCAGTTCGGCCAGTTCCTGCATTTGCAGGTCAATGACCATGCGCTCTTCGGCATCCAGCAAGCGCTCGCCGTCGGCTTCAAGGGCGCCCTGCACCGCTTCGAGCAGGCGCTGGGCATCCACTTGCTGCTCGCGCAATACGCGGGCGACCTTGTCGTCACCGGCATACTGGAACGAATCCTTGAGCATCTTGGCGATTTCGCCATCGGTGAGGCCGTAGGACGGCTTGACCTGGATGCTGGCTTCAACGCCAGACGCCAGTTCGCGCGCAGCGACACTGAGCAGGCCATCGGCATCGACCTGGAAGGTCACGCGAATTTTCGCCGCGCCCGCCACCATCGCCGGAATGCCACGCAACTCAAAACGCGCCAGGGAACGGCAGTCGCTGATCAGCTCGCGCTCGCCTTGCAGCACATGAATCATCATGGCTGTCTGGCCGTCTTTGTAGGTGGTGAAATCTTGGGCACGTGCGACGGGGATGGTGGTGTTGCGCGGGATCACCTTCTCCATCAGGCCGCCCATGGTTTCCAGGCCCAGGGACAACGGGATCACGTCGAGCAAAAGCAATTCGCCGCCATCACGTTTGTTACCAGCCAGGGTATCGGCCTGGATGGCAGCGCCGATGGCGACGACTTGATCCGGGTCGATTTCGGTCAGTGGTTGGCGCCCAAAGGCTTCGGCTACCGCTTCACGCACGCGCGGCACGCGGGTGGAACCGCCTACCATGACCACTGCGCCAACGTCCTCCAACTCGATACCGGAATCACGCACAGCACGACGGCAGGCTTTGAGGCTGCGGGCAACCATCGGCTCGATCAGCGTATCAAAGGCTTCGCGAGTCAGTGGCGCCGACCAGTTACCGTAGCAAACATCAACAGAAGCAGCGTCAGTCAGCGCCTCTTTGGCCGCACAGGCAGTTTGCAGCAGGTTGCGCTGCGCGCCTGGGTCCAGGTCGGCCGACAAGCCGGCACTGCTGATGATCCAGCCAGCGATGGCGTGATCGAAATCATCGCCGCCCAGAGCGCTGTCGCCGCCGGTCGCGAGCACTTCAAACACACCGCCGGTCAGGCGCAGGATCGAAATATCGAAGGTACCGCCGCCCAGATCATAAATAGCGACCAGGCCTTCAGCGTGCTGATCGAGGCCGTAGGCCACAGCCGCCGCAGTCGGCTCGTTGAGCAAGCGCAGCACGTTCAGGCCGGCAAGTTTCGCCGCGTCCTTGGTGGCTTGACGCTGGGCGTCATCGAAATACGCCGGAACGGTGATAACCGCCCCTACCAGCTCACCACCCAAGGTGTTTTCCGCACGCTGGCGCAGCACCTTGAGGATATCGGCCGACACTTCCACCGGGCTCTTGGGCCCCTGGACAGTGTCGATGAACGGCATATGGGACTCGCCGCCGACAAAGCGGTACGGCAATTGGTCACCCAATTGCTTGACGTCGGACAACCCACGACCCATCAAGCGCTTGACCGACAACACCGTGTTCAAGGGGTCTGCGGACGCGGCGAGCTTGGCCGATTCGCCCACTTCAGTGCGGTCGGCGTGATAACGCACGGCAGACGGCAGGATCACCTGCCCATCGGCGTCGGGCAGCGGTTCGGACAGGCCGCTGCGCAAGGCAGCAACCAGGGAATTGGTGGTGCCCAGGTCAATCCCGACCGCCAGGCGACGCTGGTGCGGTTGAGGGCTTTGGCCGGGTTCGGCGATTTGCAGTAGAGCCATGGTAATCAGGTCTTATCTGTCTATCAGGCGTGCATCACGGGCAGCACTGGGTTAATCGTCGAGGCGCTCTTCTAGCTGGCGCACTTCGTAGGTGAGCTTGTCGAGAAACTGCATGCGCCGCATCAGGCGTTCGGCCTGTTCGCGTTGCGCCGCATCATCCCAACAGGCTGCGAAGCTTTCGTTGAGCTCATCCTGGGCGGTTTTCAGACGACGCTTGAAGACCGCAACACCGGCTATATCGGCTTCGTCCTGCAAGTCTTCGAGCTCTTCGCGCCACTGCATCTGCTGCATGAGGAAGTCCGGATCGTGCACCGTAACTTCCAACGGCAACTCGCCACCGTTCAGGGCGAGCAGGTAACGTGCGCGTTTCGCGGGGCTTTTGAGCGTCTGATAGGCTTCGTTGAGGCTGGCCGATTGCTCAAGGGCCAAGCGCTGCTCACGCTCGGAAGCGTCAGCGAAGCGGTCCGGATGCACCCCACGCGCCAATTCACGGTAGCGCGTGGCGAGCTGCTCAAGGTCCAGCCGAAAGCTCGGCTGCAGCTCGAATAAAGCGAAATGACAAGGAGTACCCACGAGTAGCCTCAGATGTTGAAGCTTTCGCCGCAGCCACATTCACCGCGCACGTTAGGGTTGTTGAACTTGAAGCCTTCGTTCAACCCTTCCTTGACGAAATCGAGTTCGGTGCCGTCCAGGTAGGTCAGGCTCTTGGGGTCGATGATCACTTTCTCGCCGTGACTTTCGAACACCTGATCCTCTTCAACCACCTCGTCGACAAACTCCAGCACGTAGGCAAGGCCGGAACAGCCCGTGGTGCGTACACCCAGACGAATCCCCTCACCTTTACCGCGCCCATTCAGGGAGCGGCGAATGTGCTGCGCAGCCGCTTCTGTCATGCTGATAGCCATCGTTGACTCCTTACTCGTCGCCAAATGCTTAGATCAAGCCTTTCTTCTGCTTGTAGTCGCGAACGGCTGCCTTGATGGCATCTTCAGCGAGTACGGAGCAGTGGATTTTCACTGGCGGCAACGCCAGTTCTTCGGCCAACTGGGTGTTGCTGATAGTGACAGCCTCATCCAGGGTCTTGCCTTTCATCCATTCGGTCGCCAGGGAGCTGGATGCGATGGCCGAACCGCAGCCGTAAGTCTTGAATTTGGCGTCTTCGATAACGCCAGCATCGTTGACCTTGATCTGCAGGCGCATCACATCGCCGCACGCCGGGGCGCCGACCATGCCGGTGCCGACATCTGGATCTTCCGCGTTCATCTTGCCGACGTTGCGCGGGTTTTCGTAGTGGTCGATGACCTTTTCGCTGTAAGCCATGGTACTGAATCCTCACTCATCAGGGCCGCTCTGGAACCCTGTAGAAACGCCTGCGTTTTCCGCCACGTTCCTACAGAGCTTGGGTGGCGGCTTCTATAGTTAGTGTGCCGCCCACTCGATCTTGGAAATATCGACACCGTCTTTGTACATGTCCCACAGTGGCGACAGAACGCGTAGCTTGTTGACGGCTTCGCAGACCTTCTGCGCGGCGTAGTCGACTTGCTCTTCAGTGGTGAAGCGGCCGAACGTAAAGCGGATAGAGCTGTGGGCCAGTTCGTCGTTGCGGCCCAGGGCGCGCAGTACGTACGAAGGCTCAAGGGACGCCGAGGTGCAGGCCGAACCGGACGATACCGCCAGGTCCTTGAGCGCCATGATCAGCGACTCGCCTTCAACGTAGTTGAAGCTCAAATTCAGGTTGTGCGGTACACGGGCGGTCATGCTGCCGTTGATGTACAACTCTTCAAGGTTTTCGACCTGCTTGTAGAAGCGATCGCTCAGGGCCTTGATGCGCACGTTTTCGGCAGCCATGTCTTCCTTGGCTACACGGAAAGCTTCGCCCATACCGACGATCTGGTGGGTCGCCAGGGTGCCCGAACGCATGCCGCGCTCGTGACCGCCGCCGTGCATGGTGGCTTCGATGCGCACGCGAGGCTTGCGGCTCACGTACAGCGCGCCGATGCCTTTAGGGCCGTAAGTCTTGTGGGCCGAGAACGACATCAGGTCGACTTTCAGCTTGGACAGGTCGATATCGACCTTGCCGGTGGACTGAGCAGCGTCGACGTGCAGCAACACACCCTTGGAGCGGGTCAGCTCGCCGATGGCGGCGATGTCGTTGATCGTGCCGATTTCGTTGTTCACGTGGATCACCGAAACCAGGATGGTGTCTTCACGCATCGCAGCTTCGATCATGGCCGGGGTGACGATACCGTCGGTGGTTGGCTCAAGGTAAGTGACCTCGAAACCTTCACGCTCCAGTTGGCGCATGGTGTCCAGGACAGCCTTGTGCTCAATCTTGGTGGTGATCAGGTGTTTGCCTTTGGTCGCGTAGAAATGCGCCGCGCCCTTGATAGCCAGGTTGTCGGACTCGGTGGCACCGGAGGTCCAGACGATTTCGCGCGGGTCGGCATTGACCAGGTCAGCGACCTGGCGACGAGCGTTCTCGACCGCTTCCTCGGCTTTCCAGCCGAATACGTGGGAACGGGAGGCCGGGTTGCCGAAGTTTCCGTCGACCAGCAGGCATTCGCTCATTTTTTGCGCGACACGCGGATCAACCGGGGTGGTCGCTGAGTAATCAAGGTAAATCGGCAATTTCATGGACTTTCTCCTAAATCAGGCTGGCTGGCGTGCCGTTAGCTCTTCGGCTGTCACTCGACGGCGGACGCTTCGATCTTGTCCAGACGCGGCGCCTTGGTGTTGCAACGGCGCTGGTCCTGACGCTGGGCTACTTCTTGTACCTCACGGCGAGTCACAAGATCAGCCAAGCTGATACCACTCAAAAACTCATGGATCTGCAGGCTCAAGTCACACCACAAGTGGTGTGTCAGGCAGGTGTCGCCGGCATGGCAGTCACCCAAACCCTGGCATTTGGTGGCATCGACGGATTCGTTGACCGCGTCGATCACCTGGGCCACCTGAATACCCTGCATGTCGCGGGACAGCTGATAGCCGCCACCCGGACCGCGAACGCTGGAAACCAGATTGCTACGGCGCAATTTGGCGAACAACTGCTCGAGATAGGACAGGGAAATGCCTTGGCGCTCGGAGATATCGGCCAGGGACACCGGCCCAGTTTGCGCGTGCAAGGCCAAGTCGAGCATGGCGGTCACCGCGTATCGGCCTTTTGTAGTCAGTCTCATGGACAAGTACCAAGGTGTTTCAGAATGGGAGCAAGTATGCGATTCCCGAGTATTTAAGTCAACTATAAGACCTAGTACTTTAGTCAGGATTACCCGTAAAAAGGGCGCGCGAATCATAGCAGGATGGGGTGGGATCGAACAGCGCAACCAGGCCTGCTGCAAGACCACCGAGCCAATGGAGATCAAATGTGGGGGCTGGCTTACTTGCGATAGCTGTCTATCAGCTTGCTTATAGGTTGCTGGCCCACCGCAATCGCAGGCAAGCCAGCTCCCACAAGAGGCCGCGTTCAGCCTGCCTTGGTGGTAGCGGCTTCGTCCTTGATTTCAGCAAAATCTTCCTCACGCAGTTCAGGCAAGTCTTTGGCACAGTACGGGCTGCCCAACTCCTTCAGCGCCCCGCACATACCCTCCAGCTTGCCGTCCACCGCCTGCAAATGATCAAGCAATTGACCAATCGCACGAGCCACCGGGTCGGGCATATCTTCACTGACGCCATAGGCATCGAAACCAATCTTCTCGGCCATCGCCTTGCGCTTGGCCTCTTGCTCATCACCGACTTGCGGCTTGACGATGATGCGGCCTGGAATGCCCACAACCGTAGCACCCGGCGGCACAGCCTTGGTCACTACCGCGTTGGAGCCAACCTTGGCGCCGGCACCCACGGTAAACGGCCCGAGCACCTTGGCGCCCGCCCCTACTACCACGCCATCGCCCAGCGTTGGGTGGCGCTTACCCTTGTTCCAGGTGGTGCCGCCGAGCGTCACACCTTGATAGAGGGTGACGTCATCGCCGATCTCGGCCGTCTCGCCAATCACGATACCCATGCCGTGGTCGATAAAGAACCGACGACCTACCTTGGCACCCGGATGGATCTCGATACCGGTCAACCAACGCCCAAAGTTCGATACCAGCCGCGCCAGCCACTTCCAGCCCATGCCCCACAGGGCGCCGGACAAGCGGTGGATCCAGATCGCGTGCATGCCCGGGTAGCAGGTCAGCACTTCAAAGGCGTTGCGCGCCGCCGGGTCACGGTGGAAAACACTTTGGATATCTTCTCGCAAACGCTCGAACATTTTTAATCCTTCCGCTCAAGAAGCTCACCACGGGCCGCTTTCTGGGTTTCCGTGAGGATGCCACGCAATATGTTCATTTCAGCCCGGCTCACCGAGCTGCGGCCGTACAAACGACGCAGGCGCGCCATCAAGTGCCGTGGCTTTTCAGGGTCGAGGAATTCGATGGCCACCAGGGTTTGCTCCAGGTGCTCATAGAACCGTTCCAGCTCGTCCATGGTGGCCAACTCGCCACTTTTGGTCGATGCAACCTCTTCCTTTTCCATTTTGCTCGGCTGGCCAGCAGCGGCCAGCCAGGCCATGCGCACTTCATAAGTCAGCACCTGCACCGCAGCCCCGAGGTTCAGCGAGCTGAACTCAGGGTCTGAGGGAATATGCACGTGGTAATGACATCGCTGCAGCTCTTCGTTGGTAAGGCCGGAGTCTTCACGGCCGAATACCAAGGCGATTTCAGCACCGCCAGCAGCCTCTTCCACCACTTTGGTGCCGCATTCACGCGGATCCAGCAGCGGCCAAGGGATACGACGATCACGGGCGCTGGTGCCGAGCACCAGATTGCAGCCGACCAAGGCATCCTCCAAGGTGGCGACCACTTGGGCATTTTCAAGCAAGTCATTGGCGCCGGACGCACGGGCATCAGCCTCGTGGTGCGGGAATACCCGCGGTTCGACCAGCACCAGGCGCGTCAGCCCCATGTTTTTCATGGCTCGCGCCACCCCGCCGATGTTGCCGGGATGACTGGTATTGACCAAGACGACACGAATGTTTTGCAGCAAGGGAGGCGCTCGCGGACACAGGAAAGGGGAGCAAATCTTACAGAACCGCCTAAGGTTATGCCATGAAAGCGAACGTCGTCCTTCACCTGAGGAAAGTTTCTGCTAGAATGCTCGGCTTTCTTTAACAACCTTAGGTGACCTATCCATGCAGCCCATGCTGAATATCGCGCTGCGCGCCGCCCGCAGCGCCAGTGAATTGATCTTCCGCTCCATCGAGCGCCTGGATACCATCAAGGTCGACGAAAAAGACGCCAAGGATTATGTATCCGAGGTGGATCGCGCCGCCGAACAGAAAATCATCGACGCCCTGCGCAAGGCCTACCCTACCCACGGCATCCTCGGTGAAGAAACCGGCCTGCACAAAGGCAGTGGCGAAGGCGAAGACTACCTGTGGATCATCGACCCACTGGATGGCACCACCAACTTCCTGCGCGGCATCCCGCACTTTGCCGTGAGCATCGCCTGCAAATACCGTGGCCGCCTGGAACACGCCGTTGTGCTGGACCCGGTTCGCCAGGAAGAATTCACCGCCAGCCGTGGCCGTGGCGCCCAACTGAACGGCCGCCGCCTGCGTGTCAGCGGCCGCACCAGCCTGGAAGGCGCCCTGCTGGGTACCGGCTTCCCGTTCCGTGACGACCAGATGGACAACCTGGAGAACTACCTGGGCATGTTCCGCGCCCTGGTTGGCCAGACCGCCGGCATCCGCCGTGCCGGTGCAGCCAGCCTGGACCTGGCGTATGTAGCCGCCGGTCGCTTTGATGCGTTCTGGGAGTCGGGCCTGTCCGAGTGGGACATGGCAGCAGGCGCCCTGCTGATTCAGGAAGCAGGCGGCCTGGTGAGCGACTTCACCGGTGGTCATGACTTCCTGGAGAAAGGCCACGTCGTGGCTGGCAACACCAAATGCTTCAAGGCAGTACTGACGGCGATCCAGCCGCACCTGCCGGCTTCGCTGAAGCGCTAAGCGAGCGAGCACAAAAAAGCACCCCGCGGGGTGCTTTTTTTATGCGTGGGATTTAGCAAAAAACCAATTCCAACTGATTCAATACAATCCAATCTGGGAGCTGGCTTGCCTGCGATGGCGGGCCAACCAACTGATTAGTTACTGACCCACCGCTATCGCAGGCAAGCCAGCTCCCAGATTTGGATCGAAACCAGACGTGGGGATTATTGCTGGTTCTGACCCAGGATCAGACGACCTTCCTTATCCACCGGGATCTGGCTGCCAGGGTCGCGCTCCATACGCACGGTACCTTCCTTGCCGTCCAGGTTGTAACGCACGTCATAACCGACCACCTTGTCACTGATGTCGTTAACGGTGTTACAGCGAGTTTGCGTAGTGGTGTAGGTATCGCGGTTCTGCATACCTTCCTGAACCTTGTTACCGGCGTAGCCACCACCGACCGCACCGGCCACGGTGGCCAGCTTCTTACCGTTACCGCCACCAATCTGGTTGCCCAGCAGGCCACCCGCAAGGGCACCCACCACGGTACCGGCGATTTGATGTTGGTCCTGCACCGGACGCTGCCGGGTCACGGTGACGTCCTTGCAGACCTCACGCGGGGTTTTGATCTGGGTTTTAACCGGCTGCACCGCCAGTACTTGCGCATACTCAGGGCCGCTTTTTACCAGGCTGTAGGTGGCAACAGCGCCTCCGGCAGTCACACCGACAGCACCCAATACCGCACCAACCAGCAACGACTTGTTCACATGAACCTCCTGACCATCACAAGCGGACCGAAAGATCCGCGCTATACCCAGTCTTGGAGCAAAAAAAAAGGCGCGAGTTCAATACTCGCGCCTTTCTTGTAACAGCGGATCAACAAACGCCCATCAAGGACGGTCGTCGACCTCCTTGTCGGTAGCGGCAGGAGGGATCAAGTCTTCGCTGTTGAGGTTCAGCCAGATCAGCACCACGTTGGCGATGTAGATCGACGAGTAGGTACCCGCCAGAACGCCGATAAACAGCGCCAGGGAGAAGCCCCACAGGTTGTCGCCCCCGAAGATCATCAGCGCAGCAATCGCCAGCAAGGTAGAGATCGACGTCGCCATGGTCCGCAGCAGAGTCTGGGTGGTGGAGATGTTGATGTTCTCGATCAACGTCGCCTTGCGCAGTACGCGGAAGTTCTCACGAACCCGGTCGAATACCACAATGGTGTCGTTGAGCGAGTAACCAATGATCGCCAGCACAGCCGCCAGTACGGTCAAGTCGAAGGTGATCTGGAAGTAGGCCAGGATACCCACGGTCACGACCACGTCGTGGATCAGCGATACAATGGCGCCGACACCGAACTTCCACTGAAAACGGAAAGCCAGGTAGATCATGATGCCAACCAGCGCCATCAGCATGCCGAGGCCGCCCTGGTCGCGCAGCTCTTCACCCACTTGCGGGCCGACGAACTCGACGCGCTTGACCGATGCCGGGTTGTCGCCACCCACCTTTTGTAAGGCCTCGGCTACCTGGTGACCCAGTTGCGGGTCTTCGCCAGGCATGCGCACCAGCAGGTCTGTGGTGGCGCCGAAGCTCTGCACAACGGCTTCGTGATAGCCGGCCTTGACCAGCTCGCTGCGCACCAGGGTAACGTCGGCCGGCTTCTCGTAGGTCAGCTCGATGAGCGTACCGCCGGTGAAGTCCAGGCCGTAGTTCAGGCCCTTATGGAACCAGCTGAACAACGCCAGAACGGTAAGGAGCACGGTGACGCCGAACGCAACGTTGCGAACGCCCATGAAGTTGATTGTACGTAACATGGCAGCCCCTTAAATCCACAACTTCTTGAAGTCACGCCCGCCAAAGATCAGGTTGACCATTGCGCGGGTCACCATGATGGCCGTGAACATCGAGGTAAAGATCCCGAGGGACATGGTCACCGCAAAGCCTTTCACCGGGCCCGTGCCCATGGCGAAGAGAATCCCGCCGACCAACAAGGTGGTCAGGTTGGAGTCGAGGATCGCGGTAAATGCCCGGCCGAAGCCTTCGTTGATTGCACGCTGTACGGTCATGCCCGCGGCGATCTCTTCACGAATCCGCGAGAAGATCAACACGTTGGCGTCCACCGCCATACCCATGGTGAGTACGATACCCGCGATACCTGGCAGGGTCAGTGTGGCGCCCAGCAACGACATCAAGGCCAGCAGCATCACCATGTTGCCCGCGAGGGCGACAGTGGCGATCACACCAAAGAAGCGGTAGATGGCGATGATGAACAGCGACACGAACAACATACCCCACAGCGCCGCATCGACACCCTTGGTGATGTTGTCGGCACCCAGGCTCGGGCCGATGGTACGTTCTTCAGCGAAGTACATCGGTGCCGCCAGACCACCGGCACGCAGCAGCAACGCCAGCTCGGAAGACTCGCCCTGGCCGTTCAGGCCAGTGATACGGAACTGAGCACCCAGCGGCGACTGAATGGTCGCCAGGCTGATGATCTTCTTCTCTTCCTTGAAGGTCTGCACTGGCACGTCTTTCTCGACGCCATTGACCATCTGCTTAGTGTAGGTGGTCACCGGGCGTTGCTCGATGAAGATCACCGCCATGCTGCGACCGACGTTGCTGCGCGTGGCGCGGCTCATCAGTTCGCCACCGTGGCCATCCAGACGGATGTTCACTTCAGGCGTGCCGTGCTCGCCGAAACCGGCCTTGGCGTCGGTCACCTGGTCACCGGTGATGATCAAGCCACGCTCGATCAGCGCTGGAGGGCGGTTGCCTTCGCGGAATTCGAATTCTTCGGAAGTGGCACGCGTAGCGCCTGGGTCTGCCGCGAGACGGAACTCCAGGTTGGCGGTCTTGCCGAGGATACGCTTGGCTTCAGCGGTGTCCTGTACGCCTGGCAGCTCAACCACGATGCGGTTGGCGCCCTGGCGCTGCACGATCGGCTCGGCGACACCCAGCTCGTTGACGCGGTTACGGACCGTGGTCAGGTTCTGCTTGATGGAGTATTCGCGGATTTCAGCGATCTTGGCCGGGCTCATCGCCAGACGCAGCACCGCTTGACCATTGAGGTCGGCCGGTACGATGTCGAAGTCATTGAAGTTCTTGCGGATCAGCGCACGGGCCTGTTCGCGGGATGCTTCGTCAGCAAAGCCCAGCTGGATAGCGCCGTTGAGCTGCGGCAGGCTGCGGTAACGCAGCTTCTCTTTGCGCAGCAGGCTCTTCACGTCGCCTTCGTAGACCTTCAGACGTGCGTCCAGGGCCTTGTCCATGTCGACTTCCAGCAGGAAGTGCACACCACCGGACAAGTCCAGACCCAGCTTCATCGGGTGCGCGCCAATGCTGCGCAGCCATTGTGGCGTGGTCTGGGCCAGGTTGAGCGCGACAACGTAGTCGTCACCCATGGCCTTGCGTACGACATCCTTGGCCGGCAATTGGTCTTCTTGCTTGGTCAGGCGCAACAAGCCGCCTTTGGAACCAGCCGCCAAGGTTGCCGCTTTAACCTGGATGCCCGCGTCGTTGAGCGCTTTGCTCGCACGGTCCAGATCAGCCTGATTGACCTGCAGCGAAGTGCTGGCGCCAGAGATCTGGATCGCCGGGTCATCAGGATAGAGATTGGGAGCGGAATAAATAAAACCGATCGCCAGCACCGCCAGGATCAGTACGTATTTCCACAGAGGGTATTTGTTCAGCATCACGCCGCCCGCTTATAACGCGGGGCGCCTTGCGCGCCCCGTCGATTGGTAAAGGTTGTTACTCAGATCGCTTTGAGCGTGCCTTTAGGCAGCGTGGCGGCGATGGCGCCCTTCTGGAACTTCATTTCCACGGTGTCGGAGACTTCCAGTACCACGAAAGCATCGGAAACCTTGGTGATCTTGCCGGCGATACCGCCAGTGGTCACGACTTCGTCGCCTTTTTGCAGGCTGCCCAGCAGGTTTTTCTGCTCTTTGGCGCGCTTGGCCTGTGGACGCCAGATCATCAGGTAGAAAATGACCAGGAAGCCGACCAGGAAAATCCACTCGAAACCACCGCCCATAGGGCCGGCAGCAGCAGGCGCAGCGGCGTCAGCCATGGCGTTAGAGATAAAAAAGCTCATTTAGCACTCCAGTTGCAAATAGTGAATCTTAGGGTCGGAAAACTCAGTCCAAGGGCGGCACAGGGAGGCCACGCTTGGCATAGAAGGCATCGACGAAGGCGGCCAATGTACCCTGTTGAATAGCCTCGCGCAAACCAGCCATCAGGACTTGGTAATGACGCAAATTGTGGATGGTATTCAACATGCTACCCAGCATTTCCCCACACTTGTCCAGATGGTGCAGATAAGCACGGGAGAAGTTCTGGCAGGTGTAGCAGTCACAGGTAGGATCCAGCGGCGAATCATCATGGCGATGGAACGCGTTACGGATCTTCAGCACGCCTGTATCGATGAACAGATGCCCATTGCGGGCATTACGGGTTGGCATCACGCAATCGAACATGTCCACACCGCGGCGCACACCCTCTACGAGATCTTCCGGTTTGCCAACGCCCATAAGGTAACGAGGTTTGTCTGCGGGCATCAGGCCTGGCAGGTAATCGAGCACCTTGATCATTTCGTGCTTGGGCTCGCCCACCGACAGACCGCCGATGGCCAGGCCGTCGAAGCCGATCTTGTCGAGGCCTTCCAGCGAGCGTTTGCGCAGGCTTTCATGCATGCCGCCCTGGACAATACCGAACAGCGCCGCCGTGTTATCGCCATGGGCGTTCTTCGAACGCTGGGCCCAACGCAGCGACAGCTCCATGGAGATACGCGCCACGTCTTCATCGGCCGGGTACGGCGTGCACTCGTCGAAAATCATCACGATGTCCGAGCCCAGGTCACGCTGTACCTGCATCGACTCTTCCGGGCCCATGAACACCTTGGCGCCGTCGACCGGCGAGGCGAAGGTCACGCCCTCTTCCTTGATCTTGCGCATGGCACCCAGGCTGAACACCTGGAAACCACCAGAGTCGGTGAGGATCGGGCCTTGCCACTTCATGAAGTCATGCAGGTCGCCATGCTTCTTGATCACTTCCGTGCCCGGGCGCAGCCACAGGTGGAAGGTATTGCCGAGGATAATCTCGGCACCGGTGGCGACGATGTCGCGGGGCAACATGCCTTTGACGGTGCCGTAGGTGCCGACCGGCATGAAGGCCGGGGTCTCCACAGTGCCGCGCGGGAAGGTCAGGCGGCCGCGACGGGCTTTGCCGTCCGTAGCGAGCAATTCAAACGACATACGACTCATAAGTTGTCCTCAGGGCCGCGCGGCGCCGGGTTACGGGTGATAAACATCGCATCACCGTAGCTGAAAAAACGGTACTCGTTAGCAATGGCGGCCTGGTAGGCAGCCATGGTTTCCGGGTAACCGGCAAATGCCGACACCAGCATCAACAGCGTGGATTCCGGCAAATGGAAGTTGGTGACCAGGCAATCGACCACATGAAAAGGTCGCCCTGGAAAAATGAAGATATCGGTGTCGCCACTGAACGGCTTGAGCACGCCATCACGCGCTGCACTCTCCAGCGAACGCACACTGGTGGTACCCACGGCAACCACTCGACCGCCACGTGCCTTGCACGCCGCCACCGCATCCACCACGTCCTGGCTGACTTCCAGCCACTCGCTGTGCATATGGTGGTCTTCGATGTTATCCACACGCACCGGCTGAAACGTACCGGCTCCCACGTGCAGGGTCACATAGGCCGTGTCGACGCCCTTGGCGGCAATCGCATCCAGCAGTGGCTGGTCGAAATGCAGCCCGGCAGTCGGGGCGGCGACGGCGCCGAGGCGCTGTGAGTACACGGTCTGATAGCGCTCGCGGTCCGCGTCTTCGTCGGGGCGGTCTATATAAGGAGGCAACGGCATATGGCCGACGCGCTCCAACAACGGCAACACTTCTTCGGCAAACTTGAGCTCGAACAAGGCATCGTGGCGCGCGACCATCTCGGCTTCGCCACCGCCCTCAATCAAGATGCTCGACCCCGGTTTGGGCGATTTGCTGGAGCGCACATGGGCGAGCACGCGGTGGCTGTCCAGCACCCGCTCCACCAGGATTTCCAGCTTGCCGCCGGATGCTTTCTGGCCAAACAGCCGAGCCGGAATCACCCGGGTATTGTTGAAAACCATCAGATCGCCTGGGCGCAAATGCTCAAGCAAATCAGTGAATTGACGGTGTGCGAGGGCACCGCTGACCCCGTCCAGGGTCAGCAGTCGACTGGCGCGACGCTCGGCCAAAGGGTGGCGAGCGATCAGCGAATCAGGGAGCTCAAAAGTAAAGTCAGCAACGCGCATGATGGGGTTCGTCTAGCAGGGCCGGGAAGTCTAGCGGAAATAGTGAAAATAGACCATGAAACGTGATTGACCAACGGTAATCTCATCTCTATACTTCGCCGCCATTGAGCCCTGATGGCGGAATTGGTAGACGCGGCGGATTCAAAATCCGTTTTCGAAAGGAGTGGGAGTTCGAGTCTCCCTCGGGGCACCATTTGCAGTACATAGACGACTACCAGCGTCTACGTAACACCTCTAGAGCCCGCTAACTGCGGGCTTTTTGGTCTCTAGGGTTCCACCCCCATCTCTTGCAAGCCAGCCTCTTTTTGGTACATTTTCTGTACATATTCCAGTTCGAGAACCGGAGGTGTACAGCGATGCCATTGACCGCCTTGCAAATCAAAGCGTCCAAGCCTGCCGACAGACCGTTCACGTTGAGTGATAGTTCGGGTCTTGCCTTGCTGGTGAAACCCAACGGCAGCAAGTATTGGCACTTCCGGTACACCTATCAGGGGCGGGCGGCGCGCATGTCACTGGGTGTGTATCCGCATATCTCCTTGCAGGAAGCCCGTGAACGAGCTGCAGAATGCCGCAACCTACTCAAGCAAGGCACCAACCCCGGCGCCAAACGCCGCGATGACAAACTGCGCCAGCAGGAGGCCGGGCTCAACACCTTCAGGCGAGCCGCGGAGTACTGGTACCAATTCAAATCGGACTCCGGCCGCAGCAGCGCGACGCTGAAGAAGATCCGCGACTATCTCGATAAGGATCTACTGCCCGCTCTCGGCGAGAAGCAACTGGAGCTCATCACGCGAAGCGACTGCGCAAAACTGCAGGCCTGCATCGAAAAACGAGGCGCCTTCAATGTTGCGGACAAGACCCGGACCTGGCTGAAACAGATTTTCAGTCAAGCCATTGCACGCGGCCTGTGCGAACACAATCCAGCCTCCGAACTCCATGCCATTGCGATAGCCCCACCGCCCACTCAACACTACCCACATCTGCACGAACACGAACTACCTGAGTTTCTCCGGGCCTTAAGCAAGACCACCAGCCGGCTACCAGCGAGGATTGCATCATGGATGACAATTCTGACAGCGAGCCGCCCCGGCATGGTTCGCTACGCAAAATGGGAGGAAATCGATTTTGAGGAAGGGATATGGACCATCCCGGCCGCCCGCATGAAGATGCGCAGAGACTACGTCAGCCCTCTACCTCATCAATTGATCGCCATGCTTACCAAACTGAACCAAAGCACTGGCCGCAGTCGGTATCTATTCCCAGGCAATGGTGAAAAGCAGCCAGTCATCAGTGAAAACACGATCAACCTGGTGTTCGCCAAGATCGGCTATAAAGGACGACTCGTCAGCCATGGCACTCGTCATACCGCAAGCACGCTGCTGCGAGAACATGGCTGGCTGAAGGACCATGTCGAAAGCCAGCTGGCTCACGTCGAGGGCGGCATCTCTGGCGAGTACAATCAAGCCCTATACCTGCCGCAACGTCGGATCATGATGCAGTGGTATGCAGACTATCTCGACGCCCTCAAAGAAGGCATTACAGCCAACCTTCGCGATCAATTTGATACTCGCGTTAATCAGTTCCTCGCACGCCCTTCTGCACCGCCTCTAACAGCATCCCATGCACACAAAGATGATCACCTCCAAAAGTTGCCTATCGAGACAGACTCAACGGCGACTCAGTGATCACGTGACGCCTCACCAATTCGACCCGGTCGACGACAACATCATCGCCTTGCAAAACTACCGTGGCGCATTCCAACACTGGTAAGTCGGTGAGATCTCCACAGCCCAGCCTTCCACGCGGGTCCACCCAAACAGGGCTGCGAAGCCGCCCTGCTTGGATGGACCTCACTTAAAAAATCTAAAGCCCACGCAACCGTCTGTGGAAAACCACGGATTTCCACCGGTGGATAATTTCATCCACCGCCGCAGAACTCCGGATAATTCGAGCCTTGACCCGAATTATCCACAGGCGTAAAAAAGATCGGGCAAAGCGCTGTCGTTGACAGCAACTCAGGTAGCCAGAACCTTTAAGGCTACGCCACACCGTGGTGGTTCTCCCAAAGTGCGATGAGCGTCCGGCGGCTCGCACAGTCACAGCGATGTGATGGATGCCTACTTCTACCAGAGTGGCCACTGCGGCAACTCACACCCCTTCGTAGCTGCCCTGCAGCAACCTATCCGCTTGGCCATTTCATTGCGCCAACCTGCGCCCGTCTCTTTCTTCCGGAAAGAGACGGGCGCTCCTACCGCTGCTGCAGCCCATCTCGTACAAGGCTTTGCGGCATTTCCCCTCGTGACAATCGGCGTGACAAACACCGAAGTCACCAGCAACGGCGATGCAGATGATGGTGCCGCAGCCTACGGAATGGACTGCACCTGACTGACAGTCAGGCATGCCCCGGTCATCGCTTCACTGCCTTCACCTGACTCAGGATCTCGCGGCACTGGCCTCGTCAGCCAGTGCAGCCTCCACCCGCCCACCGGTAACGGTGTTCAGGAGGCCAGATCATGAGATGCCCAAGCTCCCGGTCGTAAAGAGCCGACAGTCCCGCGTTAGTGGACAACCCTCACAGGTCGCAGGGGCCTTGATCCCTGATAACACTCAACATTCTTGGCGGGATGACGTGGGGAAAAGCTTCAACGTTTTGACTTCGAGAGGAGTTTGATCATGGCGCTGGTCGGTAAACGGGATGGGCGCAATTTTGGCTATGGCCGGCAATTGAGCTACGCCGGGCCGCAGGCGTTGAAAGACATGTTCGGCGGTGGGCATTACGGCACGGTCAAGGCGCACAGTGATCGCTGGCAGGCGTTTGTACGCTGGTGTCGGTCGGAGGATGGACCAGGGTTTAACGATGCGCGACAAATTGATCGGCAGACCTTGCTGGACTACGCCGGGTATCTGCGCCAGCAAGTTGAACAAGGTGAGCTCTCTATCGCGACTGCGCAAAACCGATTATCCAGTGTGAATCGGACCATGGCCGCGCTGCGAGGTGATCAGTATGTGAAGGTGTCGAGTCCGAGCAAGGCTTTAGGACTGCAGCGCACAACCGTCCGCACAGCAACCCCGCAAGGCCAGGATCGTGAACAGGTGAAGCGGATCGTCGAGGCGCTCTGCGAACACCAACTGCCGCGCGCCGCCGCCATCGTGCAGCTGGCCCGAGCCACAGGCATGCGCTTACGCGAGGCGATTTTGGCCGACCTTCCGCGCTTGAAGCATGAGGCCGAACAATACGGCAAGATCAACATCCAGGACGGTACCAAAGGTAGCCGTTCAGGCGCGTCAGCACCTCGCTGGATCAGGGAGAATGATCATATTCGTGACGCACTGAGGTTTGCCGAAAAGGTCTCGCCCGACGATAGCCGCAACCTGCTTGCACCGAACGAACGCTACCTCGATTTCTTGCAGGGAATCGTTGGCCCTGCACGGGACATCCTCCATCAGTACAACCTCAAAGGCTTCCACGAATTGCGGGCAGCCTATGCGTGCGAACGTTACGAGCAAATCACCCATCATCCCGCGCCTATCAACGGTGGCCATTGCTATCAGCTCAACCGACACCTCGATCAGGAGGCCCGAGTACAAATCAGCTATGAGCTGGGGCACGGCCGTATCGGCGTGGTATCGGCTTACATTGGTGGTCGAGCATGAACACGGCATTCGATATGGAGCTGTTCCTGGCGGGCGTCTTGACCGGGTCACACACCACACGCCAACGCCACCTGCGTCAGGCGAAGACTATCCAAACAGCGATCGCTGAGCGCTGGCAATGCGACAACCCATGGACTTGGCAGAGAAAACACCTTGCATGGTTTTTGAATCACCATCTAAACAAGCGCACTGAATCGACGCGCTATTACTATTTGCTGACCATGCAATTACTCACTCATCGTCTAGGAAAATCCTGGCAGTTCACCCCCTAAGCGAAGGTCAGAAAACGGCCAAAGGCAGCCGCTCACATAATGAAGCTGATATCTTTGACCTCACGGCTTTGGCTCAAGCAGAAGCCAAGAGCGATAAAATGAATGGAGGCATACCGAATGGCTACTCAGGTGGCAGCAACGTACTCACCAGATTACCAATGCATCAGACTAAAGTCTGTATTTCCCGCTTTTGCGGATCCGGAAGAACCTCAAGGCTTTCAAACTCCACATCAAACTGGTTTTTTTATCCACGAGTGGCTTCATTATCTACACAATAATTCAACAATTCATGGAGTAACTGCATACTCACACGCCGTGATACTGTGGTCAAATGTTCGGGCCATCATTGACCATAATGGCTTATGCATCGGAGATGACCACTTGCCGATTCAGGATTTTGCCGACATCCGAAAGCAATATAAACATCGTTTAGATTCTAGGGCAGCACAGAATAATAAAATAGAAGCAAGCCTTCGTTTGGATGATCTGGATTTTATTTCCTGCAAAAAGGACACGGCATATATTGAGGGAGACGAGAACTATCCGTCCACAAAGCTGCTTTGTGATGTTGTGAGCAAGGTTGATGACAAAGTTTTCAAGATAAAAATCGGCTGTCATGAAATTGTCGAATATATTGCATTTGCGCTAGAGTCGAGATTTCTGAGAAATTTGAAAGAGCTGCCCCTATCTGCTCCTATTGATCCATACCTATTGATTAATGGTCTGGCAACACTTATATCGCCAACCCTTGAAAGAGAAACAATATTGCGTTGTGCAATATTTTCACTTCAGCTTCCCGATCCTCCTTCTTACCTTGCAGGGCTACTAGATTGGTCGGAAAGAAATAAGTGTGAGCAAAAAGATCCAGATATCGAAATAACAAAAAAAGCATCCGATCATTTCAAGACAAATACGCATGTCATGAATGATCAAGTTGACATGATAGAAAACATGCTGCCTTTAGATTCCCCATTTGCGCGAGCCGTCAAGCATACTGCGAATCTAATGAAGAAAAACTACCTTTACCGGATAGATAATCCGTTTTTTGAAATTGATTTGGTAAACGAATTTTCCAGATTGGGTGGGTCTGCCATAAATGCTGCGATGGACAAACATGGTGTTGGGTTCCTTATTCAGGAGCGGGAGGGCCCAGATGATAAATTCATGCGAGACCTTATGTTTGATATATCTCTACCTCATAAACTTGACGCAGATATTACCTATGGCCGAAGAGTAGCTCAAGCCGCCTTTAGTTATGTTCTTGAATTTTTTAAAGTTGAGAATGACAAGATAAAACAGCCAGTCAGGATGCGGTGCCCTTTCTTCACATCATGTGATTCGGAGTATCGGCGCGACAATCCAAGCATATGCAGCACTGCGCCTTGGGAATCTCGAAAACTTGAGCAGTCCAAGATTTGTTATTTTGGAGAGGCTGTGATAAACACAAAACAACCGCCATCCTGCGAAGAAGGTGATCAAGAGAAGGAGAGCAAAGATGACTCGTGCAATTGAAGATAGAGCAAAACTTTACTTGCTGACCGAATTTAGGCACCCCAATTATGAGTTCCGGGGAAAAGGGGTAGGAGATAAGGGGTTTGACTTATGGTTAGACGAAAGAGGCCACGCCCCGAAAAAAGTTGAGCTGAAAGCCACCGCCGCCGCGTATCAAAGGCATAGCAATATTTTCGAGCGCTTGGTTTTCAATGCCGAAATTGAAAAACAATTGTTTGAGAGTGGCGAGTCTGTTATCGCAAGATTGTTCATGGGATCAGCGCCGCCACGCCTATTTATAGTTACTAATGCCATATTCAATACCGGGGCAAAACTTACGGTTGAGTCGCGATATGTGGTTCGAGGTAGAATTAATTATACCAGCTCAATAGTGGAGCTTGCTTAACTGCCAAATCAATGACAACTTCGATTCGTTAGGTAGTTTCCACGAAGGGCAGCTGTGGGTCGACTGCGGCCCTTCGTGACTGGCAGCAATCGACTGTGGATGCACCCTCCTCCCGGCGTCCTTCCGACCATGCGCAACTCCCTACCGAGGTCAGTAATCCCCCTGCTACGCTGAAAATTTCACGGAGGATTGCACAATGCCAAACTCAGACTTACTCCCTTCCCTGCTATTTAAGATCAACGAAAACCAGCTCGCCCTGGAGGCCGCCATCATGGAGCTTTCGAACTGGGTAGAGATGCGCGGATCGGCGGACGTCGCCGACAATGTTCGGGGCGCCCTGAACACGATCGATCGAAACGAGGAGTTCATCAAGATAACGCTTGCTGTGCTCATGACGCCCGACTAATCGCGAAAGTTCGCCATGTGTCGGTTCGGCATTTTTTGGTAGACCAGGGAGTCTATCCGTAACCAGTTTTTTGTAGATATTATTCACAGCTCGTCGGAAATTGGATGGAGAAATCCTATCAAGCTTCCATCCATACCAGTCCTTATTGGAGGCAGGTAGGATGTACACTTCACGGTACAACGTGGAAGTGTACACATGCAAAAAACTATGTTAATTATACAGTTATGCTATTATTCGAGTCTCCCTCGGGCACCATCTTAAAGAAAGACCTTGAAATTCAAGGTCTTTTTTTTCGCCTGCAAAAAAGTGCCAGGCGTGGCAGTGGAGGGAGCGGGACCATGGAGTTGACGCTTGAAGCGGTTGCGTTGTTTGCATTGAAGCTGGTGCATGAGACTGACGACGGCAGCCCGTTGCTGCGCGATGATCCCGTGATGGAGGGCTATGATCGCGAGGTGTTCGGGTTGTTGGTGCGCCAGGGAAACCTGGCCGAGATCCAAGTGAAGCTCGATGAATGCCTGTCTCTGGCACTCGACACCCTGGGTGGCGCCGATACCGTCATGGGTCGCGAGTTGCAGCGGCTCGCAACGGACGTGCGCGAAGCACCGACTCTGGAAACACTCGACGCCCCGCTCCACGCACTCAAGGATTACCTGAAAGCCATCCTGTGACGTGGACTTACTTGCGCCCTTCCACCGCCATCCGCACCGCCAAGCCCATCAATACCGACCCCATCAGCCAGCGCTGCAGCACCTGCCAACCAGGCCGGATGACGAAGAACACCGCGATGGAACCCGCCATGCAGGCAATCACCGCGTTGACGCTCACGCTGATAAGAATCTGCAGGGAGCCCAGCGCCAGGGATTGCACCAGCACACTGCCATGACCGTTCGGGTCGATGAACTGGGGCAGCAACGACAAATACATCACCGCCACTTTGGGATTGAGCAGGTTGGTGACCAGCCCCATGGTAACCAACTTGCGCGGGCTGTCCTTGGGCAAGTCGCGCACCTGGAATGGCGAACGCCCACCCGGCTTGACCGCCTGCCAGGCCAGGTACACCAGATACAGCGCCCCGCCGAGCCGCAGCGCGTCGTAGGCAAACGGCACCGCCATCACCAACGCCGTGATACCCAGCGCCGCGCACACCATATACACCACAAACCCCAGCGCCACCCCGCCCAGGGAAATCAACCCGGCCGTGCGCCCCTGGCAGATGGAGCGGGAAATGAGGTAGATCATGTTCGGCCCCGGTGTCAGTACCATGCCGAGTGAAATCAGGCCGTAGGCGAGCAAGCTGGACATATCAGGCATGGATTGGCTCCTGGTTTTTTAAGCTGCCAGCGTGAAATCCTTCGCCGACGCGGTCGTGTTGAGCGTCATGCTAGGGGCTTGAAGGCCCAGGCGTTAGATACAGATCCGCAAGCAAAACGTCATACACCGGCGGCACCACCTACCCAGGACAGGCACATGATCGACTTCAACAACAAAGGCTTTTTCAAGCTCAAGCAAAACGACGAATACGCCGAGCGCGTAGCGGCCCTGCTGCTGGACGGCGAAGAAGTGGTCGACGCCTACAAGGCCATGCGCGACGGCGTCGTGTTCACCACCAAACGCATCATCGCGGTGAACGTGCAAGGGATTACCGGCAGCAAGAAGGACTTCACCTCATTGCCGTACAAAAACATCGTGGCGTACTCGGTGGAAACGTCCGGGACGTTTGATCTTGATTCGGAGTTGGAGATTTACTTTTCGTCGTTGGGGAAGGTGAAATTCGAATTCACTGGCAAGACCTCGATCGTGGAAATCTCCCGGCTGATTTCCAAGCACCTGCTGAGTTGATCCACAGGCACAAAAAAGACCTTGATGCTTCAAGGTCTTTTTTATTGCGGTTCAACTGATACACATCGCTCAAAATGTGGGAGCTGGCTTGCCTGCGATGCCCTTTAAGGAAAAATCACAGCCGCTGATTCACTTAATACTCGGACACATTTTCATTCCCGCCACCTACTCAAACGCCTGCAATACCAAACCGCCCCACTGAACGCTGCTCCCAAAACCACAACCCCATTCCCAACCAACCAAAGCCCAAAATTCCTGCTCTGATCCGCATCCCCTTGATAAAACGGCCCAAAATACGCAGACACGACCACCACCAAACCGTTAAACACTCCGAGCGCCACTACAACCACCCCGACGACAAACACCACGCCCTTAACCAATTTCATATGATCTTCCAAAACCAGATCTCCCTGGACTCGTGATAGTCCGAGAACGTCCCCTCAATCGTAAATCCCAGCTGGATACGCGGATAACTCAGCCAATCCGTCAACCGCCGTCCATTCCAAAGGTCAATGTGGTCACCGCTGCGATTGCCAAACGTCTCATTCCCTCGGCGCCAAAAATCTTTGAAAAAGATAATGCCTTGCTGCCCCGCCAACACTTCTTCGAAATCCTCAGGTTTTATCTTTTTCGGCCGCTGCAAGCCGGGGATATTCGCGCCATTTAGAGCTTTGGCCATTTCCTCAGCCGCCAGCACATGGCCCTCACTCTTGGCATGCTGCCAACAATAGCGCACGCCTCTCAATCTGCTCAGGTCGGCGCCTGACCTGCGAAGTGCTACGCCCAGGTTAATGGCGCATTGGTCACTGAAATTTTTGGCGCCGTTGGTTCTACAAGGGGCGGCGTCTCCGAAAATTTCCGGGTGGTTTTTCCATAGGGAGTTGACCGTCAGCATTAAGCGCTTCCATCGCGTATTTTTCACACGAACGTAGCAAACGCTTTGCCGATAATGGTGAGGTCAGGCGCAAATCAGAACGGTCCTACTTGTGTGTAGGCTTTTGATGCAGGCTAACGCTCACACTGTGCTTTTTTGTAGGAGCGAGCTGCTCGCTCCTACAGAGGACAGAGGGCAGTGATGCGTGCCAGCCTGGGCATCTCACTTGGGCTGGAATGTCTCCAAATACGCCAGGATATTTTCAATCTTCTCCTGGTCACTGATCCCCCAGAAGATCATCCGCGTGCCACTGACCACCGATTTCGGGTCTTCAATGTAGGCCGCCAGTTTTTCCCGCGTCCACACCACGCCCGAGTTCTTCATCGCATCCGAATACTGATAGTCCTGAGTGGTACCGGCAGGCCGGCCAATGATGCCGTTCAGTTCCGGGCCAAAACCACCCCGCGCACCCTCACCAATGCTGTGGCAGCCGCCGCAGGTCTTGGTGAAGAGCTTGCCGCCCGCCTCGGCGTCGCCCGCAGCGAACGCGGGTGCGGCGATAACGGTCAGGGCGAGGGTCAATAACACATACTTCATTCACGTCTCCCTATCGGCTATTGCCTTGGATTATGCCTGTTCGACCGGCCTTTCTCCCAGCCGCTGCACCAGACGCACCAGATACCCGTCCGGGTCTTGCACGATGAACTGGCGCTGCCCGGCCTCCACGTCACCGGCTCGGTACCAGGCGTCCTCTACATCGCGGAACAAGGGCCAGCCGATCTGCGCCAACCGTTGCAGGATGGGTGCTACGGCGGGCACATCGATTTGCAGGTTGATGCCGCGCCCGAATGGGGGCTGCAACGGTGCGGTAAGCCACTGGCCGGCCTCGGGGTCGTATTGTTCGAGCATGATTTGCGCGCCGTTAAGGTCGAGGTAGGCAAAGCCTTCTTCTGCGCGCTGATAGGCAATAGCGAAACCTAACTGTTCGATCCAGAACGCCAGGCTCGCGCCAAGGCGGGTGACGATCAGTTCAGGCACGAGTGGGTTACGGTCGAACATGGCATTCCTAGGATGGCAGGGTGGCGTTCACCTTAACGGATTGTCGTGCCCATGGCTCACAAGCAGCCAAATGACCACCCATCGTTTAAAAAACATCCAATCGAACCTATATACCCAACCCCTACTCCACCTTACTGAACCCCTGATGGTGGAGTAAGGATCATGGCTCAGCCATCGATTTTGGTATTGGAAGACGACGAGATCATTCGGGCGTTGATGGTGGATGTGCTGGAAGACTTTGGTGCGGTAGTGACATCGTTTGCATCGGCAGACGAAGGGATGATTTACCTGGAGCGCGGCGATGACCCGGTGGATTTGATTGTCAGTGATATTCAAATGCCCGGCTTGCTCAATGGTTATGACTTGAGCCGTGTCGTCGCCCACCGGTGGCCTGAAGTACAGGTAGTGCTGACCTCAGGTAATACGAAAATCGCCGCCGAGCTGGGCAGTTCCGTGCGGTTTCTGCCCAAGCCCTGGAGTACCGACCACTTGCTTGAGTGCGTGCAGACAGCATTGACGCACTAGGGCCAGTCCCGGGATTGATAGCAGCGCGATATCATTTCAACCGAACTTGAGGGCTAGTTCTGCGGTCATGTAAGGTGCAGGGAGCGACTTTTCTGATCCGCTGGTCAGCCTTTTCGCTTCTGCGTTCAGCTGACGACAATGAGTCGTGTAGAATCGTCGCCCATTTTCACGCGTCATTCATGGCCGACAGGCCCACAGTTCGAGCTCATTGAATGCATTCACAGGCCCATGACGTTAGTGCGCCCTCCTTGTTGGAAACGTTGCGCACGGGCACGGGCCTGCTGCATGTGGCGTTGGAACAGCGCCTGCCGTTTTTTTCCGAGCGCCTGGATGCCCAGTGGTATCGGCGCTTGCTGCAGGCGTACTACGGCTTTTATCAGCCAATGGAAGCGGCGCTGTATGACTGCGGTTTGATTCCCGACGGATATGAGTCTGCGTTGCGTGTGAAAACGCCAACCCTGGTCCATGACCTGCACGCGCTCGGCCTGACTGAGCACGCCATCCATGACCTGCCTCGCTGTACCCAGCTCCCCGTATTAGACACACCGGCTGCGTGCCTCGGCGCCCTGTACGTGCTGGAAGGCGCAACCCTGGGCGGCCAAGTGCTGCGCCGGGAAATAGCCCTGCGCCTGGATGTGAACGCCGACAACGGCGGTGCCTTTCTCAATGTATACGGCGCCGAGACCGGACGGCGCTGGAAAGATTTCCTCGATTATCTGGGCCGTCAGCCACTGGATACAGATGCCGCCGTGCGCGCGGTGATGGCGGCCCGCTCGACATTCAGCGGCTTTGAGCAATGGCTCGACAGCCAGGAGGTATTGCTATGAAACCCGAAGATTTTGAAGAGCTGCTTGCCAACTGCGCCGACGAACCCATTCGTTTTCCGGGGGCCATCCAGCCCCACGGCGTGCTGCTGACCTTGTCGGAACCTGGCCTGAACATCATTCAGGTAAGTGCCAACGTCGGTACGCTGTTCGGCCACGCCCCCGAGGCGCTGTTGGATCAACCGTTGCACAGATTGATTGGCGAGGAGTACGCCCGGGCCGTGCAAACCATGGCCGAGGACAGCGCATTCCTGGACTCGCCGCCCCTGCTGATAACCTTCAAGGGTGAGCAGTTCGAAGGCCTGTTGCATCGCCATCAGGGCGTGTTAGTGCTGGAATTCGAACCACGGCTCAAGGATTTCAAACCCCGAGCGCACAGTGGCCGCACCAGCGACCTGGGCAAGATGCTGCACCGCCTGCAATCGGCAAAGACCTTGGAGGCGCTCTACGCCATCACCGTCAACGAAATCCAGGCCATGACCGGTTATGACCGGGTGCTCATCTATCGCTTCGAAGAGGAAGGCCATGGTCAGGTGATCGCCGAGGCCTCGGCGCCGTCCATGGAATTGTTCAACGGGCTGTTCTTCCCCGCGTCCGACATCCCCGAGCAGGCTCGCGAACTGTATCGCACCAACTGGCTACGGATCATCCCGAATGCATCCTACGAACCGGTACCGCTGGTGCCCAAATTGCGCCCGGACACCGGGCAGCCTCTGGACCTGAGCTTCGCCACCCTGCGCAGCGTGTCGCCGATTCACTGCCAGTACATGCAGAACATGGGCGTGTTGTCGTCCATGAGTATTTCACTGATGAAGGGCGACAAACTCTGGGGCCTGATCAGTTGCGGCAACCGTGAGCCGCTGCTGGTGCCCAACGACCTGCGCATGGCCTGCCAGACCATCGGCCAGGTGCTGTCATTGCAGATCAGTGCCATGGAGGCCCTGGAGCTGAGCCGCCAGCGCGACGAGAAAGTCGAAGCGCTGGCGCTGCTGGATCGGGCGATGAAAGCCTCTGCCAATAACGTATTCGACGGCTTGGCCCAGCAAGGCCGACTGCTGATGGACCTGACCCTCTCCGGCGGCGTGGCGATCATCGAAGACAAGCAATTACACCGCTACGGCAACTGCCCGGAACCGGCGCAGATACGCGCGCTGCACAAGTGGTTGCAGGGCGACGGCGCACCGGTATTTTCCAGCCATAACCTGGCCTCGGTTTATCCGCCGGCCGCCGAATACCAGAGCGTGGCCAGCGGCGTGCTCGCCATGAGCTTGCCCAAGCCTGTGGATAACGGGGTGCTGTGGTTTCGCCCGGAAGTCAAAGAGAACATCCACTGGAGTGGCGACCCGCAGAAGCCGCTGAATCTGGAAACCTGCGACGCGGGCATGCGCCTTCGCCCACGCACCTCGTTTGAAATCTGGAAAGTGGAAATGGCTGGTATCTCCACCAAGTGGAGCCATGGCGACCTGTTTGCCGCCAACGATTTGCGCCGCTCGGCCCTGGAGAATGACCTGTCCCGCCAAGTGCTGCGCGAGCAACAAGCGGTGCGTGCGCGGGACGAGCTGGTCGCGGTGGTTTCCCACGACCTGCGCAACCCCATGACCGTCATCTCCATGCTCTGCGGCATGATGCAAAAAGCCTTCAGCTCCGATGGCCCCCACACTTCACGGCGCATTTCTTCCGCCATTGACACCATGCAACAGGCTGCCGGGCGCATGAACGTGTTGCTGGAAGACTTGCTCGACACCTCGAAAATCGAAGCCGGGCGCTATGTGGTCAAGCCGGTGGCGCTGGACGTCAGCCAGATTTTTGAAGAGGCGTATTCGCTGCTGGCGCCCCTGGCCTCGGAAAAGGGCATCGACCTGTCGTTCAATGTCGAGCCTGGCCTGCAAATCAAGGCCGACCCGGAGCGCTTGTTCCAGGTGCTGTCGAACCTGATCGGCAATGCGATCAAGTTCACTCCGCGCCAGGGCAACATCGGCATCAGCGCCATGAGCGCCGGCGAGGAGATTGTATTTTCGGTGCGCGACTCCGGTGAGGGCATTGCGCCGGACGATTTGCCCCATGTGTTCGATCGCTATTGGACCCAAACTGAAAACAACCCCACCGGCAGCGGGCTGGGGCTGTATATCACTCAAGGCATCGTTAAGGCGCATGGCGGCAGGATCGAAGCCGAGAGCAAGCAGGGTCAGGGCAGCGAGTTTCGATTTACCGTGCCGAAGGTGACGATTGAGGCAAACAACTGAGCCATTTGCTGGCAGGGGCAACCATATTGCCCCTGCTGCCCCATAACCGAGAACGGAAAACCAAACATATATTCATACAACATTGCATTTCTTTAACAAAGTTTCAAAATAAAACAACCAAAATCCAACAATAAAACCAACTCACCCATCACAAACAGAAACATAGAACACCTCGCAAAAAACACCGAACCCCACTAACTTACGCCGAGCACTGTTACAGGGAAGAACATGCCATGTAAACCATGCCATTAATAGTGAGGCGTTACCGTGTTCAATTCTATCGGCTTTAATCCCGTCAATACTTACATTTCCCAATCCGCCCCCGACCAAGACACCCAAGCCAGCGAGAAGGTCAACTCACGCTCGAAACGAAGCCTCGATCAAATCGCTCCCGATAATTCGATTAATGACAATGGGGTCACCGCAGACAGAGGCGGCAGACGTAATGGTGGTGGCTTGGACAGTCTCGGCAAAGGCCATGTTCTTTGAGTAAACTTACTTAAGCGCAACTACTAAATAAGTAGCGCCCAGGGCGCTGCTTATTCATTAATAGCCACAACGTATTACTGCCTGACGTTCGTTGACGAAATGCCGACATTTTCAGCGTTATACTGAGTGCTTGTCTTATTAGTGAGCCGATCGCGTCATGCCTGAACTGCAGTCACTTCCCCCCGTACTTGCCGGCCCGTTGCTGCGCCGCCTGGAACCAAAGCGTGTGGTGCTATGGCTGGTGGCGAGCCGGGAACTGAAGCTGGTTATGAGGCTGCAGCACGCTCAGGGATCAACGCTGGATATTCACCTTCATGCACATTGTCAGATCGTTCCCGTCGGGCGCCATTCGTTTATCCACTTGATCGATGTGCCCCTGACTGACGCCCTGCCTCTGGATGTAAACATCCACTATGACCTGTTTATTGACGGCTGCGGAATAGCCCAGTGGGCACCCCATCTGCTGTACGCAGGCGCCACGCTGCCCGATTTCGTCGTGCATGGGCGCATCCACCAACTGGTCCACGGCTCCTGCCGCAAGCCTCACCATCGCGCTGATGACGGGTTGCTGTGCATTGATCGTCTGCTGGCGCAAGCTCCCACCGTGGCACAACGCCCCGCCTTGCTGATGATGAGCGGCGACCAGGTCTACGCCGACGACGTCGCGGGGCCCATGCTGCGGGCAATTCATGAATTAATCGCGCGCCTGGGCCTGTTCGACGAATACCTGGAAGGGGCCGTGGTTGACGACAGTGCCGCCCTCTACGGGCATCGCGCCAGCTATTACCATCGCGCCGACCTGCTCCCCGCGCTGGACAGTAACGAGACCTTGCGTGAGCGCTTTTTCGGCGGCGTGAAGAAACCGATTTTCACCAGCAGCACCGCCGATAATCACCTGGTGACCTTTGCCGAAGTGATCGCCATGTACCTGCTGGCCTGGTCGCCCACACCGTGGACACTGATCTCCCCCCAACCGCCGCAACTGAGCGCGCAAGAACAGCAGCGCTATGCCCGCGAACAGATACAGATCGATCAATTTCGCAGTGGCCTTCCAGGGGTCGCCCGGGTATTCGCCCACCTCTCGACCCTGATGATCTTTGATGATCACGACATCACCGATGACTGGAACCTCAGCGCCCAATGGGAAGAAACTGCCTACGGCCATCCCTTCTCCAAACGCATCATCGGTAATGCGTTGATGGCCTATCTTTTATGCCAGGGCTGGGGCAACCAGCCCGAGGTGTTTGGCGAACTGGTGAGCCAAACCCAGGCACTTGCCAACCAGGCGCAAGACAACCACCTGGACGCCACACAGCAGGATGAGCTAGTCACCACGCTGCTGAAATTCCAGCAGTGGCACTACGTATTGCCCACCACCCCGGCGCTGGTGGTACTCGACACCCGCACCCGACGCTGGCGCAGCGAGTTCACCCTCAAGCAACCTTCCGGCCTGCTGGACTGGGAAGCCTTGAGCGAACTGCAACAAGCGCTACTGGACCACCCGTCAGCCATCATTGTCTCGCCCGCGCCGGTCTTTGGCGTCAAGCTGATCGAGACGGTGCAGAAGGTTTTCAGCTGGTGTGGCTTCCCACTGCTGGTGGACGCCGAGAACTGGATGGCCCACCGCGGCGCTGCCCAAGTGATTTTGAATATCTTCCGCCACTCGCGCACGCCGGGTAACTACGTGATCCTTTCCGGTGATGTGCATTACTCGTTTGTCTACCAAGTGCTGATCCGCCACCGCAACGGCGGCCCCAATATCTGGCAAATCACCAGCAGCGGCATCAAGAACGAGTTCCCGCCGCGCCTGCTGGAATGGTTCGACCGCCTCAACCGCTGGCTCTACTCCCCGCGTTCGCCGCTTAACTGGTTTACCCGCCGCCGCACCATGCAGGTGGTGCCCTATATTCCAGAGCACGCCGAAGCGGGTGAGCGGCTGTGGAACTCGGCGGGCATTGGCCAGGTGTTTTTCAATGAGCAGGGCCAACCGCAAGCCATTTACCAGCACAACGCGGATGGGAAGCCTCGAACAAAGATGATGGCGCCAGAAAAATAGCGTTTCGCCACTCGTCAAAAGCAGCACACCTGCCCTATTCAAAGCGCGCAAGCGCCGATGTACAGTAGCGCCAGCCACGGAGTATCGGCGTCAACCATGACTGGCCTTGGGCGCCAGCCCCCGCAGGAAGCGTGCAGATGGACGATACATCCGGCAAAGAACCGCTACGCCATGAGGTTTCCGACCTTAACGTCGACCTGTTGCACGCCATCATGGAGTTGGTCAGTGATGGCATCTGGGACTGGAATGCCAATACCGGCTTCGTCTACCGCAATCCCGGCTGGTACGAAATGCTTGGCTACTCCCACCACTCCCTGGAAAACAGCGTCTTCACCTGGGAGAACGTGATCCACCCCGAGGATTACCCTCGCGTGATGACGGTGTTCGATGACTACATCAGCCTACGCGCCGCTCATTACCGGGCCGAATACCGTTGTCGCAAAAAAGACGGTACGTACCTCTGGATCGAGGACCGCGGCTACGTCATTGCCCGCAACCCCGACGGTTCAGTGGCGCGCATGGTCGGCGCACACCGCGATATCCATACGCGCAAATGCTCCATCGAACAGTTGCAAAAGCGCAACCAGTCTCTGGAAGCGCTGGTCGCGGAGCGCACGCTTGAGTTGTCGCGCGTCAACCAGCAACTGCAATTGCAACTGGACGAAAACCGCTCTTTGGCCGAGCGGGACGCCCTGACGCGCATCGCCAACCGGTACCGCCTGGAAAAAGTGCTGCTGGAGGAATGCGACCGCGCCGAACGCTTCCGCCTGCCCCTGGCACTGGTGGCCATGGATGTCGATGACTTCAAGCCGATCAATGACCAATACGGCCATGGCGTCGGCGACCAGACCCTGATACGGGTAGTGGAACATCTGGAAGCCTGCGTACGCAAAAGCGACTTGCTGGCGCGCTGGGGCGGCGATGAGTTTATGGTGGTGCTGCCCAAAAGCAGCCTGGACGAGGCCAAAGAGTTGGCCGAAAGGATTCGCCATAAAATCAAGGAGGCGGCCCCCGTGGGCGCCTTGAACGTTACCCTGAGCCTGGGCGTGGTGGAGCGGCGCATGGGCGAGTCCCCGGCTGCGCTGATGGCGCGGGCCGATCAAGCCTTGTACCGATCCAAGGCGGCGGGCAAGGATGGGGTGTCGGAATAGTCGCAGCTCCTTCCAAGGTGGAATGACACGGCGACTTTATTTCGTTTGCGGCAAGGCCGGGCGCGCGGCTTAGATAGCGCTGCGCCCACCACTGCCGAGTCCCAGAGCCATGAGTCACGCTAGCATCAGCCAGTCGATTTCCATCGTTCACCCCATCAGCCTCAGTCACGGTAAAAACGCCGAGGTCTGGGACACTGCAGGCAAGCGTTACATCGACTTTGTCGGGGGTATCGGCGTGCTCAACCTGGGCCATTGCCACCCGGCCGTGGTGGCGGCCATTTGCGAGCAAGCGGCCCGGCTCACCCATTACGCGTTCAACGCCGCACCGCATACGCCCTACATCGAGTTGATGCAACGCCTCAGCGCCTTTATCCCGGTGGGTTACCCCGTCAGCGGCATGCTCACCAACAGCGGTGCAGAAGCGGCAGAGAACGCTTTGAAGATCGCCCGTGGTGCCACTGGTCGCACGGCGGTGATCGCCTTCGACGGTGCCTTCCATGGGCGCACCCTGGCAACCCTCAACCTCAATGGCAAGGTCGCGCCGTACAAGCAGAAGGTCGGCTTACTGCCCGGCCCTGTGTATCACCTGCCCTACCCCAGTACCGATAACGGCATGACCTGCGCCGACGCGCTGAAGGCGATGGAGCGTCTGTTCAGCGTGGAAATCGACATAAACGATGTGGCCTGCTTCATCATCGAGCCGGTGCAGGGCGAAGGCGGTTTTCTAGCCTTGGACACTGAGTTTGCCCAAGCCTTGCGACGCTTCTGCGACCAGCACAACATCCTGCTGATCATCGATGAAATCCAGTCGGGTTTTGGCCGCACCGGACAGCGTTTCGCCTTCTCTCGCCTGGGCATCGAGCCGGACCTGCTACTGCTCGGCAAAAGCATCGCTGGCGGAATGCCGCTGGGGGCGGTGGTCGGGCGCAAGGCGCTGATGGACAACCTGCCCAAAGGCGGCCTGGGCGGCACCTACTCCGGTAACCCCGTCGCCTGCGCGGCGGCGCTGGCGACCCTTGAGGTGATGAGCGACAAAAACCTGCACGCCTGGGGCGTCGCGCAGGAGGCCGCGATTGTGGGTCGCTATGAAGCCTGGCGCGCGCAGCAACTGTCGCCCTACCTGGGCCGCCTCACCGGTGTCGGCGCCATGCGGGGCATTGAACTGGCCCACGCCGACGGCACACCCGCTCCCAAGCAACTGGCGCAACTGCTGGAGCTGGCGCGAGAGGCTGGCTTGCTGCTGATGCCCAGCGGCAAGTCGCGGCACATCGTGCGCTTGCTGGCCCCGCTGACCATTGAACCTGCGGTGTTGGAGGAAGGCCTGGATATCTTCCAGGCGTGCCTCACACAGCTGGACGAATAGCGGGCTGCCTTGACCTGATCCCCTCACCCGCTGAAAATGCCCGACGTTTTTTTGTCTCTCCGCATACTACGCAGTGAAATTTTAATGTCTGATTCCTACACCGAAAAATCCGCCGAAGAATCCGTAGTCGCCCTGTACGCCAAAGCCGAATACGAAAACGCCATCAATCTTTCACAGCATGTGCCAGCCGCCAAGATCATCAGCGAGATGGTGCTGGACGCGTTTCACACCTCCAAGGAAAGCGACCAGATCCGCGAGCTACGCGTTGCCATCCGCCAGGCCCACGATGCCTTCGACGATGACAAAGCCTATGACCTGATGGGCCAGCTCAAGCAATTGAAAGACGCCGAAGCCGCAGACAACGCCGCCCTGGAACACCTGAGCAGCCAGTTCTCGATCAGCCGCATCCTGTCCAGCTTCAAGGACGATCCCGAGTTCCAGGAATTGGTCTATGGCCTGGCCCTCAAAGTACTTAACCAGTCGCACCAGGCCATCAGCAACCCGAGCGCCGGCAAGGGCAAGGCTGCACGCGCCAAGAAAGACACCGAAGTGTTTGTGATCAGCAAGGATGGCATCAGCGTCACCTTGCCGCTGCGCACGCCGCGCTCCAAACTCAATGTGGACCGCGAAGCGCTGGAGTTCCTGGGTTTCACCTTTGTGGGCGAAGGCAGCGAGGCGGAACTTGCGAGCGAAACCTTCATCGACAACAGCGGCGCCGAGCAACCGGTCACGCGCAAGAGCATCGTGACCGCGCTGCAACAGCAAAGCGCCTTTGACGGCTACGCCATCGCCGCCCAGTAAGTACTGACGCAACCAGGCGCGCGTGCAAGGCGCAGCGCCGGTTGCCGTCTACGCCTCTTTATTCCACAACACCGCCGAGCTTTTCATCATCCCCACGGCGATTGCGAACAGCAGCAACACACAGCCTGCCAGCAGCCACGGTGACGGCAAGGTTGGCCGGGCCAGCAACATGAACGCCAACGAGGGCGCGATCATCACGCCGATGTTGACGCCCGCCGAGTAGTAGCCAAGGTTGCGGCCCACGCTGTCGCGGCTGGAAATGCTGCTGACGTAGTGGGTGATCGCGGGGAACACAATCATCTCGCCCAGGCTCCACAACACCGTAGCAAGCACCAACAGCGCGCCGACCTGACCAAAGCCCATCAAGAAGAAACCGCAGCCTGCCAGCAACAGGCCAATGATCAGCGAGCGACTGCTCGACAAGTGCGCCATGCGCAGGTTGATCGGCACTTCAAACACAATCACTAGCAACGCATTGATAAAAAAGATGATGCCCACGTAATAGGCCGGCAATTGGGTGTAGTTGATGATGTACGCCGACAGAAAAGTCGGCGGTAATGCGTAAGCCACGTGCACCGGCAGCGCTGCCAACAGGATCACCAGCAGTCGCGAACGCTCATGAGCCGCCACCTCGGGCAAGCCCTCGCCTTTGACGGCGACAGGTACGCCTTGGGTGGCCTGCCGAGACCGACCAAACCGCAGGCAGGCGGCGAAGGCCAGCAGGGACAGCATGGCATTGATGTAGAAGACCGCGTCGGCATTGCTGAGGAAGATCAAGCTGCCCAGTAGCGGCCCGATGGCCATGCCGATGTTGATCGCCAATCGGTTGCAGGAAAACGCCACTTTGCGTGACTCAAGATTACTGTGAGCCACTGTCTCGGAGAACGCGGCCGGTGTGAAGGCTTCGTAACAGGCCCCCCAGAGAAACGACAACAGGAACAGCGCGAGCAGGTTATCCACCGAGGGAATGACCAGCAGCAACACCGCGTTGAACAACAACGAACCGAGAATGACCCGGTTGGCCGAAAACCGCTTGATCACGGCGCCGATGATCAGGTCGGTACACAGGGCGCCCGCGCCATACACGCCGACCAACAGGCCTGCCGTGCCTGCCGATATCGCGTGTTGATGAATCAGGTACGCCGCGTAAAAAGGAAACGCCAGGGTGCCCGTGCGGAACACCAGCGTGATCATGAACAATGCTTGCAACCGCGTATTAAGGCCGCGCAAGGCGTGAAAAGTACCCATCAGCGCAGCACGCTGGCACAGGTGTGGAGCAAAGCTGCAGAGCGGCTCATCCGGATGTCCTTTCGCAATGGCGGCGCCGGTGTGTCCGGCGCCAAACTCCATAGCTAGGCAAACTAATGCAGCACTGTGCGGCGAACAAGCTACCCATTTGGACAGGTAGGCGGTGATTGCGGCCTCAGGCCGGGTGGCGGATATAGCCCAATTGCAGGGCCTTGCCGATTGCTGATTTGCCGTTGCTGACCTGCAATTTGCCGAAGATATTCTTCATATGAAACTTGACCGTATGGGAGGTCATCGACGTCAGGAGTGCCACTTCGTTGTAGGTCTTGCCCAGGCTGACCCAGGACAATACTTCGGTTTCCCTTGGGGTCAGCACCGTCTGTTGTTCGACAGGCGCCGCGTGATCTTCCAGGGCCTCGTCGTACATCGAGACCAACAGCATCTGCAGTTCACTTTGATGGGCCAGCACGGTCTCGCGAAATTGCCGATGTTCGCCGAAGCTGCACAGATTGAGCACCGAGTAGAAGCCGCGATTGCCATGCACGATAAAACTGGCGCCCTCGCCAACGGGTTTGTAGGGGCCCGGCACCGGCACCGCCTCATCGGCCACGGCCAGCAGGTGTTCATCACTCCAGAAAAATGGTTTGATCCGCGTACGGGTCAATGAAACCAGCTCGCCACGCCGGTAGAAATCGTCGGCCGTGTCGGAAGGCTCCATGGCCTCGGGGTAATTGGACACAATCTGCGCCTGGTCCAGCGTCGGCCCACACTGGTAGACCTCGAAGTGTCCCAGGCCACGGCGGCTCAGCTCGGTATCGAGCAAGCGGTGCATATCCTCGGGCAGCATGGGCGATTTCTTATCGGGTTGGCCATTAGGTCGCACGGGTGTCTTCCTTGATCATTCAACCCGGTCGAGCATGCAGCATGCCTGGCTTACCTGTCCAGGCAACGGATGCAAACCCAGGGGCTAGACCTGCGCCGCGAACGCCTCGCGAAAGCGCTCCATCTCCTGCTCATTACCCACCGTCACCCGCACCCACTGCGGCCAGTCCTTCCACACCCGCCCGACCAGTACATTCCGTGCCGCCAACTGCTCAATCACCTGCTCTGCCGGGCGCTTCACGTCGATCATGAAGCAGTTGCTGTGGGAAACGGTGCAGGTAAAGCCCCGGCCCTCGAGCCAGGCGATCGTCTCATCGCGCAACCTGGCATTGAGCGCTCTGCGTTGGCCCACCAGTTGCGCGTCTTCCAGGCTCGCACGGGCGGCCAGCAAGCTGGCGCCGGCCGGGACGTTGTCGCCGCCGAACACGGCCAACCGCTCCAGTAGCGCCGGGTGGCCGATCGCCAGGCCCAGGCGCGCACCGGCCATGCCGTAGATCTTCGAGAAGGTACGCAGTACCAGCAGGTCGTGGTGTTCCTTGACCCAACTTACGCAACTGGGGGCGTCGCAGAAGTCGATATAAGCCTCGTCCACCACCAGCACGCTGCCCTTGGGTTTATTCACCAGAGCGTGGCGGATAGCCTCGGTCGAGGTGAGCGTACCGGTCGGGTTGTTGGGGTTGCACAGGTACAGCATGCCGGCCTGTGGGTCCGCGGCGAGCATGGCGTGCACATCGTGGGCATGCTGGGCGTCGAGGTTAACTTCATGCACCGGCGCCTTGATCGATTCGGCCGCCTGGCGCGGTACTTCGTAGGACGGCGTAGCCATCACCAGGCCGCGGGTCTGGCTGGCGAACGCCAGCACCGCGTAACGCAGGGCAGCCATCGAGCCGGCGAATACCCCGATGTTTTCTTCGGGGATGCCTTGTTGCTCGGCAAACAGCGCGGCCAATGCATACATGTCCGGGTAAGGGTAACGCCCGGAGGCTGCAATCGCGCGCTGCATCGCCTGGCGAGCGGCGTCTGAAGGGCCGTAGGGGCTTTCGTTGTAATTGAGTAGCACCTTGTCAGATTTCGTCGGCGCCGGGCTGGCGAACGCCCAATTGAGCTGCCCCAATACAGGCAGGGCCGCGCCCAGGGCGAGAAGGGATCGACGACTGACACGCACCATGGTGACTACTCCTTGTAGAAGCGCGAGGGATTCGCGCTGGCCGTTCAGAAGAGTATGACGAGAAAGCCGTTGCCTGATTTACCACCGAGGCGTATCCCTGCACTCAGTACTTTATTGTTGTAGCGGGCGCATGCAACACTTTCACTGCCGCGAACCGTCAAGAACGGGTTCTGCCGGCATGGACTGATGACTAAATGGAAGTGGTGAGCACTTGATACACAGACGGGAAAAAACCGAGCACTTGAAGAGCAACATCAAGTACTTGATCAAGAGTCGTGGCGAAACCCAGCTTTCGTTAAGCAGTGCCGCCGGCCTGACCAGGACCACTATCTACAACATCCTGGAAGGCAAGGTCGTTAACGTACAGCAGTCGACGATACGCAAGATTTCTGACTTCTTTGGCGTCTCCTACGAAGAAATCGAGACGATCAGTTTTGAAGCCAAGGAAGTCATCGAGAGCAATGTTTCCCCACTGGGTAACAAGAACCCGGCGGCAGTGCCTGTGCTCAAGGAAAGCCTGCTCATGCAAAGCCTGGGCAAGCGCATCGGTGAGCTGGCCACGCTTCATCCGCTGACCTACTACTTTGGCAGCGCCTGCAACCTGATCGGCGTGCGCCTGGAGCACGGGATTCCCGGCCTCAATGAACCGGGGGACTTGCTGATCGTGCAGAAAGGCTCGTCGAGCGACGATAAAGAAAAACTGGTGTACGACCGCGCCACCAAGAAGCTGTTCATCACCCTCGAACCCTGCGGGAACTCAGAGCGTTTGTGTGTCATCGGCGACATCCTTGAGGAGCGCTTCAATGACAACGTCTGAGGGCGCCGTGGAAAACAGCAAATACAAGTTGCTGGGCTTTGAAAACGACAAGCGCCTGGCGGTGATCATGGTGATCGCCACGGGCAAGGTCCTCAAGATCAAGCTGAGTGAAGTGCTCAGCAGTGAAATGATGGACAACTTCAACAAGATGGAAATCAAGAACCTGTACAAGAAGTTCTACTCCCAAGGCGGAACGCTGACCGCCTACGATATAAACGACCGCAATGAAAACTCCTGGATGATCTACATCATCCTGAACTTGCTGCTGTTCACCTTCTATATCTTCACCAGCATTGCCGCGACCAAACCGATTTACCTGGAGTCGTTGGGCATCATCGTCACGCCGGGCACGTTCCTGTACCCGCTGACCTTCTTGATCGTGGACTTGCTCAACGAGAATTTTGGCTTGCGCCTGGCCAGGCGAGCCATTCTGTTTGCGTTTGCCAGCAACGCGATGATCATCATCCTGCTGTATGGCTCCACGTTCCTGCCAGGGCTACCGGGCTGGAAGCTGGATGGGCCTTATACCGACGTGATCCTGCAAGTGTCGTCGGTGCTGGTGGCCTCTTCGGTCTCGTTCCTGGTGTCGGAGAATATAAATTCCTACTTGCTGTGCAAGATCAAGGAGCTGACCAACTCCAGGTATCTATACCTGCGGATATTCCTCAGTACGTTCTTTGCGGTGATTATCGACAGCTTCCTGTTCTGCTTTATCGCCTTCTACGGGGCGATGCAGACCAGCGACATCCTCAGCATGATCTATGTACAGATCGCGATCAAAGTCGGCTTCGCGTTCTTCAACATCCTGCCGGCCTATGGCGCACGCTCATTGTTCAAACGCTATCAATAATCCTGTAGGAGCGAGCTTGCTCGCGAAGAACGTCAACGATCACGCAGCGCATCTGGTGGAACGCGGCGCTCTCAGGTTTTTCGCGAGCAAGCTCGCTCCTGCAAGGGTTATTTCAGTTTCAACTTGTGCTTGAGGCTCTGCATGACAGGTGTCGTGTTCTGCAGGTAGTCATTCAAGCCCCGAGCGCGCAGATTGCACGCGTCACACTCGCCACAGCCGGTACCGATGATGCCGTTGTAGCAAGTCAGCGTCTGCTCGCGCACCAGCTCCAGTTGCCCGTGGTAATCGGCCAGGGCCCAGGTCTCGGCCTTGTTCAGCCACATCAACGGCGTGTCCAGGCGCACGTCGTATTCCATGCCCAGCTTGAGGGCCTGGTTGAGTGCTTTGACAAACTCATCCCGGCAATCGGGGTAGCCTGAGAAGTCGGTTTCGCACACACCGGTGATGACGGTCTCGGCCTTCACTTGATAGGCGTAGATCGCAGCCAGGGTCAGAAACAGGATGTTGCGCCCCGGCACAAAGGTGCTCGGCAGGCTTTCACCCGAGCTGTTCACGGTCGGCACCGGGATGTTGTCGCGCGTCAGGCTGCTGATCGCCAGCTCATTGAGCAGGGACACATCCATCACTTTGTGCACAGTGGCCCCCAACTGCTTGGCCAGCTTCTGGGCCACTTCGATTTCTGCCACATGGCGCTGGCCGTAATCAAAGGTAATGCAGTGCACTTCGTCATACAGCGGCAGGGCCTGGATCAGACAGGTGGTCGAATCCTGCCCGCCACTGAAGACCATCACGGCTTTTTTACTCATTGCATTGCTTCCTGCATTTGTAGAATTGGGAGGTAGGAGCGAGCTCGCTCGCGAAAACGTCAACGATAACGCAGCGTATCCGGTTTAGCGCAGCGCTCAATAAAAAACCCCGCGCGACTTTCGAAGGCGGGGCTTTTTTACTGCAAGACCACTCAGTGGGCGTAGGTCAGCAACAGCTCTTTCGGCACTTGGAAATCCAGGGACATCATTACGCTGAGCGCGGTGATGGTGAAGATCGAGAACACGAACAGCTTGCGCGCCCAGACGGTGTCATCCACCGCCTTGTAGCCGGTCCAGGCCATGTACAACCAGTACATGCCCATCGCGGCGGCGACGGCGAGGTAGCTCATGCCGGCGTAGCCACTGAAGGTCAACATCAAGGTCGCCACGAGGAAGGCCAGGATGTAGAGCAGGATGTGTTTCTTGGCCACCTGGATGCCACGCTTGACCGGCAATACCGGAATCGACGCAGCCAGATAGTCATTGAAGCGGAAAATCGCGATGGCGTAGGAATGCGGCATCTGCCACAGGCTGAACATCACCAGCAGCGTCAGCGCGGCCATGTCGAAGCTATTGGTCACAGCTACATAACCAATCACCGGCGGCATTGCCCCCGACAGACTGCCCACTAGCGTGCCGTGAACCGACTTGCGCTTGAGGTACAGGCTGTAGAGGCCGACGTAGATGACAAAACCGATCACGGCAAACAGCGCCGCCAACGGGTTGGCCACCTTGTACAACAGGGCCACACCGGCAACACCCAGGACGGTCGCATAGATCAGTGCCAGCTTCAGGGAGATGAGGCCCTGGACCAGCACGCGATTCTTGGTGCGCTCCATCTTGATGTCGATGTCACGGTCGATGCAGTTGTTGAATACGCAACCGGAAGCAACCACCAGGGACGTACCGATCATTGCAGCCAGGAAGATGGCCAGATCGACATGTCCCTTGGAGGCCAGGAAGAAACCGCCCGCCACAGAAAGCACGTTACCGAAAATGATCCCCGGTTTGGTGATTTGGATAAAGTGCTTAAGCGACATCGGGTCTTACCTCACTTCGCCATCATGTAGGTGTGGATGCTGAACATGATCCACAGCGACAGACCAACCAGCAGAACGATCACCAGGCCTGCGAACACAAACGCGATCACGTTCTCGCGCTGCTCTTTGGAGCGGTCCAGGTGCAGGAAGTACACCAGGTGAACCAGAACCTGAATCACCGCGAACGCCAGGACGATCATCAAGGTGATCGACTTCGGCAAGGTTGGGTACATCACCAGGCCGAACGGGATCAAGGTCAGGATGACCGACAGGATGAAGCCGATGGCGTAAGACTTTACGCTGCCGTGGCTTGAATCGTGGCTGTCATGGGAGTGTGCATTAGCCATTACAGAGTCCCCATCAAGTAAACGACGGTGAATACGCAGATCCAGACCACGTCCAGGAAGTGCCAGAACAGGCTCAGGCAGCTCAGGCGGGTCTTGTTGGTGTTGGTCAGGCCGTGCTTATTGACCTGATACATCATCACTGCCATCCACAGCAGGCCAGCGGATACGTGCAGACCGTGGGTGCCGACCAGCGTGAAGAACGCCGACAGGAAACCGGAACGGTGCGGGCCGTAGCCTTCGGAGATCAGCAGGTGGAACTCGTTGATCTCCATGCCGATGAAGCCCAGGCCGAACAGGAAGGTCAGGCCCAGCCAGCTCAGTACGCCCTTCTTGTTGCCCTTGTAGAAGGCCAACATGGCGAAGCCGTAGGTGATCGAACTGAACAACAGCAAGGCGGTTTCGCCGAGCACGTAAGGCAGTTCGAAGATGTCGTGGCCCGACGGGCCACCCGCTACGTTGTTTACCAGCACCGCGTACACCGCGAAGATCGACGCAAACAAGATGCAGTCGGTCATCAGGTAGAGCCAGAAACCGTAGACGGTTATCGGCCCCGAGTCGTGGTGGTGGTCATCGTGCCCATGGTCATCGACATGGGCGTGTCCAGCATTGGTCACTAAGTTCGACATGGTTTAAGCCTGTTCCAACGAGGTTTCTACACGGTTGGCCGGGATCTTCTTCTCGGCTACCAGGCGAGCGTGTTGCTCGGCTTCGATGCGTTCGATCGTTTCGACCGGCACCATGTAGCCTTGATCATCACGGGCAGCGTGAATGATGAAGTAACCGATAGTGCCCACCAGGCTCGCGATTGCCAGCCACCAGATGTGCCAGATCATCGCGAAACCGAACACGGTCAACAGCGCACCCATCACCACGCCAGTGGCGGTGTTGTTTGGCATGTGGATCGGCTCGTAGTGCTTGGGCTTCTGGTACGCAGTACCGTCTTCCTTGGCTTCGGTGAACGCATCAATGGTGTTCGCAGTAGGGATCACGGCGAAGTTGTAGAACGGTGGTGGCGACGAGGTCGACCATTCCAGGGTGTGGCCGTTCCATGGGTCGCCGGATTCGCACATGTTCTGCTTGCGATCACGCACGCTGACGTACAGCTGGATCAGCTGGCAGGCGATACCCACAGCGATCATCACCGCACCGAACATGGCAACGTACAGGTACGGTACCCACTCAGGGTTGGTGGTGGCGTTCAGACGACGGGTCATGCCCATGAAGCCCAGTGCATAGAGCGGCATGAACGCGACGAAGAAGCCCGAGATCCAGAACCAGAACGCAGCCTTGCCCCAGCCTTCGTGCAGCTTGAAGCCGAACGCTTTCGGGAAGTAGAAGCTGAAACCAGCGATGTAGCCGAATACAGCACCACCGATGATCACGTTGTGGAAGTGGGCGATCACGAACAGGCTGTTGTGCAGCACGAAGTCAGCACCCGGGATGGCCAGCAGTACGCCGGTCATGCCGCCGATGGCGAAGGTCACCATGAAGCCCAGGGTCCACAGGACCTGGCTGGTCATGCGCAGACGACCGTGGTAGATGGTGAACAGCCAGTTGAATAGCTTCACCCCCGTCGGGATGGAAATCAGCATCGTCGCCAGGCCGAAGAAGGCGTTGACGCTGGCCCCCGAACCCATGGTGAAGAAGTGGTGCAGCCACACCATGAAGCCCAGTACGGAGATCGCGCCAGAGGCGTAGACCATCGAGTGGTGACCGAACAGGCGCTTGCCGGTAAAGGTCGAGATCACTTCGGAGAAAATACCGAACGCTGGCAGGATCAGGATGTACACCTCAGGGTGACCCCATGCCCAGAACAGGTTCACGTACATCATTGGATTGCCACCAAGTTCATTGGTGAAAATGTGGAAATCCAGGTAACGGTCAAGCGACAGCAGCGCCATGGTAGCGGCCAGGATCGGGAACGAAGCCACGATCAGCACGTTTGCCCAGGTGCAGGTCCAGGTGAAGATCGGCATGTCCATCAGTTTCATGCCAGGGGCGCGCATTTTCAGGACGGTGGCCAGGAAGTTGACCCCAGTCAATGTCGTCCCGAGCCCTGATAACTGTAGCGCCCAGATGTAGTAGTCCACACCCACGCCCGGACTGTATTGCAGCCCCGACAATGGCGGATACGCAACCCAACCGGTCTTGGCGAATTCGCCGACGCCCAGGGAAACGTTGATCAGCACCACGCCGGACACCAGCAGCCAGAAGCTCAGGGAGTTCAGGAACGGGTAGGCAACGTCACGCGCACCAATCTGCAGCGGCAAGGCAAGGTTCATCAAGCCGGTGAAGAAAGGCATCGCCATGAAGATGATCATGATCACACCGTGGGCGGTGAAGATCTGGTCATAGTGTTCAGGTGGCAGGTAGCCAGGCGAACCCTCGGTGGCCATGGCCAACTGGGTACGCATCATGATGGCGTCGGCAAAACCACGCAGCAGCATGACCATGGCAACGATGACGTACATGACGCCGATTTTCTTGTGGTCGACCGAGGTCAACCACTCGGTCCACAGGTAGGACCACTTCTTGAAATAGGTGATACCCGCAACCAGCGCCAAACCACCCAGCGCGATCATGGCGATAGTCACCATTACGATCGGCTCGTGGAATGGGACCGCGTCCCAACTTAATTTACCAAACATCGTTTACTCCTCTGCCCCAGCAGTTGAATGCGCGCCTGTATCAGAACCTTCAACCGCGGCCACTTCTTTCTTCTCGTGCTTGACCGGCTTGCCTGGCTTCATACCTTCGTACTTGTCGACGATTTTCTGAAACAGGTCCGGCTCATACGCGGAGTACAAGGCGACAGGGTTGTTCTGGCTCGGTTTGGTCAGAGCGTCGTATTCAGCTTGATCAAGCTGTTTAGGTGCGGCCTTGACTGCAGCTACCCAGGCGTCGAAATCTTCCTGGCTTGTCGAGATCGCTTTGAATTTCATGCCGGTGAAGCCAGCGCCGCTGTAGTTGGCGGAGATGCCTTCCATTTCAGCTTTCTGGTTGGCGATCAGGTGCAGGCGGGTCTGCATGCCTGCCATCGCGTAGATCTGGCCACCCAGTGCAGGGATGAAGAACGAGTTCATCACGGCGTCGGAAGTGATCCGGAAATTAAGCGGGGTGTGCTCCGGGAAGCGGATCTCGTTGACAGTGGCGATACCCAGGTCCGGGTAGATGAACAGCCACTTCCAATCCAGCGCGACCACCTGGATGTTCACAGGCTTGACGTCGGACTCCAGCGGACGATACGGGTCCAGCGCGTGGGTCGACTTATAGGTGACGTAACCCAGGGCGATGATGATGAGGATCGGAACCAACCACACCGCGATCTCGATCTTGGTGGAGTGCGACCACTTCGGCGCATAGGTGGCGCTGGTGTTGGACGCGCGGTATTTCCAGGCGAAGGCGAAGGTCATCACGATCACAGGCACCACAACCAGCAGCATCAGCAGGGTAGCGGTGATGATCAGGTTTCGTTCATCCAGACCGACCTGTCCTTTTGGGTCGAGCAAGGTCCACTTGCAGCCTCCCAGCATTAACATCATGCCAAGCAGCGGCAAAAAGCCTAGTAATCGGGGGTACCTGTTTTTACTCATCTCACGACCTCTAAAGCAGCTTGCGCAATGCAGTTGGGTTTTGATCGCCAACACTTCACCCTGCCAAGGGTTGGCATTTCTCTTCGATTGAATAAGAGCCTGCCCGACACGTCATGACTGTACGTTTCACGGACCTGCAGTGAGTTCTTATTCGATTTCGTGGCTAAAGGCCTTGTTACAGACCAATTCCATTTGGTGCGGATAGTTGAAAGGCTGCCGGAACCTGGGGTCGCATTGAGCCTTCCATCTGCTCCTCGACCGCTCCAATGCTCAAATATTGAACAGCACCGGACATTCAGTGCGGGCGATTGTAGTTAGCTAGCGATGTATAAACCATGTCTTATAGAGAAATAATTTTTATCGATTCCAGCAACAATCCTTCACCAAAGTTGCAAAGATTCGCGATCTTATCGCGTTCGATTCTCAACAAAAACCACAAAAATTGCCGTGTTATTGGGCACAGTGCCACTTCCCTTACGGCCTGTAAGGGCATGCCGAGGGTATCCAAGTGCCCATAAAACAAGGCATTCATAGATGCTTCAGGGATTGGGGCCGCATACGAATCGGGCCGCCGTGGGAACCACGAACTGACAGCACAATTTGTACGTGGGGTGCAAATCCAAGGGCCGATTTGGCGGGTCAGAAACGTCCTGCGACAACGTTCATGTGACAACATGTCGCACGCTGCGCGCACCTTCCGTTGCCCCTCGTCACGGTGCTTTCACAAATCCCTACAAACAAAAACGCTCCGCCTTCATTCAGAAGCAACGGAGCGTTCGACAGGCGCGGCGGTTCAGGCTTTGGGATGACGGTTGCGATAGATGCACAGGGGCACCAGGATCGCCGTCAGCACGAATGCAACCAGCGCCCATTGGGCCAGGGACAGGCCGAGGACCGGTGGGTAGGGGGTGCTGCAAAAGCCGTCGACCTGGAAGCCCAGGGGAAACACCTTGGCCAGGGGCAGGTCGTCAACGATCGGCTGCAACACATCGATGCCGCAACTGACCTGGGGAAAGAACTGGGTGTACACATGGTGGCCGGCCGCAGCCACGCCACCCACGGCGCTGAGCACCACCAACCCTTCGAAGAAGGTCAGCGCGCCCTTGGTGCGCATGGCCGCGCCGATGAACGCGAAGAGCGCAATCAGCAGCAAGGCGTAGCGTTGCAGAATGCACAGCGGGCACGGTGCTTCGCCCAGTACCACTTGCATGTACAGCGCCCCGCCAATCAGCGCCAGGCAGATGATGCCCAGCAACACCAGAAAGCGCCGCTCCCTGCCTAAACGCATGTCGTCAATCATCCCCGTCTTTCCCTTTCTCTGATTATGGTTGTGCCTGATGGCAACAAGTTTACACACAGGCAGTGGTTAAAACAGAGGGGGGTTAACAGCGGATTAATCGTGGCAAATGTAATGATTGTGCGGACGCCATCGCGGGCAAGCCCGGCTCCCACATTGGAATGCAATCCTCTGTGGGAGCCGGGCTTGCCCGCGATGATGCCGATACGGTCAATGGCCAAATTCTATTCCAACGCCGCCGCCGGGCCAAAGAACTCATAGCGCGCCTGCTTCTCCGGCACACCCAGCGCTTTGAGATGACGCTTGATCGCCGCCATGAAGCCCTTGGGGCCCAAGAAGTAAGCATCAATATCACGCTGCTCAGGCAACCAGGCCGCCAGTTGCTCCTGGTTGAGCATCCCGACCTTGTCTGCCGCCGGGCTGATGCCGTCATCCTCGGCGTAGCAGTAGAAACGCTTGAGCTGCGGATGCTGGGCCGCCAGGGTGTCCACCCAATCACGGAACGCATGCACCCCGCCGTTACGGGCACAATGGATGAAATGCACCGGGCGCTCGGTTGCCAGGGCGGCTTCGAGCATCGGCAGCGTGGGCGTAATGCCTACCCCGCCGCTGATCAGCACCAGCGGTTTATCACTGGCGGCCAGGGTGAACTCGCCCGACGGCGGGAACAGGTCAATGGTCGCGCCGACATGCATCTGATCGTGCAGGTAATTGGAGACCCGCCCGCCCGCTTCGCGCTTGACGCTGATGCGGTACAGCCCGGTGTCGGTGAGGGCCGACAGGGAATAGTTGCGACGCACTTCCTCGCCATCGAGCACCAGTTTCAGGCCGATGTACTGGCCGGGCGCTGCGGCCAGGATCGGGCCGTTGTCCACCGGCGCGAAGTAGAAGGAGATGATCTCGTCGCTCTCCTCCACGCGCTTGACCAACAGGAACGCCCGCGCCCCCCGCCAGCCGCCGGGCGCCTGGGCTTTTTCGTCGTAGATGGCCGCTTCGGCGCCGATCAGAATGTCCGCCAACTGGCCATAGGCCGCACCCCAGGCGCTCATGACCTCGGGGGTGGCAATCTCGCTGCCCAGTACTTCAGAAATAGCCCGCAGCAGGCACGTCCCCACGATGGGGTAATGCTCCGGCAAGATCTGCAAGGCCACGTGTTTGTTGATGATCTTGGCCACCAGGTCGCCCAGTTGGTCCAACTGGTCGATATGCCGCGCGTACATCAGCACGCCATTGGCCAGGGCGCGGGGCTGGTCACCGCTGGCCTGGTGGGCCTGGTTGAACAGCGGGCGGACTTCCGGGTACTCGGACAGCATCATGCGATAGAAATGGGTGATCAGCGCTTCGCCGCCGCTTTCCAGCAGGGGCACAGTGGATTTGATGATTGCACGGTCTTGGGCACTAAGCATGGGAGACTCCTGGGTCTTCTTACTGATTGCCTTATAACAGTCAGTAATCATGCCAACTTATAAATCCTTTATTTTCAACAAGTTAAATATTTTGTAGTCAGTATGACCTCCTACACTTTATAGTCATAAGGACTACAAGGAGTCATTATGACTGCACAACCCCTGCTCACCACCTTACTGCCGCTGGTCGCTGACCTGTCCCGGGACTTGCCCGAAGGCGAGCGCTACCGGCGCCTGCTGCAAGCCATGCGTGCACTGCTGCCCTGCGACGCCGCCGCGTTGTTACGCCTGGACGGCGAGTGGTTGGTGCCGCTGGCCGTGGACGGCTTGAGCGCCGATACCTTGGGGCGACGCTTCAAGGTCAGCGAACATCCGCGCTTCGAGATCCTGCTGAGCAGCCCCGGCCCTACCCGCTTCGACAGTGACAGCCAATTGCCCGACCCCTATGACGGCTTGGTCGCCGGTTTGCACGGCCAGTTGGAAGTCCACGACTGCATGGGCTGCCCGCTGTTTATCGACGACCAGCCCTGGGGGCTGCTGACCCTGGACGCCCTCGATACCGAGCGCTTTGAACGGGTCGAGCTGGACGCCCTGCAAGCCTTCGCCAGCCTCGCCGCGGCCACCGTCAACGTGGCTGAACGCATCGAGCGCCTGGCGCTGCGGGCCGAAGACGAGCACCAGCGCGCCGAGATCTATCGCCAGGCCAGTGGCCAGCAGCCCAAGGAAATGATCGGCCAGAGCAAAGCGCACAAGCGCCTGGTCGAGGAAATCAACCTGGTCGGCGGCAGTGACTTGACCGTGCTGATTACCGGCGAAACCGGGGTCGGCAAGGAATTGGTGGCCCAGGCGATCCACGCCGCCTCCTCCCGCGCCGACAAACCGCTGATCAGCCTCAACTGCGCCGCCCTGCCCGAGACCTTGGTAGAGAGCGAACTGTTCGGGCATGTGCGCGGCGCCTTTACCGGCGCGTTGAACGAGCGCCGGGGCAAGTTCGAACTGGCCAATGGCGGTACCTTGTTCCTGGATGAAGTGGGTGAGTTGTCGTTGACCGTGCAGGCCAAGTTGCTGCGCGTGCTGCAAAGCGGCCAGTTGCAGCGCCTGGGGTCGGACAAGGAGCACCAGGTGGATGTGCGCCTGATTGCCGCCACCAACCGCGACCTTGCCGAAGAGGTGCGCAATGGCCGCTACCGTGCCGACTTCTACCACCGTTTGAGCGTCTACCCACTGCAAGTGCCCGCGCTGCGCGAGCGCGGACGTGATGTGCTGCTATTGGCGGGGTTCTTCCTCGAACAGAACCGCTCACGCATGGGCCTGGGCAGCCTGCGCCTGACCGGAGATGCCCAGGCGGCCCTAACGGCCTACAACTGGCCCGGCAATGTGCGCGAGCTGGAGCACTTGATCGGACGCAGCGCGTTGAAAGCCCTGGGCAACTGCCGCGAGCGCCCCAAGATTCTCAGCCTTAGCGCCCTGGACCTGGACTTGCCCGGCGTGACTGCGGCTGCGGCCGAAGAGGCACCGGCCCCTGCCCTCCCGGTGGTCAGCGGCGATCTGCGCCAGGCCACCGAGCATTACCAGCGCCAACTCATCAGCGCCTGCCTGGAACGCCATCAGCACAACTGGGCCAGCGCCGCCCGCGAACTGGGCCTGGACCGCGCCAACCTGGGGCGCATGGCCAAGCGGCTAGGCCTCAAGTGATCGGTGATCGTTCCCACGCTCCGCGTGGGAATGCCTCACACGACGCTCCGCGTCATGGCCTCGAGAGCGGACGCGGAGCGTCCCGAGCGGTATTCCCACGCAGAGCGTGGGAACAATCGAGCGCACGGGCCTTACGAAACACCAGCACATTCCCCAGCATCACCAGCACCAGCCCCATCAACGCCGGCGCCGTCCACTGGTAACCCTCGGCCACGGCCGACACATTCAGCGCCACCACCGGAAACAGCACCGTGCAATACGCCGCTTTCTCCGGCCCCATGCGGCCCACCAGGGTGAGGTAAGCGGTAAAACCAATCACCGAGCCTGGGATTACCAAGTACCACAGCGCACCGATATACCGCGCACTCCAGTCCATCTCGAAGGGAATACCACGTACTGCGCAATAGGTCGCCAGCATCGCCGCCCCATAGGCCATGCCCCAGGCATTGGTGGTCAGCGGCTTGAGCCCGGCCTTCTGCTGCAGGCTCGATAGCAGGTTGCCCGCCGAGAAGCACAGGGTGCCCAGCAGGGCCAAGCCCAGGCCCAACAAGGTTTGCGGGCTGGCGGTATGCCCAACCAGCTCCGGCCAGAACAAAAAGCCCAGCCCCAGCAACCCAAGCGCCCCGCCCATCAGCACATTACGCGCCACCCGCTGGCCGAAAAACACCCGGGCATTGAGCGCGTTCCACAAGGTCGCCGTGGAGAACACCACCGCCACCAGGCCGCTGGGAATCCATTGGCTGGCGGTGAGAAAGCACATGAAGTTGACGCAGAACAGGCACAGCCCCTGCGCCAGGCAGATCATGTGCCCGCGCCGGTTCATCACCTGCAACCTGCGGCTGAGCAGCAACAGCACGAACAGCACCAGAGCGGCCAGGCCGAAGCGATAGACAATCGACACAGGAATCGCGACCACGCCCAACTGCCATTTGAGGGCGATCCAAGTGGTGCCCCAGATGAGTACCGTGAGTAGATACAGGAAAAGATTCATAGCCGGCTCCGTCGATTGAGCCACAGTGTGGCCTTCAACCCCGTGCAGGCTCTTGCACATTCTTGCGCTTTTGTCGGGCGATGGGCTCACAGCGCCAGCCGTGGAGCGTAGGATGCGGGGTGTCGGAGAACACACCATGCCAGAGCTGCAAACGCTGCACGTCTTCCAAGCCCTCAACCGCTCGCCCCACGCACGCCTGCAAGCCTGCGCCGAGCTCGGTGACGGGTTGGCTGCGGCCGTGTGGAGCAACCACCATGACGCCCAGGATTACCAGGCCCCCAGCCATCACACCTTGTCCTGCTACATCGGGGGTGGCACGGGCACCTTTCGGCGTGATCAGCCGGGCCTCAAGGGCGGCCCCGACAAACTGTGCATCCTGCCGGCCGAGCATCAGTCGGCCTGGGTGATCAATGGCGATATTCGCCTGGCCCACCTGTATTTCAGCCCGGAACAATTTGCCCTCGGCTGCGTCACCCTGCTGGACCGGGAGCCACGGGAGTTGCACTTGCGCGAGGGCACCTTCCTTGAAGACCCATTCCAGGCCCAGCGTTTTCGCCAGTTGGTCAGCCTCAACTGGCACGAGCCCGGCGAGCGCCTGCTGACCAGCAGCCTGGCCCACGAACTGCTCAGCCATACCTTGCTCAACCAGGTCGGCGCCCGCGAAGGCTTGCGCTTGAAAGGCGGGTTGGCCGCGCACCAACGGCGGCGGTTGGTGGAGTACATCGATCAACATATGGAAGACGCCATCAGCCTCGGCCAGTTGGCCGCCATGTGCGCGCTGTCCGAATACCATTTCGCCCGAATGTTCCGCCAAAGCTTCGGCGTGCCGCCCCATCAATACCTGCTGGCACGGCGTCTGGCGCGAGCGAAAAACCTGCTGCGCAGCAGCGTTTTGCCGATCAGTGAGCTGGCCTTGCTGTGCGGTTTTTCCAGCGCCAGTCATTTCAACCAGCGCTTTCGCCACGCCATGGGCGCCACGCCGGGCCAATACCGCCACGCATTCTGCGCCTAGACCATCAAGCCCAACGTCTTCGCCTTGGCCACCGCCTGGGTGCGTCGCTCTACCCCGAGTTTGCTGTGGATACGCCGCGCATGCGTCTTGACGGTATGCAGGGAGATATACAGGCGATCAGCGATTTCCAGGTTGGAGTTGCCCAGGGCGATCAGTTGCAGCACCTCCAACTCACGCTGGCTCAGCGGGTTCTGCGCCGCCCCGGCAGGCGCGGCCTGGGGCTCCAGGCCCAGCTCACTCAAAAGTCCCGGGGCGCGTAAACGCAACTCGCGGACCGCCTGCTGCACCTGGCAACGCTCTGCCAGCGCCAAGCCAGCTTGCAGCGACCGACGCCCCAACGCCGGGTCGCCAAGCTGCCAGGTCACTTCACCCAGCACCAGGTGCAATTCGGTTTCCAGGCAAAGCATGCCGCGTTGCCGTGAGGTGTCGAGCAAGGCATTGAGCCGTGCGATAGGTTGCTCGGCACAGCCCAGCTTGACCTCGGCCAGTACCAGCAAATATTCCAGGCGCGGGATCAGCTCCAAGGTGGCCGGCGGTGCCTGCTTGGCGCAAGGCCCGCGAAAGTGGCGCAACACCCGGCGCACGGCTTGCACCGTCAATTCGGCGCGGCCTTGCTGCAACCAGAAGTGCCCACTGACCAACAGCAGTACCGCACGGTACACCGTGTCGGGCACATGGCGCTGCTGCATCAGGCGTTCGGCGTCGCGTAATTGAATGAAGGCCTGGGCGTAGTCGCCACGATTGGCCGCCAATAGCGCCAGGCCCAGAAATCCGTACAGAACGCGCTTGTCCTGGCTCTGCAGGCACATGCTCAAGCCGGCCTCGAAACATTCGGCGGCCAGGCCGTCCTGGCCCTGACGCAAGGCCAGATGCCCGCGGCGCAGAACAATACGCCCCACCAACGGCCCGGCGTTGAGCCGTTGCCCGGCCAACATCGCTTGCACCGTTTCCAACAGGCTTTGCGCCCGGTACGGCGCGCCACGCTGCTCCAGCAATTGGGCGTGGTCCAACTCCAGCAGGGCCTCCAATACCAGCGAACCGTGGACCCGGGCCAGGCAAAGCGCTTCACGGTTCAAGCGTTGGGCGGCCTCCAACTCACCGCGCAGCAAGGCTTGCTGGGTCAGGCCCGAGAGGCACATCAGGCGCGATGTCCAGGCGCTGTCGGGCAACGCTTGCAGGGCTTCGAGAAAGTGCTCGCGGGAGCGTTCGGCGTCGCCGCTCAAATGCAGCAACCAGCCCCACTGCGCCTGCCAGCGCGCCAGCAGATAGCGCTGCGCGGCAGGCGTCGGTTGCGGGGCGAACCGGGCCAGTTGGTCGATGCACAAGGCCGCCTGTTCGAAGCGCCCGGCAAACAACAACGCGGCCGTGAGCAGGCCCACCAGTTGCGCCGACCCCAACATCAATTCATCGCCCTGCTGTTCATGCAGGCGCAACAGCAGCACGGCGTTCTGCTGGCGAAACAAATCCTCGAAACTGAAGTGCTGCAACAGGCTCACCGCCACTTCATATTCCTGCGCCAGCAACGCCTGCTCGAACGCGGCCTGCCAGTCACCCTCGGCGCTGAACCATTGGCACGCGCGTCGGTGCCAGGAGCGTTTGGCCGGCCAGGGTTCGTCGCGCAGCAGTCGCGCCAACGGTGGGAAAATGTGGAGCCAGTCGCTGGTGTCTTCCCAGGGCTGGATAAACGCACCCAGTGCCTGCAATTCGCGCAAATGCTCAGCGCCGTCACCACCACCGAACAAGTACTCACACAGGTTCAGGTTGAAACGCGGCAGATGGGCCAGCACGCGCCAAGCCTCAGCCAATGGCGCCGACAAGGTGTTGAACAGCTCATGCTGCAGGTAATCGAGCAGGGTCTTGTCGGGGTGGCCGTCGCCCAGCAAGGCGATACGCACACCGGCGCACCAACCGGCGCTGAACTGCATCACGCTGTCGACGCTATGCCCCGGGGCGAGCAGTTGCTCGACTTCCTCAGCGCTGAAAAACAACTCGCTGCACTCCAGCAACTCATCGTCGAGCAACAGGCGTGGCCAATTGCACAACGGGCGCCGTCGCGCGCCCAGCCACCAGGTCAACTGCGGGCTGCCAGCGGCGAGCAAACGGTCCAGCAGCGCATCCAGCTCAGGCGCAGGCGAGCGACAGAAATCATCCAGAAACAACCACGTGGTGTGTGGCCAACGGCCCAAGTCGAGCAATAACGTGGCTTCATCCACAAACGGCAAGCCAAGCTGCTGCGCCAGCCGTGCGCAGAATTCCAAGGGGCTGAGCGCGGCACCGTTGAGTGGCATCCACACCACCTGACAGCCCTTCGGCGCCTGCAGCGCACACTCGGCGAGCAACGCGCTCTTGCCACTGCCTCCCGGTGCGCACAGCAACCTTACCCGCGCCTGCGCCGTCAGCAGAGGCACAGTCAGCCGCGCACGCAACGCATGGTGGGCTGACAGCCGTGGCATAAATCCAGGACGGTCCAGGCAGCGGGTCATGGCGGTCATTGCTGCATCCTGCTGTTTTTATTGTTGCGTCACCCTAGACCTGTGGTTGGCGGTTGTTGAAGAAGTATTCAGCGGGTTGATTGAAGACCATAAAAACCAAGGTATACGCCCTTCAGTGTGGGAGCTGGCTTGCCTGCGATGGCCATAGGCATCTACATAACTCTGTAAGCTCAACGGTAACCACGATGCGAAGCGAGCCGCTCTTGATCTGCTTTTGATCTTAGGCGCCCCGTTAAACCACGCTGGCCGGAATTCGACAGTGATTTGGGGGGGTAAACCGGCAGGGATGCCGGTTTAGCCGCCCCGCGCCATGAATGGCGCGTGGCGGCGGCCCCCCAAATCACTGGCGGATTACGGGCACACCCAGCCTAAGCGAGGTGCCGAGTGGTGGGGCAAGAGCGTTTTGCTTACTTTTGCGCTTTTCAAAAGTGAGCCGCTGTAAAAGCGGAACCCTAAGTGGCCGTTACCGCAGGAATGGATATGTACTCGGTATAGCTGTGTCGGCTGGAAGGCCGTCATCGCAGGCAAGCCAGCTCCCACATTTGGATCCTGGGGTGTCAGGTAGAGATGCGTCTGCTGTCAGGCCGTCACGGGAGCAAGCTCCCTCGCCACAGGTCCAGCGTCGCCCCAAAGTTGTGTAGATACCTATGGCCATCGCAGGCAAGCCACACATTTTCAACCTCACTTAGGTGTGGAATCAGCGAACGCCCTCCGATCTCAGTGCAGCCGGGGTGTAGTCCGCCGCCTTGGCCGCGAAGCCGAACACAAAGCTACTCTTCTCCTCGTTCTTCATGCCCAGCGCGATGTAGCGCCCTGCAATCAGGTCGTACAGGGTTTCCACGGTGTAGGCCGGCACCTGGTGGTCGTAATAGAACTGCGCATGGCCTTCGGCAACGCGCCACAGTTGGCCGCGGCCGTCGTAGTGGTCCACCAGGGCGACTTGCCAGCTGTCTTCGTCAATGAACATATGGCGTTTGGCATAGATGTGCCGCTCGCTGGGCTTGACGGTGCCGACCACTTCCCACACGCGGTGCAACTCATAACGGGTCAGGTCCTGGTTGATATGGCCGGCCTTGATGATGTCGTCGTACTTGAGGCTCGGCGAATCGAGCTTGTAGCTGTTGTAAGGGATGTACATCTCCTTCTTGCCCACCAGTTTCCAGTCATAACGGTCGGGTGCGCCGGAGAACATGTCGAAGTTGTCGGTAGTGCGCAGGCCGTCGGAGGCGGTACCCGGGCCGTCGTAAGACACCTGCGGTGCACGCCGCACACGGCGCTGGCCGGCGTTGTAGATCCAGGCCAGGCGCGGTTCCTTCACCTGGTCGAGGGTTTCATGCACCAGCAGCACGTTGCCCGCCAGCCGCGCCGGCGCGGTGACCGACTGCTTGAAATAGCTGAGCACGTTGGCGGCCTTGGCCGGGTCGATATCCGGGATGGCTTGCGGCACCGCTACTTCTTCTTCGAAACGGATCGGCGTGTAGCTGCCATTGGTCTGGGGCGTGGCCTGGGTGATGATGCGCCGCAGGTTGCCGCCGTGGTAACGGGTGATGTGATTCCACAGCACCTCGACGCCATTCTTGGGGATAGGAAACGCGTAGTAACGGTTGCCGGTGAAGTTCTCCAGGCCGTTGCCATCGTTGATCGCCTTCACATTCACGGCGCTGCGCTTGATCGACTCGTAAATGTCCGCCGGCAAGTTGACCGTGCGGTGGCTGGGGTACACCGGGATCTTGTAGGTCTCGGGGTAGCGCTTGAACATCGCCACCTGGCCGTCGGAGAGTTTGTCCTTGTACTTGTCCACCGTGGCGGCGGTGATCACGAACAGCGGTTTTTCGTTAGCGAAGGGGTCGGAGAGGAAGCCCTTGCTGTCCACCGTGCCGGCGTTTTTGGGGATGCCACCGGTCCAGGCGGGGATCGAGCCATCGGCATTGCCGGCTTTTTCGGCGCCGACCGGAGTCAGGGAAGTGCCGAGCTTGGCTGCTTCTTCGGGCGATACCGCCGCCATTACGTTGGCGGCCAATACGCTCAGGGCCAACACTGCAATCATCTTACGCATAGGGTCTTGTCCTTCTTTTAAGCCAGATCAGAAGTTCACGCCGAAGCTGAGGGCGAGGAAGTCGCGGTCGGTCAGGGTGTTGTAGTCACCGCCAAAAAAGTCGGTGTAGCTCAGGCTTGCGGTGTAGGTGCTGCGATAGTCCGCATCCACGCCGACGCTGATGGCCTTGGCGCCTTTGTTGAACAGGCCGTTGGGGCCGTAGCCCGCGACGTCATGGGACCAGGACAGGTTGGGCTTGAGGTTCACACCGGCAATCGCGTTGTTGTAGTCAAGGATCGCCCGCGCCCGGTAGCCCCAGGAGGTGGAGGTGACAAAACCGTCGGTGTCACCTTGAAAACCGTAGGCGCCGTACACCGAGTCTCGGCCATAGCGCAGTTTGGTTTTGTCTTCCAGGCCGGCGACGTGCACCACCGCCGCTTCGCCCACCAGGGTCAGGCGCTCGGCGCCCAGTACCTGGTCGAAGAACTGGGTCATGGTGCTCTGGATCTGGGTGATTTCCTTGCGGCGATAGCCTTTGTTGTCATCGCCGAAATTGCTGCGGATGGGTGAGGCGAGTTGGCCCGCAATGGGGTTGACCAGGGCCAGGGTCAGGTCGGTGGTGTTGAGCTGCACCGGCGCATTGGGCCGATAGCTGATTTCGCCGGTCCACGCCGTGCCCGTGGGCAAGGTGGTGGAGAAACTGGCGCCGAACAGGCGGATGTCTTCCGGGTAATCCAGGTAGTACTGGCCGCGGCCGAGCATGGTGCTTTGCGCCAAACCGCCCCCGGAACCGGGCGCCAGGGCGTTGGCGGTGTTGATGATGCGCCCGATGGTGGCCAGGTTGGTATTGGCGGTCAGGGTGCCGACGGTCGGTGTGCGACTGTGGTAGTTCATGAAGTACAGGCCGTATTCAGTGTCATCGCCCAGCCAGCGCAGGGCTGCGCCGAACTGGCCGGAGTCGCGCGCATCGCGGTCACCGGCACGCCGCACAATCACACCTTCATTGGTCACGCCAAACCCTTGGCCAAAGGCAGCCGCCACCGGTTGCAGCGGTCGGATCGCCGGGCTGCCCACGGTGTAATTATTGGTGCAACCGTCCGCCGCCACGTCCCCGCCGAAGAAGGTGCCGCAGTTGTCGAGCACCGTCTGGTCCCATTCCAGTTGATAGAAACCTTCCACGGTCAGTTGATTGGTAAGGCTCTGGGAGGCAAACAGCATGTTCACCGGGATCAAGCCTTCCTTGATCTCGGCACCGGGCCTGCGGAACGCCGACACGTCGATCGGGTTGATGCTGTTGATGGAGTTACCGATAAAGGTACTTTCGCCCCAACTGACCACCTGCTTGCCGGCGCGCACGGTGCCGGGCAGGTCGCCCAGGGAGTAGTTGTGGTAGACGAAGGCATCGAGGATCTGCGCACCGCTGGACTTGGCGCCTTCCTTGCGGTTGCGGTCGCTGATGGGCTTGAACTCGCGGTCTTCGTCCTTGAGCTCGAAGTCGTACCAATACTTGCCACGCACGAATACCCCGGTGTCGCCGTACTTCAACTCAAGGTCGTGCAGCCCCTTGAAGATCTTGGAGAAGGTCTCGCCCTTCTTGAAGTTGAGGCGCCCGTCATCACCGGTGGACGCCTGGCCCGTCCCGCCATTGACCGTGCCGACCAGGCTTTTGTCGGCATTGCGCATGCCCCAGCTGGCGCCGACCGACAGCGAGGAGTCGAATTGCCCTTCGATCTCGCCGATGTTGAACGAAACAGCCTGCGCCTGGGCACAGCAGCCCAGCGCAACCGCAGTGGCCAGCGCCTGTGGCGTGAAGATGGCGCGCATTATTGTTTTTGTCATGCGTCTTCCCCGGTGAGTGACAGAAGGCTCCACCCTACTGCCGCCCTTGAGGGGCGATAAGCGCACCAAGGAGGTATTCGTGTTGTCGCTCGAAAGGATGACGGGGTTCTCTGGCCGGGCGCTGGACCGGGCCATGCATGCGATGGATGAAGTCTTATCAGAGGCATCGATGGTGCCGGGCAATCATTGTCGATTTGGTAACAGTCCTTGTCCCGAACTGCTATTACTCATTCTGTTACAACCGATTATTCTTGCCTGGCTTTCAGGGCAAACGGCCCGCTCCCGCATTGGGGAGAAAAGCTGATTTATAACGGATTGATCCTGTAATCAGTCTGTTCCCGGTGTTCACTGACGTTGATTTGTCGCTCCTTGATCCAACGTCTTACTTCGGCCGCTGCCTATGCAGCGGCCTTTTTTATGCCTGCAATAAAACGGGGCGTCATCGACGCCCCGTGGGATTCATTGATTTACCGGCAATGATCAGAGGCTGAACTTCTGCAAGTTGGCCATCATTTCCTTCAGCGCCTCAATATTGTCCTTGGGGTGCGCAGCCCCTTCGAAATCGCAGATCTGCTGCCAGTGCGCGGCCACATCCTCCGGCGAAAAACCGGCCTCGGGATCAAAACCCACACCCAGGCTGCGCTCCCAACGGGTCTTGCCGATCCAGCCGCCACCCACTTCAAACAAGCCTGCGGTTTCCTCACAGGCGTCACTGCCCAGGTACACCACCAGTGGGCTGACCAGTTCCGGCTTGAGGCGCTCAAACACCTGCGGCGGGATCAGCCCTTCGGTCATGCGTGTGCCACCGGTGGGGGCAATCGCGTTGACCAGGATGTTGTTCTTACGCCCTTCCAGCGCCAGGGTACGCGTCAAACCATACAGGCCCAACTTGGCCATGCCGTAGTTGGACTGGCCGAAGTTGCCGTAGATACCGGACGTCGACGCCGTGAAGATCACCCGGCCATAACCCTGCTCGCGCAAATGCGGCCAGGCGGCGCGGGTGACTTTGTAGGCGCCTTCGACGTGCACCCGGTAAACCAGGTCCCAGTCGCTGTCATCCATTTTATGGAAGGTCTTGTCGCGCAGGATGCCGGCGTTGTTGACCACCACGTCGACCCGGCCGAAGACATCCAGGGCGTTCTGTACGATCTTGTCGCCGTCGGTGACGGAGTCATGGTTGGCTTCGGCAATGCCGCCCGCCGCGCGGATCTGCGCCACCACCCGGTCGGCCGCCGAGGCGTTGGCGCCCTCGCCTTGGGTTGACCCCCCCAGGTCGTTGACCAGCACTTTGGCCCCGTGCCTGGCGAACAGCAGCGCATGGGCCTGGCCCAAGCCACCACCGGCGCCGGTGACGATCACCACCTTATCCTGGAACTGCACTGACTCACTCATACCGAACTCCGCTGGCGACAATGGGAATAGGCAGAGTGTCACGCAAGCAGCCTTTGGTCACAATAAAGACGGCCAGGGCTGAATGGTGCTTGATAAGGCAGCGGGATGATGCGCAGGCTCAGGAATAGGCCGCGCGCGGTGAAGGCTGGCTGATGCGCTCACGAAACCCCTGGTAATGCTTGAGCACTTGGACCGGCGCCTCGATCTGGGGGTAATGGCCGATATTGGCCAGTCTTATCGTGTCGGGCTGGGGCACCAGTTGGCGATAGCGCTCGACCATATGAGCCCCGGAAATCGGGTCCACCTCGCCGTCGATCACCCGTAAAGGTACTTCGCCTCGCTGCATGGCCGTGAGCCAGCGCTCGCGCAGACGACGGCGCTGGGGGATGTAGGCGATCAGTTTGTGCAGGATACGCGGGCCGTCGTTGCAACTGATCAAACTCCAGAAATCATCCAGCACGCTTTCACTGGGCCGCGTCTGGGGGCCGAAGATCTGGTTGAAACTGCTGGCCAAGGCATTGCGCCCAAAGGCCCGACCGATCATCCAGCCCAACGGGCTGAGCAGCAGCTTTTGCACCAGCGCCGGCCGATGGGTTTCCGGAAACAGCCCGCCGTTGAGAAATACACAACTCGCCATCTGGAACCGGCCCTCGTAATGCCGAGCCAATAATTCCTGGGCGACACTGTCGCCGTAGTCATGAGCCAACACATGCACCGGCTGCTCTACGCGCAGGTGCTCAAGCAGCGCCTGTTGCAGATCGGCCTGTTCCAACAGGCAATAGTCGTGGTCCAAGGGTTTGGCCGAGTCGCCAAAGCCGAGCATGTCGCAGGCAATCACCAGGTTGCGCTGGGCCAGGGGTTGCCACAGGTAATGCCAGTCCCAACTGGCCGTGGGGAAACCATGAATCAGCAGCAACGGCTCGCCCTGCCCGGCCACCCAATACCGCACGGTGTGGCCACGAAAGACGAAGTCCTGGCCGCGCTTGCGCCAGGCTCTGAGCGGTATCTCGGCGAGTGGCATCAGCTTTTATACCCGGGGTCCTGATTATCCAATTTGCGCAGCAGTGCCGGCCAGGCCAGCGCACCGCCCATACCTTGGGCGCTTTTTGTGACAGCTGCCACCATCGCCTTGGCACCGGCGAGAATCTGCGGCTCGATGGCGATCAACTCGGTGCCGCCGCTTTGGGCCAGTACCTGAATCTCGCAGGCGCGCTGGAAGGTGAACATCATCAGGAAGGTGTCGGCGATGGTGCCGGCGCAGGTCAGCAGGCCGTGGTTGTGCAGCATCAGGAAATTGTTCTGGCCCAGATCCGCTTGCAGGCGGGCCTTTTCCTCGTGATTCAGCGCCACGCCCTCATAGGCGTGATAGCCCAGGCTGGACAGCACAAACAGCGATTGCTGGCTGATGGGCAATACACCCTGCTTTTGCGCACACACCGCCACGCCGGCAGCGGTGTGGGTGTGCAGCACGCAGGTCACGTCGTGGCGCACTTCGTGGATGGCGCTGTGGATGGTGTAGCCCGCAGGGTTGATATCGTAGGGGCTGTCCATTTGCTTATTGCCGGCCTGGTCAACCTTGACCAGGCTCGACGCGGTGATCTCATGGAACATCAGCCCATAGGGGTTGATCAGGAAATCTTCAGTGCCCGGCACCTTGGCCGAAATATGCGTGAAGATCAGGTCATCCCAGCCGTGCATGGCCACCAGGCGATAGCAGGCCGCGAGGTCCACGCGGGTTTGCCATTCGGCAGCGCTGACCTGGGCTTTGACGTTTTGTGGCGATGGTGCAGGGGCTAGGCTCATGGCAATGACCTCCTTGGCGCACTTCTTATGGTGTCTAAAGTGAGAGCCAGTCTAGTCAGACGCCGAGGCGCAAGGAGTTTCCTTGGCAGCCAGCTTGATGACTGAGCGAGTCAGTCAAGAGAATAGTACAAATACGTGTCAAACAAGCGCCGTCAATAACGGCGCTCCCTGGGGTTCAACCGCGCAGCGCGGTGATCAAATCGGCCAGCCAAGGCTCGGCGTCAGCTTCCGGGGTGACGCTTTCGCTGGCGTCCAGGCGCAGCATCGGCTGCACTTCGCGGATGCCCAGTTCGGCGAACAATTCGCGCATTTGTTCACCGCCGCCACAGAAAGTATCGCCATAGCTGGCGTCGCCCAGGCCGATGACCGCTCCCGGCAGGCCGCGCCAGGCGGCGGGCAGTTGGTCGCGGATGGTTGAGTACAGAGGCTGCAGATTGTCGGGCAGCTCGCCCATGCCGGTGGTCGAGGTCACTGCCAGGAATGCATCGGGAGCAAAGGCCTGCACGTCTGCCAGCGTGGCACGTGCGTTATGCCAGGCGTTGAAACCTGCGTCCTTGAGGATTTCTTCCGCGTGGCGAGCGACTTCTTCAGCCGTACCGTAGACCGAGCCGGAGAGGATGGCGACTTTCATCAATCTGATCCTGTAGTTGAGTGAAAGCGTGGGATATTAGCAGCCCGTGCCAATATTTCAGTGCGCACCGTGCAACATTCCAGACTTGCCATAAACTGGCAAGGTCAAAACCAGGCCATGGACCGCTCTATGATTAACGCCAAACTGCTGCAAATGGTCGTCAATGCGTCCAACGACGGAATCGTTGTTGCCGAGCGCGAAGGCCGGGAAAAACCACTGATCTACGTCAACCCGGCCTTCGAAAGGATGACTGGCTACACGATGGACGAAATCCTCTATCAGGACTGCCGCTTCCTGCAGGCGGGCGACCGCGACCAACCGGCCTTGATCGCCATTCGTGATGCGCTCGACAGCGGCGGCACCTGCCGAGAGATCCTGCGTAACTACCGCAAGGACGGCACGCCTTTCTGGAACGAGCTATCGCTTTCGACCGTGTACAACGAGGTCGACAAGCAAACCTATTTCGTCGGTGTGCAGAAAGACGTCACCACTCAAGTCAAGGCACAACAGCGTGTCGCCCAACTGGAAGCTCAGTTGGCCGAGCTCAAGAGCGAGCTCGCCGCACTCAAGGCGACGAGTGGATTTAACAAACTGTAAAAAATGCGGTCTTTAGAGCGATAATGGCTTTTTAATGCCTCAGCCTTGAGCCAGATCAATGCAACGCGACACGCTATTGACGCAGGACGAGCTGGATTTTATCCAGGACATGACGCACAACCCGCAGCTCAACCTGCGGGATGCATGGTCGAGCCTGACGGTTAATGGCGGCGCACAGATTCGCGATCTGCTCACGCGGCTAGCGGCTCACGACCAGGTCACCATCCAGGCGCAGTTCGACAACCAGCAACTCACCTTCCCGTTGCACCTGGTGGAAGATGAGTTTCATGCTGTGCATTTGCGCCTGGGCGTACCGAGCATTTTTGAAGATGGGCCGATGATCCGCCCGTGGCGCCTGGCGCTTGAAACGCCGGTGGCGCTGGAAAACATCAAGGGCTACTCCAGCGCGCTGTGGGTGCACGAAGTGTCATTCAAAGGGGTGCTGGTAGAGGTGCGTGGCCGGGTCAAACCGCCAAAGACGTTTTCCCTGTGGTTCAGCCCTTCCGGCTACGAACGCATCGCCCTGCGCGGTACGCTGGAGCGGGTAACCGCCCGCGGCCTGTTCGCCTACCGCCTGAGCCAAAGCGATGCTGATGAGATCGAACGGTTACGCCAGTTCATCCTGCACCAACATCGCCTGGTCCATCCTCACGTTCATGCCTGAGACTCCAGATGGCCGCTGAGCAGTTGCTGCAAGCGGCGCGGCATCCAGCGTCCGTCATTGCCCAGGCAACCAATCGACGAACCTGCCAGGCTGTGTTCCGCCAGGTCCGACGCCTCACCAGCCAGCAACAACGGGCAATCGAGGGTGAAGGCCAGGCGATTGAGCCGTGACGCCAGCTCTGCGCCAGGGGCATGGTTGGAAAACAGCACCAGGGCTTGCGGCCGAGTGCGCTCGCAGATCAGCGTCAACTCATCCAATGGCTGGCCAACGCCCAGGACCTTGACCGCCAGTTTCTCGCTCGACATCAACAAGCCCGCCACCAGCAACTCCAGCTCACGGCACTCTCCGGCAATGGCTGAGAGCAACACCCTGGGCACTGGCGAGGCACAGGCCATTTGCAGGCACCGTGCGACGCGCGAGCGCAGGAAATTGTCGAAGAACAGCCACTCGCTGGCTTGGCCAAAGCGGCCTTGGTGACGTAACAATTGCTGCCACAGCGGTACCAAAATGTCCTGGAACACCACGGTCGTCGAATAGACGCTGAAGATCTGGCCGTACAACCGGTCGAGCTCACGATCATCAAAGGCACTGATGGCCTGCCGCAGTTGCGCCTGCCATTGGCGCCACTCCAGCTCGGTATCGCTGCGTGACGCTGTAGCCGGCTCGTTGGGCTGTGGGTCGCGCGCCAAAAGCTTGCCGACTTTGCTCACCGCCACGCCACGCTCGATCCAGTCGAGGATGCGGTGCACGGTTTCGATATCGGTGCTTGAGTAAAGCCTGTGCCCACTTTCGGTGCGTACAGGCTGGATCAAACCGTAGCGACGCTCCCACGCACGCAACGTCACCGGGTTCACGCCTGTGAGTCTTGCCACTTCACGAATCGGAAACAGCCCCTCGCAGTCAGTGTGGCTGTCGGGTGTCGTTTCGCGAAGAGGCGCAGTGATTTCAGGCATCAGCAGTCAAAAAACTTGTATGAATTTGAATCCTATTTAACGCCGATTGAACTGCATGATTCAAGATCTACGGCGATCCATCCGAAGTTTCTGGCGTATTTGGGCAAAACCGGAATAATCCTTGCCTGTTCTTTTGCGTCGCTGCACCACCCCGCAGCTTCGTTCGTGCGCCGCCTACCCGGCTCGGCGCACTTGCTGATTTGGAGATATACGATGTCTACCTCACCCGTCACCTTGATGGTTGCGCGCCGCGTGGCCAAAGGTCGCTACGAAGAACTGATGGCCTGGCTGCGCGAAGGCGAGCAATTGGCGACTGACTTCCCCGGTTACCTGGGCTCCGGCGTGCTGGCGCCACCACCCCATGATGATGAATTCCAGATCATCTTCCGCTTCGCCGATGAAAAGACCCTGCACGCATGGGAGTTCTCCGCTTCGCGCAGCGCGTGGCTGAGCCGTGGCAGCGAGCTATTTGCCAACCCGTCGGAACACCGTGTCAGCGGTATCGATGGCTGGTTCGGCGCAGCGGGTGCCCGCCCGCCACGCTGGAAACAGGCGGTGGCCATCTGGTTGGCTTTTTTCCCGGTATCGTTGCTGTTCAACTTCGGCCTGGGGCCGCTGCTCAGCGAGTTGGACCTGTTCAGCCGCGTACTGGTCAGCACCGCAGCCCTGACCCCGCTGATGGTTTACCTTTTTATACCGCTGTCGACCCATCTGCTGGCGAACTGGCTGCACCCTTCGCCCCCTCGCAAAGTCACTGAAGCCGCCGCTTGAGTACAGGGAGGCCGGGGCGCTGGTATAGTTTGAGCCTGCCAGCGACTTGAGCCTCCCATGAATGCAAACAACGCTCCGATCCTGATCACCGGCGCCGGCCAGCGTGTCGGCCTGCATTGTGCCCAGCGCCTGTTGGATGAAGGCCAATCGGTGATTTTCAGCTACCGCAGTGAACGTCCCGGCGTGCAGGCACTGCGTGAGCGGGGCGCCATCGGCGTGTTTGCCGACTTCTCCAGCGAAGCCGGCGTACTGGCTTTCATCGCCGCAGTGAAAACCCATACTCAAAGCCTGCGAGCGATCATCCACAACGCTTCAGCCTGGGTCGCCGAAACCCCGGGCGACGAAAGCCGTGCCTTTATCGACATGTTCAGCGTGCACATGCTTGCGCCGTATCTGATCAACCTGCATTGTTCACCTTTGCTGCAACGCTCGACACCCGCCGATATCGTGCATATCAGCGATGACGTGGTGCGCAAGGGCAGCCGGCAGCACATCGCCTATTGCGCCACCAAGGCCGGGCTCGACAGCCTCACGTTATCGTTTGCCGCACAGTTCGCGCCGCTGATAAAGGTCAACGGTATCGCACCGGCGATGGTGATGTTCAACGAAGGCGATGACGCGGCCTATCGCGCCAAGGTCCTGGCCAAGTCGGCCCTGGGCATCGAACCCGGGCCCGAGGTGATCTACCAGAGCGTGCGTTACCTGCTGGACAATCCCTATGTCACCGGTACCACCCTGACCGTCAACGGTGGGCGGCATATCAAGTAAGCCGTTTACGAGGATGTTGTATGACCTTATCCCTGCCCCACCACTACCGCGAGATCCTCAAGGGCCTGGGCGAAGACCCGCAGCGCGAGGGCCTGCTCGATACGCCCAAGCGTGCCGCCAAGGCCATGCAGTACCTGTGTCATGGCTATGAGCAGAATCTGGAGGAAATCGTCAACGGCGCGCTGTTCGCGTCCGACAATGACGAGATGGTGATCCTCAAAGACATCGAGTTGTACTCGCTGTGCGAGCATCACTTACTGCCCTTCATCGGCAAGGCCCATGTGGCCTATATTCCGACCGGCAAGGTGCTGGGCCTGTCAAAACTGGCGCGCATTGTCGACATGTTCGCCCGGCGCCTGCAGATCCAGGAGAACCTCACGCGGCAAATCGCCGACGCCATCCAGGACGTGACCCAGGCCGCCGGCGTGGCGGTGGTGATCGAAGCCAAGCACATGTGCATGATGATGCGCGGCGTGGAGAAACAGAATTCAACCATGAACACCTCGGTGATGCTCGGCGCCTTTCGCGAGTCGAACACCACCCGCATGGAGTTCCTGCAACTGATTGGACGGAGCAAGTAGCAATGCCACAACTTCAACCAGGCATGGCGCGTATCCGGGTCAAGGACCTGTGCCTGCGCACCTTTATCGGCATCAACGAGGACGAAATCCTCAACAAGCAGGATGTGCTGATCAACCTGACCATCCTGTATGCCGCCCAGGAAGCCGTGCGTGACAACGACATCGACCACGCCCTGAACTACCGCACCATCACCAAGGCCATCATCGCTCACGTCGAAGGCAATCGCTTTGCCCTGCTGGAGCGCCTGACCCAGGAATTGCTGGACCTGGTGATGAGCAACGAATCGGTGCTGTACGCCGAAGTCGAAGTGGACAAGCCCCACGCGCTGCGCTTTGCCGAGTCGGTTTCGATAACGCTCGCGGCGAGCCGCTCAGCCTCAAGCGATAAGCTTAAAGCCACAAGTTAAAGCCAGCCTCATTCCAACTTGCAGCTTTAAGCTTACCCGCTTGAAGCTGTCTCGAAGAGACCGCCATGACCGACCAACAACGCCTCGAACTCGAAGCCGCCGCCTTTCGCCGATTGGTGGCCCACCTGGACAGCCGCAAGGATGTGCAGAATATCGACCTGATGAACCTCGCCGGCTTCTGCCGCAACTGCCTGTCCAAGTGGTACAAGGCCGAGGCCGACGAACGCCAGATCGAGGTCAGCCTCGATGACGCCCGTGAAGTGGTGTACGGCATGCCGTACGCCGAGTGGAAAGCCCAATACCAGCAAGAAGCCAACGCAGACCAACAGGCCGCGTTCGCCAAAGGAAAACCTCATGACTGATTTGAACACCCTGCGCGCCAGCCTCAACAGTGGCGACCACGTCTTTGCCGATACCCTGGCGTTCGTCGCGGCGGGTTACGACTACCAGCCGCAAGCCTTCATCAACGGCGGTGTGGAAAATGCCGCTGGGCAGAATGAAGGGTCGTGCAAGACCCTGGGTTTGGCGCTCTTGGAAGGCTTGAGCGATCAGGAGGCGTTGCTAGCGTTTGGGGAGCATTACCGTTCGGTGCTGGCTACACCTGAGGGCAGTGACCATGGCAATATCCGGGCGTTGATTGCCCATGGACTGGCCGCAGTGAAGTTTGCTGAACAACCTCTGACTCGCCGCTGATTTAATAACCAACCCAGTTCAACGTGGGAGCCGGGCTTGCCCGCGATGGCGGTGGTGACTATCACACCGCTATCGCAGGCAAGCCAGCTCCCACATTTGTTTAGCGGTGTAGGTTAGATCGCAGGCATAAAAAAACCGGCTTTCGCCGGTTTTTTTGAGTCAACGGGTTTAGAACGAAGCGTCCTTCAAACCGTCGAGGTAACGCTCGGCATCCAGGGCCGCCATGCAACCGGCGCCGGCCGAGGTGATGGCCTGGCGGTAAACGTGGTCTGCCACGTCGCCAGCAGCGAAGATGCCTTCGATGTTGGTCGCAGTTGCATTGCCTTCGCGGCCGCCCTGCACCACCAGGTACCCGTCTTTGGCTTCCAGCACGCCTTCGAACAGTGAGGTGTTCGGAGTGTGGCCGATAGCGATGAACACGCCGTCCACTTTCAGCTCGTCGAAACTGCCGTCGTTGTTTTTCAGACGGGCACCGGTCACACCCATGTTGTCGCCCAGGACTTCATCCAGGGTGGCGTTGAGCTTGAGGATGATCTTGCCTTCAGCGACACGGGCGTGCAGCTTGTCGATCAGGATCTTCTCGGCGCGGAAGGTCTCGCGGCGGTGAACCAGGGTCACGGTGCTGGCGATGTTGGCCAGGTACAGCGCCTCTTCCACGGCAGTGTTGCCACCGCCGACCACGGCAACCGGCTTGTTGCGGTAGAAGAAACCATCGCAAGTGGCGCAGGCGGAAACACCCTTGCCCATGAACGCTTCTTCCGACGGCAGGCCCAGGTAACGCGCACTGGCACCAGTGGCAATGATCAGTGCGTCGCAGGTGTACACACCGCTGTCACCGGTCAGGCTGTAAGGCTTTTTCGAGAAGTCGACCTTGTTGATATGGTCGAAGACGATCTCGGTTTCAAAGCGCTCGGCGTGCTCTTTCATACGTTCCATCAGCACCGGGCCGGTCAAGCCGTGGACATCGCCCGGCCAGTTGTCGACTTCAGTGGTGGTGGTCAATTGGCCACCCGCCTGCATACCGGTGATCAGCAGCGGCTTGAGATTGGCTCGGGCAGCGTAGACGGCAGCGCTGTAACCGGCAGGGCCGGAACCGAGAATAATCACTCGGGAATGACGGGTATCAGACATGACTCACTCCTATCGACCGCCCGGACCACAGAGCGGCTGGAATAAAAAAGGACGGCGAAGCACTTGGGGAAGGCTTTAACTCGCCAGGTCCTGAAAAATAATGGGTGCAGCGTATCGAGGGGGGCAAGATTAAGGAAATACGCATTAACAATCCAGCTCATAGCGACGCTCTATGCGCCTGGTCAGGTTAATCGATGCCTTTGTAACCCCGGATGTCGCCTGGAGGCCCATGCTTTCACATCGCGCGCAAAGCCGGTAAGGTCGGCGCGTTCGTCACCTTGCTCGGAGTTCTCCATGCCTGCCCCTGCTCTTTCCGGCCCGCAATACCTGCGTGAAGGCCTCAAACTGGTGTTGAGCCCCGGCCTGCGCCTGTTTGTACTGCTGCCGCTGGTCATCAACCTGGCGCTGTTCGTCGGATTGATCTATTTCGCCGGCCATCAGTTCAGCCTGTGGGTCGACAGCTTGATGCCGACGCTGCCCCACTGGCTAGGCTTTTTGAATTACCTGTTGTGGCCGCTGTTTGTCGTGCTGGTGGTGCTGATGGTGTTTTTCACCTTCACCATGCTCGCCAATATTATCGCCGCGCCGTTCAACGGGTTTCTCGCCGAGAAGGTCGAGGTCGTGGTACGTGGCACCGACGACTTCCCGCCGTTCAGTTGGGGTGAGCTGGCTGCCATGGTCCCGCGCACCCTGGCGCGGGAGATGCGCAAGCTGGGTTACTTCCTGCCGCGCGCCATCGGCCTGTTTATCCTGTCGTTCATCCCGGTGGTCAACCTGATCGCGGCGCCGTTGTGGCTGCTGTTTGGCGTGTGGATGATGGCGATCCAGTACATCGACTACCCGGCCGACAACCACAAGCTGGGCTGGAACGAAATGCTCGCGTGGCTGCGCCAGAAACGCTGGCAGAGCATGAGTTTTGGCGGCATTGTCTACCTGGTACTGCTAGTGCCGGTGGTCAACCTGTTGATGATGCCAGCGGCGGTGGCCGGGGCGACGTTGTTCTGGGTGCGGGAGCAAGGCGCCGAGGCGATGGCGCAGCCGGCGGTGGCCAAGTCATAAATCCATCATCGCCCTGACACAATGACGACATGGCCCACGCAGACACTGTGGGTCATGACGACAGCCTCGCTTCACATCACCCTCATTACCGAAACCTTCCCGCCGGAAATCAACGGGGTGGCCAATACCCTTGGCCGCCTGTGCGAGGGTTTGCGTTCACGCGGCCATCAGGTCGAGTTGGTACGCCCACGCCAGAGTGCCGACCAAAACCGCTCCAGCGACGATGAACTGCTGCTGTGCCGCGGCTGGCCACTGCCGGGCTATCCAGGCTTGCAATGGGGCCAATCGTCAATGCGCAAGTTGCTGCGCCGCTGGACGCGCCAACGCCCGGATGTGCTGTATATCGCCACGGAAGGGCCGCTGGGGCTCTCGGCGCTGCGCGCTGCGCGGCGCCTGGGGATCGGCGTAGTCAGCGGCTTTCATACCAACTTTCAGCAGTATTCGAACCAGTATGGCTTGAGCCTGTTGAGCCGCGTGGTCACCCATTACCTGCGCTGGTTTCATAACCGCTCGAGCCTGACCCTGGTACCGAGCGCCAGCCAGCGCCTGGAGCTGGAGCGCCGGCATTTTGAGCGTCTGGATATGTTATCCCGGGGTGTCGACAGCCAATTGTTCCACCCGGCCAAACGCGATAACGCCATGCGTGAAAATTGGGGGTTGGAGAACCACGATATTGCCGTGCTGCATGTGGGACGCCTGGCCCAAGAGAAGAACCTGAGGCTGCTCAAGCGCTGCTTTGATGCCTTGCAGGCTGCCTATCCAATGCGGCGGATGAAGCTGATTGTGGTCGGTGATGGCCCCCAGCGCTCGTCGATGGAACACGATTTGCCCGATGCAGTGTTCTGCGGAACGCAGCGCGGCGAAGAGCTGGCAAGGCATTACGCCTCAGGGGATTTGTTCCTGTTCCCCAGCCTGACCGAAACCTTCGGCAATGTGGTGCTTGAAGCGATGGCGTCTGGCCTGGGCGTGGTGGCTTACGACCAGGCCGCCGCGAGCCAGCATCTGCGCCATGGCTATAGCGGCGCACTGTCGATGCCTGGGGATGAAGACGCATTTTGCGACGCGGCCATCTGGCTGCTGGAGGAGCGCGAAACGTTACGCAGAGTGCGCTTGAATGCCCGACAACATGCCAGCCGTCAGGGCTGGCCGGCGATTATCGAGCAGTTCGAGCGCCAGTTGCGCGGGGTATGCGAGGACGGCCAACCGGTGCCCGCCCTCTTACCGCTCACACCAGAGTCATCAACGCCTCACGACTGAAGGGCAAGATGTCACTCTCGCGCCCTTCGCGCACCTTCACCGCCCAATCCGGGTCCACCAGCAAGGCACGGCCCACAGCCACGAGGTCGAACTCATCGTTGTTCAGGCGCTCCAGCAGTTTCTCCAGGCTGGCAGGCTGGGCAACTTTGTCGGTGTTGACCATGAACTGCAGGAACTCGCCATCCAGGCCCACGCTGCCTACCGTGATGGTTGGCTTACCGGTTAGCTGACGCGTCCAACCGGCGAGGTTAAGGTCGGAGCCTTCAAATTCCGGCTCCCAGAAACGACGTGTGGAGCAGTGGAAAATATCCACGCCAGCGTCAGACAGTGGCTTGAGAAACTCACCCAACGCCTCAGGGGTTTGAACCAGGCGCGCGGTGTAGTCCTGCTGCTTCCACTGGGAGAAACGCAAGATGATCGGAAAGTCCGGGCCGACAGCGGCGCGGGTGGCCTGGATCAGCTCAATGGCGAAGCGCGAACGGTTGGCCAGGCTGCCACCGTATTCGTCGGTGCGCTGGTTGCTGCCTTCCCAGAAGAACTGGTCCACGAGGTAGCCGTGGGCACCGTGGATTTCCACGCCGTCCATGCCGATGGCCTGGGCATCCTTGGCGGCCTGGGCGAAGGCGTTGATCACGTCCTTGATGTCCTGTTTGGTCATGCCGTGCACAACGACATTGCCGTCCTTGAGCTTTTCCATCGGGCCATAAGCCGGCACGCTGGCATCAGGCTCAGTGCCCATACGGCGCACACTGCCCACATGCCACAGCTGCGGAACAATCTTGCCGCCTTCGGCGTGGACTGCATCGACCACTTTCTTCCAGCCAGCCAAGGCGGCTTCACCGTAGAAATGCGGCACGTTGGGGTAGCCATTGGAGGCTGGGTGCCCGACCACGGTGCCTTCAGTGATGATCAAGCCCACACCGGCAGCGGCACGGCGGCGGTAGTACTCAATGACTTTGGAATTGGGTACGCCGCCAGGGGAGAACGAGCGGGTCATGGGCGCCATGACCACGCGGGTCGACAGTTGCAATGCACCGAGCTGGAAGGGTTTGAACAAGGCTTGGACGGGCATGGAACGCTCCACGGGAGAGTGAATTTATGATGCAGATAATATGGAGAGCTTGCAGCGCTGAGTAGCACTATTGATCTAAATGATTAAGGGGTAAAAGCGGGACGCGGAGCGCCCAGGGTGGCATTCCCACGCAGAGCGTGGGAACGATCAACGCAAAGCGTAGGAACGATCAGGCCTTCACTGACGTCAGCTCAAGGCTTTTTCGATGGCCTGGATGATGGAGGGGTCTTCCGGGGGCGTGCGTGGTGAGAAGCGCGCAAGTACACGGCCATCCTTACCCAACAGGAATTTCTCGAAGTTCCAGGTGATATCCCCGGGGAATTCAGCGCCCTCGCCCGCCAGCAAACGGTACAACTGGTGCCGATCAGGCCCGTTGACCTCGATCTTGCTGCCCAGTGGAAAGGTCACGCCGTAGTTCAGGCTGCAGAACTGCTGAATCTGCTCCTCGGTGCCCGGCTCCTGGCCTGCAAACTGGTTGCATGGCAAGCCGAGCACTGTGAACCCTTGGTCCTTGTACTGCTGATAGACGTTTTCCAACGCTGCGTATTGCGGGGTCAAACCACATTTGGACGCAACATTGACCACCAGCACAACTTGGCCCTTGAAAGGCGCCAGCGGTAGCGCTTGTCCGTCCAGGGCTTTGAGTTTCAGATCGTGGAAAGCACTCATGACGAACTCCAGATATCCCATGTTCTTTGCATTGCAGCCCTTCGGAGCTTACAACCGGCAAAGCTGCAATCATAGACGCCGGTGACAAAACTCGCCTGCAGGTTACTGAGCGGTCGGCCAGGGCAGAATCGGAATTGCCGTCACCGCATTCTGCGGGCTGCCTTCGATCAAACGGTCGCTATAGACCAGATACACCAGGGTGTTGCGCTTCTTGTCGAGGAAACGCACCACCTGCATGGTCTTGAATACCAGCGAGGTGCGCTCCTTGAACACTTCGTCGCCGTCCTTGAGCTCACCCTTGAAGTGGATCGGGCCCACCTGGCGGCAAGCGATCGAGGCTTCGGCACGGTCTTCAGCCAGGCCCAGGCCGCCCTTTACCCCGCCGGTCTTGGCACGCGACAAGTAGCAGGTCACGCCATCGACCTTGGGGTCGTCAAACGCTTCAACCACAATCCGGTCGTTGGGGCCGACGAACTTGAACACCGTCGACACCTGGCCGACTTCTTCGGCCGAAGCCAGCAGCGGCATGGCCAACAGCAGGCCGAGCAATCCCTTCATCACGCGCATCGTGTATTTCCTATGGTTAAACCAGGATCAGGTTGTCGCGGTGAACCAGTTCCGGTTCCGCCATATAGCCCAAGAGTCCGACAATGGCGTCGGAAGATTGTCCAATAATCTTCTGTGCTTCCAGGGCGCTGTAATTGGCCAGGCCGCGCGCAATCTCGCGACCGTCTGGCGCAACGCACACCACCATCTCGCCACGGCGGAAGCTGCCCTGCACCAACTTCACACCCACCGGCAGCAGGCTCTTGTTGCCTTGGGACAAGGCCGATACGGCCCCCGCATCCAGCACCAGCGTGCCACGGGTTTGCAGGTGCCCGGCCAACCATTGCTTGCGCGCCGCCAGCATGCCGCGTTCCGGCGACAGCAGCGTACCGATGCGCTCACCGGCCTTGAGGCGATCAAGCACGCGCTCCAGGCGCCCGCCGACGATGATGGTGTGGGCACCGGAACGCGCGGCCAGGCGAGCGGCGCGCAGTTTGGTCTGCATGCCGCCACGGCCCAGGGCACCACCGACACTGCCGGCGACCGCATCCAGCGCCGGGTCGTCGGCGCGGGCTTCATAGATAAGCTGGGCATCGGGGTTGTTGCGCGGGTCGGCGTCGAACATGCCATCGCGGTCGGTGAGGATCACCAACAGGTCAGCCTCTACCAGGTTGGCTACCAGGGCGGCCAGGGTGTCGTTGTCACCGAAGCGGATTTCGTCGGTGACCACAGTGTCGTTCTCGTTGATGACCGGGATGACCTTGAGCTCCACCAGCGCGCGCAAGGTGCTGCGGGCGTTGAGGTAACGCTTGCGGTCGGACAGGTCGTCGTGGGTCAGCAACACCTGCGCCGTGTGGCGGCCGTGCTCGGCAAAGCTGGACTCCCAGGCTTGCACCAGGCCCATCTGGCCGATGGCGGCAGCGGCTTGCAGTTCATGCATCGCGCTGGGTCGCGCGGTCCAGCCGAGGCGGCTCATCCCGGCGGCAACCGCTCCGGACGACACCAGCACCAACTCAACGCCTGCTTCATGCAAGGCCACCATCTGCTCGACCCAGACGCTCATGGCTGCGCGATCCAGACCTTTGCCATCCGCCGTCAACAGCGCACTGCCGATTTTCACGACCCAGCGCTGCGCACCTGTCACTTTGCTCCGCATCATCTTCAACCTTAGAGTGAGGGCCGCGCGACCCAGCGCTGCCCATAACGTTATACCCGGATACCAAAACGCCGCTCCAGAGAGCGGCGTTCAAGTTTATCGCAACGGATCAGTCACGCACGTAAATGATTTCCGGACCGTCTTCATCATCCACGTCTTCTTCGTCCCAATCATCGTCGCCGATGTCGTGGACCGACTTCACGCCGCTGCGGCGCAGAGCACGCTGGTCGTCCAGGGCCTGCAACTGGGCGCGGGCTTCGTCTTCGATCTGCTGGTCGAGTTCGGCGAGTTCGGCCTTGTACACCGGGTCGGCCGCCAGGCGGTCGGCACGGTCTTCCAGGTAACGCATGATGTCGCGGGTCAGGCGCTCGGTGCCTTCTTTGGCGATGGCCGAGATGACGTAGACCGGACCTTCCCACTCCAGGCGATCAACGATCTCCTTGACGCGCTCTTCGTGCTCTTCTTCAAGAATCTGGTCGCACTTGTTCAGTACCAACCAGCGATCGCGCTCGGCCAGGGCCGGGCTGAACTTGGTCAGCTCGCTGACGATGACTTCGGCGGCGTCTGCGGCGCTGGTGTCATCCAGCGGCGCCATGTCGACGAGGTGCAGCAGCAAACGGGTGCGGGACAAATGCTTGAGGAAGCGAATACCCAGGCCCGCGCCGTCGGAAGCGCCTTCGATCAAGCCAGGAATGTCGGCGACTACGAAGCTTTTCCAGCGGTCGACGCTGACCACACCCAGGTTTGGCACCAGGGTGGTGAACGGGTAGTCGGCGACTTTCGGCTTGGCGGCCGACACCGAGCGGATGAAGGTACTTTTACCGGCGTTCGGCAGGCCCAGCAGGCCCACGTCCGCCAGTACTTTCATTTCCAGCTTCAGGTCGCGCTGCTCGCCCGGCTTGCCCGGCGTGGTCTGGCGCGGTGCACGGTTGGTACTGGACTTGAATCGGGTGTTACCCAGACCGTGCCAACCGCCCTGCACAACCATCAGCTTCTGGCCGGCCTTGGTCAGGTCGCCAATCACTTCCTGGGTCGCAGAGTCGATGATCGTGGTGCCGACCGGTACGCGCAGTACCAGATCTTCACCTTTTTTACCGGTGCAGTCGGTGCTGCCGCCGTTGGAGCCACGCTCGGCATCGAAGTGCCGGGTGTAACGGTAGTCGACCAGGGTGTTGAGGTTTTCGTCGGCCATCATGTAGATGGAACCGCCGTCACCGCCGTCACCGCCGTTTGGACCACCGTTTTCGATGAATTTTTCGCGACGGAAACTCATGCAACCGTTACCGCCGTCGCCTGCTTTTACTCGGATGGAAACTTCATCAACGAACTTCATAACAAAACGCCTCTCGCCGCATGGACGAGCTTAAGAAACCAAGACATAAGACTCTTGCAAAAATGAGCGCAGCGACCTCAATCAGCGACCGCAAACCTGCGCCTGAGCTCATCACAAACAGCTTTGCAAGAGACTCACTCCACAAACGAAAAAGCCCCGTCGCAAGACAGGGCTTTTCCAGCGATCTCGCAATTAAGCTGCGACAACGCTCACGTAACGGCGGTTGAACGCGCCCTTTACTTCGAACTTGATCACGCCTTCGATTTTAGCGAAGAGGGTGTGATCTTTACCCATGCCAACACCGTAACCGGCGTGGAATTGGGTGCCGCGCTGACGCACGATGATGTTGCCCGGAATGATTTTCTGGCCGCCATACATCTTCACGCCAAGGCGTTTGGCTTCTGAGTCGCGACCGTTACGGGTACTACCACCAGCTTTTTTGTGTGCCATGAGTCAATTCTCCTAGTGAGGAATTAGGCTGAAATTAAGCCTGAATACCGGTGATTTTGATCTCGGTGTACCACTGGCGGTGGCCCATACGCTTCATGTGGTGCTTACGACGACGGAACTTGATGATGCGGACTTTATCGTGACGACCTTGGGAGATCACTTCAGCCACAACGGTAGCGCCAGCAACAACTGGAGCGCCGATGTTCACGTCATCGCCATTGGCGACCAACAGAACGCGATCAAAAGTAACGGATTCGCCAGTAGCGACTTCCAGTTTCTCGATCTTCAGGTATTCACCTGGGGCGACTTTGTATTGCTTGCCACCAGTAACAATTACTGCGTACGACATGGTATTTCTCCGATAATCCTGCTCACCCAGCGCTTTATAAGAAGAGGTATTGGCTGGCATGGCTGCATGGGATGGACGTCCCGAATGCAATTGCGTAAGGCAGGTGCTGCCCAGGAAGTTCAGGGTGCGCGATTGTACGCAAGCTATGGGAGGCTTGCAAGGGGCCGTCTATCGCGCCTTGACACCCGGGGGTCAGGGTCCTAGCATGCCGCGCAACCCTTCTGGAGCGACTGTCGCTGATGCAACCCCAAGCTTTCTACCGCGCGGTCGCGGACGATTTTAGCGCCGTCGACGGCATCATCAAGCAGCAGCTGACGTCTAAAGTGCCGCTGGTCTCCAAAATTGGCGACTACATTACGTCGGCGGGCGGCAAACGCCTGCGTCCTTTATTAGTGTTGCTGTGCGGCAAGGCCCTGGGCCGTCAAGGCGATGACCTGCGCCTGCTGGCCGCCACGATCGAATTCCTGCACACCGCCACCCTGCTGCATGACGACGTGGTCGACATGTCCGGTATGCGCCGTGGTCGCGAGACCGCAAACGCGATGTGGGGCAATGCGCCCAGCGTGTTGGTGGGCGACTTCCTGTATTCGCGCTCGTTCGAAATGATGGTCGAGCTGGGCTCGATGCCCGTGATGAAGATTCTTTCACAGGCCACACGCATCATCGCCGAAGGCGAAGTGTTGCAACTGTCCAAAGTCCGCGATGCCAGCACCACTGAAGAAACCTATATGGAAGTGATTCGCGGCAAAACCGCGATGCTCTTCGAAGCCTCTACCCACAGTGCAGCCGCGCTGTGTGGCGCCACCGCCGAACAGGCCGAGGCCCTGCGCACGTTCGGTGATCACCTGGGCGTGGCGTTCCAACTGGTGGATGACCTGCTCGACTACAAGGGCGACGCTGAAACCCTGGGCAAGAACGTCGGTGACGACCTGGCCGAGGGCAAGCCGACCTTGCCGCTGATCTACACCATGCGCGAAGGCACGCCGGAACAGGCTGCCCTGGTGCGCAAGGCGATCCAGAAAGGCGGGATCGAAGACCTGGAAGCCATCCGTGCCGCCGTAGAAGCCTCGGGCTCCCTGGAGTACACCGCGCAACTGGCGCGTGACTACGTGGCGCGGGCGATCACACGCCTGGAAGCGCTGCCGGCCAGTGAATACCGGGATGCCCTGGTTGAGCTGAGTGAGTTTGCGGTCGCCCGTACTCACTGATTCCGCGCTGTTTAATGTGGGAGCTGGCTTGCCTGCGATGACGGGAGTGAATTCACTACCGCTATCGCAGGCAAGCCGGCTCCCACATTAGGACGAGTCCAACCCCACCCGCGTTTAAAACCCTATATAATGTGCGACTTTTAGCCATCCCTGACTTTCTAGGAGCTTTAGTGAGCACGTTGCCACCCTGCCCAAAATGCAATTCCGAATACACCTACGAAGACGGCGCCCAACTGGTCTGCCCGGAATGCGCCCATGAGTGGTCCGCCAACGGCGAGGCCGAAGTGGTCGGCGATGAGACCGTGAAGAAAGACTCTGTGGGCAACGTCCTGCAGGATGGCGACACCATCACCGTGATCAAGGACCTCAAGGTCAAGGGCACTTCCCTGGTGGTCAAGGTCGGCACCAAGGTCAAGAACATCCGCCTGTGCGACGGCGACCACGATATCGACTGCAAGATCGACGGGATCGGCCCGATGAAACTCAAGTCCGAGTTCGTGCGCAAAGTCTGAACCTGCTGCATTCCATCCCGCGCCCGCCGCGGGATGGCGTTTCGCCCTCTGCGTTGATCGAACGCAATACCCACACAGAAAAACCCAGAAATTGCCAATAGACGCTTGCTATTCTACGAATAAGAATTATTCTCATTGAAACCCATCAAGGAGAACGACCATGACTTATTTGATAGATGCCTGGCTGGATCGCCCCCACCCTTACCTGCGAATCCTGCATCGGGAAACCGGTGAAGTCTGTGCGGTGCTTGAGGAAGAAGCGCTGAACGAGCTGCAGGACCAAGGCGATCTGGACGTGAATGGCCTGAGTTCCAGTGAGCCTAGTGTGCTGAAGGAAGTGGTGAGGAATCTGTTTCTGTTCTGCTATGCACGAGCGTTGCGCCCGGCGACCGACTTGAATGGCAAGTTCCATCCATGAAGAAACTGGCAAATACCTGTTGGGGCGAACGCGTTCGTCCCAACAGGTAACCAGCAGGCCTTACAGAACGTCGAGCAGCTCGACGTCGAATACCAGAACGCTGTGCGGCGGGATGCTGCCAACGCCTTGAGCGCCGTAAGCCAGTTCGCTCGGCACGTACAGGCGCCATTTGCTGCCGGCATTCATCAGTTGCAGGGCTTCGGTCCAGCCGGCGATCACGCCACCCACCGGGAATTCTGCAGGCTGGCCGCGCTCGTAGGAGCTGTCGAATACAGTGCCGTCGATCAGGGTGCCATGGTAGTGAGTACGCACTTGGTCTTCACGGGTCGGCTTGGCGCCGGTACCGGCCGTCAGCACTTCAAATTGCAGGCCGGAAGCCAGGGTGGTGATGCCATCACGCTTGGCGTTTTCTGCCAGGAAAGCCAGGCCAGCGCCCGCTGCAGCTTCGGCCTTGGCAGCGGCTTCGGCTTGCATGATTTCGCGGATCACCTTGAAGCTGGCCGCCATTTGTTCTTGGTCAACACGGCTTGGCGAGCCTGCGAATGCGTCGGTCAGGCCGGCCAGGATCGCGTCCAGGCTGACGCCCGGTGGCGGGTTGTCGCGCAGTTGGTCGCCCAACTGACGGCCGATACCGTAGCTGACGCGGGTTTCGTCGGTGGACAGATTAACTTCGGACATGAAGAGGCTCCGCTGTAGGACGCCACGGTTTCGCGCGCCGCCCAGAACTAAAAGGGCCCGCAGACTAGCACACATGAGCGGGCCGTGATCAGCCCCACCCCGGCATCGCCGTTGCGCGCCGGCGACCCTTCGTCGACGAACAATAAAAGTATTTCAGAATCATCCTTTCCCGCCGATACAGCCCTACACATCTTGGCTGGCTCAAACAAAAACACACCGTCCAGCAGACAGACATCACTCTTCAAGGAGCTTTCGATGAACAGCTGGTTCGGTAACATCAGCGTCAATCTCAAACTCGGCCTGGGCTTCGGCCTGGTGCTGGTCCTCACCTCGATCCTGGCACTCACTGGCTGGACCAGCCTGGGCGGCTTGATCGACCGTAGCAATTGGATGAGCGACATCACCCAGCTCAATGCCTCGCTGACCAAGCTGCGTATCGTCCGCTTGCAATACATGCTGGCCAATGGCGACGAAGCTGTGGCGCAGAACGTGCAGACCAGCCTCGATGCCTTCGCCGCGCAGCAACAGAAGCTGCTCGACAGCTTCAAGAGCCCGGAAAACCTCAAGCTGCTCAATGAGCAGAAAGCCGTCATTACCGCTTACCGCCAGTCCCTGAACAAAATGCGCGAGGCCTACCGCAATGGCAACGCTGCGCGCGATGTCATGGGCGCCAAGGCCGACATTGCCAACGCGCAAATCAATGCGCTGGAAACCAGTGTGCAGCAGTCATCCGACAGCCCGGAACGCTTCACGCAGTTCCTGGCCGTGACCCAGGCCAAGAACGAATTCATGCAGGCTCGCTACGAAGTGCGCGGCTATACCAATAGCCCCAACGCCGAAACCGAAGCCCGCGCGGCTACACAGCTGGAAAAAGCTGTCGCCGGTTTGAAAGGCCTCAGCGTTGCCTTCGGTACTGGCCAGCAGAGCGCATTGTCCGCACTGGAAACCGCGCTAGGCGCCTACCGCAGCGCCGTGCAGAGCTACAAGGCGGCCAATGCCAATATCGTCACCGCCCGTGCCGAAATGACCACCCAGGGCGCCGACATCGTGACGATCAGCGACAAGCTGTACGACATCCAACTGGAACGTCGCGACGCCGAAAGCACCCAGGCCCGCAGCCTGCAACTGATCAGCACCTTGCTGGCCCTGTTGGTCGGCGTGATTGCCGCGTGGGTGATCACCCGCCAGATCACCCGCCCGATCCAGGACACCCTGGCCGTGGTGGAGCGCATCGCTTCGGGCGACTTGAGCCACAATATCCAGGTGACCCGTCGTGACGAACTGGGCGTGTTGCAGCAAGGCATCCAGCGCATGGGCACCACCCTGCGCGAGCTGATCAGCGGCATTCGCGACGGCGTCACTCAGATCGCCAGCGCCGCCGAAGAATTGTCAGCGGTGACCGAGCAGACCAGCGCCGGCGTGAACAGCCAGAAGATCGAGACCGATCAGGTCGCCACCGCCATGCATGAAATGACCGCCACCGTGCAGGAAGTTGCGCGCAATGCCGAACAGGCTTCCCAAGCCGCTTCCGACGCTGACGGCCAGGCCCGCGAAGGCGATAAAGTGGTGGCTGAAGCCATCGCCCAGATCGAACGCCTGGCGGCCGAAGTGGCGCGCTCCACCGACGCCATGACGCACCTGCAACAAGAGAGCAACAAGATCGGCAGCGTGATGGACGTGATCAAGGCCGTGGCCGAACAGACCAACCTGCTGGCACTTAACGCCGCCATTGAAGCTGCGCGTGCCGGAGAAGCCGGCCGTGGGTTTGCGGTGGTCGCCGACGAAGTGCGTGGCCTGGCGCAGCGTACACAGAAGTCCACCGAGGAAATCGAAGGCCTGGTGGCCGGCTTACAGAACGGCACCCAACAAGTCGCCAGCGTGATGAACAACAGCCGCAGCCTCACCGACAGCAGCGTCGAACTGACGCGCAAGGCCGGGGTATCCTTGGAAAACATCACCCGCACCGTGTCGAATATCCAGTCGATGAACCAGCAGATTGCCGCAGCCGCCGAACAACAGAGCGCCGTGGCGGAAGAGATCAGCCGCAGTATCGTGAACGTGCGTGACGTGTCTGAGCAGACCGCTACGGCCAGTGATGAGACAGCCAAGTCGAGTGTTGAACTGGCACGCCTAGGTAGCCAGTTGCAGCAGATGGTCAGTCATTTCCGGGTGTAGCACCACAACCATGGTGGCGAGGGAGCTTGCTCCCTCGCCACAAGGGCCTTACCTGCGAACAGGCCAATGGGAGAATCAGCCCTCGCTCTCCTCAACAAACACCAATCGATTCCCAAACGGGTCTCTGATGCTCATCTCCCGTGTCCCCCACGACGTGTCTTCCACCCCAGGCTTGGCATACCGGTATTCCTTGCCCAGCAATTGCTGCTGATACGCATCGACCCCTCGGGCCTGGATCCGCACAGCCGCCCCTGGCGAAGCATCGCCATGATGCTCGGACAAGTGCAGCACACACTCCCCCAGCGACACTTGCACGTACAACGGAAAATTCGCCTCGAAGCGATGCTGCCAATCGACCTTGAACCCCAGGAAATCGACGTAGAACTCCAACGCCTTGGCCTCGTCGAAAATCCGCAGGATGGGGGTGACTTTTCCAAACTGCATATAACTCTCCAAGTGCGGTCGCTCGTTGCTGGCGAGCGACCACCCTAGCTCAGCAAGCGCTCAAAGTGAACACGCTCAATGGTTGTGAATTTCCCTGATCCTTGCGCTCGACAGTTGATCATTGTCCACATGCACTTCATCGAACTCATAAGAGCTTTCTGCAAACTCATTCAAGTGGCCCGACTTGCGCATCCGCTCGATGGTGCCAGGCGCCACACACTGGCGAGCCTCGACGAACTGCGGGTTTACCTCGATATTTTCGTTGAAAGAGACGCCGGGAACACCGCGACTGTCGATTTCGTAAAGGTGGTACTTGCCGCCGAGTGCAGTATCACCAAAATGTATCGCCGCCGCCTTTGAGCGAGACGCCATCACGACATTGCCGTCCATCATTTTTTCAGCCCCGGAAAAGAAGTTTGAGTCCCGGAAACCATAATTTGCCGGATCACCGCGACGCTCTACGCGATCCGCCTTTTCGACGCGGTACAACTTGGGTATATCGGTACGTTCAATCATGCCTCGACTGTTGAAATACCCACCATCAGGCACCTGGACGCCGGCCTTGAACGGATTGACCTTGAGCACGTTGCTATCGTCGTACGGCTCGTAATCCCCGGAGGACGTGGCATCGGACACCACCGAAGACGGCGACTCCTCATTCTCCGACAGTTCGTTTTCCGAGTCCTCGAGTTTGGGCTTCTTCGCCGTAGACGGGCCCTCCTCGACGATCTCATAACGGGGCTGCATTGAGGGACGCTTGGCCCCCCCTTGCAGGTAAATCTCCATGGATGGGTCCCACGCAGGATTCAACCCGTTTGCTGGTTTTTCGGGTAGCCGCGCAGGTTCGGTCGGACTCATCAGCACACCGATCTGCCCGTTCACGCGGCGATAGTTGAAAAACGGTTTTTGCGCCGTCGCCGGTTGAGCGCCGGACTCGACAGAAGGGTCGGCCGTGGAAGGACCGGCTTTGCCGAGGGCGTGAAAAAAAGCCATCGTCGCGACGTCCATCACCGCCGAATGCAGCCCATTCTTGCGCTCGGCCTGAGTGTCACCCTCCACGGCCTGGTCGATTTCCATTCCTACCTGTGCAGTGTAAGAGACGGCGCCAAGCGCCAGACCAATAGGCCCGAGCAAGGCCATGGGGATGGAGAATATCGCGTTGCCGGCTTGCAACAGAGCCAGTGCGTCATCCTTGCGCACTTCGGCGTTGGATTTCATTTCGGTATCCGCATCATTGTCGATGCGTTGGCGTGTCTGGCTGGCCATGAAGGAAAACACGTCCCCGCCGATTGGATAATTCAAAGTATCGATAACACTGTCATTCGCTGCCTGGGTGCCTGCACCCAGCCTGGCCAGGGTGACGTCCACGCCGTTGGCACTCAGGGCGCCAAACACGCCCTGCTGACGATCACGCAGCGAGAAATGTTCCTCCAGCACCTTGGCTTTGGCGGGGTCCTTGCTTTGTTCGAGCACCCACTGGTCCACGGCGGCTCGGTCCTTGAAAGTCTGGATCGCGGGTTTTGCGCCGGGGACATAGAGGGTTTCGGTACCACTCTTGGAGATGAAGCGCAGGATGTCATTGGACTTATAACCATTGATATCGAAGCAAAACACCCTGGTGTCCGGACCCGGCGTCGTCTGCGCCTGTAACTGGGCCTTGGACATCGGCCCCTCGAGCGGTACACCTGACGCCGCCGCTTTCATCACCTCGGCATAAGCCTGCGGGCTAAGGCCCTGGCTGGAGTCTTGTTGGTTGAGGGCGCGCGCGGCCCGGGCCTCCATCACGAACTGTTGCTTGGCCAGCATCCGCCACTCGTCGCCGTGCTGCATCCAAAAATTGTCCAGCCTGGTCATCACCTTTTTCTGCAGGTCCCCCTCACGCACCAGGTTCAACAGCTCGCTGGGCTTCATGCGCAGTTGGTTGCCGGCGTCGTAGGTGCCCCTTCCCGGCCCATCCAGGTACAGGCCATAGGCGGCGTCCAGATCACGCCAGGTCTCCACGGCGTTGGGCACGTCATCGTGAATTTTCGAGTAGAGGTATCCCGGCCCCGTCCGGTCGAAAATGAACTTGCCCAGCCGGCTGAAAAAATCCGGCACACTTTCGCTGTCCAGCAACGAAAACGGGCTGGTATTCGAAGACACGAAATGCGCCAGCGCCTGAGCCTTGCCGGCCGTGCCGTAGCGTTCCGCCGAGAAAAAATCACTGGCCACGGCATCGGTCAGCGTCATGGACGACTCGGGAACTCCGCGATGTTCCCACCCGGTCACGGCGCTGCCAGTGTGGGTACTGTTGGCAGGAGAAAACTGATGCAGGTATACCTTGTCGGGGTCGATCCATTGATTGGTCAGGTTCCAGACTTTTTCCTGGATCCAGCCTTTGATCGTGTCACGCGGAAAAGGGAACGCCGACATCGCATCGACGCCCTCATTCACCGCGGCGTCAGGCGACGTGACGGTAGATGAAATGACGGCGTTGCCGGCCCGGTTAGCGAGTTGGCTGGGGCTTACAGGCTGAGTGTTCATACAGGCTCTCCGTAATAAGACCTGCACATGCTAGAGAGCCGTCCTTTGCAATCAATTAGCTTTTTGTAAGCGCTGATTGGCCATATTCAGACACGCTATCGGGCCGAGCACTGTCAGATCGCATCCCGCGCACCAAGCTGAAAACCTCGGCGCAAATCACCGCTGCGCGCCAGAAAACGACCCGCACGCCGTGTGTTCGACTGCCCTTCGCTGTAGCTCAAGACGCCGTTTACCCACACACGCTCAATCCCTTCGGCCGCACGCTGAGGCGTCTTGAAATCCGCCATGTCACGCACCCGCGCAGGGTCGAAGAGCACCAGGTCAGCCCAGTGCCCCTCGCGAATTTCTCCTCTTTGGGCCAAGCCGAAACGCGCCGCCGACAGCCCGGTCATTTTGTGTATCGCCGTGTACAACGGGAACAATCCGACATCCCGGCTGAAATGCCCTAGCACCCGTGGGAAAGCGCCCCACAAGCGCGGATGAGGAAACGGATCTTCAGGCAACCCATCCGACCCCACCATCGACAATGGGTGCGCAAGAATGCGCCGCACATCCGCCTCATCCATGCCGTAGTACACCGCCCCCGCAGGTTGCAAACGGCGGGCGGCATCCATCAGCGAAACGCCCCACTCGGCGGCAATCTCCTGCAAATCACACCCGCCCATTTCCGGGTGCGGTGTGGACCAAGTGATGGTGATGCGAAACGCGTCAGTCACCTGCTTGAGGTCCAGGGTCGAGGAGCTGGCGGCATAGGGGTAGCAATCACAACCCACCGGATGATCTTTTGCCGCTGCTTCCAGGGCCGCCAACAGCTGCGGGCTGCGCCCCCAGTTACCGGCACCGGCGCATTTAAGGTGGGAAATGATCACCGGCACCCTGGCGTGTCGACCGATCAGAAACGCCTCATCCATTGCTTCCAGCACTGGCTCGAACTCACTGCGCAAATGCGTGGTGTACACCGCGCCGTAGGCCGTCAGCTCCTCAACGAGCTGCAGCACTTCATCGGTCTCGGCGTTGAAGGCGCTGGCGTAGGCCAGGCCTGTGGATAACCCCAGGGCACCGGCCTCCAGGCTCTCCTGCAACTGCACGCGCATGGCCGCGATTTCATACGGTGTGGCGGTGCGATGCAGGTCGTCCATATGGTTGCTGCGCAGCGCCGTGTGACCGATCAATGCCGCGACGTTCACTGCCGGATGGGCGCCCTGCACCGCGTTGCGATAATCGCTGAACCGCGGATAACAGAACTGTTCACGGTTGCCCAATAAGTTCATCGGGTCCGGCGGGTCGCTGCGCAAACTGACCGGCGAAGCGCTGATGCCACAGTTGCCGACAATCACCGTGGTCACGCCCTGGCTGAGCTTGGGCAGCATCTGCGGCTGGCGAATCACTACCGTGTCGTCGTGGGTGTGCACGTCGATAAAACCCGGTGCCAGTACCCGGCCATGGCCGTCGATGATCTGCTCGGCCTGGGCTGTGGACAAGTCGCCAATCGTACGGATGCGCCCTGCCTGCACGCCCACATCGGCGACATACCCTGGGGTGTTACTGCCATCGATGATCAGCGCCTGGCGAATCAGCGTGTCGTACTTCATATCAATCTCCAAGCGGCAGGCTGCCAGGGCCGCCGCGGTAATCGTCCAGCGCCAGTTTGATCCGGCGCAGGCGTTCCTGGTTGTCGTCCGGCAGGGCCAGCGCCAACTCGGTGGCGAGCAGGTCGATAGCCAGCAGCATGCCGTAGCGGGCCGCAGTGGGCTTGTAAATAAAACTGGTTTCCGCCGATTGCAGCGGCAGCACGACATCCGCCAACTGCGCCAGCGGCGAATCGGCAAGGGTGATGGCAATGATCCGCGCGTCGTAGTTGCGCGCCAGCGTCACTACCTCCAGTAACTCCGGGGTCAGGCCCGTGAGTGAGCAGGCGATCACGGCATGTTCGGGCCCCAGGGTCGCCGCCGTGACACGCATCATCACAGGGTCGTGACTGGCGGCAATCGGATAGCCCAGACGCACCAGGCGCACCTGCAACTCATCGCTGCACAGGCTCGACGGCCCGCCCATGCCGAAGGCATGGATCATCCGCGCCTTACCCAATAGCTTGACCGCATCGCCAAAGCTGCGCTGATTGAAACCCGACAGGTGCTGACGCAACGTCGCCTCGATATCCCCCAGAATCTGCCGATGAAACGCTGACTGTTCTGGCTTGCCCGCCGGGTCCAGGAAGCGGCTGCCCACGCCGCTGGCCTGGGCCAACTGCAGGCGCAAATCGCGCAAGTCACGGCAGCCCACGCTGCGGGCGAAGCGTGACAAGGTGGCGGTACTCACCTCAGCCCGTTGCGACAGTTCCTCCAGACTGGCGGACGCGGCAAAGCCCACATCCTCAAGCATCAGCTTGGCAATACGCCCTTCGCCGGCACTGAAAGTGTCCTGGCGGGCGCGGATCTGATAGAGGATGTCCATGGGGGCTCCGGGTTACAGGCTCATAAAACAAGGGACAGGCCGTAGGTCAGGCCGAAGGCGACCAGCGAAATAAGGGTCTCCAGTACGGTCCAGGTCTTGAAGGTCTGGATGACCGTCATATTGAAGTATTCCTTGATCAGCCAGAAGCCGCCGTCGTTCACGTGGGAAAAGATCACCGAGCCTGCACCGGTCGCCAACACCAGCAATTCAGGGTGTGGATAACCCAGGCCCAAGGCGACCGGCGCGACCACCCCGGACGCGGTGGTCATGGCCACCGTGGCCGAGCCGGTGGCGACGCGCATCAGCGCGGCGAACAGCCAGCCCATCACCAGCGGCGACAACTGGAACGCATGGGCCAGGCCAAGGATTTCATGAGTAACACCAGCGTCCACCAGGATGCGATTCAAACCACCGCCCGCGCCCACCAGCAAGGTAATGCTGGCGGTCGGCGCCAGGCATTCGTTGGTGAACTTGAGGATCGACTCGCGGTTGAAGCCCTGGGCCAGGCCCAAGGTCCAGAAACTCACCAGGGTCGCCACCAACAGGGCGATCACCGAGTTGCCGATAAACAACAGGAACTGGTTGAAACCGCTGCCCGGCGTAGAAATCACGTTGGCCCAGCCGCCGATCATCATCAGCACCACCGGCAACAGGATGGTGCCCATGGTCAGCGCAAAGCTGGGCAGGCGTGTACGCGGTTCACGCTCGATGAACTGGCGCTCCAGCGGGTTTTGCGCCGGCAAATGGATGTGCGGCACGATGAACTTGGCGTAGACGGGACCCGCGATGATCGCCGTGGGGATACCAATCAAAATCGCATACAGCACCGTCTGCCCGACCGAGGCGTTATAGGCCAGCACCGCCATCATTGCCGCCGGGTGCGGCGGCACCAACGCATGCACCACCGACAGGCCGGCGACCATCGGCAGCCCGACCATCAGGATCGACACGCCCACGCGCCGCGCCACGGTAAAGGCAATCGGCACCAGCAACACAAAGCCGACTTCGAAAAACAGCGGCAGCCCCACCAGGAACGCGATACACACCATCGCCCAGTTGGCATTGCGCTCACCGAAGCGGTTGATCAGCGTGCGCGCCACCTGCTCAGCGCCGCCCGACTCGGCCATCATCTTGCCGAGCATGGTGCCCAGCGCCACCACCAGGGCGATATGCCCCAGGGTCTTGCCAACACCCGCCTCGTACGAGCCCATGATGGTGTCCGCCGGCATCCCGGCCATCAGCGCCAGGCCGATGGACACCAGGGTAATCACGATAAAGGGGTTGAGTCGGTAGCGTGCGATCAGCACGATCAATGCAATGATGGCGATGGCAGCGTATGCCAACAGCCCGAAGCCCGGTGATGCGGCCATGCGGTACTCCTCGGAAAGGGTCACGTCGAATTGGTTGTGAAACTCATAAATCATTCCCGAGGAGCATTTTCAATTTTCATGAAAGTAATTTTCGCCCACGGATAAGCGCTGTCGCTTGGGGATATGCCCGACATGGGTGGATGAAAATTCGGGGGGTGTTCTTACATGAAGATCAGAGAAGGCGGAAACTCAGTCGCTGCCCTTGAGTCATAGAATGCGCATCCATTGCCCAGGAACCCGCTCATGATTCGCACCACAATTGCCGCCAGCGTCCTGCTCTTGTGCGGCAGCGCTTATGCCGCCGACAACCCTGCCTTGAAAAAATGCATGGACAGCGCCAATACCACCGCCGACATGGTCAATTGCAACGCCCGGCAAACCAAGGTGCAGGACGACCGCCTGAACCGCGCCTACAAGACCGCCCTCGCCGCCCAGGAAGGGCCGCGCAAACAGCAACTGCAAGAGGTGCAGCGCCTGTGGATCAAATACCGCGACGCCAACTGCGCCTTCGCAGGCAGCGCCACCGGCGGCACGATTGATCAGGTAAACGGCTCAGGCTGCGTGCTGGACATGACCCAGACCCGCGCCCAGGAGCTGGAAGACCTGGTCGGCCCGTAACTGCTACAGCTCCCCCCCTGTGGCGAGGGAGCTTGCTCCCGCTGGGCTGCGCAGCGGCCCCAAAATCCTGGGCGCGCTTCGCACGCCAGCGGGAGCAAGCTCCCTCGCCACAGGGGCTCAATCAGTCGTGATGAACTTTGGCGCGCTTGAGCAGTTTTTTGCAGCGCTCGGATAAATGCAGCACCCGAAGGTGCTTGCCAGCCTTGGTGTAGCGCTCGCGCAGGGTCATCAGCGCAGCAATCGCCGAATAGTCGACAAAGCTCAGGTGACGGCAATCCAGTGTGACCTGGGCCGGGTCGTTGGCCGGGTCGAACTGATTCAAAAACGGCGTGGTCGAGGCGAAGAACAACGTGCCATGCAGCCGATAGAGCTTGCTGCCATCGGCCTCCAGGTGTTCATCGGCGTACAGCTCCCGCGCCTGCTGCCAGGCGAAGTTCAGCGCGGCGATGACGATACCGCACAGTACGGCGGTGGCCAGATCGGTGAACACCGTAATGATCGTCACCGCCATGATCACCAGCACATCATTGAGCGGCACCTTGTTGATCACCCGCAACGACGCCCAGGCGAAGGTCTGTTGCGACACCACGAACATCACGCCCACCAAAGCCGCCAGCGGGATCCGCTCGATCAGTGGCGACAGAAACAGAATGAACAATAGAATCATCACCCCGGCAAACACCCCGGAGAAGCGCCCACGCCCGCCGGAGCTGAGGTTGATCACGGTTTGCCCGATCATCGCGCAACCCCCCATGCCGCCAAACAGGCCCGAGACCATATTCGCCGCGCCCAGGGCCACGCTTTCGCGGTCAGGATAACCACGGGTCTCGGTGATTTCGTCGGTGAGGTTGAGTGTCAGCAAGGTTTCCAACAGGCCAACCATCGCCATCAAAAACGCGTAGGGCGCGATGATGCCGAGGGTTTCCAGGGTCCAGGGGATCTGCGGCAGGGCGAAAGTCGGCAAGCCACCGGCGATGTGCGCCATATCGCCCAAGGTGCGCGTCGGCAGGCCAAGCAGGTACACCGCCAGGCCCACACCGAGAATCGCCACCAGCGCGGGCGGTACAGCACGGGTCAGACGAGGCAACAGATACACAATGGCCATGGTTGCCGCCACCAACCCGGCCATCACGTACAACGGCGTGCCGCTGAGCCAGGTTTCACCGCTCTTGAAATGCTCCAGTTGCGCCAGCGCAATGATGATCGCCAGGCCGTTGACGAAGCCGAGCATCACCGAATGCGGCACCATGCGCACCAGCTTGCCCAGGCGCAGCAGGCCGAAAGCGACCATGATCAACCCGCCCAGCAGTACCGTCGCCAGCAAATACTCCACGCCGTGTTGCACCACCAGCGCGACGATCACCACCGCCATCGAACCGGCGGCGCCCGAGACCATGCCCGGGCGGCCGCCGAACAACGCGGTGAGGGTGCAAATGATGAAAGCACCGTAGAGGCCCATCAGCGGGTTGAGATGAGCCACCAGCGCAAAGGCGATGCATTCGGGCAGCAAGGCGAAAGACGTGGTGAGGCCGGCCAGGGCGTCGGCGCGCAGACGGGTGAGGTTCATGGAGTACCAGGGAATTGCGGGGGATTAGGCGGGGGATGGTACGGAATTGCGGCGGGTGGGGCTAGTGAAGTGTCAGGTCCGATACACCGAGTCGCCCCTTTCGCGAGCAAGCCCGCTCCCACATTTGGATCTGTGAATAGATTCAAATGTGGGAGCGGGCTTGCTCGCGAAGGCCGCACCGCGGTGCTAAGCGAACATCACACCATCTCGTCGCGAATCCACTCCACCACCGAAGTACGCTTGGGCACCCAACCCAACAGCTCACGAGCGTGCTTGCCGCGCACTCGGCTATTGGAGCCCAAGCCATAGTTGGCCATTTCATACCCCCACTCGGCCTCAGCCTCGGCCAATGGCCAATCCTGCGGCTCGCCCAGGTTCAGCGCTTGGGCAATCGCCGTGGTCATGTCGATGAATGCTGCTTCGCTGCTTTCCACAAAGTAGAAAGTACCCGGGACGTTTTTGGTCAGCGCCAGCAGATACAGGGCGACCACATCTTCAATATGCACATTGGACCAGATGTTTTGCCCGCTACCCACATGGCGCACTACCCCGCTTTTGCGCGCCTGCTTGAGCAAGCGCGGCAATTGCACGCTGTCACGCTTCACGCCCAGGCTGTGGCCGTAGATCAGGGTGTTGCAGATCACCGCCGAATTCACGCCGTCAGTGGCCGCCGCGAGGATCAGGTTGTCGATGGCCACACGGGCAGCCTTGTCGACGGTCGGCTCAGGCAGGTTGTCTTCAAAGTAGATGACTTCACTGGCTTTACCGCCCGACGCATCGCCGACGATGCTCGAACCGCTGGTATGCAGGAACGACTTGTTCGAGCCTTTCAAGGCGGCCAGCAAAGTTTGCACGGCGCCGCGGTGGTCGCTGCTGGCGGCGTTGATCACCGCATCGGCCTTCTGCGCCTGCTCGGTCAATACCGCTGCGTCGTCGAGGGTGCCGACCACCGGCGTGATGCCCAGCGCGGTCAGTTCAGCGGCTTGTTCGGCGCTGCGCACCAGGCCGGTGACGTGATGGCCGGCGTTGACCAGGCCGGTGGCGATCGAACCGCCGATAAACCCTGCTGCACCGGTAACGAATACATTCATGGAGGTTGCTCCTGACTGGGTAAGTGATGCGCCCAGTATCCAGCCCCCACTACTGCCGAATAAGCCCGTGCGGCCCAATTCACTCTTGCGCCCAGGTCACGAATCAGCGCGCATACCGCGCCAGCTTGGCCTGAATAAAGTCCAGGAAGCACTGGATGCGTAGTGCCAATTGCGAGTTGCGATAGAACACCGCGTGGATCGGCTGGCGATAACCGCTGTTGAACGCCTCCAACATGGGCACCAGGCGGCCGGCGTCGATGTCAGCGACGGTCATGAAATTCGAAAGGCAACAAATGCCCTGCCCCTGCAGCGCTAATTGGCGCACGGTTTCGCCACTGGAGGCGCTGACGCCGGGCTGGATCAGCCAGCGGTCACCTTCGCCGTGACGCAGCGGCCAGTGGTTGAGGGTCTCGGTGTGGGTGAAACCCAGCAAGGTGTGATCAGCCAACTCGGCAACGGTCGTCGGCGTGCCGTATTGCTTGAGGTAGCCGGGGCTGGCCAGGACATGCAGCGGCGTGCTGCCCAGGAAACGCGCATGCAGGGTCGAGTCGGCAAGGGCGCCGATGCGAATGGCGATGTCGGTGCTTTGCTCCAGCAGGTCGATGATCAAATCATCGCTGTTGAGCTCCAACTGGATATCCGGGTAGAGGCTGCGAAATTCGGCAATGTACGGCACGACCCCATGCAGCATGAACGGCACGGCGGCATTGATACGCAGGCGGCCGGCCGGTTTTTTCTGGCGCGACGACAGGCGCTCTTCCAGCTCATCCATCTGCGCCAGGATCAGCTTGGCCTGCTCGAAGAAGTACTTGCCCTCCTCGGTCAGGTCCATGCGCCGCGTGGTGCGGTTGATCAAGGTGGTGTCGAGCTTGGCTTCCAGGCGCGACAAGGTGCGGCTGACTGCCGATGGCGTTTGCCCGACTTTTTCGGCGGCGGCGGAAATCGAGCCGCATTCAATCACGCTGACGAAGATCTGTAGCTCATCGGAACGGGCTTTCACGGGCGGTCCTTCATTTATCGGCTGACACGTGCCCGCTCATTATTAACCAGCCAGCAACAAATGGCCTCCCAGCAACGCCATGCCGGTGAAAAATCCACGTTTGAACCACAGCGCACTGATGCGTCGGCGCACCACCTGACCCAGCCACATCCCCAGCAATGCCGGCACCAACGCCAGCAATGACGCGCCCATTTCACCGCCGCCCAGTGCCCCGCGCCAGGCCAGCCCGGCGGCAAGTGCCAACGTCGACACGGTGAACGACAGCCCCAGCGCCTGCACCAACTGATCACGGCTCAAGCCCAGCGCTTGCAGGTACGGCACCGCCGGGATCACGAAGACACCGGTGGCCGAGGTAATGATGCCGGTGATCACCCCGCACAAGGGGCCCAGCCAGCGCTCGGTTCGAGGCGCAACCTTGAAGGTTGGCAGGAATAACCCGCTCAGCGCATACACCAGTAAAGCCGCGCCCAGGGCACGCACCACCCAAGGTCCGCTACCCATGCCCAGCCACAAGGTGCCCAGCCCGGTGCCGAGGAAGATCAGCAACAGCATCGGCCACAGGCGTTTGAGCAAGGCACCCAAGTTCCCGCCAAAGGACAGTTGCCAGAGGTTGGTCACCGTCGAAGGAATGATCAGCAATACCGCAGCCTGCGCCGGCAGCATAGCCAGGCCAAGCATGCCCATGGCTACAGTGGGCAAGCCCAGGCCGATGACGCCCTTCACCGTACCGGCCAGCAGGAAGGTGGTGATGACCAGCGCTGTGAGGGCGGGGCCGAGGTTTTGGTAGAACGCGAGGAAGGTATTCATGCACCGATTGTGCAGGGCTGGAGAGTGGCTGAAAATTCGCCATATACTGAGCCAGCCTCTTGTTTTGTGTGAGGCTGATGACACTATCGCAGGCAAGCCAGCTCCCACATCTGGAATTGTGAATACATTCAAGTGTGGGAGCTGGCTTGCCTGCGATGAGGCCCTTCCAGTCACTGGGAACCTTCATGCACTTTGACCTCATCGACCTGCGCCTCTACCTGCACATCCTGGACACCGGCAATATCACCGCCGGCGCGGCCCGCAGCCACCTGTCCCTGGCTGCCGCCAGCGCACGCATCCGAGCCATGGAGTCTTCACTGGGCATCGCGTTTCTCGAGCGCGGCCGCCGTGGCGTGACCCCGACACCCGCGGGCAAAGCCCTGGCGCGGCATGCCCGCCTGCTGTTGCAGCAGGCCGACCATCTGCAGCAAGACCTGGCCGAATACGCCAACGGCGTCAAAGGCCAGGTACGCCTGCTGTGCAATACCACCGCCCTTAGCGAGTACCTGCCTGAACTGCTCGCTCAGTTTTTGCGCGAGCACCCCAACCTCGATATCGACCTGCAAGAATTGCCCAGCCTGCGCATCACCCACGCCTTGCGCCAGGGCACCGCCGAGCTGGGGATTATTTCCGATGCGGTAGACACCCACGGCTTGCAGACCCTGGCGTTTCGCGACGACCCGCTGGTGCTGATCATGCCCCTGGACCACCCGTTGATCAGCGCGAGTTTTATCGAGAGCTTGCAATACGACTACGTGGGCCTGGCGGCCAACAGCGCGTTGGCGGTTTACCTGGAAGAACAGGCACTGCACGCGGGCTTTCGCTTGCAGACGCGCATTCGCGCCGACGGTTTTGATGGGGTGATTCGCATGGTCGCCGGCGGCGCGGGCCTGGGCATCGTGCCTCAGGCCGCCTTGGACCGTTGGCCACCTGCACGGCGCTTCAAAGCCCACCCCCTGCAAGAAGAATGGGCCTGCCGCAAACTGTTGTTATGCGCACGCTCGTTCGAGCAACTGCCCGGTTACGTCAGCACATTACTCGCTGCGCTCACCGCCCCCCCTTGTAGGAGCGAGCTCGCTCGCGAAGATCGCCAACGATAACGCGAGCTATCAGGTTTAACGCGGCGCTCTCGGGTTCTTCGCGAGCAAGCTCGCTCCTACAGATGATGCGCGTTTGTGGAAGAAGGTGTAGTAAACCGCCGACAAGATCAGCAGGAACGGCACGCCAAACACCAGTGTCATCTTGAAGGCGTCGGTGAAATAGGTGGTGATCATCACCGCCCCCATCAGCACCAACCCCAGCAACGTGCTGTAGGGAAACAGGCGCAACTGGAACGACAACTTCGCCCCGCCATGACGCTTGCGATAGCGGCGGAAAAACAGGTGAGTGAGGAAGATCATGAACCAGGTGAAGATTGCGCCAAACATCGAGATCGCCATCATCAGGGTGAACGAACTTTCCGGGTACACCACGTTGAGCAACGTCGCCAGGGCAATGCCCGAACTGGACAGCAGCAATGCGTTGAGCGGGATGCCGTTCTTGCTCAGCGCGCCCATGGACTTGGGCGCAAAACCAGCGCGCGACAGGCTGAACATCATGCGCGTGGTGATGTAGAGCTGACTGTTCATGGCCGACAGCGCCGCGATCAGGATCACGAAATTCATCACCCCGGTGGCACCGGGAATGCCGATGGTCTGCATCACTGTGACAAACGGGCTCTGGGCCTGGCCGGCCTGGTTCCACGGCACGATGGCGAGCATCAGCGCCAGGGTCAGCAGATAGAACACCACCAGCCGCACGATGGTAGCGCGGAAGGCTTTCTTCACTGCCTGCTCCGGGTCGGCGGCTTCACCGGCGGCCACGGCGATCATCTCGACACTGAGGTAGCTGAAGATCGACACGATCACCGCGATCCACATGCCACTCAAGCCATGGGGGAAAAAGCCGTCGTGGGCCGTGTAGTTCTGCACCCCGTAGTCAGGGTTACCGGAGCCGAACACCACATACACCGCCAGGATGATGAAACCGACAATGGCGCTGATCTTGATCGTCGAGAACCAGTATTCGAAGTTGCCGAAGGTCTTCACGCTGATCGCATTGAGCAGGATCAGCACACTGGAAAACGACACGATCCACACCCACTCCGGCACGTTGGCGAACCAGTACTTCATGTACATAGCCACCGCCGTGACCTCGGCCCCCACCGCCAGCACAATCGCCGCCCAGTAGGCATAGCGCACCAGGAACCCGGCCAACGGGCTGATGTAGAACTCGGCGTAAGCGCCAAAGGAGCCGGAGGTGGAATGGGCCACCGTCATCTCCGCCAGGCAGCCCATCAGCAGCAAGGTAATCAACGCACCGATGGCGTAGCTCACCAGCACGCTCGGCCCGGCATAACCGATGGCGTAGGCGCTGCCCATGAACAGCCCGGTGCCGATGGCGCCACCGATGGCGATCATGCTCATCTGGCCGGAAGTGAGCTGGCGCCTCAGGCCCAGTTCACGGTGGGTAATTTCTGCAAAGCCGTTGTCTGGCGTGGTCACTGGTGTGCCCCTTTATTATTGTGATTGCACAGTAAGCGCTTGTTTTCTGTAGGAGCGAGCTTGCTCGCGAAAAACCTGAGAACGCCGCGTGCATTCAGCATTCGCGCGTTATTGTTGACGATCTTCGCGAGCAAGCTCGCTCCTACAGTGGGTTTGTGTTGTTACGTGACGCTGTTGCGCACTTTGAATTGCGCCTGGTCCCACGTGCGCTTGTCGAGTATTTCTCCGAGGATTTCCACGGCGTCCCACACTTCGGTAAAGCTGGTGTACAACGGCGTGAAACCAAAACGCATGATCCGCGGCTCACGGTAATCGCCGATCACGCCTCGGGCGATCAGGGCCTGAATCACTGCATAGCCTTCAGGATGTTCGAAGCTCACATGGCTGCCGCGCCGGGCGTGTTCACGCGGGGTGATCAGCTCCAGCCCGTGGGCGGCGCAGCGGCTTTCGACCAAGGCGATAAACAGGTCGGTCAATGCCAGGGATTTGCTGCGCAGGCTGGCCATGTCGGTCTGGGCAAAAATATCCAGGCCGCATTCCACCATGGCCAACGACGTGATGGGTTGGGTGCCGCACAGGTAGCGCGCGATACCGGCGCTGGGGGCGTAGCTCGATTCCATGGCGAACTGCCGGGTATGCCCGAACCACCCGGACAACGGCTGGCGCACCACATCCACCAACGCCGGGTTGACCCACACAAACGCTTGGGAGCCCGGGCCGCCGTTGAGGTATTTGTAGGTGCAGCCAATCGCATAATCCGCGCCGGCCTGGTGCAGATCGACAGGCACCGCGCCCGCCGAATGCGCCAGGTCCCAGATGCTCAGCGCGCCGCACTCGTGGCTCAGTGCGGTCAGCGCCGCCATGTCGTACATATAGCCGGTCTTGTAGTTAACGTGGGTGAGCATCACCACCGCCACGTCCGCATCAATGGCCTGGGGCAGTTCGGCCGGGCTGTTCACCAGGCGCAGGGAATAGCCTTGTTGAAGCAATTCGGCCAAGCCTTCGGCGATGTACAAGTCGGTGGGAAAGTTACTCGCTTCGCTGACGATGACCTTGCGCGCAGGTGTACGTTGGCGCTGCACACTCAAGGCGGCGCTGAGCACTTTGAACAGGTTGATCGAGGTGGTGTCGGTGATCACCACCTCGCCCTCACGCGCACCAATCAATGGCGCCAGGCGATTGCCCAGGCGCAGGGATAAATCCGCCCAGCCGGCGCTGTTCCAGCTACGAATCAAGCCATTGCCCCACTCCTCGGCGATCACCTGTTGTGCCCGCTCCAGCGCCGCCACCGGGCGAGCGCCGAGGGAGTTGCCATCGAGGTAGATCACGCCTTCGGGCAAGGCGAATTGGGCACGCAGGTGGGCCAACGGGTCCTGGGCGTCGAGGGCTTGGCAATGGCTTCGAGTGGTCATGGGTCGTCCTGGTTTTTATAAGTGAGGATGGACCAAATAATGAACGAACTTTTAGAGAATTTTCGTGCAAAGTAGTGGGTGAACGGCTATTTAAGCTGTAGAAAATTCGAATTTAACCTCCAAACACGCGGATATCTTCCAAGCATGATTCTCGACGCTACCGACCTGCGCCTCCTGCATTTCCTGCAACAGGATGGCCGCATCAGCAACCAGGAATTGGCGGAAAAAGTCGCGCTGTCGCCGTCTGCATGCCTGCGCCGTTTGCGCCTGCTGGAGAGCGAGGGAATCATCAGCGGTTACCGTGCGGTATTGAACGCCGAACAGCTGGGAATCGAGCTGGAAGCCATCGTGCACCTGTCGCTGCGCCAGGATGTGGAGGACTGGCATGAGACGTTCATCAAGAAGGTGCAAGGCTGGCCAGAGGTGGCGAGCGCCTATGTGATCACTGGCGCCAGCAACTATGTGCTGCGGGTGCAGGCGCGCAACCTCAAGCACTTTTCGGACTTTATCGTGAACCATCTGAACCGCACGGCGGGGGTGATGGATATCCGCTCGGAGATTGTGCTGCAGAAAATCAAAGACCGGGATGAGGTGTTGGACCTGGTCGTGCGCAAATAACTAGATCACCAAAAAACCAATGTGGGAGCTGGCTTGCTGTGGCGAGGGAGCTTGCTCCCGCTGGGGTGCGCAGCGCCCCCAAAAGCCGGCTCCAGCTTCGCTGTCGAGCGGGAGCAAGCTCCCTCGCCACAGCAAGCCAGCGCCCACAGATCAGTCTTCGAGGGCGCGGACTCGTTGCATGCGCTGCTGCTCTATTGGCGCATCCGCCACCTGCAACTCAAAGTCAAAATCAATCTGCGCAAACCGCCCTTGCACGCCAAATTCGCGCGCCAGTTGCGGATCGTCGCTGAAGCGAATCTCGGCAATCAGTTCATCCCGGGTGGCATAGGCAAAGTCATCATGCAGGTACGGGTCATCCGACAGGTTGATCTGCGTGGTCAGGTGCCGGTGCCCCGGCGCCGAGATGAAGAAGTGGATATGCGCCGGCCGTTGCCCGTGGCGCCCCAGTTGGTCGAGCAACTGTTGCGTCGGCCCACTCGGTGGGCAGCCGTAGCCTGAAGGCACGATGCTGCGAAAACGGTAGTTGCCCTGGGCGTCGGTCTCGATGCGCCGACGCAGGTTGAATTCCGATTGCGCCGGGTCGAACCACGAATAGGTCCCGCCCGTGTTGGCCTGCCACACATCGACAATCGCCCCTGCCAACGGCTTGCCCTCGGTGTCGCGTACTTGCCCGCGCATGAACAACGGCACCGCGTCGTCCTTGCCGTCATCCAGCCGTGCCTCGTACTTGGACAACGGCGCACCGGCCACGTACAACGGGCCTTCGATGGTGCGCGGGGTGCCGCCCGACTTGCCGGCCTCCTCGTCGGCGGCGTCCATCAACAGGTCCAGGTAATGCTCCAGGCCCAAACCGGCGGCGAGCAGGCCGGCCTCTTGATTTTTGCCCAGTTCATTGAGGTAGTTGACCGCCTTCCAGAATTCTTCCGGGGTCACTTCCAGGTCTTCGATGATGTTCACGGTGTCGCGCAGGATTCGGTAAATCAGCGCCTTGGTGCGCGGGTTGCCCGCGTCATTGAGGTTACCGCTGGCTTCTTCGAGAAACTGTTGGGCGTGGGCAGTCTGGGACAGGCGGATGGACATGGTGCATTCCTCATCTTGTAGTTATAGGTGGAAGCCGGCTCAGCGGTCGTCCGCATGGATCGACGACGGATGGCGGCACAGCGCGTTCACTTCGATGGCCATGTAGGGGAACAACGGCAGTTGCATCAGCAGGTCGTGCAGGTCCTGCACGCTGTCGACATCGAACACGCTGTAGTTGGCGTAATGCCCGGCGATGCGCCACAGGTGGCGCCATTTGCCCTCCTCTTGCAGGCGCTGAGCCAAGGCTTTCTCCTCGGCCTTGAGGCTGGCGGCACGCTCGGGGTGCATGTCGAGGGGCAGGTTCACGGTCATTTTTACGTGGAACAACATGGCAGAGGCCTCTTAGTGTTTGTCACGGCGAAAGAACGCCAGGCGCTCTTCATCGAGCGCCAGGCCCAGGCCCGGCGCGCTGGAAACGTGCAGCTGGAAATCGCGGTACACCGGTGGCTCGGTGAGGATGTCTTCGGTGAGCAACAGCGGGCCGAACAATTCGGTGCCCCACGCCAGGGTGTTCAGCGTGAGAAAGGCATGGGCCGAAGCCAGGGTGCCAATGCCGCCTTCGAGCATGGTGCCGCCGTACAGGCCGATGCCAGCCGCTTCGGCAATCGCCGCCGTGCGCAATACGGCACGCGGGCCGCCGTTCTTGGCGATCTTGAGGGCGAACACTGTGGCCGAGCCTTCACGGGCCAGGTTGAATGCATCCTCGACACACTCGATGGACTCATCGGCCATGATCGGCACCGGGCTCGACAGGTTGAGCCGAGTCATACCACCACGGTTGTTGCGCGAGATCGGTTGTTCGATCAGGTCGATACCGTTGTCGCCGAGCACCTTGCACGCCCGCAGGGCCACGGCTTCATCCCAGGCCTGGTTGACGTCGACGCGCACACTGGCGCGCTCGCCCAGGGCTTTTTTGATCGCGATCACATGGGCCAGGTCGCGGTTGACCTCGCCTGCGCCGATTTTCAACTTGAAGAGACGGTGGCGGCGCAGGTCGAGCATTTTCTCGGCCTCGTTGATGTCCTGTTCGGTATTACCGCTGGCCAGGGTCCAGGCCACCGGCAACGCATCACGCACACGCCCACCCAGCAGTTCGCTGACCGGCAGGCCCAGGCGTTTGCCGAGCGCATCGAGCAAGGCGCTTTCGATACCGGACTTGGCAAAGGTGTTGCCGCGAATACTGCGCTCCAGGCGCAACATCGCCGCGTTGACGTTACTCGCGTCCTGGCCGATCAACAGCGGCGCGAAGTGACAGTCGATGTTGACCTTGATGCTGTCGGGGCTCTCGTTGCCGTAGCTCAGGCCGCCGATGGTGGTGGCTTCACCGATGCCTTCGATGCCGTCGGTGCAACGCAGGCGAATGATGACAAGGGTCTGGTTTTGCATAGTGTGCATCGCCAGCTTGTGCGGGCGAAGGGTGGGCAGGTCGACGATGACAGTTTCAATCGACTCGATGGTGCAAATCGGCATGGCAATACCCATTGGGTTCTTTATAAATTTACGTCGATTCTGTTCCGCATTTTTTTGGGCTTCCAATATAGAATTGGTCTCGTGCGATACCCTCAAGGTATGAAAGGAGTCGATATGGAACTGCGTCACTTGCGCTATTTCCAGGTGCTGGGCGAGACCCTCAACTTCACCCGAGCTGCCGAACGCTTGCATATCGCCCAGCCGCCTTTGAGCCGGCAGATCCAGCAACTGGAGGACGAACTGGGGGTGGTGCTGCTGGAGCGCAGCCGGCCCTTGCGGCTGACAGAGGCCGGACGGTTTTTCTATGAGCATGCCAGTGTGCTGCTCGAACAACTGGGCAAGGTCTGCGACACCACCCGGCGCATCGGCCAAGGCGAGAAAACCTGGCTGGGCATCGGCTTTGCGCCGTCGACCTTGTATGGCGTGCTGCCGGAGCTGATTCGGCGCCTGCGCACTCACGAGGCCCTGGAGCTGGAGCTGGGTTTGTCGGAGATGACCACTTTGCAGCAGGTCGAAGCGCTCAAGGCTGGCCGCATTGACGTAGGCTTCGGGCGGATTCGCATCGACGATCCGGCCATCGTCCAGCGCGTACTGGTGGAGGACCGCCTGGTAGCAGTGCTGCCCAGTGGTCACCCGTTGCTGGGCGCCCCGGCCACCCTCGCCCAGTTGGCCGGCGAACCCTTTGTGCTCTACCCCGGCAACCCGCGCCCCAGTTATGCCGACCATGTGATCGCGCTGTTCGACGCCCATGGCTTGAGCCTGAAGGTGGCGCAGTGGACCAACGAATTGCAGACCGCTATTGGCCTGGTGGGCGCAGGTATGGGGGTGACGTTGGTGCCGGCGTCGGTGCAGGTGCTGCATCGGGCGGATATTGGCTATACGCCGATTGTGGAGGCCACTGCGACTTCGCCGATCATTCTGAGCCGGCGGGTGAATGACCAGTCGCCGGGGCTGACTCATTGCCTGCAACTGGTTGAAGAGTTGATCTGAGATTTTCCCAAACACCGCAATTCCCTTGTAGGAGCGAGCTTGCTCGCGAAAAACTCACAGGCGCCGCGTTCATCCAGCAAGCACGCGTTATCGTTAACGTTTTTCGCGAGCAAGCTCGCTCCTACATTTGATCTTCATTGGTTTCAAAGGCTGCGCAGGCGCTTGCGTTGCAATGTCTGGCTGGGCGACTCATCGAACAGCTTGCGGTATTCCGCCGAAAACCGCCCCAGGTGCGTAAACCCCCAGCCCAGGGCGATTTCAGAAATAGTGCGCATTGAGCCCTGCTCCAGAATCTCCTGGCGCACCGCCCCCAACCGATGCTTCTTCAGATACGCCATGGGCGACAGTGCGAAGTACTTGCGAAACGCATCGAACAGTTTGAACCGCGACACGCCCGCTGCCGCTTCCAGGTCTTCCAGGTGCAGCACTTCACGGGCGTTGTCGTGGATGAATTGCCGCGCACGGATCAAGTAGTGCGGCAGTTTCACCCCCAGAACCTCGCGCAGTTCTTCAGAGTAGTTATTGGGTTGGGCCAGGATCAGCCCCTTGATCAGCGAGCTTTCCAGGTCACGGGTAAACGCCGCCTGCTCGTACAACTCGCTGCTGCATTCCAGTTCGGCGATGAAGTATCGCGCCATGCGCCACCACGAGGCCGGTGCTCCGTCCACAGCATCCATCACCGACTCAAACCGCAGCGGTGCATCGATGGGCCGTTGCAGCAAACCTTCCAGTGACTCGCTCATCGCCGCGCGGGTGATCACCACCTGCAACTTGCGGCAGTCACCGGAAATCGCCAGCACCTGATGCTCATTGGGTGAAATGATCACGCCCTGGTCGCGGTTGGAACTGAGGCGCTCACCGTTCTTGCTCAGCTCCTGCTCGCCCACCAGCGGCAGGCTCAAGCTGTAGCTGCGAAAGTGCTCGGCGTCTTCGATGTCGATGGTCACATCGGTACCGTACTCGATCACGCCCAGGGTGGTGGCGCGGGATTTGAACACGTTGGCGCTGTGGTGAAAGCGCAGGCGTTCGGGGGTGGCCGTCGCCAGGCGATGGGGCCCGCAGATGCCGGACATCCAGCTGCGCGCGCCTTCCAGGTCGAAGCGTTGAATATGAATATCGCGTGTCTGGCTACTCATCAGGGTGCACCCACGGCGGTTAGGCATTTGCGCGCTCTGGCGGCGCGTCGTTGAACCTCGACAGCAAGTTCCAGGCCACGCCAGCAGCGTGGCCACTGGGTGGATAGTAAGGGTCGACTATGTGGATAAATCCCAGGGTTCTACGACCATCGCCCACCATCACAGTAGCGCATGCCGTCACCTGCGCGCACCGCCATGGGTATTTGTTGCCCAACTTTGCGGCCTGCGTTCCCCCATTAAGCGGATAGCCCGCTACCGCATTGCAGCCGCTTAATGGCTCACCGTTTAGCCATGATCAAAAGGTGCCTCCCATGAGTGGTGCAAGAACCGTCGAGCAGTGGAAAACCTTTATCGAAAGCTGCCTGGACTTTCGCCCGGCAGATGAAGTGTTCCGCATCGCCCGCGACATGTTCACCGAGCCCGAACTGTTCGACCTGGAGATGGAGCTGATCTTCGAAAAAAACTGGATCTACGCCTGCCACGAAAGCGAACTGGCCAATAACCACGACTTCGTGACGATGCGCGCCGGGCGCCAGCCGATGATCATCACCCGTGACGGCGAAGGCCGGCTCAACGCGCTGATCAACGCCTGCCAGCATCGCGGCACTACCCTCACCCGCGTGGGCAAGGGCAACCAATCCACCTTCACCTGCCCGTTCCACGCCTGGTGCTACAAGAGCGATGGCCGACTGGTGAAGGTCAAGGCGCCCGGGGAATACCCGGAAGGTTTCGACAAGGCCACCCGCGGCCTGAAAAAAGCGCGCATCGACAGCTACAAGGGCTTTGTGTTTATCAGCCTGGACGTGAACGGCACCAACAGCCTGGAAGATTTCCTGGGCGACGCCAAAGTGTTCTTCGACATGATGGTGGCGCAATCGGCCACCGGTGAGCTGGAAGTGCTGCCAGGCAAGTCCGCCTACACCTACGACGGCAACTGGAAGCTGCAAAACGAAAACGGCCTGGACGGTTATCACGTCAGCACCGTGCACTACAACTACGTGGCCACCGTGCAGCATCGCCAGCAGGTCAACACCGAGAACGGCGCAGGTTCCAGCACGACGCTGGACTACAGCAAGCTCGGCGCCGGCGACGCGAATACCGACGATGGCTGGTTTGCCTTCAACAACGGCCATAGCGTGCTGTTTAGCGACATGCCCAACCCCAGCGTGCGCTCCGGCTACGCCACCATCATGCCGCGCCTGGTAGAAGAACACGGCCAGCAGAAGGCCGAGTGGATGATGCACCGCCTACGCAACCTGAACATCTACCCCAGCCTGTTCTTTCTCGACCAGATCAGCTCGCAGTTGCGCATCATCCGCCCGGTGGCCTGGAACAAGACCGAGATCATCAGCCAGTGCCTGGGCGTGAGAGGTGAGTCCGACGCCGATCGCGAAAACCGGATCCGCCAGTTCGAGGACTTCTTCAACGTCTCGGGCATGGGCACGCCCGACGACCTGGTGGAATTTCGCGAAGCCCAGCGCGGCTTCCAGGGCCGCCTGGAACGCTGGAGCGACATATCACGGGGCAGCCATCGCTGGGAGACCGGGCCGACGCCCAACAGCGAGGCCATTGGCATCCAACCGGCGATGACCGGCACCGAATTCACCCATGAAGGCTTGTACGTCAACCAGCATCGCAACTGGCAGCAGTTTCTGCTCAAGGGTTTGGACGAGCGAGCCCTGACACTGCGGGAGGTGAAATGATGAATGCGCAATTGCAGTACCAGATCGAGCAGTTCTTCTACCGCAAGTCCGAACTGTGCGATGCCCAGGACTGGGACGCCTACGTGCAATTGTTCGACCCGCAGAGTGAATTCCACCTGCCGCAATGGGACTCGGAACACGTCTACACCCAAGACCCCAAGCGCGAGATGTCGTTGATCTACTATGCCAACCGCTCGGGCCTGGAAGACCGCGTGTTCCGCCTGCGCACCGGCAAAGCCGCCTCTGCCACGCCGATGCCGCGCACCTTGCACCTGATCAACAACGTGCGCATTGCCGAGCAGGCCGACGGCACGTTGGAGGTGCGTTTGAACTGGCACACGCTGTTTTATCGGCTGGCTACTTCCGAGCAGTTCTATGGGCACGCAACCTATCGCCTCAAGCCCGAGGGCGACAGCTGGCTGATCACGCGCAAGCACGCCCTGCTGCTCAACGACACCATCAACTCGGTGCTGGATTTCTATCACCTTTAAAACCAGCACATCCCCCTTGTGGCGAGGGAGCTTGCTCCCGCTGGAGTGCGCAGCGCTCCCAGTTTTTTGGGGCAGCTTCGCAGCCCAGCGGGAGCAAGCTCCCTCGCCACAGGGGCACGCTTGGAGTTTCATCAATGAATCACAAAGTGGCCTTCAGCTTTGCCGATGGCAAGACCCTGTTCTTCCCGGTGGGCGCTCATGAAATCCTGTTGGACGCGGCCCTGCGCAACGGCATCAAGATCCCGCTCGATTGCCGCGAAGGCGTGTGCGGAACCTGCCAGGGGCGTTGCGAATCCGGCGAGTACACCCAGGACTATGTCGACGACGAAGCCCTTTCCAGCCTCGACCTGCAACAGCGCAAGATGCTCAGTTGCCAGACCCGGGTGAAGTCCGACGCCACCTTCTATTTCGACTTTGATTCGAGCCTGTGCAACGCCCCCGGGCCCGCGCAGGTACGCGGCACGGTGAGCGCGGTGCAGCAGGTCTCGACCAGCACCGCCATCTTGCAGGTGCAACTGGACCAGCCACTGGATTTTTTGCCGGGCCAATATGCGCGTCTGTCGGTGCCCGGCACCGATAGCTGGCGCTCCTACTCCTTCGCCAACCGGCCGGGTAATCAATTGCAGTTCCTGGTACGCCTGCTGCCCGATGGAGTCATGAGCAACTACCTGCGTGAACGCTGCCAGGTAGGTGATGAAATGCTGATGGAGGCGCCCTTGGGTGCGTTTTATCTGCGGCACGTCACCCAACCGCTGGTACTGGTGGCGGGCGGCACCGGGTTGTCGGCGTTGTTGGGCATGCTCGATGAGCTGGCCGTCAACGGCTGCGCACAACCTGTGCACCTGTACTACGGCGTGCGCGGCGCCGAAGATTTATGTGAAGCGGCGCGTATCCACGCCTACGCGGCAAAAATCCCGAACTTTCGCTACACCGAAGTGCTGAGCGACGCCTCAGCCGAGTGGACGGGCAAACGCGGCTACCTCACCGAGCATTTCGACCTGGCCGAACTGCGGGACAGATCGGCGGATATGTACGTGTGCGGCCCCCCTCCGATGGTCGAATCCATCCAGCAATGGCTGGCGGATCAGGCACTTGATGGCGTTCAGTTGTATTACGAAAAGTTTACGCAGAGTAATATCTGACCCTCAGCAGTTCTGAGGGGCCGATGCGGCGTGCAATCACCCTTGAGAAAAACAAGTAGAAGGGAATGTTAATGGCGGATGACATGGTTAACCCGGTGGGCCTCAAGCGAGGCCTGAAGAACCGGCACATTCAGCTGATCGCCTTGGGAGGTGCGATTGGCACAGGCTTGTTCCTCGGCTCGGCCGGGGTACTCAAGTCGGCGGGGCCGTCGATGATCCTGGGTTATGCGGTAGCCGGGTTTATCGCGTTCCTGATCATGCGCCAGCTCGGCGAGATGATCGTCGAAGAGCCGGTGGCCGGTTCCTTCAGCCACTTCGCACATAAATACTGGGGCGGTTACGCAGGCTTCCTGGCGGGCTGGAACTACTGGGTGCTCTACGTGCTGGTGGGCATGGCCGAGTTGACGGCGGTGGGCAAGTACATCCAGTTCTGGTGGCCAGAGATCCCAACCTGGGTCAGCGCGCTGGTGTTCTTTGTCGCGGTGAACCTGATCAACACCCTGAACGTGAAGTTCTTCGGTGAAGCCGAATTCTGGTTTGCGATCATCAAGGTGGTGGCGATTGTCGGCATGATCGTGCTCGGCTGCTACCTGCTGTTCAGCGGTACCGGCGGCCCCCAGGCCTCGGTCAGCAACCTGTGGAGCCACGGTGGTTTCTTCCCCAATGGCGGCATGGGGCTGTTGATGTCGATGGCCTTCATCATGTTCTCGTTCGGCGGCCTGGAACTGGTCGGTATCACCGCCGCCGAAGCCAGCGAACCACGCAAGGTCATCCCCAAAGCGATCAACCAGGTGGTGTACCGCATCCTGATTTTCTATGTCGGTGCGCTGACCGTGCTGTTGTCGCTATACCCGTGGGATCAACTGCTGCAAACCCTCGGCGCGTCAGGCGATGCCTACAGCGGTAGCCCGTTTGTGCAGATCTTCTCGCTGATCGGCAACGACACCGCCGCCCACATCCTCAACTTCGTGGTGCTGACCGCGGCGTTGTCGGTGTACAACAGCGGCGTGTACTGCAACAGCCGCATGCTGTTCGGCCTGGCCGAGCAAGGTGACGCGCCCAAGGCGCTGATGAAGCTCAACAAGCAAGGCGTGCCGCTGCGGGCGTTGGCGATTTCGGCGTTGGTGACGATGCTGTGCGTGGTGGTCAACTACGTGGCGCCGCACAGTGCGCTGGAGTTGCTGTTTGCCTTGGTGGTTGCTTCGTTGATGATCAACTGGGCGCTGATCAGCCTGACCCACATCAAGTTCCGCAAGGCCATGGGCGAGCAAGGCGTGACGCCGTCGTTCAAGACCTTCTGGTTCCCGTTCAGCAACTACCTGTGTCTGGCCTTCATGGTGATGATCATCGGGGTGATGCTGGCGATTCCGGGGATTCGCGAGTCGGTGTATGCGATGCCGGTGTGGGTGGGGATTATCTACGTTGCCTATCGGTTTCGGATCAGAAACGGGAAAGTAGCTGTGGCGCAGTAACACGTGTGGGAGCCGGGCTTGCCCGCGATGGCGGCGTGTCAGCCAACGGGTGGGCCGGCTGATACACCGCCATCGCTGGCAAGCCAGCTCCCACAGTTGACTGTATTTCACATAAAAAAAGCCCCGGTAATCCGGGGCTTTTTTGTTTAGAGCGTGGAACGTACTCGCCAGAGTTCAGGGAACAGTACCGTGTCGAGCATCTTGCGCAGGTACCCCACGCCTTCAGTACCACCAGTACCCGGCTGGAAGCCAATGATGCGCTCTACCGTGGTGACATGCCGGAAGCGCCACTGGCGGAACGAATCTTCCAGGTCGATAAACTTCTCGGCCAACTGATACAAATCCCAGTAACGGCTCGGGTCGCGATATACCTCGCGCCAGGCCGCTTCCACCGAGTCATCGTGCACCGTGGCGGCGGTCGGGTCGCGCTCGGCGCGTTTGGGATCAATCGCCAACCCCGCCTTGACCATCAGGTTTACGGCCTCGTCATACAACGACGGCGTGGCAATCGCCACCTGCAATTGCTGCAGCAACTCCGGGCGATGAGCATGGGGCCGCAGCAGCGCCGGGCTTTTGTTGCCGAGGATGAATTCGATCTCGCGGTACTGGAACGACTGGAACCCCGACGACTGCCCCAGGAACGGGCGAATTGCCTTGTATTCCGAGGGTGTCATGGTCGCCAGCACCGCCCAGGCGTGCACCAGTTGATCAAAGATCCGCGACACCCGCGCCAGCATCTTGAACGCCGGCGGCAGCTCACCCAGGCGCACATGTTCGCGGGCGGCCTTGAGTTCGTGAAGCATCAGTTTCATCCACAGCTCAGAGGTCTGGTGCTGGATGATAAAGAGCATTTCGTTGTGGTCTGGCGACAGGGGGTGCTGGGCGCTGAGGACTTTGCCCAGGTCCAGGTAATCGCCATAGCTCATGGACTCGGAAAAATTCAGTTCGGCGTTATGCCATTCTTCCGGCGGTTGGTAATCAGCTGAAAAAGGACATTGGCTCATCGCGTGGGCTCCTTGAGCGGGCGGAGAATGGCGCGCACGGGGCTCGCGTCCAGGTTGGCGAAGCGCAGCGGCAGCGCGATCAGTTCATAGTCGCCCTCCGGTACGTCATCGAGCACGATGCCTTCGAGGATCGCCATGCCATGGCGCGCCACGGCGTTGTGCGAATCCATGGTCTTGGATTGCTGCGGGTCCAGGGACGGCGTATCGATACCGATCAGGCGCACCCCCAGGCTGGCGAGCAGTTCAATGGTCTGGGGCGCGATGGCGGTGAAATTCGAATCCCAGTCGGTGAGTGGCGCTTGTGGATAAGTGCGCAGCAGCACGCGCTCGGGCAGGTTATCCACACGCCCTTGCAACTGATGCGGCTGCACCAGGGCGCCGCTGCCGAGGCAGTGCAATACCCGGCACGGCCCCATATACACATCCAGCGACACCTCGCCAATCGGCGCGCCATCAGCGCTGTAATGCAGCGGCGCATCCACATGGGCGCCGGTGTGCGGCGACAGGGTCACGCGCCCCACATTTACCGGACACTCCGGGCCGAACTGCCACACGCGCTCTTCCTGGAACGGTGTATCGCCCGGCCAGGTCGGGGTGGCCGTGCTCAAGGGCGGGCTGATATCCCACCACGTTTTTATTGGGTTCATTGCAAGGCTCTCACTCGTTACTGAGGTGAATGATACGAGGGAGGGGTGTGAATTTTCTTGCGAATTCTGGCGCGACACGGGAAATCTTTCGCAGTTACTGCGAGGAAACATCGGTTTGATGCACAGATCTGTCGCTCAGATACGCCACGACCTCTCGTGGGAGCCTGGCTTGCCCGCGATAGCGGAGCGTCAGGCAATGGAGATGCTCGCTGTGCCACCGCCATCGCGGGCAAGCCCGGCTCCCACAGGGGACCGCGGTGTTCAGGTGACTGCGCTTCTGGGCATCCCAATGTCGAGTTCAGACCACTGGCGCAACGCCCGAGGCCTTAGGGTTGAGTTTTCCCTTTCCTGCCTCGGAGTCATCATGTCCAAGCCCATCACCGTACTGCGCGACACCCACCCACTGCCGGTCTTGGATGCCTGCAAATGGGAAAAGCTCGAAGGCGACCCGCACACTGTCAACCTCAACGCCTACACCAGCGAAGACGGCAGCAAGATCATGGGCACCTGGATCTGCACACCGGGCAAGTGGTACGTGGAATACGTGAAGTGGGAATACTGCCATTTCCAGGAAGGCTACTGCGTGATCACGCCTGAAAGCATGGAGCCGATCCATTTGCGCGCTGGGGATATCTTTGTAGTGGAGCCAGGGATGAAGGGGACGTGGGAAGTGGTCGAGACTGTGCGTAAGTATTTTGTGTTTGCCTGACCCATCCCCGTCCCTGTAGGAGCGAGCTTGCTCGCGAAGATCGTCAACGAAAACGCGCTCATCCAGGATGAACGCGTTGCTCTCACATTTTTCGCGAGCAAGCTCGCTCCTACAGCTTGCGATAGCTGTTGATGATCGCCGAGAAGTCCTTGCCCCCTTCCCCACGCTGGCTCATCGATTGATACAGCTGCTGGGCCACTGCGCCGAGGATCACCGGCTGGTGCACCTGGCGTGCGGCTTCGGTGGCCAGGCCCAAATCCTTGAGCATCAGGTCGGCACCAAAACCACCGGTATAGCCACGCGATGATGGCGCGGTCTCGATCACGCCTGGCCAAGGATTGTAGGTATCGGAACTCCAGCAGCGCCCCGTGGAGCTGTTGATGATGCCGGCCAGCACTTGTGTATCAATGCCAAGTGCATCGCCCAGGGCCATGGCTTCACTGACGCCGACCATGCTGATACCCAGCAGCAGGTTGTTGCAGATCTTGGCGATTTGCCCAGTGCCGACATCACCACAGTGCACGATGTTGCGGCCCATCTGCGCCAGCACCGGTTGCAGGGTGGCGAACAATTCCGGGTTGGCGCCGACCATGAAGGTCAGCGTCCCGGCCTGGGCACCGCCGGTGCCACCGGAGACCGGCGCATCGGCCACGTCCACGCCTTGTTTGGCTGCCGCAGCCGCTACTTCACGGATGGTTTGCGGGTCAATGGTGCTGCAATCCACGGCGGGGATGCCTTTGCCGATGCCGGCGAGTACACCGTCTTCATTCAGCCACACGCTGCGCACATGGGCGGCTGCCGGCAGCATGGTAATCACCAGTTCGGCACCTTGGGCCGCATCACGCGGCGAGCTGCTGATGGTGCCGCCCAGTTCGGCAAGTTCCTTGAGTACCGCCTGGTTCAGGTCGAACAGGTTAAGCGCGTGCCCAGCCTTGATCAGGTTGCGGGCCATGGGCGCACCCATGTTGCCCAGGCCGATGAATGCAATTTTCATGGTCGTCTCCCGAGTTCAGCGCAGGTTGATGGTGGTGTTGACGCCATCGTTGACCGTGTCGTCATCAAACCAGCGGCTGGTGACGGTTTTGGTCTGAGTGTAGAACTGCACCACTTGCTTGCCGTACGGGCCGAGGTCGCCGAGCTTGGAACCGCGGGAGCCGGTGAAGCTGAAGAACGGCACTGGCACCGGGATGGGAATGTTGATGCCGACCTGGCCCACATCGATTTCGCTCTGGAATTTACGCGCCGCCGCACCGCTCTGGGTGAACAGGCCTGTACCGTTGCCAAACGGATTGGCGTTGACCAGGGCGATGGCTTGATCGAGTGTCTCGACTTCCAGTACCACCAGCACCGGGCCGAAGATTTCCTCGGTGTAGATGCGCATGTCGGTGGTCACGCCTGAGAACAGGGTGGGGCCGACAAAGTTGCCTTGCTCAAAGCCCGGCACTTTGATGTCGCGGCCGTCCAGCTCCAGCTTGGCGCCTTGTTTCACGCCGCTTTCGATCAGCTCCAGGATACGTGCCTTGGCGCGCTTGGAGATCACCGGGCCGACATCCGTGCCCGCTTCGCTGCCGGCGTTGACCTTGAGCTTTTGTGCCAGGGCCTTGAGGTCTGGCAGCCACTGCTTGGCCGCGCCCACCAGCACCACCACCGAGGTGGCCATGCAACGCTGGCCAGCCGCGCCGAAACCGGCACCGACCAGGGCGTTGAGGGTGTGTTCTCGGTTAGCATCCGGCAGCACCACCGCGTGGTTCTTGGCGCCCATCATCGACTGCACACGCTTGCCGTGTTTGCCGGCCAGGTCGTAGACATGGGTGCCCACAGCCGTCGAACCGACGAAGGACACCGCCTTGATGTCTTTGTGAGTGCACAGCGCATCCACCACGTCCTTGCCGCCATGCACCACGTTGAGCACGCCGGCTGGCACACCGGCTTCCAGCGCCAGCTCCACCAGCAGCATGGTCGACAACGGGTCTTGCTCGGAAGGCTTGAGTACAAAGGTGTTACCGCAGGCAATCGCCATCGGGAACATCCACAGCGGAATCATCGCCGGGAAGTTGAACGGGGTGATGCCGGCGCACACGCCGATAGGCTGGCGCAGGGTGTAGGTGTCCACGCCGCCGGCCACGTTCTCGGCGAACTCACCCATTTGCAGGGTGCCAATGGAACAAGCGTGCTCCACCACTTCCAGGCCACGGAAAATATCGCCCTCGGCATCGGCAATGGTCTTGCCCTGCTCGGAGCTGAGGACTACAGCAATGCGCTTGGAATGTTCGCGGATCAAGGCTTGCAGCTTAAGCATGATGCGCATGCGCGCGCCGATCGGCGTGAGTTTCCAGGTCTGGAACGCTTGATGGGCAGCGTCGATGGCCGCGTTGACTTCATCGGCGGTGGCAAACGGGACTTTGGCCAGCACTTGCTGGGTGGCCGGGTTGACGATGTCTTGCCACTCGGTGGTCTTGGACTCGACCCACTCGCCGTTGATCAGCAACTTGACCTGTTGCACGGAAATATCGGCAGATGCGTTCATGTGGTCTCCAGAATCTTGTAGTTATGCAGAGAACCAAGGCGTTGAATCGCCTTGAAGAATGAGGCGTTCGGACTGTTTTTGGAGTATAGATGTGCAAATCTCTAATAAGAACGCACATAAAAGCCGGTCCAATATGCAAAAAAACATCACCTCCCTGGGCGCCCTGAACTGGGATGACCTGAAGTTTTTTCTCGAAGTGGCGCGCACCCGCAAGGCCAGCGTGGCCGCCAAGCGCCTGGCGGTGGACTACACAACCGTGTCGCGGCGCATCAGCTCTCTGGAAGTGTCCCTCGGCACGCTGCTGTTCGAAAAATCCCGGACCAACGGCTTCGTGCTCACCAGCGAAGGCCAGCGGTTGCTGGGTTATGCCGAATCCATCGAAAGCACCCTGCACATGGCCTGCGAACAGGTGTCCGGCTCCGGCGTGGCACTTTCCGGCCATGTGCGCATGGGTTGCACCGAAGGCTTCGGCAGCTTCTTCGTCACCCCGCAACTGAGCCATTTCGTCGACACTTATCCAGCGATCTCGGTGGATATCCTGCCCCTGCCCCACTTCATCAGCCTGTCCAAGCGCGAAGCCGACATCGTCATCGCCCTGGAACGCCCGGAACACGGACCGTATGTGTGCTGCAAACTGTGCGACTACAAATTGCAGTTGTACGCCACCCAGGACTACCTCGACCAACACCCGCCGATCCGCAAACCTGCGGATCTGGCCGAACATCCGTTTATCAGCTATGTGGATGATTTGGCCTTCAGCTCAGAGTTGCTGTACCTGGCCAATGTGGTGCCCGGCGCCAGCGCCAGCCTGCGCAGTACCAGCGTGATCGCACAGTACGTGGCGGCCCAGCAAGGACGGTCGATGGCGATATTGCCGTGTTTTCTGGCGGCGCAGGACCCGCGCTTGTTACCGGTGCTGGGGGAGCAGATTGCGATTACACGGCAGTTCTGGATGTATTGCCGGGAGGATTTGAGGAAGTTGAAGCGGATTACGTTGTTGTGGGATTACATTCGGGAAGTGACGGAGCAGAATCAGGGGTTGTTAATGGGGCAGACGCGGGAGATCAGGTTTGCGAAGTGAGGTGCTAAAAGGAGCAACGGAGGCTTCCTACATTTAGACCGCTCCTGCTGCAGCAATTTGCGGATGCCGAAGCCGAACTTCGCGCAGAAACTCACCCGCGCTGTTCTTGAGCCATTCAATCAGCCGAGCAATCTCCGGCTCCGACTGACGCCCGTTTCGACAAATGATGTAGTAGGCCGCAGGGGACATCATCACAGGGCTATTCAACGCAACTAACGCACCGTCTTCCAGTTGGTCATACACCAACGCAGTCCTGCCCAGCGCAATCCCTCCGCCCTTCACCGCCAGGCTGATCGCCAGGCTCGAATCCGGAAATCTCGGCCCGTGGTGATAATGCGGCGGCGCCAGCCCCTGAAACGCAAACCAGCTTTCCCACCCCGGACATACCTGATCGTCCACCCGATGAATCAGCGGATAGCGGGCGACATCCTCCAGAACAATGCCGCCCTTCAACCGCAGAAAATCGGGCGAACACACGGGGAATACGGCGTCGCGCATCAACAGTTCGACATAATGATCCGGATAGTCACCGTACCCCATCACCACGGCGACATCGTATTGATGGGCCTCCAGGCTGGTGCTGCTCATGTCGGCGCTGGTCAACACCAGATCCAGGTTGAATGAAGCCTGCGTGTGAGAGCCGTGCATCCTGGGGATTAGCCACGTCGAACAGAGGGAAGACGTGCATGATAGGTATAACGGTTGGGACTTACCGGGATTGAGTGAATGCAATACCCCATCCAGCGCCTTGAAAAACTCATCGGTAACTGGCAACAGAGCCTGCCCTGCTGCAGTCAGCTTGACGCCGCGTGAGTGCCGCTCAAACAACGACACGCCCCACCATTCCTCCAAGCCCGCGATTTGATGGCTAATGGCACTGGCGGTGAGGTTAAGCTCAGACGCTGCACGGGCGAAACTACCGGTTTGCGCTGCGCTGACGAACGCCTGAAGCATAGGTGTGGGGGGCGGACGCTGGGCCATCAGGTGCTCACTTTGATCAAAATGATCCCGCAAACAATGACGAACGCCGAAAGCATCCGTCGCCAACCGAACCGTTCGTGAAAGAACAGCGCAGCAATAATGGCGCCGATAATAACACTGGTTTCCCGCAGAGCTGAGACCTTGGCCACCGCGTCCAGCGACAAGGCAAACAACACCAATCCGTAAGACGCCAGGTAAAAAACACCGCCTAATAGCCCAACTCGCCAGTGCCCACGTATCGCACGAGCCAAGGTTGAACGTTCTTTGGAAAACGCCAGCATCGGGATCGGGATACTTTGGAATACTGTCAGGTAAATAATGTACTGCAGCACCGTCTCACTGGCTCTTACACCTTTAGCATCCACCACCGTGTAAGACGCAATAAACGCACCGGCGCACACCGCCATCAGGATCGGCTTGAACATCTGCGCCGTCATCCTGCGCACAAAGGTCAAGCTGATAATCCCCACACAAATCAGCAACACTCCCGTCAACGCCTGGGAGGACAACTGTTCATGCAGCAGAAAGTAAGAAAACAGCACGACCAATACGGGCGGCACCCCACGCATCACCGGGTAAACCTGACCGAAGTCACCCGTTTCGTACGCTTTAATCAAAAATAGCCGGTAGACCGTATTGAGCACCACAGAGACGAGTATATAGCCCCATACCTCCAGGCTAGGCACACTTACAAACGGCAACGTCAGCAGGCATATCACTAGCGCGGTGCCGTCGACCATGGCCAAGGTCATGAAGCGACTGCTACCGGCGCGAACTACGGCATTCCAAGTGGCGTGCATAAAGGCAGAAATCAAGACCAACGTGATCGCGATATCGGAGTTGTCCATGGGGCTCGGCTTATGGCGGATATGGGAGGACATACGTTATGAATACCGATGCATCATCGTTTGCGTAACCACAGCCGTAGCATATAACGATTAAGATCACTCAAAGGCTCAGCATCATTGATCTCGGAACGTGGAGCGTTCATATCAATGAAGTGCGTGCGCGTATGCAGAAACTTGTTATCGGCTGAAATAAGCACTTGCCCTGGCTCCAGCAGCACTCGATGCTGAACCGATGACTGATCGAGAACGGTATCCAGAAAGTCCAGTGCCTGGGTTTGAGCTGCTGTTAAAGGCACTCCTGCCTTAAGGTGAGCTGACTCAATGTAGACTCGAAAGTATCTGATCAGTGGAATACCTTCACTGGAAAAGCTGAGGATGGGGGCTTTAAACAGTTTTTCATCCTCTGACATGCCGCGATTCTCAAATAAGAAGTCGCATTTGAGCGCTTCCAATACTTCTGGGAACGCCATCAGCTCGGCGTATACCGCGCTTGCATCGATGAGAATGCTCTCACCTCCTAAAAGTGCTTTCTGTCCACAGGCCAGGATCAAGTAATCGATAGGCAACGGGTCGCTCACACCATCGTTATGTACATAGGCGCCTTGACGGGTCTGATGGTATCTCGCACCTTCCTCAATGCTTTTGCCACCTCGGTCATAAACCTCAATCACTTTATGACCAAGATGATTCTGTACCATGGGGACACCGAGTAAGGAACCGAATGTCCACACCAGAGATTTGAACGTTGAAAGTTTATCCACCTTAAAGCCTTCGAGAATCAAGACATGACTTTCATGATCAATCATATTTCGTATTCTATTCAGCTCCTCTCTCAGCACGCTTGACTGTAAAGGATTAATGTAAGCGACCTTGGTATCGAATCTAACACCTTGACTTACCGTCTCGAACAACTCTCTTATCGTCAATAGCTCAGCAAATGCATCTTTTGAAAGCCTGACTTTAGATACTTCCTGGCGAAAATGACTGACATTTATAGTCATCGCAATCCTTTACGGTAGTTACTTATAGCGTCCATTTAACTAAGCCCACCATTTGCGAAAAAGCGAAACTTCATCAGCCCAGCCATTAAAATTCGTCATGACAGGTCTTTCCTACAGAGAAAACTCCTAATGGTCGTTGGTAGGTTTTCGCGGCGACCAATACGCATGGGCCGCGCATTATATGTATGAGAGGGGCAAGGCCGTGGTGGATGACTTGACGCAGGCGATGACACCGAGCCGTTGAGCGAACATTCTTGCTAGCACATCGCAGAACAACTGTGAGAGGGGCTTGCCCCCTCCCACATTGGATTGCATTTCAGCTTGGGAAAGGTGAACCCGCTTAGTCTGCGATCACTACGATCGACACCCGGCGATTCTCGGTGCGGCCTGCTGTGGTCGTATTCGGCGCTACCGGCTCGCTGCTGCCCAGGCCGCGCAGTTGGATGTTTTCTTCTTTCATGCCCACGCGGGTCAGCACCTTGCCCACGCTTTTGGCGCGGCGCAGGGACAGGGCCACGTTGTACGGCTCTTTGCCCGAGGCGTCGGTGTGGCCGTCGACACGCACACGCTCGATACCCGCGCCTACCAGGGCCTGGCCGATGCGTTCGACGATGTCGGTGCTGGGTTTGTTGAGGGTTTCGACGTCGCTGCCAAACAGCACTTTGCCGGACAGGCCGAAGGCCCAGCCTTCATCGGTCAGCTCGAAGCCTTGCTGCTTGAGCACGGCGACTTGCGCCGGGGTCAGGCCTTTGGGTGGCGTCTGGCAGCCGCTGAGGGCCAGGAAGGCCACGAGCAAAGAAATAAATAAAACGCGTGTGTTAGCGAACAAGGGAATCAACTCCTGTGTTGAACGTTGGCGACGGGGTGCTCCGACTCCGCCGTTTGCTGGCCGCCCGAAGACAATCGTTTGGCCTGGTACATCGCCGCGTCGGCAGCGTTGAGCAAGGTCCCTGGCGTGGCACCATGCTCGGGATAAATCGCAATGCCGATACTGAGGGAGGTCAACACCTGGGTGTCTCCAGGCAGTGGAATCGGCATGTCCATGCTGGCAATGATTTTGTCGGCGATGCGCTGGGCGTCTTCGGCCTTGTGCAGGGGCGCCAGCAATACCGCGAATTCATCACCGCCCAGGCGCGCCACCAGGTCGTCCTCGCGCAGTTGCGCCCGCACGCGGTCGGCAACGGCCACCAGCACGGCATCGCCAGCGGCGTGACCGAAGCTGTCGTTGATGTCTTTGAAGCGGTCGCTGTCGAGGAACAGCACCGCCACCCGCTCGTTGACCTTGGCCGCGCTGCGCAGGGCACGGATCAGCCGGCCTTCGAAGAACGCGCGGTTGGGCAGGCCGGTGAGGCTGTCGTGGCTGGCCTGGTGGGCCAGGGTTTCGTTTTCGCTTTGCAGGTGGCTCTGCCAGGCTTCCATCTCACCGAGCAGGGCGTTGAAGTCGCTGCCCAGACTGTCGAGTTCGGCGATCTGCGCCGAGGGTACGCGGCGGTCGAAGTCTCGCTCGCTGCGGGCGGCGTGGGCGACGGCAGCCAGGCGTTGCAATGGCACGGTGATACCATTTAACAGACGCCGTGACAGATGCAACGCCACCCAGGCGCTGAGGGCGGTGCAGATCAGAATCCCGATCAAGCCACTGAGCAAGAAGCGCAACAGGCTGCCACCGTGGCCGACCAGATGGATGCTGCCGACGGTTTGCCCTTGCCGCAGGATCGGCTGGCTGATGGGCTGTTCGAGCAGGGCGTGCGCTATTTGCAGCTCGACCCGTGACAACATGCCGGTTTCCGGGCGAACCCAGCGCGCCAGCAGCTTGCCGTTGATATCGAATACTTCTGCCTGGGCCACTTCTTCGGTAGAGGCAATCAGGCTCAGGGCTTCGGTGGCCGCCGCACTGTCGTTGAACACCACGGCTGCTTCCACGGTGTAGTTGATCGAGCGGGCGATCAGGTGCAGGTTGTGCTCGGCGTAAACCCGCAGGGCAAGTACGCCCAGCAGGGTCAGGGACACACTGGCCAGGGTCACTGCTACCAGCGCCAGGATCATATGCCCGCGGGCAATTACCGAGCGCAGGGTCGGCCGCACTTTATCGCGACTCATGAGCCAGGCGCTCGACGACGGGACAACTGCAACACACTGGGATGGATGCGCACGCCGCTACGAGCGACGGAATCCAGGTTGACCTCGAACGACACCTGCTCATCGCTGACGCGCAGGCAGAACAGGCTGCCCACCGTGCATTGGTCGCCCCCTTCGCTGATGCTGAGTACGGGGTGGCCAATCAATGAGGTAAACAGGCGGTTGCGTTCGTCGGGGGTGATTTTGCCGATGTAGACGGCATCACAGGCATTGACGATATCCGGATGATCGACCAGCAGGCGCCGCACCAGCACCGGACGTCCTGTGGCCTGGGTGGTGCCTTTGACCAGGTCATCGGTGTACTGAGTCGGCCCGACAATGCACAGCCGCAATTGCGCAGGCTCAACCGGCCAACGGGCGTAGCTGAGGATACCGAGCACCACTTGGGTGACCGCCTGCGCACGGTGCTCGGCCAGGCTGGGCGTCTGCGCAAATAGGCGCGGCGCAAGCAGGCACAGCACCGTCACCAGTAACAGGCGTCTCCAACTCAAACTGCGCGCTTTGGGCGAGACAGCCACGTTCATGCAGCGATACTCTCAAGTGTTTTCCAGGATGATGCCGCAACGATAGCACAGCGGCGGACATCCCCACGAAGCACAGCATTCGAGGGGTTCGCTATTTTTTCAGAAAAATCAGACATCTGAATAAGAAATATCGCCTGACCTACCAGTCATTTTTTTCAGACGGAAGGTCCAACTCCAACATCAATCCGCTCAGACGCTTGACCTTGCGCCGCACCGCTTCCTCAAACACGCCGCCGCGCGGCTCAACCAGGCTGAACCAACGTTTGGCACGGGTGATACCGGTATAGATCAGCTCTTTGGTCAGCACCGGGTTGAGGGCATCCGGCAGGATCAGCGCGGTGTGAGTGAACTCCGAGCCCTGGGATTTGTGCACGGTCATGGCGTACACGGTTTCCACATCATTCAAGCGGCTGGGCAATACAAAGCGCACGCCGCCCTGGCCATCGTTACGTGGAAAGGCCACCCTCAGGACGTGGGGGCCACCGTCGCTTTCGGGCAATTTCAGGGCGATGCCGATGTCGCCGTTCATCAGGCCGAGCCCGTAATCGTTGCGGGTCATCAGCACCGGTCGGCCTTCGTACCACTGCTCGTCACCTTCGATCAGGCGTACCTTGCGCAACGCCGCGGTGATGCGCAGGTTGAGCCCTTCGACGCCCCACGGGCCCTTCCGCACGGCGCAAAGCAGTTGAAACGCGTCGAAGGCGTGCAGCAGTTGTTGCGCCCAAGCAGTCCAGGCTGGACCGTCACGCGGTGTGTCCGCAGAGGGGCGCGCCGATTGCAGCAGGTTCAGGTAGTAGCGATAACCTTGGGCGCCATCGCCCTGCCCGTCCAGTACCAGGCGCTCAAGGGCGTGGTCATGCTCACCCTTGAGGCTGACGCAGAACAGGTCGTCGTGACGGCCTGCGGCTAACAGCTGGCGGGCCTCTTCGGCGTTTTGCTGGTTGACCCAACGCGCCAGTTGACCAATACCGCTGCCCTCGCCGAAGCGGCGCGAATAGCGCAGCATCACCACTTGCTGGGCCAGGGGATGGCTGCCATCGAGGTCTTCTTGCAAGCCGCTGCTGCTGAGGTCTTCACCGCTGACGGCTTGCAGCCAGTGGCGAGTCTGCGGGCTGTACCAGCCGGCTTCGGCATCGCGGCACAAGTCGCCGAGTACGGCCCCCGCTTCTACCGAGGCCAGTTGGTCTTTGTCGCCCAGCAATACCAGGCGTGCATGGGGCGGCAGGGCGTCGAGCAGGTTGGCCATCATTTCCAGGTCGATCATCGAGGCTTCGTCCACCACCAGCACATCCAAAGGCAGCGGGTTGCCCAGGTGGTGACGGAAGTGACGGGTGCCCGGACGGCTGCCCAACAAGCGGTGGACCGTGGTGACCTGGGTGGGGATTTTTTCCCGCACGTTGTCGGGCACTGTCAGTGACAGCACTTGCTGGCTGATGGATTCGGTCAGGCGCGCAGCGGCTTTACCGGTGGGCGCAGCCAGGCGAATACGCAACGGGCTGCCGGACTCCACGGCGGGCGCCTGCAATAGCGCGAGCAGGCGCACGACGGTGGTGGTTTTACCGGTACCGGGGCCGCCGGTGACGATGCTGAAGGCGCCGCGGGTCGCCAGGGCGCAGGCGAGCTTTTGCCAGTCAATCACCCCATCGGGCGCCGGTTGGTCGAACAGGCGATTGAGCCGTTGCGGCAGATCGGCGGCGGCGTCTTCCACGCTGGCAAGGCGCAGGCGCAGGGCGCGGTCGATACGCCGCTCGTAGGCCCAGTAGCGGCGCAGGTACAGGCGCTTGCCGGACAACACCAACGGGCGGCTACGAGCCTCCTCGCTGCCATCGACGGCCAGCGCAACCAACGGGCTTGAAGCCAGGGCATGGCACCAATGCGCGCCATCCAGGCCGTGCAGCAACTGTGAGGGTAGCAGCATGGCGCCGGTGTGCAGGTCGCCTTCGGGCGGCAATGACAGGGCGAAATCCGGCGCCTTGAGGGTTTCGAACACATCCAGGCAGACGTGGCCATGGCCCAGTTGATGGCTGGTCAAGGCCGCCGCCAGCAGCACCAGGGGATCGGCCTTTGGGTCCAGCTCGTACAGGAAACCGACAAAGGCTTTGTCCAAGGCGCGCAGCCAACCCCGCTCGACCCAACGTGCAAGCAACTGCAGCAGGTCGGCAGCACGATCGAGGGGCAAAAGCGCCTCCAGCGGTAACGGCGACAGGCTCATAAGAGCACTCCTTGTTCCCAGGCGGGCTCAACCTTGGGTGGGATGGGCTTGCCCTGGAACAACAGGTCCAGGCTCTCGATCAACTCACGAGGCGGTCGGGTAAAATATGCGCCCTGGCTCACCGACTGGCTACCGCGCAGGAACAGGTACAGGGCACCGCCGACGTGCTGGTCATAATCGTAATGCGGCAGGCGCGCCTTGAGTTGGCGGTGCAGGGCCAGCAGGTAAAGTACGTATTGCAGGTCGTACCGATGCTCGAGGATCGAGTGTTCCATGGCGTCCTGGGTGTAGGCAGAGTCGTCAGGGCCGAGCCAATTGGATTTGTAGTCGGCCACGTAGTAACGGCCATCGTGCTCAAACGTCAGATCGATAAAGCCTTTGAACATGCCGTTGAGCAGCACCGGTTCGGCGGCCACACGGGACACGCCGCCATGGGTGTGCTGGCACACCAGTTTGTCGAGGGCGAGTACGTCGACGGTGTGACTGGCAAACCAGAATTCCATCTCGATCTGGTACTGCTGCAGGCCACTGAGGGTGAAGCGCTCGTTGTACAGGGGCAGTGGCGTGTGCAGCAGGTGCTCCAGCCAGCCGCTGAGGGTGACGATCCAGCCTTCCCAGTTGCGGCGGTTACAGCGCGCGCCCACGGCTTTTTCGATCGCCTCCGGGGTCACGTTGAAACCTTCTTCACCGGCCCATTCCAACAAGCCGTGAAGGAAGGTGCCTGGGTTGGGACCGCGTGGGAAACGGTGAATATCCCCGCCGGCCGCGACCGTTTCCCGAGGGGCATCGGGGTCGAGGCGTTCGTCATCGAACAGCTTCTGGGCCTGTGGGCTTTCGGGGGCTTCGAGGTTGGCGGCGCTCATGCTGTCGCCAATGCGCAAGGCGCTATAGGAGGCAATCCACCAGTTTTCTGCGGCCTTGCGTGCAGGCAGCAACGGCGCGAGCAGGGTCGCTTGGTTGCGCGGCGGGTGGAACAAGATGTCTTGGGCGTCCGGCACAAGGTCATAACCGATGGCCGCGCAGCCTTGCTGCAAGTCCAGCAACCAGCGCGCCAGCCCCGCTGACTCGCCCAACGACGCGCCGGCACCGAGCAAATAGCCCAATGCCGACAGGTGCAAGACCGAGCTGCTGTTATTGCCGCGCTTGAGGTCGGCGATGCCCAGCCAGCAGGCGTGTTTGGCGCGGGTCAAGGCCACGTACAACAAACGCAGGTCTTCGGCCAGGCGCTCATCGTCGGCTTGGGCGATCAACTCGGCCGTGGGTCGCAGGCTGACGTGGGACTTGCCGTGTTCATCGTGGTAATGCAACGGCAAGCGACTGCCATCCACGGGCTTGGCCGAACAGATGAACGGCAGGAACACCAAGTCGTATTCCAGGCCCTTGGATTTGTGGATGGTCACCACTTTGACCAGTTGCTCGTCACTTTCCAGGCGCAGGATCTGTTCTTCACCGGCCTGCCCCGACAGCGCCAGATGCTCGGCCAAATGACGGATCAACGCCTGCTCGCCATCCAGTTCCGAGGCGGCCTGTTGCAACAATTCACTGAGGTGCAACAGGTTGGTCAGCACACGCTCGCCATCACTGCGGGCGATGAGGGTTTGCGGCAGCTTGAAGTCGTGGAGCAGACGACGCAGCATCGGCAACACGCCTTGGGTACGCCAGATGGCACGGTAGCCACGGAACTGCATCACCCGCGATTCCCACGCCAGTTCGTCCTGATTCAGACGCTCCAGCTCCGACAGGGACAGGTTCAGGGTGACGCAGGCCAGGGCTGCACGCAGCGGGCGTTCGACATCCGGTTCCGCGCAAGCCTTCAACCAGGCCAACAGGTCATGGGCTTCCTGGGCGGCAAACACGGAGTCTTTATCCGACAGGTACACACTGCGCACGCCACGGCGGGCCAGTTCGGCACGTACGGTTTGGGCTTCCTTGCCATCACGCACGAGGATGGCGATGTCTGACGGCAACACGCCCTTTAGGGTGCCCTCTTTTACAAAGCCCGCGGTGCCTTGCTGCCCACCATTGAGCAGCGCAACGATTTGCGTGGCGCAGGCGGCGGCCAGGTGTTGACGATAAACCGCGTTGGAAATCGGCTGGTCGGTGGGCAGGTGCCAAAGGTTCATGGCCGGTAGCGTGTGACCGTCGACCTGCAACTGCTCGCTGCGGCCTTGGGACAGTACCGAATGGAACGGCACCGGGTTATCGCCATCAGGCTGGCGAAACAGGAACGCACCACGGCCGGTTTCCGCACGCTGGAACACATGGTTCACCGCCTCGACCATCGCATGGCTGGAGCGGAAGTTGGTGCCCAGGGTGTGATGGCGGCCGGTGGTGGCCTGCCGGGCGCGCAGGTAGGTGTAGATGTCGGCGCCGCGAAAGGCGTAGATCGCCTGCTTGGGGTCGCCGATCAGGAACAGGCCGCTGTCGAGGTGGTTTTCTTCGATGCGGTAGATGCTGTCGAAGATGCTGTATTGCATCGGGTCGGTGTCCTGGAATTCATCGATCAGGGCCACCGGGAATTGCTCGCGGATCACACTGGCCAGGCGCTCGCCACCGTCTGCCTGGAGGGCGGCGTTGAGGCGGATCAGCATGTCGTCAAACCCCATCTCGGCGCGGCGACGTTTCTCTTCCTCGAAACGTTTGCCGACCCAGCCGGCAGCGTGTTGCAGCACCGCCGCGTCGGGCGTTGGCAAGGCGTCGAGGCTGGCTTTGAGGCTGGCCATAGCCTCGATGCCAGGGTGCTGCGGCGGCTCGCCTTTCCACGCTTCGGCCATTCCGTCGGGCGTCAGGCGGGTGAAGCCGGTGCCGATGTCCAGTTGTTCCAGGGTTTCGTCAGCGGCCCAGGCGCTGATCTTTTCGAACCAGGGCTCGAAGTAACGTGCTTGCATCTTGCGCCCATCGACCGCTTTGGCGGCGACGGCTTGCAGGCAGATATCCCGCAGCTCGGCAGCCCATTGTTGCCAGGGTGCCTTGAGGGCAACTAGCGCGGCGCGGCGTTCTTGCAGGCAGGCGCTGATCAGTTCGGCTGGCTCGCGGGTTTCGTCGGTGGGCCGCTCGCTGCCGAACAACGCACGCACCCGTGGCATCAGCGCCGCGGGGCCACCCCAATTATTGCGCACCCAGTTGAGCGCATCGTCGTGCATTGGGTAGCAGAACAATCGCCAGTAGTCGCGCAGCACTTCGCCCAGCAGGTCGCTATGGTCGGTTTCCAGGGTTTGTGTGAACAGGCTGCCGCTGTCGAACGCATGTTCGCGCAGCATGCGCTGGCACCAACTGTGGATCGTGGAGACTGCGGCTTCATCCATCCATTGCGCGGCGATGTCCAGGCGATTGGCACAGGCGGGCCATTGCTGCGGATCATATTGCTCGCGCAGATCGGCAATCAGCGCATCAGGCTGTTCGATTTCGTCACGGAAGAAGCGCGCGGCTTCGGCCAGGCGGATGCGGATACGTTCACGCAGTTCCTTGGTGGCGGCGTCGGTGAACGTCACCACGAGGATTTGCGGTGGCAGCAGTTCGCGGCCGAAACCGGATTCATCACCGCCGTGGCCGAGCACCAGACGCAGGTACAGGGCGGAGATGGTGAAGGTCTTGCCGGTGCCAGCACTGGCTTCAATCAACTGGCTGCCTTTGAGCGGAAACGCCAGGGCCAAGGGTTTGCTGATCATGCGCTGGCCTCCGTGCTGGAAAGCGATCGCCAGGGGGCGTTGATCAGCGGGCGATACAGGGTTTCGCACCAGCCTTCGAATTCTTCACTGGCGACCAGGGCCGCGTAGTCGGGAAATTGCCGCGTAAGGGCAGGCGTTTCGCGGCGTTCGCCGTCAGTGGTGATGCCATCGCCTTCATAGGCTTTGCTCGCAGCCGCTTGGGCCTTGGCGGGATCAGCCTGGCCGAGCCAGGCGAACGCGGTTTTCACTGCGACCGGAAGCGGCGCGCTCATTCCCGTGTGCCAGGCCAGCAGCAGGTTACCGAGAATGTCCTCGGCGCCGGCCTTGTCCAGTGGGGCCAACAACAAGGTGTCGTCACTGGCTACCAGGCCGGTGCTCAAGGGCAGGCCACAGGCGCAGGCCACCACGTGATTGACCCAGGGGCGGATGAGGCGGTGCCACTTACGTGTCTTGATCGAACCAATGCTGTTGGGGATGGTGGTGACGCTTAAAAGTCCGCCATCACTGCGTCGGTGCAGACCGCTGATCCAACCTTCCAGCTGGATGCCTTGGTACGCAAAGCTGACCGGTTCAGCGCCAGTATGCGGGGTGGGCCACAACGCCAGAAGCTGTTGATAGCGTTGCACCAGGTCCGGCAGCGGCTCGATCAGTTCGTTACGCAGGCATTCACCGAAACCCACCATCGGCAGCAGGCCGCTGCCTTGCAGCCGCAGGGCCTGGGCGGTGAGAGCCTGATCGAGTTGGTCGGGTTGGGTGAGTGCCGCGTTCAGCAGGCTGTCGCTCAAGCTGTAGCGTTGCAATGCGTCCAGCACGAAGGGTTCTTCATCAGCCAGGGGCACTTCAGCGGCTTCGAAGAATACTTTCAGGCGCTGGCTGAAGAAGTGTTTGACCGGATTGCGCAGGAAGTCCTGTAACTGGCCAAGGCTCAGGGGTTCTTCCTGTTGGTGAGGCGTCAAGCCTTGCTCTTGGGTGATGACCGCCGGTGCCTGATGCAGCAATTGCCATTCGCGCGCATAGCTGAACAACGAATCGCCTTCGTGGAAATAGCGGGCGCTGAAGGGTTGCAGCGGGTGCTCCTGGGTCATTGCGTCGATCAGCGGCAGATCGTTGCTGGCGTGCTGCCAGCCGCTGGCGAGGTGGTCGCGTAGTTGGCCGATCAGCACCGAGGCCGGGCGATCGCTGTTGTCACGGATGCTGCGGCCTACCCAGCTGATGTACAGCTGGTCACGGGCTGACAGCAGCGCTTCGAGCAGTAAGTAGCGGTCGTCTTCGCGGCGAGAACGGTCGCCGGGGCGGTAATCGCTGCCCATCAGGTCAAAATCCAGGGGTGGCTGGGCCCGCGGGTAATCGCCGTCGTTCATGCCCAGCAGGCAAACCAACTTGAACGGGATCGCACGCATGGGCATGAGCGTACAGAAATTGACCGCCCCCGCCAGGAAGCGCTGGGACAGGCGCCCCTGATCCAATCCGGCCAACCATGCCTCACGCACGACCGTAAGGGGTAACTCGTCTTGCAGACCAACGGACTCACAGGTTTCCAGCCAGGTTTCTCTTAATTGTTCGAGCTGGGCCAGCAGGTAGTCATCGTGCTCGCTGCTGGGCAGGAAAAACAGCTGCATCAACCGTTGTAGACGCTCGCCCCAGGTTTGTGGCGACGCGGGTTCCGATAACGCTTGATGGGCATCGTTCAAGGCGTCAAGCAAGGCGACCAGTGGGCCGATCAAGGCCGCATCTAGGCCACCGATTTCGTCATAAGGTTCAATACCGTCGCAGGCCGTGCCGGTACCGACGGCATAGCCCAGCAGCATACGGCGCAGGCCGAATCGCCAACTGTTTTGCTCCAGTTCCGCGGGCAGGCCCAAACCGGCGCGTTGCTCGGCATTCAAGCCCCAGCGGATGCCGGCGCCTTCGATCCAACGATGCAAGGTGGGCAGATCACGTTCTTTGATGGCGAAGCGTTCGCGCAGGGCCGGGACGTCGAGCAGGTCGAGGATTTCGCTGACAGGGAAGCGGCTGTCGGGAAGTTTGAGCAAGTGCTCGACGGCGATCAACAGCGGGTCGCGACCACGTTGGCCTTGGTCTGTAAGGGTGAAGGGGATGAAGCGTGGGTCATGCCGTTCGAGCTGGCCGAAGACCGCGCGAATATGCGGTGCATAGCTGTCGACGTCGGGGACCATGACGATGATGTCCCGAGGGCGCAGGGAGGGGTCAGCGCTGAAGCGATGAAGTAATTGGTCGTGGAGGATTTCCACTTCGCGTTGGGCGCTGTGGGCGATATGGAAACGGATCGACGTATCGCGTTGCAAGTTGACAGCGGGCCAGAGCTCACGGGTTTCATTCAACGGGCGCAGTTCGAGGATATCGTCCTGGAGTTGGTTGAGGAGCGTGGTGGGTTCGCTGTCGCTGAACAGGTCAATACGGCCGTCGCGAAATGCGGCGCGGTAGCTGTTGGGGTCATCGTAGCTGTCCAGCAGACTGATGTAATCACGGCCCTGCTTGCCCCAGGCAGCGAGCAGCGGATGGGCGTGCTGGTGCAAAGTTTGTGGGTCGATAGTGACGGGCATGCCCGTTTTGCGCGCCTGGCGTTTGTATTCGTTACGCAGCAAGTCTTTGTCGGCGACGATGTCCGACCAATGATGGCGGCAGGGGTTATGCACGCAGAGCAGGACCTGGCTGAAACGGGCCAGACCCGCCAAGGCTTCCAGCGCCTGGGCCGGCAGCGATGAGATGCCGAAGACGATCACCCGGGGAGGCAAGCCGGGCGGTGCTTGTTCAAGGCTGTTGATGCGCTCGATGAAGCGCTGATGTACGCCGGCCCGGCTTTCGGCCATGCCTGCTTCACCCACATCCAGCAGGAGCGCGCGCCACAGCTCGGCTTGCCAGCAGTTGGCTGGGTTGAGCGGTTTGGACTCGCCTCGACCATTGCGCAGTTGGTGCCGGCCTGCGGCCCAATCTTCCAGCCAGTCGGCACGGTAGACCTGGTATTGGTCGAAGAGGTCAGCCAGGCGCTCGGCGAGTTGGTAGCGTTTGCGCAGGTCGGTGTCTTGCGTCAGGAAGCGTTGCAGAGGCTCGAAGTGCGGTTGGTCGATCAGCTCGGGTAACAGCCGCATGAGGCGCCAGGTCAGCGGGGCTTTATCAAGCAGGGACTTGGGCGGGATTTCGTCACGGCCCAAAACCATACGATAAAGCTGCCACATAAAGCTGCCAGGCAGTTGCACGTCGATGGCTGCGGCAATGCCACAGCCGCCCATATCATCGGCTTGCGGGTCTTCGGCCAAGGCCAGCTTGAGCCATTGGGCGATGCCGTTGCTTTGTACCAGGGCGATTTCGTTTTCCAAAGGCGCCAGTGGGTAACGGCGCATCCAACTGACCACCAGGCTTCGCAGCTCGTCCAGGCGGTTGCCATGAACCACCATGAATCCAGGACTGAGGGACGTCGCGTCCGGCATAACGGTTTCCTTGGGAAAAGCAAAATCGAGGGATGGACTTTAGCACTGTGGTGCACGGGGCGAACACAAGGCGAACAAGTGTACGGCGACAAGGCGGACACTTTTCGAGCGCCCAAAACAAAACCCCAACTGCTTTCGCAATTGGGGTTTCGGAATTTAATCTTGACGATGACCTACTCTCACATGGGGAAACCCCACACTACCATCGGCGATGCATCGTTTCACTGCTGAGTTCGGGATGGGATCAGGTGGTTCCAATGCTCTATGGTCGTCAAGAA
>NZ_JAAQWI010000006.1:0-401872 GCF_012985385.1 Pseudomonas sp. WS 5503
AGTTCCAGTACATCCTGCGCGATGAGTCGATGCACCTGAACTTCGGTATCGACGTGATCAACCAGATCAAAATCGAAAACCCGCACTTGTGGGATGCCGAGATGAAAGAAGAAGCGACCCAGATGATTCTGCAGGGTACGCAGCTGGAGATCGAATACGCTCGCGACACCATGCCGCGTGGGGTGCTGGGCATGAACGCGGCGATGATGGAGGATTACCTCAAGTTCATCGCGAACCGTCGCCTGTCGCAGATCGGCTTGAAGGAAGAGTACCCAGGCACCACCAACCCGTTCCCGTGGATGAGCGAGATCATGGACTTGAAGAAAGAGAAGAACTTCTTCGAGACCCGTGTGATCGAGTATCAGACCGGCGGCGCGTTGAGCTGGGACTGAATCAACACGAACCAATAAATGTGGGAGCGGGCTTGCCCGCGATAGCGCTGTATCAGTCACGGATGTACCCACTGACACACAGCTATCGCGGGCAAGCCCGCTCCCACATTGGCTATTGATGATCCATAGACTTTGCAAGCAAGCCTTTATGCCCAACCAAACCATCAAAACCCCTTGCGTCGGCCTGTGCTCCACCGTCTACGGTGACCTGGTCTGTCGGGGCTGCAAGCGCTATCACCACGAGGTGATCCAGTGGAATGGCTATAACGCCGAGGAAAAACAGGCGGTGTGGCTGCGTCTGGAACAACTGCTGGTACAGGTAATGGCCAGCAAGCTGGAAGTGTTCGACCCGCACTGCCTGCGACAGCAGTTGGAAGCGCGCAAGATTCGTTTTATGCCGCACCAGTCGCCGTATTGCTGGGCATACCAGTTGATTGCGCGGGGTGCGCGTGTGATTTCCAGGCTGGATGCCTATGGTTTGACGCTGTTACCGGAGTTTCGTGAACGCCACCTGGCGGATTTGCGCGATGAGATAGATCGAGAGTTCTTTTTGCTGTCCGAGGCACATTACGAACGCTATATCGCCCCGGTTTTCTTGAAAGAGTCATTCGGGCCGGCGCTGATTGCCACGCGCTGACCCAAATCGCAAACACTGCGGGAACTGGCCATAGGTATTTACATTACTGCGGTACAACGCTGGACCTGTGGCGAGGGAGCTTGCTCCCGTGACGGCCCTGACAGCCGACGATGATCCAACTCACGCTCCGCGACCCAAAGTAGATAAGCGTCGACTATCAGGCCGTCATCGCAGGCAAGCCAGTTCCCACAGTTGGATGCCGTGGCTTCAGGTATATATGGGGCGGCTGTCAGGCCGCCATCACAGGCAAGCCCGTTCCTTCCCAATTGTGTTTAAAATGCCGCCCGCCCGATGACTGACGCTTAACGATGAACCCAGACGCACTCGCTACCCTGCACGCCCACTTGCTCACTGTCCTGGCTGACGCGCCTGCGGAAACCCGGCGCCTGTTCCATGGCCGTGGCCGTTGCTGGCCAGGTCTGGAACAACTGACGGTGGACTGGCTGCAAGGGGTGGTGCTGGTTGCTTTGTTCAAAGAAACCGAGCACCTGAATGCCCTGAAGCACACACTGTTGCAGATCGAGTGGAGCCGTTTCGGCGTGCACACCGTGGCCCTGCAACACCGCTACCTGCCGCAAAGCACCACCGAATGGCTGGTGGGCGACGCCATCGACGAACTGACCATCACCGAGGGCGGCCTGCGCTACCTGATCGACCTGGGTAAAAAACAGAACAGCGGGCTGTTCCTCGACATGCGTTACGGGCGCAACTGGGTGCGCGAACAAGCCCACGGCCAGCGTGTGCTGAATTTGTTTGCCTATACCTGCGGTTTTTCCGTGGCCGCCATCGAAGGCGGCGCCGACCATGTGGTGAACCTGGACATGGCCCGTGGGGCCCTAAGCCGTGGCCGCGACAACCATCGCCTGAATGGGCACGACCTGAGCCGGGTGAGCTTCCTGGGCCACGATCTGTTCAAGTCCTGGGCCAAGGTGACGAACAACGGCCCTTACGACCTGGTGATCATCGACCCGCCCTCCTTCCAGAAAGGCAGTTTCCTGCTGACTAAGGATTACCAGCGCGTGCTGCGCCGCCTGCCAGACTTGCTCAGTGCCCACGGCACCGTGCTGGCATGCATGAACGATCCGGCCTTCGGCGAAGACTTCCTGATCGACGGTGTGACCCGCGAAGCACCGGGCCTGCGGTTTGTACAGCGGCTGGAAAACCCACCGGAATTTCCTGACATTGACCCACAGAGTGGGCTGAAGGCCCTGGTGTTCCGTCAGGGTTGATGCCGAAACATCCTACGCTTGCTACGCTAACGGATACGCCGGGCGGTGAACCTTATCCTCCCCTTCCCGGTCGATACCTGCATTCCCTGGCCAGACTCGACGGCGCTACGTCGTCGGCTGCCCCGTTTGACCTTTTGGAGAACCGCCCGTGATATCGACCCTGCATGTAGCCAGACTCAAAGCCTGGGGCGCCCACGGCTTTACCGCCACCGGTGTGGTACTGGCCTTTTTGGCCACCCTGGCGCTGCTGGAAAACTCCCCCAAAGCGTGCCTGCTGTGGCTGGGCCTGGCACTGGTGGTGGATGGCGTCGACGGCTCGCTGGCGCGACGGGTGAATGTCAGCACGGTGCTGCCCAGCTTTGACGGCTCGGTGCTGGACCTGGTGATCGACTACCTCACCTACGTGTTCATTCCTGCCCTGTTTATCTACCGCTACATCGACCTGCCCGAGTTCACCCACCTGTTTGCGGTGTCGGTGATCCTGGTGTCGTCGCTGTTCTGCTTTTGCAATGTGAACATGAAGAGCAAGGACAACTACTTCGTCGGTTTCCCTGCCGCCTGGAACGTCGTTGCGCTGTGCGTCTATATCATCCAGCCGGATGCCTGGGTCACCTTGCTGACCGTGATCGGCCTGGCGCTGTTGACCGTCACGCCGATGAAGTTCCTGCACCCGTTCCGGGTCAAGCGCTTCATGCCGATCAACATCGCGGTGACCACCATCTGGCTGCTGTGCAGCTTCCTGATGGTGGTGGATTACCCGAACACCAACCCTTGGACATTTGGCTTGTGGTCGCTGATGTCGGCGTACTTCCTGGGTATCTGCATCTGGCGCACGGCCGTGGAATGGCTGGGCGCGCACAAATAACCAAGCGGCCCCGGTAAAAAATGTGGGAGAGGCCTGCGCCCTCCCACATTTGAGTCACATCGCAGTAAGATGCTGGCCTTCTGCGGCCCTCCAACAATAAGCCCTGCCCATGCCTTTCGAACTCAGCGTTGACCTCACCACCCTGGCCATCCTGGCCGTTGTCGCCTTTATCGCCGGTTTTATCGACGCCATCGCCGGCGGTGGCGGTTTGTTGACCACGCCCGCCCTGCTCACCGCTGGCATGCCGCCGCATCTGGTACTGGGCACCAACAAGCTCAGCTCCACCTTCGGCTCGGCCACCGCCAGTTTTACCTTCTACCGGCGCAAGCTGTTCCACCCACGCCAATGGGTGCACGCCATCGTCGGTACCTTGATCGGTGCGCTGACCGGCGCGGTCGTCGCGCATTACTTGCCTGCCGAAACCCTGAACAAGATGCTCCCGGTGATCGTCTTCGCCTGCGGTGTGTACCTGCTGTTCGGTGGCACGCCCAAGGCGCCACTGGACGCGGAGGCACCGATCAAAAAGAAATGGCAAGCCACCCAGGGCTTTGGCCTGGGTTTCTACGACGGCGTGGCCGGGCCCGGCACGGGGGCGTTCTGGACGGTCAGCACGATGCTGCTGCACCCCATCGACCTGGTGAAGGCCAGCGGCGTAGCGCGCAGCATGAACTTCGTCAGCAACGCGGCGGCGCTGACGGTGTTTATCATCAATGGTTCGGTGGACTGGATTGTCGGCCTGGCGATGGGGGTATCGGTGATGTGTGGCGCGTTCTTTGGCGCACGCAGCGCGATCAGCGGCGGCGCCAAATTCATTCGCCCGGTGTTTATCACCGTGGTCCTGGGCCTGACCGTGCGCCTAGCCTGGCAGCACTGGTTCAGCGTGGCCTAAACGGCGGGCCACGTAGAGGTCGATGAGGTAACGCGCAATCGAGCGTGACGCCGGCAACGGCGGCAGCTCGTGGATATTGAACCACTGCGCGTCCTCGATCTCGTCGGCCTGGGGCACGATATCACCACCGGCGTATTCGGCGTGAAAGCCCAGCATCATCGAGTGAGGGAACGGCCAGCATTGGCTGCCCATGTACTGGATGTTCTTGACCTCCAGCTGCACCTCTTCACGCACTTCACGGATCAGGCAGTCTTCGGCGGACTCCCCCGGCTCGGCAAAACCGGCCAGGGTGCTGTAGACCCCGGTGACGAAACGCGGCGAACGCGCCAGCAGGATGTCATCGCCACGGGTCACCAGCACGATCATGCTCGGTGAGATCCGTGGGTAGCTGCGCAGGTCGCAGGCCTGGCAATACATCGCCCGCTCCCTCGGCACCTGTACCATCGCCTGGCCACAACTGCCACAAAAACGGTGTTCCCGCGCCCAGGTACCGATCTGCGCGGCGTAGCCCAGCACCTTGTACAGGGTGTGATCACCTTGCAGCATAAAGCCACGCAAGCCCTGCCAACTGCACCCTGGCACATCAGCCGGCGAGTCGAGTTCCAACAGGTATACCGGCTCGCCGTCGAGGTGGCCGATGCCGTGTTCGGCAAACACCGGCAGGTCCTGGCGCTTGAGCCATTCGCGCGGGAACAGCGGGCCGTTGGTGTCGTGTAAGAAGCCTTCGCGGCTGCGGGCGACGGCCCAGCCGCCGGGGGCGTCGTTGTCCAGCAGCGTTGTGGTAATCCAGCCTGGGGTCATGTCAGTCAATCCACGAATTCGGGTTTCTGCTTACTCATATGGGCCGCAATGGCCACGCGCAGGTCGTTGGATTGCAACATAGCCGAGTTCCAGGTGGCAACGTATTCCAGGCCGTCATTGACTGTGTGGTCACGCATGTAGCTGATCATGGCCTTGGTGCCGGTCACGGCAATCGGCGACTTGGCGGCGATTTGATGGGCCAGGTCCATGACACCCGCCAGCAGGCTTTCATGATCGGCAAACACGCGATTGACCAGGCCGATGCTGCGCGCTTCTTCAGCGCCGAACTGACGACCGGTGTAAGCCAGTTCACGCAGCATCCCGTCGCCAATAATGCGCGGCAGGCGTTGCAAGGTGCCGACGTCGGCGGCCATGCCGATGTCGATTTCCTTGATCGAGAATTGCGCGTCTTCGGCTGCGTAGCGCATGTCGCACGCGCTGATCAGGTCGATGGCACCGCCAATGCAGTAGCCCTGGATCGCCGCCAGCACGGGCTTGCGGCAAGTGTCCACGGCGTTGAACGAGGCTTGCAGCTCGAGAATCTTGCGGCGCAGCAGGCGCGCATTGCGACCCACGTCCTTGCCAAAATCATTAGCGATCGAGGCCAGCATCATCAGGTCGATGCCCGAGGAAAAATGCTTGCCCGCGCCGCTGAGCACCACGGCACGCACGGCATCGGTCTCGTCGACCCATTGGAAGATGTCGATGATTTCGGTCCAGAACGCCGCGTTCATGGCGTTGATCTTTTCCGGGCGATTGATCTGCACATGGGCAACGTTGCCACTGAGCTCGACAACGAAGGCTTGGTATTCGGACATGGCAGTGATCCCTGACTGGCGATTGAGAAAGGCCAGACTATATCAAGGGTGCGCCACGGCGCATCGGCCAAAAACGGGACTGGCCACGGTGAGGGAAAAGACGCTGGATAAAACCCGATGCACAGGCCATCCTTTGCGCTTTAAGCCGCGCTGTGCGCGGCGCTCGACGTTTTAAGGAAATGCCATGCACGCCCAACCCCTCGCTCCCGCCCATTTCGAATTCATTGATGCCACCTTGCTCAAATACGGCGAAGACCACTCGGTGCTGAACATGGCCGAACTCGACGGTTATTTCACCGCCCTGGTTTCCAGCCCGGCCAAGGTGGATGTGGCCGAGTGGTTCCCGGCAATCTGGGGTGGGCAAAACCCTGAATGGGACAACATGGACGAGGCCCAGGCTTTTCTTGAGCTGTGTGTACGCCATATGAATACCCTGGCCGCACAATTGGCCACTGACTCCCAGGCATTCAAAGCCCGTTTCGATGAAACCGAACATCAAGGCCAGGCGGTGACCCTTGCCGAGGAATGGTGCTTTGGTTATGTGCGCGGCGTGACAATCGCCAACTGGCCGCCATTGCCCGCTGTACAAGCCGGGCAACTGGAGCGGATTTCCTGCTGCGCCGAACAGGACAATTTCGAACTGCCGGCAGACCTGGATGTAAACGCCCATCAACTGCAGGTCAGCGAAATCGAACCGGCTGCACGGGCGCTGCATGACTACTGGTTGAGCCAGCGCTAAGGCAGTAGGAGCGAGCTTGCTCGCGAAAAACTTCCAGGCGCCGCGTTCATTCAGGAAGCACGCTTATCGTTGACGTTTTCGCGAGCAAGCTCGCTCCTACATTCGGGCCGCAGCGCATGCCAATAAAATACGCAGATCACCCACTCACTCGACAAGCATGGCGTGTTTGCCTGATGATTCGGGTCCGCACGTCGGCCACTCCACGCCACCTCGCCTTGACCAGGAGCCTTGTACCTTGAGTTCGCAGAAAACCGTGACCGTTACACCGCCCAACTTCCCCCTCACTGGCAAGGTCGCGCCCCCCGGCTCCAAATCCATTACCAACCGTGCGCTGTTGCTCGCAGCACTGGCCAAGGGCACCAGCCGTTTGAGCGGTGCGCTCAAAAGCGATGACACGCGCCATATGTCGGTAGCCCTGCGGCAGATGGGCGTCACCATCGACGAGCCGGACGACACCACCTTTGTCGTCACCAGCCAAGGCTCGCTGCAATTGCCGGCCCAGCCGTTGTTCCTCGGCAACGCCGGCACCGCCATGCGCTTTCTCACGGCTGCCGTCGCCACCGTGCAAGGCACCGTGGTACTGGACGGTGACGAGTACATGCAAAAACGCCCGATCGGCCCGCTGCTGGCCACCCTGGGCCAGAACGGCATCCAGGTCGACAGCCCCACCGGTTGCCCACCGGTAACGGTGCATGGCGCGGGCAAGGTCCAGGCCAGGCGTTTTGAGATTGACGGTGGCTTGTCCAGCCAGTACGTATCGGCCCTGCTGATGCTGGCGGCGTGCGGCGAAGCGCCGATTGAAGTGGCGCTGACCGGCAAGGACATCGGCGCCCGTGGCTATGTGGACCTGACCCTCGATTGCATGCGTGCGTTCGGGGCCCAGGTAGACATCGTGGACGACACCACCTGGCGCGTGGCCCCCACCGGCTATACCGCCCATGATTACCTGATCGAACCTGACGCTTCCGCCGCCACTTACCTGTGGGCCGCAGAAGTACTGACCGGTGGCCGTATCGATATTGGTGTAGCCGCGCAGGACTTCACCCAGCCCGACGCCAAGGCACAGGCCGTGATCGCGCAATTCCCGAACATGCAGGCCACGGTGGTGGGTTCACAAATGCAGGATGCGATCCCGACCCTGGCGGTGCTCGCCGCATTCAACAATACCCCGGTGCGCTTCACTGAACTGGCGAACCTGCGCGTCAAGGAATGTGACCGCGTGCAGGCGCTGCACGATGGCCTCAACGAAATTCGCCCGGGCCTGGCGACCATCGAGGGTGATGACTTGCTGGTTGCCAGCGACCCCGCTTTGGCTGGCACCGCCTGCACCGCACTGATCGACACCCACGCCGACCATCGCATCGCCATGTGCTTTGCCCTGGCCGGGCTGAAAGTCTCGGGCATTCGCATCCAAGACCCTGATTGCGTGGCCAAGACCTACCCTGACTACTGGAAAGCGCTGGCCAGCCTGGGCGTTCACTTAAGCTACTGACACACAAACCTGTAGGAGCGAGCTTGCTCGCGAAAAACGTTAACCAAAACGCGTGTTTGCTGAATGAATGCGGCGCCTGTGAGTTTTTCGCGAGCAAGCTCGCTCCTACAACTGAACCTTGCCGGGAGCGTCAATGACCCTTCGCCAACCCTGCCCACCCGGCGCCTGTGTCTGCAACCGTGAACAACTGCTGGAAGCTCCCGGCGCTGATCTGCGCATTCTGCAACTGACGCGACAGCAGGAAAAAATCCTGCTGGAGCGCCTGGAAAATCTCAAGAGCCTGCAAGACCTCGAACACCTGCAACAGCGGATGTACGACCAACTCGGCATCCGCGTACACATCGCGCCCGGGCATACCGAGGTCAAGAGCATGCGCGGGATCCAGATCGTCATCGACGAACTGCCGGGCATGTGCCGCAAGACCCGCCAGTCGATCCCCGCCTCCATTCGCCGTGGCCTGGAGAAAAACCCAGAGATTGCCTACCGCTTGCTCGACGCCCACGACCTGTTTCGCGACGCTTGAATTATCCCGCGATGGCCTCACGCTCAAACAACCCCTGCCCCACGGTCCGGGCCTTGTGCAAATGCGCCTGGGCCGTGCCACTTTCCGAGTCCAACAACAACTCGGAAGTGAGTACCCGCGCCCCGCAATAATCAAAGATGCCGTAGTCGATCTGGGTATTCATGGCCTTGGCATAACCGTGTCGATCGAAGGCGCTTTCGTCAGCCGCCCCCAGGGCCAGCACATGTACGTGCAAATGCCTGAGTTTCTTCTGCACCGGTGTGTCGGGGCCGTAATCAATCGCCCAGCCATTGACAAATACGCGGTCGACCCAACCCTTGAGCAACGCCGGCATCGACCACCAGTAGATGGGGAACGCCAGCACCAGCGCGTCGGCGCGATCTATGCGGGCCTGTTCGGCCACCACGTCGGCTGGCGGCGTCGCCCGAGTACGGTGCACCCGATGGTCGGCGACGGTGTAGCGTGGATCGAACCCTTCAGCGGCAAGGTCGGCTATTTCAAAGGTGTGGCCAGAGGCGGTCAAGCCCGCGCCCACCTCGGCGGCCACACTGTGGGTGAGAGATTGCGGGTCGTGATGAGCAACTACGATCAGTGCGTGCATGACTTTGACTCCATTTGAGCTTAATCTACTTTTAGTAAGTTACGTCGAATAAGTTACTTTTGGTATATAAGCATGTCAAGCAGTGAATCCCCTGCCCCACGTCGTCGTTTGTCCCGTGAAGATCGCCTGCGCCAGTTACTCGACGTGGCCTGGCAATTAGTGCGTGACGAAGGCACCGACGCCCTGACTCTGGGCCGCCTGGCCGAGCTGGCGGGCGTCACCAAACCAGTGGTTTACGACCACTTCGCTACACGCGCAGGGTTGCTGGCCGCGCTGTATGCAGACTTCGACGCGCGCCAGGACCAGGTATTTGCCGATGCCATCGCCACCAGCAAGGCGACCCTTGAGGACCGCGCGTGGGTTATCGCGTCGTCGTATGTCGATTGTGTGTTGTTGCAAGGTCGGGAAATACCCGGGGTGATTGCCGCCTTGAGCGGTTCGCCGGAGTTGGAAGCATCCAAGCGCGAATACGAGGCGATCTTTCTCGATAAATGCCGAGACGCGCTGTCGCCCTTCACCCACGGCGGCAGCATCTCTCAGGCCGGCCTGCGCGCCATGCTCGGCGCGGCGGAAGCCCTGTCCCATGCGGCGGCCAATGGCGAGATCAGCCGGGAGGAAGCTCAGCAGGAGCTGCTGGAGACTATCCTCGGGATGGTCAGGCGCGTCAGGCCGTAGGCAGACGGCCCTGGACGAACAGTTGCGCCTTGCGCGTCAACTGGTCCAGGTGCCGATCACGCTGTTTCTCTGCGTCGACCATGGCGCGCTTGCCGTGTTTTTGCAGCAGGTAGGTGTGGATCTGCCGCACTTCCAGCGAGCTGTAGATTGAGGCCACATCCAACACGCCCATCAACCCATCGGTGCCGTAGTTGCGGGTGTTCATCACGACCTGGGTGCCACGCGCACCGCGTACCTGGAAACCCATGGCTTCGAACACCGCAACCTTCTCTACCGCACAGGCCAGTTCGGCGTGGGGATAACGCGCCAACACTTCGTCCATCATGCTGCGTGCCACACCCTGGCGACGAAAGCCCGCCTGCACCGCCATAAACGCGATGCCACACGCGTGCGGATCATCCTTCACCGGCAGATACAGGCAAAAACCCACCACCGTCTCGTCTTCCATCGCCACGACCAACTCGACGGCGATGCCCTTTCCGCCATTCAACGCCTCAAGGTACAGGTGCACCTCAAACCCGATGGCGTACTGGTAGATGTTGTAGAGCAGATTGCTCGGTGCCAGCGCTACGCTGCTGATATCGGTGAGGTTGTCCACCACCATCTGCAGGATCTGGCTGTTGATCGGTTCGGGGCACGGCGTGGTGTAGCGGGTAAGACTGAACATGCAAATTCCTGGGGTTTCGCGTCAAGGCAGCGGCGATTGTACCTGTTGCGCGCCGATCATGGCCCGCACACCTCGCGCAAACATGCGCGCAGCCAGCGATGGGCCAGGTCGGCGTCCTGCCGCGGGTGCCACAGCATCGCCACGGTAAATGGCGGCAATGTCACCGGAAGCTCAAAGCAGTACAAGCCTCGAGGCGGCACGGTGATATAGCGCTCAGGCACGCTGGCGATCAGGTCGGTATCACGCGCCAGGGCGATGGCCGTGTTGAAACCGGCGACCACGATGCCGACCTGCCGAACCAGACCTTGCGCCTCAAGGGCCTCGTCGATCTGGCCACGATCCTGCCCACGCCGCGACACGTAGGCATGTTGTCCCTGGGCGAAACGCGCTGCGCTAAGAGGGCCGCGGCTCAGAGCATGGCCCTCACGCACCACGCCCACCAGGCGATCACGGAACAGCGCCTGGGTCAGCACCTCCGGGCTGGCGCCGGCATCGACCACACCGGTTTCCAGGTCGACGACACCGTCGCGCAGCAGCGCACTGTGCTTGTCGCTCTTGTGCACGAAACGCAAGCGCACCCCTGGGGCGTCCTGGGCGATACGCGCCAGCAAGGCGGGGCCGAAGCGTTCGACGAACTCCTCGCTGGTGCGCAGGGTGAAGGTGCGCACCACCTCACCCAAGTCCAGGGTGTTTGCCGGGCGCAATACCGCATGGGCGTCCTGCACCAATTGGCTGACCTGTTCACGCAATTGCAACGCCCGGGGCGTCGGTACCAGGCCGCGCCCGGCACGTACCAGCAGCGGATCGCCAGTGGCTGCACGCAAACGCGCCAGGGCCCGGCTCATGGCCGAAGGGCTCAGGCGCAGGCGCTGGGCGGCGCGAGCGACGCTGCCTTCGGCAAGCAACACGTCCAGGGTGATGAGTAAATTGAGGTCGGGCATGGGGTCTCCTTATCAGGCGTTGGATGCAGCTATAACCTGCAACCCCTGCGTCTTCCGCCATCTTAGGCGACGCCGTAGATTTGCGACAGGTGCATTCACTCAAGGAAACGCGCATGCAAACCTCCACACGCGGCGGCCTGGTGGCCTTGTCGCTGTCCATGTTGCTGGCCGCCCTGGGCACCAGCATCGCGAATGTCGGCCTGCCCAGCCTGGCGCACGCCTTCGGGGCATCGTTTCAGGCCGTGCAGTGGGTGGTGCTCGCCTACCTGCTGGCCATCACCGCCGTGATTGTCAGCGCCGGGCGCCTGGGCGACCGTCTGGGGCGCCGGCGCTTGCTGCTGGCCGGGTTGCTGGTGTTTGCCCTGGCCTGCGCCGGGTGTGCCGCCGCGCCAACCCTGTCCTGGCTGATCGGCGCACGGGCATTCCAGGGCCTGGGCGCGGCGATCATGATGGCGATGACCCTGGGCATGGTCGGTGACACCGTCACGAAAGCGAATACCGGCCGAGTCATGGGCCTGCTCGGCACTATGTCGGCACTCGGCACGGCCATGGGGCCGAGTGTCGGCGGAGTATTGCTCAGCCTGTGGAGCTGGCGCGCGCTGTTTCTGATCGGCCTGCCCTTGGCGGGTTTGGCTGCCGCCCTCGCCTACCGTTATTTGCCGGCGGATGCTCACCGCCGCGACGTTTGGCCAGGCGATACACTCTGGGCGCCCCTGCGCGATGCGCCGTTGCGCGCCGGCCTGGTCATGAGTGTTCTGGTGTCGGCGGTGATCATGGCCACGTTTGTGGTGGGCCCGTTCTACCTGTCCCGTGGCCTGGGCCTCGATCCCGCCTGGATGGGCTTGGCCATGGCCGTCGGGCCAACGGTTGCGGCGGTTACCGGTGTACCGGCGGGTTACCTGACCGATCGCCTCGGCAGCCAACGCCTGACCCTCGTGGGGCTGAGCGTGATGCTGTGCGGGGCCCTGTTGCTGTCGCAGGCGTCCGGGCTTGGTGTTTATCTCGCGGCGCTGATCGTGTTGACAGCCGGCTACAGCCTGTTCCAGGCGGCCAACAACACGGCGGTAATGAGCGATATACAGGCGACACGCCGAGGCACGGTGTCCGGCCTGCTGAATCTGTCGCGTAACCTGGGCCTGATTTTCGGCGCCTCAGCCCTCGGCGCGGTGTTCGCCCGCGCCACCCCGGATGTCAGCCATGCCGCGCCCCAGGCGGTGGAAGTCGGCTTGCACGCGACCTTCGCCATGGCGGTAGGTTTGATACTGCTGGCCATTTTGGTGAAGGTCTTGGTCTGGCGCGATCAGGGCGCGAAACACTCGGCATTCAAGAACTGAGCAAAAAAGTTCGGACCAACGGGTGCATGGATGCACCTGGATCGCGCATCATGGGCACTTTCAAGCTCAAGGGTAACGTCCATGCGCGTTCTGTCATTGATGATGGGTCTTACGACGCTGGCCGCCACTACGGTGTTCTGCGCCAGCGCGATGGCGAATGAAGAAAGTCAGTTAGTCCAACAGATCAACCAATACCGCAGCCAGGTGCAACGCTGCGGTGACCAGGGTTCCCAGGAGCTGCCGCCGCTGACCAGCGATACACGGCTGGTGTTGCCGGCTTCCAATGTCGGCGATTTGCAGCAGTCGCTGGCGCGCGCTGCCTACCCGATGGTGAATGTGCAGGCCATCAGCCTGTCCGGGCCCAAGGATGCCGAGGCCGCGATGAAAGCGGTACGCGAGAGCTTCTGCCGCGTAGTGCTCGATCCGCAATTTGTCGACATCGGGGTCAGCAACAGCGGCCAGGACTGGCGCATCGTGCTGGCTCGCCCGTTGGTGACCAGCGGCCTGGGCGATTGGCAGACCGAAGGCAGAAAACTGCTCGACCTGATCAACACCGCCCGTGCCGAGCCGCGCCAGTGTGGCACCCAGGCGTTCACCGCCACGGCGCCCCTGTCGTGGAACGACACCCTGGCCGGCGCTGCCAACAGCCATACCCGCAACATGGCCAACGGCAATTTCTTCGACCACCTGGACCCCGACGGCCGTACGCCCGGCGACCGCGCCGAGTTGGCGGGGTATATCGCGAAGAATATTGGTGAAAACATCGCCGCCGGCCTCGACACGCCGCGCAAGGTCGTCGACGGTTGGCTCGCCAGCCCCGGCCACTGCGCCAACCTGATGAACCCGCAATTTCGCGAATTGGGTGCCGCCTACGCCATGGACCCCAAGAGTGACGCGGGCATCTATTGGACGGGCTTATTCGGCACGCAATAAGGTTGAGCGCCGGCCCAACCCGGCCAATAATGACGGCGTGCAAATAGACAATGAAATCAAAGTGCTATCAGGGAGATAATTGCGCTGAACTGAATGCGGTCATTCCGGTCTGTTGCTAGTCGGCCTGACTCTTCAAAGCTAAACAATACGTAGCAAGCAAGGTGTGAACCCCATGATGAATTGGCTGCAAGGCAGCAGCGAAATGGCAGAGCGGGTTCGTCAGCACGATTGGGCCAATACGCCCCTGGGGCCACTTGAACACTGGCCCGATGTGTTGAAGACAACCGTTGCGCTGTGCTTCGCGTCGAGTTTCCCCCAGGCCATCGTCTGGGGGCCTCAGTTGATTACCCTCTACAACGACGCGTTCACGCCGATCCTGGGTAGCAAACCCGACGCCTTGGGCCGCCCGTTCAACGAGATCTGGCACGAGGTGTGGGACGATATCAGCCCTATCGCCGACGCCGCGTTCGGTGGGCACGCCACCTATATCGAAAACTTCCCGCTGTTGATCCAACGCAACGAAGCGCCGGAACAAGCCTATTTCACCTTTTGCTACAGCCCGATTCGCAATGCCCAAGGCGTGGTGGTCGGTTTGCTCGACACGGTGACCGAAACAACCGCCACGGTATTCCTGGCCCGTCGCCTGGCAGTGCTGGACGCCATCGGCAACAGCGTGGTCAATGCCACCGACGCCGAAACCATCCTGACGTCTACGACTCGCCTGCTGGCCGAACATCTGCAGGTGTCCATCTGTGCCTACGCCGACATGGACGAAGATGAAGATGGCTTTACCATTCGCGGTGACTGGTCGGCGCATGGCTCGCCGAGCATCATCGGGCATTACAGCCTCGCGGCGTTCGGGGAGTGCGCGGTCAACTGCCTGCGTGCTGGCGAGCCACTGGTGATACGCAATAATCTGATCGAGTTGCCGCCCCATGACGCCGCGAGCTTCCAGGCACTGGGGGTGACAGCCACTATTTGCATGCCGTTGATCAAAGACGGGCGGCTCACCGCGCTGATGGCCGTGCACGACAAACTGCCGCGCTTTTGGTCATCCTATGACATGGCGCTGGTGGGCGAAGTCACCGAGCGTTCCTGGGCGCATATCGAGCGCGTACGCGCCGATGCCGCCGTGCGCGAGGGCCTGGCCGCCTATACAGAGCTCAATGCCAGCCTGGAACAGCGCGTGAATGAGCGTACCCATGCGCTGGCCGAGGCCGAAGCCGCACTGCGCCAGTCACAGAAGCTGGAGGCCATCGGCCAACTGACCGGCGGCGTCGCCCATGACTTCAACAACCTGCTGACCATTATTCGCTCGTCGGTGGACTTCCTGCGCCAGCCCGGCCTGTCCGAGGAGCGTCGGCAACGCTACATGTGCGCGGTGTCCGACACCGTCGAGCGGGCCAGCAAGCTCACCAGCCAACTGCTCGCCTTTGCCCGGCGCCAACCACTGAACCCGCAGGTGTTCGATGTCGGCCAGCGCGTGCAGAATATCGGCGAGATGCTCGAAAGCGTCACCGGCGCACGCATTCACGTGCAGGTGCAATTGCCCGATCAGCCCTGCTATGCACGCATCGACCCCAGCCAGTTCGAAACCGCACTGATCAACATCGCCCTCAACGCCCGCGATGCGATGGACGGCCAGGGTACCCTGACCCTCAAAGTCGCAGGGCAGCAAGCGCTGCCACGTATTCGCGGGGATGCCGAGTCGTGCATGCCCTACATCGCCATTTCCCTGGCCGACACCGGCAGCGGGATTCCCAGCGACACCTTCGAGCGCATCTTCGAGCCGTTCTTCACCACCAAGGCCGTGGGCAAAGGCACCGGCCTGGGCCTGTCGCAGGTATTCGGCTTTGCCAAGCAGTCAGGCGGCAATATCGATGTGGCCAGCACCCTCGGCCAAGGCACGGTGTTTACCTTGTATCTGCCGCAAGTCGAAGGCGAAGCGGCGCCGGATCAAGACACCCCTGCAGATCTGCCAGCGCCGCAGGAGGCTGCTCATCAACATGTGCTGATCGTTGAGGACAACTTAGAGGTGGGACGCTTCGCCAGCCAGATCCTCAAGGACCTGGGTTACCAGACCACCTGGGCGACCAATGCCGAACAGGCGCTGAACCTCGCTGGCAATGACGTCCAGGGGTTCGACGCGATTTTCTCCGACGTGGTGATGCCCGGCATGACCGGCGTGGCCATGGCCAGGTTGCTGCGCCAGCGCCGCCCCGACCTGCCCGTGGTACTCGTCTCTGGCTACAGTGAGGAACTGGCAGACAGCGGCTACGAAGGCTTTGAGTTCCTCGCCAAGCCCTACTCCGCCGACCAAGTTGCGCGGGTGCTGGCAAAGGCGATGTGCAAGGATCAGTCGACGACCGCTACCTGATTGCGACCCGATGCCTTGGCCTGGTACAGGGCCTTGTCGGCGCTGTTCATCAAGGCGTTCAAATCCAGAGGCTGAGTGCAGGTCGATGCCACGCCCAGACTTGCGCTCACCCCTTGTACCGGGTCGGCTGGCAAATCATGAATCGTCTGGATCAACTCCTCGGCGATGCTGCGCGCGGTCTCCAACGAGGTATTGGGCAGCAACACCGCAAACTCTTCACCCCCCAGGCGACCGTAGATATCGGTCTGGCGAAAGGACGCACTGATCACCGCGCCAATCTGGCGCAACACCTGGTCGCCGGCCTGGTGGCCGTAGGTGTCATTGATGGCTTTGAAGTGGTCCATGTCCATCATCAATGCACACAGCGGCTGCTGCTCGCGGAGGCACTGGGCATACAGCAATTGGGCCTGTTCGTAGAACGCCCGACGGTTCATCAGCCCGGTTAACTCATCGGTCTGGGCGGCACGGGTGGAAATATGATGAGCGCGCTCCATTTGCCTCGTCAGACGGAAGGCTTTTTCCAGGGCATCGGACAGCTTGCGCGTCGCACCGACCACAAACGAAGCAAACACCAGCACCGCCAGCGCCACGCCAACCTGCATCGGCGAAGGCTGAAACAGCATCCATACCGTGCAGGGAAGCAACACCAGCGCCATCGAGCCCAGCGTCATGTAGCGATAGGCTGAATAACAGGACACCGCGCTGACCGACATGCCCACGGTAAACAGCATCACCAGCACCTGGGACAAGCGGTCATCGACCGGCATCACCGCCAGCGCCCCGCCGCCCCAGATACCCGCCGACAGCATCAGCGTGACCCAGTAGTGGCGCTCCCAACGTGCGGGTGTGCGCCCCGCGTCAGGGCAGCGAAACCATTGCACAAACAGATGCAGGCGCACCAATGACGAGCCCGCCAGCAGTACCAGCCACACCAGGATGACCTGCTGATCGAATCGATCCCAGCACAGCCAGCAGAGCATGACGGCGCCCAGGTAGCTGCCGAAGATCGCCGAGAATGATTGACGAAACAGCTGGTGCAAACGGTCGGTTCGCACCTGCTCTTCGATGAGGTGACCCTGATCTTGCCCGAGGCTATGCATGGGGTTGGCCTGTTTGACCGGCGACGGCAAAGGCGCCATTGTGGCACCTTGCCAGCAAGCCGAACAGCGGCATACGCTGCGCTAGAGCGTTTCAGGCTCTTGAGGTCGCAAAATGAGCACGCCCAGGGGCGGCAGGTTCAACGACAGCGACACCGGTTGCCCATGGCGCGGCTCATCCTGGGTAAACACGGCCCCGCCATTCCCGTAATTGGAGCCCGCGTAGGTATCGGCATCACTGTTGATCACCTCACTCCACCGCCCGCCAAACGGCACACCGACTGCGTAGCCTTCACGGGGCACCGGGGTGAAGTTGGCAACCACCAACACCGGCTTGCCGTCCTTGCTCCAGCGCAGCCAGGCGTAGACGCTATTGATCGCGTCATCACCGATCAGCCATTGGAAGCCCTGGGGCGCATCGTCCTGTTCGTGCAGCGCCGGCTCTTCGCGGTACAGGCGGTTCAAATCGCCTACCAGCTTCTGCACCCCACGGTGCTCGGGGTACTGCAGTAAATACCAATCCAGTTGCTGATCGTGGTTCCACTCGCGCCATTGGCCAAATTCGCAGCCCATGAACAGCAGCTTCTTGCCGGGGTGCATCCACATGAAACTGAGGTAGGCGCGCAGGTTGGCAAATTTCTGCCAGCGGTCGCCGGGCATCTTGTCGATCAGCGAGTGCTTGCCGTGCACCACCTCATCATGGGAAATCGGCAGGATAAAGCGCTCCGACCAGGCGTACACCAGCCCGAAACTCAGCTCGTTGTGATGATGGGCGCGGTACACCGGGTCTTGCTGGATGTAATGCAGGGAGTCGTGCATCCAGCCCATGTTCCATTTGTAATTGAACCCCAGGCCACCCTGTTGGGTAGGCTGGCTGACGCCGGGCCAGGCCGTGGACTCTTCGGCAATCACCAAGGCGCCCGGGGCTTCAAGGGCAACCACGTCGTTCAGGTGCCGCAAGAAGTCGATGGCTTCCAGGTTCTCGCGACCGCCATGGCGGTTGGGCACCCATTCACCGGCCTTGCGCGAATAATCGCGATACAGCATGGAGGCCACTGCGTCCACGCGCAGGCCATCGACGTGGAAATGCTTGAGCCAGTGCAAGGCCGACGCGAGCATGAAACCGTGGACCTCGGTGCGGCCCAGGTTGTAGATCAGCGTGTCCCAGTCCTGGTGAAAGCCTTCCAGGGGGTTGGCGTATTCGTACAGCGCGGTACCGTCAAATTGCGCCAGGCCGTGGGTATCGGTGGGGAAATGCGCGGGTACCCAATCAAGGATCACGCCGATATCGGCCTGATGGCAGGCATTGACGAACCAGGCAAAGTCTTCCGGCGAGCCAAAGCGAGCACTGGGGGCAAACTGGGATAACGCCTGATAGCCCCAGGAGCCACCAAAGGGGTGTTCCATGATCGGCATCAGCTCGATATGGGTGAAGCCCAATTGTTGAACGTAAGGAATCAGCCGCTCAGCCAGTTCGCGCCAGCCATATTGACGGGCCACTTCACCGGCCTCGTCCAGCTCGCACTGCCAGGACCCCACATGCAGCTCGTAGATCGACAACGGCGCGGTGGTTTTCTGCTTGTCTCCCCGCGATTGCATCCACTCATGGTCCTGCCAATCCACTTGCAAAGGTGCGGCGACCTTCGAGGCGGTGTCCGGCGGCAGTTGGGTGGCCAGCGCCACAGGGTCGGCCTTGAGCGGCAAAATGCCGTGGGCACCGAGAATTTCATACTTGTAGGCCGCGCCCGGCTGCAGGCGTGGGATGAAGATTTCCCACACGCCCGATGGATGGCGCAGGCGCATCGGGTGGCGGCGCCCGTCCCAGATATTGAAGTCGCCCACCACCGAAACCCGCCGTGCATTCGGCGCCCAGACGGCAAAGCGCACGCCTTGCACGCCGTCAACGCTGACCACCTGAGCCCCCAGGCAGTTGCCCAGGTCACGATGATTGCCTTCGGCAAACAGGTACAGGTCCATTTCCCCCAGCAGCAATTGGCTGAAGCTGTAGGGGTCTTCGGTGATCTGCTCACCGCCGGCCCACTGGATTTTCAGCAGGTAGGGCTGGCGAGTGCTGAAGTGCCCAATAAACAGGCCTGGCACCTGGGTGGCATCGAGGCTGCCAAACGGCTCACCCGTGTCACGCGCCAGTACCTGGACACTCAGGGCCTCGGGCAGGAACGCACGGATAAACTGGCCGCCCTGCTCGTCATCATGGGGCCCCAGGATCGAAAAAGGATCGGGGTGCTCGGCGCGCACCAGCGCATCGACGTCCTTGGACGCCGGCAATGCAGTCAACTTGGGCTGCAGCGGTTCTCTCTGTGTAAAACTCATGACGTCTCCCCACCGCGTACAGGTTTAGATATAGGTGTCAGCCCGCTCAGCAAGCCGTGCAGCCCTTGCAGGGGCACCGGCAGCCAGGTCGGGCGGTTTTCTGCTTCGTAGGCCACTTCGTACGCGGCCTTTTCCAGGCTGAACAAGGTCAGCGCTGCGTCTTGGCCGTTGGCATCCTGCCAGTCATGCGCCAGTGTAGACGCAGCGGCCTGGTAAGCCTGGGTAAATGCTACGCGGGCTTCATTCAGGTAGCGGTCGGTCACGCGTTTACGCGCAGCGTTCGCTTCTGGCGTGTGATCCACCCCCTGCACATTCAGCGCCATCGCCGCGGCATAATCGAAGGAACGCAGCACACCGCTCACATCTTTATAAGGGCTGTGTTTGCCGCGCCGCTCATGCAGCGGTCGCGCCGGTTCGCCCTCGAAGTCGATCAAGTAGGCATCACCCTTGACCACCAATACCTGGCCCAGGTGCAAGTCACCATGGACGCGAATGCGCAACCCGCCCGCCGTGGCTTTGGCCAACGCCTGGACATGCGCCGCGATGGCTTTTTTCTGCGCCAGTAATTGACTGACCAACGCCTGGTCGGCGGGGTTCAACTGGCTTTGATTAAGCTTGAGCAACTGCAAGGCGCGGTCGATCTGGGCGCCGACATCCTTGGCCCAGGCTTGGGTGTCTTTGGCTGTGGTGGGTTCGGGTTTGAAAGCCTTGTCGGCGGTTGGCGCACCCAACACCAGGTGCATTTCACCCAGGCGCTGACCGAGCAAACCGGCAAAATCCGCCAGTTCGCCGAGGGCGTTGTAGTGCTGTTCCTGTTCAGAGATCGCCTCGGCCAGCTCATCGCGGATCGCGCGCTCCAGGTTGTTCTGGGTCCAGCTCCAGGCATCGCCCTGATTGCTCAGGTAACCCTGGGCAATCATCAGCAGGTTGTCCTGCCCCTGCCCGTCGCGGCGGCTCATAAAGCCCAACAGCGGCGAGATATTCGGGTAGCCGGCGGCGGTCAGGTAGGCACTCATTTCCAGCTCCGGGTGCACACCGGCGCTGACTTTACGAATCAGCTTGAGCACCAGGCTGTCACCGACCACCACCGAGCTGTTGGACTGCTCGGCAGACAAATAACGCACCGGCGATTCACGGGTCAGTTGCAGTGCGGCCAAGTGCTCAGTCGCCTCGAACCGCAGATCGCCGTCAGGGGTATTGAGCACGGTGCCGGCCTGCATGGCCTGGATCACCTCAAGGATAAAATGCTCAAGGCTGAAGGCATCGGTCACCAAACCTACCTGGCGGGTGCGTCGTACTCGGGCCAACGCCAATTGCTGGGGCAAGGCGCTGGTGAACTGGTCTTCGCCAAGGAAGCCCAAGGGCAGTTGGTAGCGGCTGACCTGGCCAGCACTGGTCACTTCGATCTCGCTGAGCAACACCGGATGCTGCGGGTCGCCAAAACGCACGCCATAAGCGATGTGCACCGTGTCGATTGCCGTATCTTTGCCGGCAAACCAGCGACGCTTGGGCAGCCAGGCGGGCAGTGAAGTCTGTTCCAGGCTGGTGCGGCAAGGTTTTTCCAGTAACTCTTCCATGCGTTTTTTCAGTACCAAAGTGGTGAAGTCGGGCATGCTTTGCGCCGGTTCCACATGCCAGCTGGGCATCTGGTTTTCCGCTGCCAGCACGAACCAATAGAAACCATAGGGCGCCAGGGTCAGCAGGAAATTCAGCTGGCCGATCGGCGGGAAGGCATTACCGCCGAGCATCTCTACCGGCACCATGCCGGCAAAGGCCGACAGATCCAGCTCCGCCGCCTGGGCGCTGCGCGACACATTGGCTACGCACAGGATGATCTCGGTGTGGCCGTCTTCGCCGGTGTATTCACGGGTGTAAGCCAGGATGCGCCTGTTAGTCGGCGAGAGCATCTTCAGGCTGCCACGGCCAAACGCCTTAGACTGCTTGCGCACTGCGAGCATGCGCCGGGTCCAGTTGAGCAATGAGTGCGGGTCTTGGGCTTGGGTCTCGACGTTGACCGACTGGTAACCGTATTGCGGGTCCATGATCGGCGGCAACACCAGGCTGGCCGGGTCGGCACGGGAAAACCCGCCATTGCGGTCGATGGACCATTGCATGGGCGTGCGCACGCCGTCACGGTCGCCCAGGTAGATGTTGTCGCCCATGCCGATTTCATCGCCGTAGTACAGGGTCGGCGTGCCCGGCATCGACAGCAACAGGCTGTTGAGCAATTCCACCCGCCGACGATCCCGCTCCACCAGCGGCGCCAGGCGTCGCCGAATGCCCAGGTTGATACGGGCGCGGCGGTCTGCGGCGTAGTAGTTCCACAGGTAGTCGCGCTCTTTGTCGGTGACCATTTCCAGGGTCAGCTCATCATGGTTGCGCAGGAAAATTGCCCACTGGCAGTTGGCGGGAATCTCCGGGGTCTGGCGCAGAATGTCCGTGATGGGGAAGCGATCTTCCTGGGCCAACGCCATGTACATGCGCGGCATCAGTGGAAAGTGGAACGCCATGTGGCATTCATCGCCGTCATCACCCTTTCTGTCGCCAAAGTACAGCTGCGTGTCTTCGGGCCACTGGTTGGCTTCGGCCAGCAGCATGCGGTCGGGGTAATGGGCGTCGATCTCGGCGCGGATCTGCTTGAGTACGTCGTGGGTTTCCGCCAGGTTTTCGTTGTTGGTGCCGTCCCGTTCGATCAGGTAGGGAATGGCGTCCAGGCGCAGGCCGTCGATGCCCAGGTCGAGCCAATAGCGCATCACCGACAGCACCGCTTTCATGACCTGCGGGTTATCAAAGTTGAGGTCGGGTTGGTGCGAGTAAAAGCGGTGCCAGAAGTACTGGCCGGCCACCGGGTCCCAGGTCCAGTTGGACTTTTCGGTGTCGAGGAAAATAATGCGTGTGCCGTCGTATTTCTGGTCATCATCCGACCACACGTAGAAGTCCCGTGCGGCCGAGCCTGGCTTGGCCTTGCGCGCGCGCTGGAACCAGGGGTGCTGGTCGGAGGTGTGGTTGATCACCAGTTCAGTGATCACGCGCAGCCCGCGTTGGTGGGCTTGGGCAATAAAGCGCTTGGCGTCGGCCATCGTCCCGTAGTCGCTGTGCACGCCGCGGTATTCGGCAATGTCGTAGCCGTCATCACGCCGGGGAGACGGGTAGAACGGCAGCAGCCAGATGGTGTTCACGCCGAGGTCGGCGATGTAGTCGAGCTTGGCGATCAGCCCGGCAAAGTCACCAATGCCGTCGTTGTTGGAGTCGAAATAGGATTTGACGTGAACCTGGTAGATCACCGCGTCTTTGTACCAGAGCGGGTCTTTGATAAAGGTGGCTGCCTTGGGTTTCTTGGCCATTGCAAACTCCTGAAAAGACAAAGTTCTCGAGGATCGTTCCCACGCTCCGCTTAGGAACGCAGCCCCGGACGCTCCGCGTCCCAAGCGCGACGCAGAGCGTCAAGCGAGGCATTCCCACGCAGAGCGTCAAGTGAGGCGTTCCCACGCAGAGCGTCAAGTGAGACGTTCCCACGCAGAGCGTGGGAACGAGCACTCAGGATGTGCTGATGCGCCATATCCCGAACGGCATCTGCGGCTCCAGCCGGGTCCATTGGGTCTTGCCGTACCAGGTCCAGCGATGGCCGTTCATCAAGTCTTCGCCCTGGGTCTGGGCATCGTCGGGCAAGCCCATCTCCCACAGCGGCAATTCAAAGTGGGCTTCCTGGGCGTTGTGCGGGTCGAGGTTGACGGCGACCAGAATGAAATTGCTGCCGTCTTCGCTGCGCTTGCCGAAATACAGAATGTTGTCGTTCCAGGCGTTGTAGAGCTTGAGCCCCAGGTGCGTGTGTAACGCCGGGTTCTGGCGGCGGATGCGGTTGAGCTGGGCGATCTCGGCGATGATGTTGCCCGGCGCGGTGAAGTCCCGAGGTCGGATTTCGTACTTCTCCGAGTCCAGGTATTCCTCTTTGCCCGGCACCGGCGCGGCTTCGCATAACTCAAAACCCGAATACATTCCCCACAGGCCCGAGCCCATCGTGGCCAGCGCAGCGCGGATCAGGAAGCCTGCGCGACCGGACTCATGCAGGAAACCCGGGTTGATGTCCGGCGTATTGACGAAGAAGTTCGGGCGGTAGCACTCACGCCAGGGCGACTGGTTCAGTTGGCCAAGGTACTCGCTCAGCTCAGCCTTGGTGTTGCGCCAGGTGAAGTAGGTATAGCTCTGGGAATAGCCGACCTTGCCCAGGCGCGCCATCATTGCCGGGGTGGTGAAAGCTTCGGCGAGGAAGATCACCTCCGGGTACTTGGCACGCACGTCGCTGATCAGCCATTGCCAGAACGGCAGCGGCTTGGTGTGCGGGTTGTCGACGCGAAAAGTCTTCACGCCCTCTTCCACCCAGCCCACCACGATGTCACGCAGCTCGGTCCACAGGCTGGGGATGGCATCGGCCGCATAGAAATCGACGTTAACGATGTCCTGGTACTTTTTCGGCGGATTTTCCGCGTATTTGATCGTGCCGTCCGGGCGCCAGTTGAACCAACCCGGATGCTGTTTGAGCCACGGGTGGTCCTGGGAGCACTGGATGGCGAAATCCAGGGCGATTTCCAGGCCGTGGTCGGCAGCAGCCTTGACCAACCGGCGGAAATCATCGCGAGTGCCCAACTGAGGGTGAATAGCCTCGTGACCGCCCTCCTCACTGCCAATGGCGTAGGGGCTGCCCGGATCATCAGGGCCGGCGGTGAGTGAGTTGTTCTTGCCCTTGCGGTGGCTACGGCCGATGGGGTGGATCGGCGGGAAATACAGCACGTCGAAGCCCATGTCGTGAATCATCGGCAAGCGTGCGTGCACGTCGTTAAAGGTGCCGTGCCGCGCCGGATCGTCGGTGATCGAGCGGGGAAACAGCTCGTACCAGCTGGCAAATTGTGCGGCTTCACGTTCCACGTCAATCGGGTACGCGGGGCTGACGCTCAAATAGGCGCGATGGTCGGCCTGGGTCATCAGGTGTGCACTGTCTTCGTGCAGGAACAACGCCACCTGCTCGGTTTCCAACAGGCCGGAAAGCTCATGATGCAACAGCATCAAGCGGTCACGCAGTTCGTTGTCACTGCGTTCGGCGGCCTGCAGCACCAGGCTACGGCCCTCCTGCAACTCCAGGCTGACGGGCACGCCAGCTTCATGCTTCTTGCGCAGTTCGTAACAGAAGCTGGCAAAGGTATCGATCCAGGCTTCGATGCAGTACTCATGGCGGCCTTGGTGGGCCACGGTAAACGCGCCCTCCCAACCGTTGTTGCCGATATCAAGCATGACTACGCTGTGCCAGCTTTCGTCTCCCAGGGCGCGCCAGCGGATCAACACCGCCAGTTTATCGTGGCCATCGGCGAACACTTTGCTGGTGACATGAACCCGCTGGCCCACCACCGCCTTGACGGCAAACTCCCCGTTGTCGATGACCGGCATGGTGCTTTCGATCGCGATCCTGGGTAGCAGCAGCGCCTGCGACAACGGCAGCACGGAGTCTTCTGGAACCAGTGTTTCGGCAGTCATCGAGCAGCTTCCCCTTACGCCCTTTGGACGCTCTTTGCTTGATACGAATTCAGGTACGGCGACGCTATCCTTGAGCTGGGCCGTTTAAAGTCCGAGCCTGGGCGCTGCCCAAAAGTTCAGGTGGATATACCGCCCCTGGGCGGGAATCATTTCCAGCAGGCAATGGTCCACCAACAGAGCAAAGCACAAATGAGGCCATACCCATGAGTATCCCGATCCCCCCTGAACCCGAAGATCCGAATATCGACGCCCCCCCATTGCCCCCGCCCGAACCGGAGCGCGACCCTGAACGGGAGCCGCCTGAAAACCAGCCGCCACCGGTGCAGGAACCGCCCACGACGATGCCGCCGGTTATTGCCTGACTCACAGACACGCAAGCACTTGCCCGTGAAAGTATCGCGGGCAAGCGCTACTGAGCTTTCCTACTTCAATCACCGACAATACCGAGATCCCGCTCTTGATGAACAAGATAGATTCAGTCTCCCGTACGCTGCCTCGCCCCCTTGCCGGCCGCAGACTATCTTGTCCGTTAAGCGAGTACCTTCTATGCGCACCTCACTACTGCCCCCGTTCTCGGATGTTCACGGCATCCAACAACCGCCAGTCAACGATCATCGGGAAAAACTGAACGATCTGTTCAGGGCCGGCCCAAGCGCAATCATGCGCAGGAAAGAGCCTGACACGCCCGCCTCCGCCCCTTCCAGGGCGCCGCAAACCTTTACCTTGCCCAACCCTGCCGCCTCTGCGGACGTAGAGCCGAAGACGGCCGGTGCCGACGCCACCCAGCTTGCCCAACTTCGTGCGCTGACCAGCCAGCAGAACATTACCAATATGCTGCGCGCGCCCAACTCACACGAGACCTCCGGGCAGGTGACCACGATCCGAAGCCTGTTAAGCAGGGAAAACGTCAAATCCTTGCTGCACGGCCCGGATGCAGACGAAGCGCGCAAACTGATTACCGATGTGAAGGAGCGTTTAGGTCAATCAAGCCTGCAGATGATTCATGACCGATCCTCACATATCGAGGACCCGGGCTTGAGCCTTGAAGAAATTCGCGAGCGCACCTCCACTCTTGATCCCGAGGCAGGTTTCAACTGCGCTATGCAAATCGAGCGTGATCTACGCATTGAGAAGCTTTCTGCCATACAGCGAATGCGGCAAAGTACGCCTCTGGCTTCAGCCCTCTTCGATATCGGCAAAGAGGCGGACCTCGGCAACCCACCCCCTCAACCGGATAATCCACCGCCCCCGGCAGAAAGCCTCAAACACAACAACAAGCTCAGGAATGACAATGGTCAGACCTTCACCTTCCGTAATACCCGTGAATCAAGTTTCGACGCGCCTGAGCAAGTGATGGATTTTGACCACCACAGAGACAAACTCGATGTATCGGCAATTAGAAATCAACTCGGCAACACGCCATTGAAATTGGTAGGAGACTTCTCGGGAGCCAGTAGCGAGGTACAGATTCACTATAGCCCCGCCAACAATACAAGCGTGGTGATGATTTCCGGCAATCCGGGAGAGTCGCCCTTTGTGGTGAAAGCCTTCGGTGAGGTGAGATACGGCAACCTCATCACTTGACCTCCTTCACTCATCCTTCTCCAGCAGCTTGACGATCCGTGGCATCACGCTGAATACCGCCAGGGCCAGCAGCGTACTGAGCACCGCCGTCGATTCACGCCCCATGCCCGCCGCAACCCCAATGGCGGCGGTCATCCACAACCCGGCCGCGGTGGTCAGGCCCTTTACATGCTGGCCCTCTTCGTCTTCCTTGCCCTTGAGGATGGTGCCAGCGCCGAGGAAGCCAATGCCCGCGATGACCCCTTGAACCACACGGCTCATGGCATCCGCCTGGCTGCCGGACATCTGCGGCACCAGCACAAATAGCGCGGCGCCAAGCGCCACCAGCATATGGGTGCGCACTCCGGCCGCCTTGCCCTTGTGTTCACGCTCAAACCCCAGGATGCCGCCGAGGATCGCCGCGATCAGCAGGCGCACGGTCACTTGGGTGAGTTGCCGGGCATCGCCAATGTCTGCGAATTCGGCTTGCAGGGTTTGCCACGCCAGATGCCACCAGGCCTCCATGGATGCGCTCCTTTTTATTATGGATAGATAAAGGATGGACAGCGCAGACCGCCAGTCAGTTGCCTGGAACCCGTGCGCATGGCGGCCGCCTAACGCTGCATAGCCCACAAAACGGAGATTGTCATGACCGTACGCATCGAAAATCATCTGTGCTACTTCACGCTCGACGACAATGGCCAGGAACAAAGCCTGCCAGCCACCCGGGTGACCATCCTGACCGATCACGACAAAGCCATGTCTTATCTGGAACTGGCAGGTTCGCGCATCTACATCACCGAAGCCGAGGCGGACGCGCTGACGGTTGAAGGCGCAACCGATGGCCGTGAGCATGTAAAGGCGGACCAACCTGGTTCGGTGATTTAATTGATCTGCATCATCAGACCCGCTTAACCCCTGCACCCCTCTGCCCATGGGGTGCAGCAGATTGACGCACAAGAACGCTTCAAGCTGATCTGATCCGCTTTTTATCACGCCACCTGAGTCTGTTATGCAAACAGTCTGTCGCCCATAGTTCGTCGGCCTGATGGAGGCTGATGAGCGAATGACCATGAGCGAACGAATCCCAACCGTGGAAACCTTTGAGCCCATTCACCCCAAGAAAGTGAAGGCCAAATCCAGCGACAACCTGATCCATACCCGCAGCTTTACCGGCTTGTTTCGCACCCTGCGAGTGGGCGGTGCCGGCCTGCTGTTCCTGGCTTTTTTCGGCACCGTGTGGCTGAACTGGGGTGGGCGCCAAGCCGTACTGTGGGACCTGGCCGAGAGCAAGTTCCACATTTTTGGTGCGACGTTCTGGCCCCAGGACTTCATCCTGCTCTCGGCGCTGTTGATCATCTGCGCCTTCGGCCTCTTCGCGATCACGGTGTTTGCCGGCCGCGTATGGTGCGGCTACACCTGCCCGCAAAGCTCGTTCACCTGGCTGTTCATGTGGTGCGAGAAGGTGACCGAAGGTGAGCGCAACCAGCGCATCAAACTTCAGGCCGCCCCCTGGAGCCTGAATAAGCTGGCGAGGCGCTCGGCCAAGCACACATTGTGGCTGGGTATCAGTGTGTTGACCGGGCTGACGTTTGTGGGCTACTTCACCCCGATCCGCCCCTTGGCCGCCGAACTGTTGACGTGGCAGATCGGTGGGGTGAGCCTGTTCTGGGTGCTGTTTTTCACGGGCGCTACCTACATCAATGCCGGCTGGCTACGCGAAGCGGTGTGCATGCACATGTGCCCCTATGCACGGTTCCAGAGCGTAATGTTTGATAAGGACACCCTGACCATTTCCTACGACACCACCCGCGGCGAGCATCGTGGCCCGCGTAAACGTGACGTGCAGCCAGCCGAGGTTGGCCTTGGCGATTGCATCGATTGCCAGCTGTGCGTTCAGGTTTGCCCCACGGGCATCGACATCCGCGACGGCCTGCAAATGGAATGCATTGGTTGTGCGGCCTGCATCGACGCCTGTGATTCGATCATGGACAAAATGGGCTATGCCCGTGGCTTGGTCAGTTACACCAGTGAGCATCAATTGCAAGGTGGCAAGACCCACCTGCTCAGGCCGCGCCTGATCGGCTACAGTGCCGTGCTGCTGGTGATGATCGCGGCGTTGGTGGTAGCGCTGATTGAACGGCCGATGGTGTCGCTGGATGTGACCAAAGACCGAGGCATGTTCCGTGAAAACAGCCAGGGCTTGATCGAAAACATCTACAGCCTCAAGGTGATCAACAAGACCCAGCAGCGCCAGGACTACCGCCTGGAACTGGTGGATGCCGAGGGGTTCCAGCTGCAAGGCAAGACCCAGGTCAGTCTGGCTGCCGGGGAAATTGTCGATATACCGGTGTCGGTAGCGTTGCTGGCGGACACACCGGCCAGCAGCTCTCAAACCCTGCGTTTTAAAGTCACTGATGTGGATGAGCCTTGGATTTATACCGCTGCTGACAGCCGCTTCGTTGCGCCCTTGAATCGCTGAACAACGATAGAGATCAACTGTAGGAGCGAGCTTGCTCGCGAAAAACTCACCGTCGCCGCGTTCATTCAGGAAACACACGTTATCGTTGACGTTTTTCGCGAGCAAGCTCGCTCCTACAGTTCGCCCTGCATACACATTCAAAAAGCTAATCAGGCCGCCATGAAACGCTACGAAAAATTTGCCGACGACATCGCAGAACTGATCCGCTCCGGCGTCCTCGGCCCCGGCCAGCGCGTACCATCGGTACGCTATGCCAGCCAGGCCTACGGCGTCAGCCCGTCCACGGTATTCCAGGCCTATTACTTGCTGGAGCGTCGTGGCCTGATCAGGGCGCGCCCGCGTTCTGGCTACTTCGTCAACACCCACGCGCCGAGCCCGTTTTCCGAGCCGGTGGTGAGTGAGCAGGTGCATGAGTCCACCGATGTGGGCGTTAGTGAGCTGGTGTTCTCGGTACTGGACTCGATCAAAGACCCCAACACCGTGCCCTTCGGCTCGGCCTTCCCCAGCCCCATGCTGTTCCCGCTGCCGCGCCTGGCGCGCTCCCTGGGCAGTGCCAGCCGCGACATGGACCCACGCCTGGTGGTCACCGACATGTCGCCAGGCAACCCGCAACTGCGCCGCCAGATTGCCCTGCGCTATATGGTCGGCGGCCTGATGCTGCCGATGGAGGAGTTGCTGATCACCAACGGCGCCCTCGAAGCACTCAACCTGTGCCTGCAGGCCGTGACCGAACCGGGCGACCTGGTGGCCATCGAAGCGCCGGCGTTCTACGCCTGTTTGCAAGTGCTTGAACGCCTGAAGCTCAAGGCTGTGGAGATCCCGGTGCACCCGCGCGACGGTATTGACCTGAACGCCCTGGCCCAAAGCCTTGAGCGCTATCCGATCAAGGCCTGCTGGACCATGACCAGCTTCCAGAACCCCATGGGCGCCACGTTGCCTGAAGAGAAAAAACAGGCGCTGGTGGAACTGCTGCGCAGCCATCAAGTGCCGCTGATCGAAGATGACGTCTACGCCGAATTGTATTACGGGCAACAGGCCCCGAAACCGGCCAAGGCCTTCGACACCGAAGGGCTGGTGATGCACTGTGGCTCCTTTGCCAAGAGCCTGGCACCGGGTTACCGCGTGGGCTGGGTCGCCGCCGGGCGCTTCGCACAGAAGGTCGAGCGGCTGAAACTGATGACCTCACTGTGCCCGTCAATGCCGGCCCAGGCGGCGATTGCCGACTACCTGCAACACGGCGGCTATGACCGGCACCTGCGCAAACTGCGCTACGCCCTGGAAGAACAGCAGAGCGCCATGCTGGCGGCCATCGCTCGTTATTTTCCGGCGCAAACACGGGTCAGCCAGCCGGCGGGAGGCTATTTTCTGTGGTTGGAACTGCCGGAGCAGACCGACTCGCTGAAATTGTTCCAGATGGCTCTGGCCCAGGGCATCAGCATTGCGCCGGGGCCGATCTTTTCCGCCACTCAGCGGTTCAGAAACTGCATTCGCCTGAATTACGGAAGCCCTTGGAACGAGGCGTCGGAAAAGGCCATGGAGACATTAGGGCGGATCGTGCGCTCGTTTTAACGGCCGCCGCCCAAGTCGATAAACGTTCCGGTGGAATACGATGCCTTGTCCGACAGTAACCAGATAATCGCCTCCGCTACTTCATCCGGGCGCCCGCCACGCGCCATCGGGATACCTGATTCCAGCTTGCTGACCCGGTCCGGGTCGCCGCTCAGGGCATGGAAATCGGTAAAGATATAGCCAGGGCGCACGGCGTTGACGCGAATGCCCTCGCCCGCCACCTCCTTGGACAACCCCAGGGTAAAGGTATCCAGCGCCCCCTTGGAGGCAGCGTAGTCGACATACTCACCTGGCGAGCCCAGCCGCGCCGCCACCGACGACACGTTGACGATACTGCCTCCCTGCCCTCCATGCCGGGGCGACATGCGCAATACCGCGTGTTTGGCACACAGGATCGGGCCCAGCACATTGGTCTTGAGGATTTTGAGGATACGAAACTCGGACATCTCATCGACCCGCGACTTATGCCCCACGGTGCCGGCGTTATTCACCAGCGCGGTGACCCGACCCAGTTCCGTATCAACGCGATTGAACAGAGCGATCACTTCATCCTCGCTGCTGACATCGGCCCGCACGGCAATCGCCTGGGCACCCAGCGCGCGAACCTGATCCAGTACACGCAGGGCAGCGTCTTCATCAGACTGGTAGTTGATGCAGATGCGATAGCCTTGGCGAGCGGCGAGCAAGGCCGTCTGGGCGCCTATTCCACGACTGCCCCCGGTGATGATGACGACTTTGTCCATGGCTGCGGTCTCCCGATTCAACCGGATGTTCAGGGTTGGATCCAAGAATACCTGTCACAGACTGCTTTTGTCAGGTGCCGCCTGTTCAGCGCCCCGGATATTCGCCATGAAGCTATCGGCCGGCAGTGGGTGCCCCAACAAGTAACCTTGCAAGGAGTCACACCCCAGGCGGGTGAGGAAGTGCTGCTGCACATCGGTTTCCACCCCCTCGGCGACGATCCGCAGGCCCAGGGCCTGGCCGAGGGCCACGATGGCCGAGACGATGGCCGCGTCGTCGCTGTCGTGTTCCAGGTCACGCACAAAACCGCGGTCGATCTTCAACTCGTTGGCCGGCAGGCGCTTGAGGTACATCAGGCTGGAGTAACCGGTGCCAAAGTCATCGATGGACAGGTCAACCCCCATGTCCGAGAGCTGCTGCAATACCGTCATGCTTGCATCAGCATCGCTCATGGCGGTGGTCTCGGTGATTTCCAGCGTGAGGCTGTTGGCCGGCAATTGGTGCCGTTCCAGTGCAGCCGCTACGCTGTTGACCAACCCGGCGTGGCAGAACTGCAACGCCGAGAGGTTCACGGCAATGCGCCAGTGCTCATAACCCTGGGCGTACCACTGGCTCATCTGGCGGCAAGCTTCATCGAGCACCCATTCGCCGATGGGAATGATCAGCCCGGTTTTCTCCGCCAGTGCAATAAACGTAGCGGGCATCAGCAAGCCCTGATGCGGATGCTCCCAGCGCAACAGCGCCTCGGCTCCCACAGCAAGACCGCTGACGGCGTCGAACTTGGGTTGGTAATGCAAACGAAATTGCCCCTGCTCAAGGGCAATGCGCAGGTCCTGCAGCAATTGCAGTTGTTTGCGCGCGTTGGTGTTCATCGATACATCGAAGAAGCTGTAGCCATTCTTGCCCATGCCCTTGGCGTGATACATCGCCGCGTCGGCGTTCATCAGCAGCTCCTGGGGGTTGCTACCGTTGCCCGGGAACATGGCGATGCCGATGCTGGCCGAGATCTGCAACTGATGCTCGGCCACCGTGAACGTGCGGTTGATCAGGCCCACCTGGCGCTCGGCCAAGCCCATCGCATCATCGGGCTGGGTGAGTTGCACCAGCAACACGAACTCATCGCCGCCGATGCGGGCCAAGGTATCCTGGCTGCGCAAGTCCTCGCGCAGGCGCAAGCCAACTTCGCGCAGCAACTGGTCGCCCAGGTGATGACCAAAGGCATCGTTGACCGGTTTGAAACCATCCAGGTCGATAAACATCAAGGCAAAGCAACCGCCCCGCTCGTGCACCGCCTGGATGCCTTGTTGTATGCGATCTGCCAGCAAGGTGCGATTGGGCAGGCCGGTGAGCATGTCATGCAGGGCCAGGTGGGTGAGTTCCTGGTTGGCCAGGGTCAGGGAATCGGCGAGTACGGCGGTGCGCGCTTCCAGGCGCGCATCCAGCACCGACGTCAACAGCGCAATGACCAATACCGCCAGCGAAGTGACCAAGACCAGGTTATCCAGGCCCTTGCCGCTCAGGCCTGTCAGTGCGGCACCGCAGAAGCTGTCATCGGCAAAGCGCGCCGCAGCCATCCCGGTGTAGTGCATCCCAACGATGGCCACGCCCATCACCACGGCTGCGCCGCCCCGAGCCAGACGCACATAAGGTGTGTTGCGCCGCAGGTTGAAGGCGATCCACAGCGCGGCGCCGGAAGCCACCACCGCGATCAACAACGAAGCGCCGAACAAGGCCGGGTCGTAGTCGATGCCCGGCGTCATGCGCATCGCGGCCATGCCGGTGTAATGCATGCTGGCGATACCGGCCCCCATCACCAGTGCGCCAAACGCCAGTTGCCAGGCCGGCAAGCGTGGCTGGCTGACCAGCCATAACGCGAAGCCACTGGATAGCACGGCGATCAACAGCGACAACAGGGTAATGCCTACCTCAAACCCAAGGGCAAACGGCAGGCGCAGGGCCAACATCCCGATAAAGTGCATGGACCAGATGCCGACGCCCATCGCCACTGCGCCACCCGTGATCCACAGGTAAACGGCACGCCCCTTGGCGGTCGCGATACGCCCGGCCAGGTCCAAGGCGGTGTAGGACGCCAGGATGGCCACGCACAGGGAAATCACGACAAGGGAGGTTGAATAGCTACCGATCAGCATGGGACGTCTCGCAGGCGACCGGCGCAAAAGCCCGTGCCGGGTGGCAAATCGGGCGATTGTAGCGAGTATGAATACAGGACAGGTGATTAATTAATCCATTGGCCATCACGCAATTTCTGGCGTCAATCGGCTGGCTTTATCTGGCTGTTTTCAACCACATCATGGACATCAAAATGTGCGGGGCTTGCGCAGATTTCCTGTGGGAGCGGGCTTGCCCGCGAAGGCGGTGTGTCAGTCACCGCATCTGCTACTGCACTAACGCTTTCGCAGGCAAGCCAGCTCCCCCCAGGGTGCTGTGCTTGACTGACTGGCATTGGGGCAAGCCCACACATTTGATCTTGCACCCACAGGATGCGCGGCGTATCCGGTTACTCCTTTTCGGCCAGGGAGGTCTGGCCATCCCAGCCTCCGCCCAATGCTGCGATCAACTGCACACTGGCCACCAGCCGCGACTGCAGCAAGGTCAATACCGTGCGCTCGTTGCTCAATGCCGTCGCCTGCACCGTGACCACATCCAGATAGGCAATCAACCCGGCCTTGTACTGGTTTTCGGTCAAGCGCAAGGATTCACGCGCGGCTTCCAGTGCTTCATTGCTGACCACCGCCTCATCGGCGAGCACCTTGAGCTGGACCATGTAGTTTTCCACCTCACGGAAACCGTCCAGTACGGTCTGGCGGTATTTGGCCACGGTCTCGTCATAGCTGGCCACGGTGCGGTCGACTTCCGCCGAGCGCTGGCCGCCATCGAACAGGGTCATCGCCAGTTTCGGCCCTACCGACCAGAAGCGGTTTGGCAGGCTGATCCAATCTTCATAGGTGCTGCTGGAGTAGCCCCCCGCCAAGCTCAAGGTCAGGTCGGGGTAATAGGCAGCCTTGGCCACGCCAATATTGGCGTTGGCGGCGATGACCGAGCGCTCGGCCGAGGCGATATCGGGGCGACGCTCCAGCAACTGGGACGGCAGGCTCACCGGTATCTGCGGCAGGGCCGGGATGTCTTTACTCACCGCCAAGTTGAAGTTGGCTGGCGCCTCACCGATCAGTACGGCGATGGCGTTTTCCAATTGGGCACGCTGCCAGATCAGATCGATCAGGCTGGCCTGAGTGGTCTTGAGCTGGGTTTGCGCCTGGGCGATGGCATCCTTGCCAGCCACACCGGCACGGTATTGGTTTTCGGTCATTTTCAATGAGCGCTGGTAGGTGTCCAGCGTGGCTTGCAGCAAACGCGTCTGCTCGTCCATGACCCGCAGTTGCAGGTAGCTTTGCACCAGTTCGGACTGTTGGCTCAGGCGCATCGCGGCCAAGTCGGCCGAGCTCGCCTCGGCGCTGGCTTCGTTGGCCTCCAGGCCTCGGCGCAACTTGCCCCAGATATCGGCTTCCCAACTCACGCCCAACTGGGCGTTGAGGGTGTCGCGGATACCGCTGCTGGAACTGCTGAGGCTGGCACTGCTGCTGCCGGTGCCCTGGCTGGCGCGGGTCTTGCCGACGCTCAGGTCAACGCTGGGGTAAAAGGCCCCCCGTGAGCTGCGTACCAGCGCCTGTGCCTGGCGAAAACGCGCCTCGGCCTGGGCGACGGTCTGGTTGGACGTGTTAAGGCGCACCACCAGGTCATTGAGTTGTCGGTCACCGTACAGCTCCCACCAGGCGCCGCGGGCCAGGGAGTCGCTCGGGTTGGCCTGGCGCCAGCCCTGGGCCTCCTTGAACTGCACCGGCTCGATGACGTCCGGGCGTTTGTAGTCAGGGCCGATGGCGCAGGCGCTGAGCAACATAGCCAGGCCCACTGTAGGAGCGAGCTTGCTCGCGAAAGCCGTCAACGATAACGCGTTCATTCTGGATGAGCGCGGCGCATGGGCGTTCTTCGCGAGCAAGCTCGCTCCTACAGGGGTTGCAGGGGCGTTGGTTGGGTCGGTCATAGCGCAGTGTCCAGGGCAGCATCGGTACGCACGCCGCGCCAGGCGTTGAAGCGATGGCGCGCGCGGTCCAGGTAAAGGTAAACCACCGGGGTGGTGTAAAGGGTCAGAGCCTGGCTGAACACCAGGCCGCCAATAATGGTCAGGCCCAACGGGTGGCGCATCTCCGCACCATCACCACTGCCGAGCAGCAACGGCAAGGCACCGAGGATCGCGGCCAGGGTGGTCATCAGAATCGGCCGCAGGCGCAACAGACAGGCGCTGCGGATCGACTCCAGCGGGCTCATGCCATCGTTGCGCTCCAATTGCAGCGCCAGGTCGATCATCAGGATCGCGTTCTTCTTCACCACGCCGATCAACAGGAACAAACCCAGCAGCGAGATCAGGCTGAACTCGCCCCCGAGCAGGTAGATCGCCAACAACGCACCGACACCGGCCGACGGCAGCGTAGACAGGATGGTCAGCGGGTGGATGTAGCTTTCATACAAGATACCCAGCACCAGGTACACCGCCACCAGCGCGCCGAGAATCATGAACGGCTGGCCTTTCTGGGTCGCGGCGAACGCATCGGCAGTGCCGGCCATCTTGGCGATCACATCCTCGGGCAACCCGACTTTGGCAATCGCACGCTCGATAGCCGCCGTGCCCTGCTCCACCGTGACCCCGGGCGCCATGTCGAAGGCGATATTCTCCGAAGCGAACTGGCCTTCATGGCTGACGCGGTCGTCGGCCAGGCTGTTCTCATAGTGGGCAATGGTCGACAACGGCACCCGTGCGCCGTCGGCCGTGATCACCTGCACCTGGTTGAGGGTGATCGGGTCCTGGGCGTATTTGGGGTTGACCTCCATCACCACCTGGTACTGGTTTAGGCTGTCGTAAATGGTAGAAATCTGCCGTTGGCTGTAGGCGTTGTTGAGCACCGCCGTGACCATGTCCATGTCGATGCCCAGGCGCTTGGCCTGGTCGCGGTCGACAATCAACGTCACCTGGGCCGCGCCGCGGCCTTCGCGGGCGTCGATGGCGGTCAGCTCCGGCAACTCACGCATCGCCGCCACCACTTTCGGGTACCACAGGCGCAACGCGGCCAGGTCGCCGCTTTGCAGGATGTAGGAATATTGCGCGCTGGTCTGGTCGCGGCCGCCCCCGAACTGCAGGTCCTGGTCGGCCATGAGGAACAAGCGCCCGCCCGGCACCAGCGGCACCTCCTTGCGCAGGCGCTCGATCACCGCCTGGGCGGAGATCTTGCGTTCGCCAAGCGGCTTGAGGCGCACCAGCATCACTGCGTTGTTAGTGCCTTGGTTGCCACCGATAAAGCCGGCCACACTGAGCACCGCCGGGTCCTTGAGCACCGCCTGGCGAAAGATCTCCATCTTCGGCTGCATGACGCTGAACGACAGGCCATCGTCACCGCGCACAAAGCCGATCAACTGGCCGGTGTCCTGCTGGGGCATGAAGGTTTTGGGCACCACCACGTACAGCGCGATATTCACGCCCACGGTGACGAACAGGCTGAGCAAGGTCAGGCGCCGATGGCGCAGCACCCAATCCAGGCTGGTGGCGTAGCCGGCGACCATGCGCTCGTTGATCTTCTGGCTCCAGCGCTGCAAACCGGTCTGCCGGTCCTTCACATGCGGCTTCAACCAGCGAGCGCACAGCATGGGTGTCAAGGTCAGCGAGACAATCAGCGAGACGATGATCGCCGCCGACAAGGTGATGGAAAACTCGCGGAACAGGTTGGTAACAATGCCGCCCATGAACAGGATCGACAGGAACACCGCCACCAGCGACACGTTCATCGACAGCAAGGTAAAGCCCACTTCCTGGGCGCCCAGGTAGGCGGCTTTCATCGGTGGCACGCCCTCGTCGATGTGCCGGGAAATGTTCTCCAGCACCACGATGGCATCGTCCACGACCAAACCGGTGGCGAGGATCAGCGCCATCAGCGAAAAGTTATTCAGCGAAAAGCCATACAGGTACATCACCGCAAAGGTGCCCACCAGCGACACCGGCACCGCCAGGGTCGGGATCAGCGAAGCACGGAAGTTACCCAAGAACAGGTACACCACCAGGATCACCAGCCCCACGGCAATCAGCAGGGTCATTTCCGCCTCATGCAGGGTGGCAGTGATCACTGGCGAGCGGTCCATAGCCAGGCTGAGCTTGACGCTGGACGGCAACACCGCCTGCAACGCCGGCAACTGGGCCTTGATCTGCCGCACGGTTTCGATGATGTTGGCACCGGACTGGCGGTTGATCACCAGCAACACCGCCGAATCATTGTTGAAGAAACCGCTGTTGTAGCGGTCTTCCACCCCATCGGTGATCTTCGCCACGTCCTTGAGACGCAGGGCTGCGCCATCCTGATAGCGAATCAGCAGGGGCTCATAATCCTTGGCTTTCTCCAGCTGATCGTTGGCCTGGATCTGCCAATTGCGCTCGCTGTCTTCCAGCGAGCCTTTGGGCCGGCGCTGGTTGGCATTGGCGATGGTGTTGCGCACATCGTCCAGGGCGACGCCGTACTGATCGAGGGCCTTGGGTTCCAGTTCGATGCGCACCGCCGGCAGCGAACTGCCGCCGATCTGCACTTCGCCCACACCCGGCACCTGGGACAGGCTCTGGGACAGAATGGTCGAGGCCAGGTCGTACAACTGGCCTTTCTGCAACACGTCGGAGGTCAGCGACAGCACCATGATCGGCGCCTGGGACGGGTTGATCTTCTTGTAGGTGGGCATGCTGCGCATGCCACTGGGCAGCAGGTTGCGCGACGCGTTGATGGCCGCCTGCACTTCCCGCGCCGCCCCGTTGATGTCGCGGTCGGAATCGAACGCCAGAATCACCCGGGTAGAGCCCTGGCTCGACGAACTGCTCATGGTGGTGATACCGGCAATCGCGCCGAATGAGCGCTCCAGCGGCGTGGCCACCGTAGACGCCATCACCTCGGGGCTGGCGCCGGGCAAGCTGGCCGACACCACGATCACCGGAAAGTCGATCTGCGGCAATGGCGACACCGGCAACAAATTGAAGCTGACGCCACCGAGCAACATGATCGCCAGGCTCAGCAGCATGGTCGCGACCGGCCGGCGGATGAAAGGTCCGGACAGGTTCATGGCTCAACCGGCTCCAGGCGTTGTGGCTCTTTGCGCCAGCGCCGGCCAAGACGATCGAAGTACAGGTAGATCACCGGTGTGGTGAACAGCGTCAACACCTGGCTCACCAGCAACCCGCCGACCATCACCAGGCCCAGGGGCTGGCGCAGTTCGGCGCCGGAGCCGCTCGCTAGCATCAAAGGCACCGCGCCGAACAAGGCAGCCAGGGTCGTCATCAGGATTGGCCGGAAGCGCAACAGCGCGGCCTGGTAGATCGCGGTCTGCGGGTCCAGGCCCTGGTTGCGTTCGGCGTCGAGGGCGAAGTCGATCATCATGATCGCGTTCTTTTTCACGATACCGATCAGCAGGATGATGCCGATGATCGCGATCATGCCCAGGTCATTGCCACTGAGCAGCAACGCCAGCAAGGCCCCCACCGCCGCCGACGGCAAGGTCGATAGGATAGTGATCGGGTGGATGTAGCTCTCATAGAGCACACCGAGCACGATGTACATGGTGACTACCGCCGCCAGGATCAACAGCAAGGTGCTCGACAACGAGGCTTCGAACGCCTGGGCCGCGCCCTGGAACTGGGTTTGCACGCCCACCGGCATGCCGATGTCCTTCTGGGTCTGGTTGATCAGTTCCACGCCTTTGCCCAACGCTACGCCGGGCGCTAGGTTGAACGACATCATCACCGCCGGGAACTGGCCGATATGGGCAATTGCCAATTGCGCCTGGCGCTGTTCCACATGGGCCAGGCTCGACAGCCGTACCTGACCACCGTCAGTGGTTTTCACATGGATCTGGTTGAGGGCCGCCGGGCCGAGGGTTTCGCCGGACTGGGCCTGCAACACCACTCGATACTGGCTGGCCTGGGTGTAGATGGTGGAGATCTGGCGCTGGCCGAAGGCGTCATACAGCGCATCGGTGATGGTGGAGACACTCACGCCCAGGCGCGAGGCCGCGTCGCGGTCGATCACCAGGTACACCTGCAAGCCTTTGTCCTGCAGGTCACTGGCCACGTCGGTGAGTTCCGGCAACTGGCTGAGGGCGTGTACCAGCTTGCCGCTCCATAACGCCAACAACTCGGCGTCCGGGGAGGACATGCTGAACTGGTACTGGGTACGGCTGACCCTGTCCTCGATGGTGAGGTCCTGCACCGGTTGCATGAACAGGCGGATGCCCACCAGCTTGTCGATCTGCGGTTGCAGGCGGGTGATGACCTCGGCTGCGCTCAAGTCGCGCTGGCCGTGAGCCTTGAGGTTGATGAGCAAGCGGCCGCTGTTGAGGGTGGCGTTATCGCCATCCACGCCAATGTAGGACGACAGGCTCTCGACCGCAGGGTCGGCGAGAATGATCTTCGCCAGTTCCTGCTGGCGCTGGCTCATGGCCGCAAAGGAAATCGACTGCGGCGCCTCGGAAATACCCTGGATCACCCCGGTGTCCTGCACCGGGAAAAAACCCTTGGGCACCACCAGGTACAGCACCACCGTAAGCCCCAGGGTGGCGATCGCCACCAGCAACGTCAGCGGCTGGTGCTTGAGCACCCACTGCAACTTGCGGCCGTAGGCTTCGATCAGCCAATCAATCCAGGCGCCGCTGGCTTTGTAGAAGCGGCCCTGCTCTTCTTCCTTGGGTTCGCGCTTAAGCAGGCGCGCACACATCATGGGCGTGAGGGTCAGGGACACTACCAGGGAAATCAGGATCGCCACTGCCAGGGTGATGGCGAACTCACGGAACAGCCGCCCGACCACGTCGGCCATGAACAGCAACGGGATCAATACCGCGATCAACGACAGCGTCAGGGACACCAGGGTGAAACCAATCTGCTTGGCGCCCTTGAGCGCGGCTGCCATCGGCGTCTCGCCTTCCTCGATATAGCGCGAGATGTTCTCCAGCATCACGATGGCGTCGTCCACCACAAACCCGGTGGCGATGGTCAGGGCCATCAGCGTCAGGTTATTGATGGAGAATCCGGCCAGGTACATCACACCAAAGGTGCCCACCAGGGACAGCGGCACGGCGATGGAGGGAATGATCGTGGCGCTGACCCGGCGCAGGAACAGGAACGTCACCATGACCACCAGAGCGATGGCGATCAGAAGCTCGTGTTGCACGTCTTTGACCGAAGCGCGGATGGTCTGGGTGCGGTCGGTGAGCACCGTCACGTCCAGGCCGGCCGGCAGGTTGTCGGTGATGCTCGGCAGCAGGGCCTTGATACGGTCTACCACCTCGATCACGTTGGCGCCCGGCTGGCGCTGGATATTGAGCAACACGGCCTGGTTCTCGTTGGCCCAGGCGGCAAGGCGCTCGTTTTCGGCGCCGTCGACGATCTGCGCGACATCCTTGAGCCGCAGCGGAGCGCCATTGTTGTAGGCCAGGATCAGTTCGGCGTATTGCTCGGGCGAGACCAGTTGGTCGTTGGCGTCGAGCATCGACACGCGGGTGGGGCCGTCAAAGTTACCTTTGGGCTGGTTGACGTTGGAGGCGGCGATCAGGGCGCGTACGTCCGAGAGGTTCAAGCCATTGGCCGCCAGGGCCTCGGGGTTGACCTTGATACGCACGGCCTGGCGCTGGCCACCGGCAATGCTGACCATGCCGACACCGCTGATCTGCGCGATTTTCTGCGCCATGCGTGTGTCGACCAAATCATTGAGCTTGGGCAGCAACATGGTCTTGGAGGTGATTGCCAGGGTCAGCACCGGGGTATCCGCCGGGTTGACCTTGTTGTACACCGGCGGCGCCGGCAGATCCTTGGGCAACAGGTTGGTGGCGGCGTTGATCGCGGCCTGCACCTGTTGCTCGGCCACATCCATATTGATGTCGAGGTTGAAACGCAGGGTCAGCACCGAGGCGCCGCCGGAGCTGGTAGAGGCCATCTGGGTCAGCCCGGGCATCTGCCCGAACTGGCGCTCCAGCGGTGCGGTGACCGCGCTGGTCATCACATCGGGGCTGGCGCCGGGGTACAGGGTCATCACCCGGATAGTCGGGTAATCCACCTGGGGCAACGCCGACACCGGCAGCAGGCGGTACGAAATGATGCCGGCCAGGACAATGGCCAGCATGCTCAGCGTGGTGGCGACCGGGCGAAGGATGAACAGGCGCGACAGGTTCATGAACCGACCTTTTGCGCCTTGCCGGCGTCAGCCCCGGTCTCCCCTTTCGCTGCGGGCTTGCCTTGCAGGTGCTCGGTCGGCGTGGTCGGCACCTCGCTGCTGGCGTTGACTACTTCGATCTCGCTGCCGTCCTTGAGGCGGTCGGTGCCTTCCAGCACCACGCGGTCGCCAGCGACCAGGCCTTCCTTGATCACGGTGTTTTCGCCATCGGTGTCACCTACCACCAAGGGCTGGACCTTGACCTTCTTGTCGCCGTCGAGCTTGTAGACAAAGGTGCCATTGTTGCCGAACTGGATCGCCGCAGATGGCGCCAGCACCACGTTCTTCAAGGTATCAGCCAGCAGGTGCACATTGACGAACTGGTTGGGGAACAGCGCCTGGTCCTTGTTATCGAAACGCGCCTTGAATTTCAGTGTGCCGGTGGTGACGTCAATCTGGTTGTCCAGGCTTTGCAGTACACCGACTTCCTGCTTTTTCACGTCGCCACGGTCCCAGGCTTCCACGGGCAACTTGTTACCGGCGTGGTAACGAGCCAGCACGGTTTCCAAGGTATTTTCCGGCAGGGTGAAGGCCACGCTGATTGGCTGGGTCTGGGTGATTACCGCCAGGGCGGTGGTGTCGTTGGCGGCGACGAGGTTGCCGACGTCAAGCTGGCGCAAACCGACCCGGCCGCTGATGGGCGCGCGGATTTTGGTGAATTCCAGGTTGAGCTTTGCGTCGTCCACCGCGCCCTGGTTGGTCTTGACCGTGCCCTGGTACTGCAACACCAGCGCTTCGGCGGTGTCCAGGGTTTGCTTGGCGATACTGTCCTGGGCGTACAGGTCGCGATAACGCTGTACATCGACCTGGGCGTTCTTCAACTGGGCCTGGTTCTGCAGCAAGGTGCCCTGGGCCTGGAGCAAGGCGTTCTGGTAGCTGCGCGGGTCGATTTCTGCCAGCAGGTCACCGGCCTTGACCATTTGCCCTTCCTCGAAGGCGATCTTGACCAACTCGCCGCCCACCCGGCTGCGCACATTAATGGTGTTCAGCGCCGTGACCGTGCCCAGCGCCTTGTAGTACACCGGGAACTCACCCAGCACTGCAGGGGCCACGCGCACCGGCACTGGGCCAGTGGACCCGCCGAAGCCCGGGCGCGCCATGCCGGTTTTACCCGTGTGCCCGGCCGGAGCGTCTTTATGGGCCGCGCCGCTGGGCCAGAATTTCCAGCACAGGCCGGCGATAACCAGCAGCACGAGCAGGCCAAACAGCCAGCGGCGGGAGTTGCGGGGGGAGGATTGCATGGAGTGATCAACCATTGGGCGCGAGAGCTTCTACTTTGGGAGGCTGAAAGATAAGCACTGGGGGGCCTTAAGAAAAGCACCTTTACCGGCTATTTACTTTGGGCTTACGACGTTTAACTTCTGATCTTAGTCCACCGGCTATTTCGCTAAACCGCTGACGCTCAAATAAAAACGGCCTGGACTAGGCCAGGCCGCAATCATGCATCATACGTGTTACTGCCAAACGACAGTCATACGTAGAAACAGTTACTTCAACACAGCCAGGGCGGCGTCGTAGTTTGGCTCCTCAGCAATTTCCTTGACCAACTCGCTGTGCAGCACGTTGTCGTTTTCATCCAGCACCACGACAGCGCGAGCGGTAAGGCCCTGCAGCGGGCCGTCAGCGATGGAAACACCATAGTCAACGGCGAAGTCGGCATTGCGGAAATCCGACAGGTTCTTAACGTTTTCCAGGCCTTCGGAGCCACAGAAACGCGCTTGGGCGAATGGCAGGTCGGAGGAGATGCACAGGACCACGGTGTTGGCCACATCGTTGGCCTGGGCATTGAACTTGCGCACGGAAGTGGCGCAGGTTGGGGTATCAACGCTTGGGAAGATGTTCAGCACTTTGCGCTTGCCGGCAAAGGTAGCCAGGGTGGCGTTGGACAGGTCGCCGGCGGTCAGGGTGAAGTCTGCAGCTTTGGCGCCGACTTTCGGCAGTTCGCCTTCAACCTGGACCGGGTTGCCTTTAAGGGTGACTTGAGCCATGAACGGAATCCTTATGCTGGTTTTTGGTTAAACAAATTCGAGAGGCGGAAGTTAACCACAAAGTGCCGACGCTACCTACCGCCAGACACAAATTGTCATGTCGTCAGGTTGTGGTTTAATTGCGCGCTTTTCGCCCGTCCTTCAAGGAAACCTTTGCCGATGAATCAGCCTGTCACCAAAGTCCTGGTCATTGGTTACGTCTGGCCGGAGCCCCGCTCCTCGGCCGCGGGCGGGCATATGATGCAAATCCTTGAGAGCTTTCTTACGCAAGGTTGGGACATTACCTTCAGCAGCCCGGCCACCATTGGCGAGCACAAGGCCGACTTGCCGGCACTCGGGATCGCCGAACGCACCATCGAACTGAATAACAGCAGTTTCGACGACTTTATTCGCGAACTGGCCCCGGATATCGTGCTGTTCGACCGTTTCATGATGGAGGAGCAATTCGGCTGGCGCGTAGAACAATGCTGCCCCGACGCCCTGCGCGTGCTGGAAACCTCCGACCTGCAAAGCCTGCGCGACGCCCGTCACCAGCGGCTCAAAGAGCAGGTGAAAGCCCAACCCGACAGCGACGACTTCAGCGCCCTGTTCGCGCCGGCGCTGGAAGACGAGTTCCAACGCATGGCCGACACCGACCTGGCCAAACGCGAAATCGCCGCCATTTACCGCTGTGACATTAGCTTGATGATCTCCGACGTGGAAATCCGCCTGCTCACCGAACAGTTCAAGGTGCCTGCCGCCCTGCTCCACTGGTGCCCCTTGATGCTGCAACCGCCCACCGACGCATTTGCGCCCTTTGAAGACCGTGCGCATTTCCTCAGCATCGGTAACTTCCGCCACGCGCCCAATTGGGATGCAGTGCTGTGGATGAAGCACCGCCTGTGGCCACTGATCCGCCAACAACTGCCAGGCGCCCAATTGCATATCTACGGCGCCTACACCCCACCCAAGGCCACCGCCCTGCACAATCAGGCCCAGGGTTTCCATGTAATGAACTGGGCCGAAGATGCGCTGCAAGTCATGACCGCCGCGCGCATCTGCCTGGCACCGTTGCGCTTTGGCGCGGGCATCAAGGGCAAGTTGGTCGACGCCATGCTGTGCGGCACGCCCAGTGTCACGACCCCAATCGGCGCCGAGGCCATGGGCGATGACCAGCCCTGGCCCGGCGTGATTGCACAGGATGCCCCGGCCCTGGCTGCCGCTGCCGTGGCCCTTTATCAGGACCGTGAGCGCTGGACCCGAGCCCAGGAACACGGGCGCCAACTGCTGGCCCGGCGCTATGACCAGGACATCCACAGGCCCGCCTTGGTGGAATGCCTGGAACGCTGTCGCCGCGACCTCGCTGCCCATCGCCGGGACAACTTCACCGGCAGCATGCTGCGCCACCACGCGCATAAAAGTACCCAATACATGTCCCAGTGGATCGAGGCGAAAAACCGCACCCTGTAAACACTGCTGCTGGCGAGGACGTGCGTGACGGGGCATTATCCTACGCAGCGATCACAATAAAGCGACGGCAGCATGACCCGAGCAACGCGCATTACTGACCCTTCCTACGAGTTGATGGACGACCACAACGGCCTGTCCATCATCTATCGCCAACACGGCTTCCCCTGCCCGCTGGTGCGCTGGCACTTCCACAAGGAATATGAGCTGCACCTGATCGTCGCCAGCTCCGGCAAGGTGTTTATCGGTGACTACATCGGCAACTTCTACCCCGAAAGCCTGTTCCTCACCGGCCCCAACCTGCCCCATAACTGGATCAGCCAGGTGGAAGAAGACGAAGTGGTGCCCAAGCGTGACATGCTGGTGAACTTCACCGATGACCTGTTCGAGAGCGGCAGCCATATTTTTGCTGAACTCAAGAACCTCGCACCTCTGCTGGAGCGCGCGCAGTACGGCATCGAATTTCGCTGCAAAAAAACCATCACCCAGGCCATGACCTTGATGCAACACATCGAGGACGCCAAGGGCATGGCGCGCCTGGGGCAGTTTTTTATCTTGCTGGACGTGTTGAGCGTGTGCGAGGACTACCAATTGCTCTCCGGCGTAACCACGCCGCAATTGGCCGACGAGCACAGCATAGACCGCACCAACCGGGCAGTGGATTACATCTTTGCACATTACGCCCGCGAGCTGCCGCTGGAAGAAGTGGCGCAATACCTGGGGATGAAGCCGACCTACTTCTCGCGGGTGTTCAAGCAGGCGACCGGTCGCACCTTTATCGAATTCGTCAACCGGCTGCGCATCAGCAAGTCCTGCGAATTACTCGCGGACGGTGACAAGGCCGTCACGGATGTGTGCTTTGAGTCAGGCTTCAACAATATCTCCAACTTCAACCGGCGCTTTCAGCAACTCAAGGGCATGACCCCTTCCCACTATCGACGGTTGGCGATGCAGCGGTTGACGGAGCAGAACCTGATGCCTGTAGACACCTCGCACTTCAGTTAAAAACCGCAAGCTGGCCATCTGGCGAACGCTCTCACGCCTGTCCCGATCACATCCCGCAATAGCTGGGGCGGAACGCCTCCCTGTGTATGACCAAAAAGCTACAAGTCAGTTGCTGACCACGCGCTTTCTTATCGTACCCATGAGGCCCCCATGAGCATTATTGCATCGCACTCGCCCTTACCCACCCCGCCCCGAAATTTGCCTCCATCCCCTGCAACAGTGGGCGCACAAACCAGCCTGATTCGGACCCCACGCAGCCCATCGGCCGGTGTAGTGACCCTGGAAGGCCGAAACACAGCCGAGCCGTTGGTGAGTCAGGCTGACGCGGACATGGCAGATAAACTCGCCACCGCCCTGATGGAGGAGGTCAATGTACACGCTACCAGCCGTTACATGCCGTCTTCCTTCGGCACAGTCCATGACATTCCAACTCACTCAACATTCGGGCAGCTTTGGTCACAGCTGACACACACACTCAAAAACGAGCCGTTCGCGACGTTTGCGAAGAATAACAACATCAACATTTCAAACCTGAAACTAACGCCTTCCGGATTTCTGGATGGCACCATTAACGGCAAACGCAGCAGTTTTTCCAAATACGACGATGGCTTCGAGGAAGCCGCTGTCAACGTCTTCGAGGTTGTGCGCAAACTCTCTACGAACAACGTCCCGATTGTGTATATCGGCGAACACACCGCCACCACCCATGCCGTCGGTGCTTTTTACGCCATGAGGGTTCCGACGACGAAGGCCGAGGCACTCGAGCAAATCCGGGTGTTGCAGGATATCAAGACATTCCCATCGCTACTTGCTCCTGAAGGCAATGCTGCGCGGCCCCACCGACAGGACGTTCAGCACGTCAGGCATATGCGGGATGAAGCCATACAGAACCTTGCGCTGCAGGTCATGCTTGAGCCTGGCAAGTTCCCCCAGGCACAACGCCCGGACGTCGTGCAGCCGCCGGCGCCGCCCGGCAGCGCAGAACCGGCCACCACACCGATCGGAACCTCGAGCGCCACCACTGACCCCGTCGCAGATATTGCCCGTCGCCAGTTTGCCGGTGAGCCTAACGTTTACTCGGTGGTCGCTCGAGTGCTCAGCGACAGGCTGAAGGAAGCCTCTCCAGGGCTGGATTTCGACATCAACCAGATTGCCATTGAAACGCCCGATCCGGACAATCCCTCCAAACCCAAGCGCACACAATTGATGGCACTTGCCTTCGACTACCTGACTGGCGGTGACGCCCCAGACTTCCTCGATTCCGCCAGGGCGTTTGACACGCGTCCCGATCGACTGGCACGCACGGGCACCGCTGCCGACACTCCGCTAGACCTCGACTTTTCAGCTCTGAGCGGCGTCATGGGTGCGCTGCCGAACCGACTGAACCAGGCCTATGAGGCAAATTTGCGTGAGTACTGGGCCAAACCTGCGTTCAACACGGGCATTGATACCGGTGCCGTTTTCAGCGGCAGTCACCGGACGTTGGTCAGCCGCATTCTGAAAAGTAACCTGCAACTGGCCAGCCTGAAACAATCCGGCCTGGATGATGAACAGCGCAAGACCATCGACATGGTCGTGAGGCATCCCGAAGGCGCCACGCGCCCCGCCCCACTTGACCCCAACTCATCGGGCGCCACCGTCTACAGCCTGGCCGACTCCGCACCGAACATGGTGGTTCATCGCTACCTGGCGCAAGCCAATCGCGACATCCTGCTGCTGGTGGAGCCCAACGGCAAAATCACTCCCTTCAACAGTTGGGATGAGCTCGAAAGCCTGGGCGGTTCAACGGAAGAGATGACCGGCAATCTGTTCGATGGCCAGGCCGACGTCCTCATCAATCGGCATCTCGGCAGCAGTCTGATTTCCCCTGCCTCCCCACGTGGCCCGGACAGTTCGGTGCAGGAGCCGCCCACACTGCCCGACTGGATGAGCAACGCAGGCGAGGCCGAGCGTTTCATCATGCATGAACTCAGCCTGGGACTGGCCAGTTTCAACCAACTGAACGAAGGCCGCAGCTACAACAGCGATATCAAGGAGATCCACACGTTCGCCCAGCAGCAATTCGACTTTTTGCCCAGAAGCAAAAAACTCACGGCGCACCCCGCGGCTAAACTCGAGGTGGTCTTCAAAGTCGCTTATGGGGCACAGGGTACCGCCGGGGAAATCGTCCGCCAGACCATGAGCCTGACAGACATTCTCCTCAATAACTTGTCAGGATTACCCAGCGGCCAGATTGAGGTCTTTTACAATACAGGGCTCAAGTATAAAGGCTCTGACTTCAAAGTCAGGGTGCCGGAACTAGAGAAAGAAGGCGTACTCAAGCAGTTGGTCGACGACCTTGATATCGGCAAAACCTACCCTGACTTGCTGAGGAAAAAACTGCTTGAGGACCAAACCGAAAAAGCCCGGCGCCAGGCACTGTTCGCTCAGCAAGTACCGCTGGAGCTGCAGTTCAAGGCGCTGGAACTGAGCATCAAGGCAGAGTTCGGTTTCAACACCACGGGTTTTCGCTACGTCCAGGAGCTATTCAAGCCAGGCCCTGGCCCCAGGATCGTTGATGGCCAGGAAATCGTGATCCGACCGCTGGCGTTCGATAACCGGGCCAATGGGAAAACCGATGTGGTCGAAGGCGCCTATCTGATCGAACCCAAGGACAGCACGAACGGCCCGCACATCCTGTACCGCCCCCTGATGGGCGATGCGTCGTTGATGCAGTTTCCAACCCGCCAGGCGCTGCTGGAAGCCATACAGAACAAAGGCAAGCTGCAAAACGACATCCTCGCCTGGTTGCCTGACGAACAGACCCGCAACACCTACAGTGGCAACGGTTTCAAACATCCAAACCTGGTGATATTCGGTTTAAACCTGGGCTCTGTCCCGATGAACAAAACTATTCCCTTGGCCATGGATACCCGCCTGCAACAGACGCTGCAGGCGGGAACATTGATGGACCACCTGTACGAAGCCAACGCCCGCAACTTGATCACGCTGGCCGGACAGCAATCGACAGCCGACGCACAAAGCCGCTGGGCGAGCCTCAAGGAAGGCGGTTTCCTGTTGCTCAATTCTGTCCTGCCAGTATTGCGCGGGCCCGGTGCCATGCTCGGCTTGATGATGCAGTCCCAGGGCATAATCAATGACCTGGGCGCCCTGCTCGATGATGGCGCGCAAAATAAAGAGGCGGCCCTGACGGACCTGCTGGTCAACCTGACGACGTTGCTCGCCCAGTTCAAGGAGCGCTCATGGTCGGAGCCTTCAGCCGTCACCTCAAACAGGCCGGCAACCAACACCAGCGTATTGATCGACGGCGATGCACGCCTTACCCCGCCGCCACAACGCTTTCGAATGGGAGGCCCGCTGGAAAAGATCACACCTGTGGACGGTGAGATCCAGACCAATGTAGATACTTACAATCGTAAAGGTGAGGAAGTTAAACGCTTGAATATCATCGGTCACGCGGCCAAGCCTGAAGGTGAGCAAGGAGCGCTGATTGTCGGGGAGAATGACAAAGTCTTTACGGCTGAAGACATCAATAATGAGCTTTTCGCCCGTGGCATTGACATCAGGAATTACCCGGAAGTGCGTTTGCTGGTCTGTTACTCCGCCAAGGGCGGTGATAACTCACTGGCATCACAACTGCACGCGCTGACCGGCGTGCCGGTCAAAGGTTATGAAGGCCCGGTGGACGTGGGTTACACATCTGGTACGGGCATAGACCCTGGGGATATCTACAAAACTGCCCTTGCAAAATACAAGGCAAAGTACCCAAGATTTTCTAAAGCCGACATTATCGAATTGGCAGAGATGGAGTTAAACAAACAACTGAAAGACGTTGATATGTTTACCCACGTGGAAAAACAGAGTGGCAAAAAAGTAAATGTTAACTGGGGCACTATTAAAGAACCTCTTTGGGAGGAGATCGAAGTCGATTACCGGCCCAAGCGCTTCGGCTCGTCCAAGAAACGAACAAGTGCGGCCCCTGCCGAAATTCAAAGCCGCTCGAAAGAACTCAACGCCCTGGGTGAGTACAAGGATTTCAAGGAACTACCCGAGCCTGAAAAAATTAAAAACAGTATTGCCTTTACCCCCTCTGAAGACGGCCAGTATGAGTACTTCCTGGATCGACCAGCGGGCAGTAATGAAATCCGATTAAACATCATTGGGCATGGCGACAAAGGTGGAGTGACCTTCAAAAGCAACTTGAAAAATGCGCAGTCTTATTCACCCGAAGCGTTCGCTGGACTGATCGCGCCCATGCTGGAAAAAACCAGCGCTACCCAAATCAGAATGATCAGTAGTAAATCCGGCAGTACAGGTTTCGCTGAAGAGTTATCCAAACGCTTGAACGTTCCCGTGAAGGCCCCCGTCGGTACTGTCACACAATTCGAAGTCATGAAGGACAGGTACTGGATTTTGGAAAAGCTCCCCAACCCACGTCGCCCCCATGACCATGAGTGGAAAATCTTTACTCCCCCCGCCTCCGCCAGCTCGCGAGCTTTAAGGTTATGAGCCCGCGCGCAGGGCGGCGCACCGGGTGACTGAGCAGAGCCTGGCTTGAGCAGGCGCCCACTCGTCTGAACTGGTAGATGTGACAGTTCCCTGCATCACGGCGATTGTGAACTCTGGCTCCGTGGATAGTCCGTTGGAGCCCCGTCATGAAGAAAACAGCCACCCCTCGTGCAATCAATGAGTTCAGCCGCTTTGAAATACCCGGAGAGACCTTCGGCTGGACCGGCGAAGGCCAGATACATATCGACAATTACGACAAACAAAGTCGCTGGTTCTCGACATCGGTCAATAGAGACTGGGGCAAAGCGCTGACCGGGGCCGCCGACGTTGAAGTGGTCATCAGGCTGCGCGGCGAACAAGCCGGTGAAACACTCATCGCCGCTCATCCGGAGGGAACAGGACGGCTCAACGACATATCAGTCGAAAAGCCAAGCCTTTATCGGTTCTACATCAGGTCCACGGCGACTGGCGAGGTGTGGGTAAGCTTCAAATTTGACTCCAACCGGAAAATGGTGATCGAGAGCATCAGCGTGCTGGGGCCCGTTCGAAAAAAAACCACTAAAGCACCCATACACCCCTGACGGTCTGTTCACCACGCAAACTGGGCGAGCAATTTGCTCAGCAGGCCAATATGGCGCAAGGCATTCTGCGCTCCGGAGCCAACGAGCCGGTCGAACTCAATGCGGTATGCCAGAACGGTAGCTGGTATGCCTATGACGCGAAAGCACAGGCAGGTTATGGGCCTGTGCTGGAAGGCTTTGTATCGGATACATCGTCAGCCGTTTGGCTGGGGAGTGCCTATAAATAGCAAATAGGCATTACACCTCTTCGGGTGCCTGATCCGCGCTCGAAGATTCTCAGTGCAAAAAAGTATCAGTCCCAGTGCTCCCAAGGATTTGTCACCGCCGCTTTTGAAGGCTGTAATCAACGCACACTCTTCCTGACTCCTTGTAGGAAGACACAACAACAATAACCGTCCTTCTGTAGCCCCCTGGGCGCGGAAATGGAGTGCGCGATGAAGTTCACAGTAAAAACTCTGCTTGCCTGTTCTTGCATGACTGCATGCATGACCCTCAGCGCCGTCAGCCTTGGCGCGCAAACCCTGACCATTGCCACCGTCAACAACAGCGACATGATCCGCATGCAGAAGCTCTCGAAAACCTTCGAGGCCGAGCACCCGGAGATCAAGCTGAACTGGGTGGTGCTCGAAGAAAACGTGTTGCGCCAACGGCTGACTACCGACATCGCTACCCAGGGCGGGCAGTTTGATGTATTGACCATCGGCATGTACGAAGCCGCACTGTGGGGCGCCAAGGGTTGGCTGGAGCCGATGAAAGACCTGCCGGCTTCCTATGACCTTGATGACGTGTTCCCTTCGGTGCGCGACGGTTTGTCCGTCAAAGGCTCCTTGTATGCCCTGCCGTTCTACGCCGAAAGTTCGATCACCTATTACCGCACCGACCTGTTCAAGGACGCCGGGCTGAACATGCCTGAGCACCCGACCTGGAGCCAGATCGGCGAATTCGCCGCCAAGCTCACCGACAAGTCCAAAGAGCAATATGGCCTGTGCCTGCGCGGCAAAGCTGGTTGGGGTGAGAACATGGCGCTGATCACCACACTGGCCAACGGCTTCGGCGCGCGCTGGTTCGATGAGAAGTGGCAGCCGGAATTCAACGGCCCCGAGTGGAAGAACGCGCTGAACTTCTACGTCGACAACATGAAGAAATCCGGCCCGCCGGGTGCTTCCAGCAACGGCTTCAACGAGAACCTGGCACTGTTCAACAGCGGCAAGTGCGCGATCTGGGTGGATGCCAGCGTGGCGGGCTCGTTTGTTACCGACAAGAGCCAGAGCAAGGTCGCCGAGCATGTCGGCTTCACGTTTGCGCCCCACGAGAAGACCGACAAGGGCACGTCATGGCTGTATTCCTGGAGCCTGGCGATCCCGACCAGCTCCAAAGCCAAGGATGCCGCCAAGGTATTCACCAGTTGGGCCACCTCCAAGGAATACGGCCAACTTGTGGCCAAGACCGATGGCATCGCCAACGTACCACCGGGCACACGCACCTCGACCTACAGCGAGGAGTACATGAAGGCCGCACCGTTCGCCAAGGTGACGCTGGAATCGCTGAAAGTGGCCGACCCCACCAAGCCGACCGAAAAACCGGTGCCGTATATCGGTATCCAGTTGGTGACCATTCCTGAATTCCAGGCGATTGGTACCCAGGTGGGCAAGTTCTTCTCGGGCGCGTTGACCGGTCAGCAGACCGTCGAGGCTGCATTGACCGCCGCGCAGACCACCACCGAGCGGGAAATGAAGCGGGCTGGTTACCCCAAGTAACCCAGCTTCACCCCCGCAAATACAGGAGCAGGGCTTTTGTGGGCGCTGGCTTGCCTGCGATGCAAACAACTCGGTCTATCCGTAACACCGAGGTAACGCCATCGCAGGCAAGCCAGCTCCCACAGTGACCGCGCTCCGACGCAGATTCTGTAGGCATCTGACTGGTTCTGATCACCATGAATACACCTCCAAAAAACCGCCTGGCCAACCCCGGCTGGTTTCTCGTCAGCCCCTCGGTGGCCTTGCTGCTGCTGTGGATGATCGTGCCGCTGGGCATGACCCTGTACTTTTCGCTGATCCGCTACAACCTGCTCTACCCCGGCGAAAACCAGTTCGTGGGGCTGGAAAACTTCAGCTACTTCATCACCGACTCGGGGTTCCTGCCTGGCGCCACCAATACCCTATTGCTGGTAGGCAGCGTATTGCTGATCAGCGTGGTGTTCGGCGTGTTGATCAGTGCGTTGCTGGAGGCCAGTGAGTTCCTGGGGCGCGGCATCGTGAGGGTGATGCTGATTTCGCCGTTCTTCATCATGCCCACCGTCGGCGCGTTGATCTGGAAGAACCTGATTTTCCACCCGGTGTCGGGGATTCTCGCCGCCGTGTGGAAGTTCTTCGGCGCCGAACCGGTGGACTGGCTGGCGCATTACCCGCTGCTGTCGATCATCATCATTGTGTCGTGGCAATGGCTGCCCTTTGCGATCCTGCTGCTGATGACCGCGATGCAGTCGCTAGACCAAGAGCAAAAGGAAGCGGCACGCCTGGACGGTGCCGGCGCCATTGCGATTTTCTGGCACCTGACCCTGCCCCACCTGGCCCGCCCGATTGCCGTGGTGGTGATGATCGAAACCATCTTCCTGCTCTCGGTATTCGCCGAAATCTTCACCACCACCAACGGTGGCCCCGGCTACGCCTCGACCAACCTCGCCTACCTGATCTACAACCAGGCGCTGGTGCAGTTCGACGTGGGCATGGCCTCCGCCGGCGGCTTGATTGCCGTGGTCATCGCCAATATCGCGGCGATCATCCTGGTGCGGATGATCGGCAAAAACCTGACTGACAAGCCTTGAGGGCCGCGCCATGACGCTTCAACAATCCCGTCGCCTGCAGAGCCTGTTGCTCGGCACATTGGCCTGGGCCATCGCGATCCTGATTTTCTTTCCGATCTTCTGGATGGTGCTGACCAGCTTCAAGACCGAAATCGACGCGTTCGCCACGCCGCCGCAGTTCATCTTCACGCCGACACTGGAGAACTACCTGCACATCAACGAGCGCAGCAACTACTTTGCCTACGCCTGGAACTCGGTGGTGATTTCGTTCAGCGCCACCGCCCTGTGCCTGCTGATTTCGGTACCGGCCGCCTACTCCATGGCGTTCTACGAAACCCAGCGCACCAAGGGCACGCTGCTGTGGATGCTGTCCACCAAGATGCTGCCGCCGGTGGGCGTACTGATGCCGATCTACCTGCTGGCCAAGAGCTTTGGCCTGTTGGATACGCGCATTGCGCTGATCATCATCTACACCCTGATCAACCTGCCGATTGTGGTGTGGATGGTGTACACCTACTTCAAGGACATCCCCAAGGACATCCTCGAAGCCGCCCGCCTGGACGGCGCCACCCTGTGGCAGGAAATGGTGCGCGTGCTGCTGCCAATCGCCAAGGGTGGCCTGGCGTCCACGGTACTGCTGTCGTTGATCCTGTGTTGGAACGAGGCGTTCTGGTCGCTGAACCTGACCTCCTCCAGCGCCGCGCCGTTGACCGCCTTGATCGCCTCCTACTCCAGCCCCGAAGGCTTGTTCTGGGCCAAGCTGTCCGCCGTCTCGACCCTGGCCTGCGCGCCGATCCTGATCTTTGGCTGGATCAGCCAGAAGCAGTTGGTACGCGGTTTGTCCTTTGGCGCCGTCAAATAATAATTCGAAAAGGAGGCCCATCATGGCCAACCTGAAAATCAAGAATCTGCAAAAAGGCTTCGAAGGTTTTTCCATCATCAAGGGCATCGACCTGGAAGTGAACGACAAGGAATTCGTGGTGTTCGTCGGCCCGTCGGGCTGTGGCAAATCCACCCTGCTGCGCCTGATCGCCGGCCTGGAAGAGGTCAGCGACGGCACCATCGAACTCGATGGCCGCGACATCACCGAAGTCACCCCGGCCAAGCGCGACCTGGCCATGGTGTTCCAGACCTACGCGCTGTACCCGCACATGAGCGTGCGCAAGAACATGTCGTTTGCCCTGGACCTGGCGGGTGTCGACAAGAAGCTGGTCGAGAGCAAAGTCAGCGAAGCGGCACGCATCCTTGAGCTGGGGCCTTTGCTGGAGCGCAAGCCCAAGCAACTCTCGGGTGGCCAGCGCCAGCGCGTGGCGATTGGCCGAGCGATTGTGCGTAACCCGAAGATCTTCCTGTTCGACGAACCGCTGTCCAACCTCGACGCGGCGCTGCGCGTGCAGATGCGCCTGGAGCTGGCGCGCCTGCATAAAGAACTGCAAGCGACCATGATCTACGTGACCCACGACCAGGTCGAAGCCATGACCCTGGCCGACAAGGTGGTGGTGCTCAACAGTGGGCGCATCGAACAGGTCGGCTCGCCGCTGGAGCTGTACCACCAGCCAGCCAACCTGTTTGTGGCCGGTTTTCTCGGCACGCCGAAGATGGGTTTCCTCAAGGGCCAGGTCACCCGCGTCGACAGCCAAGGCTGCGAGGTGCAACTGGACGCCGGCACCCTGATCAGCCTGCCGTTGAGCGGCGGCGCCCTGAGCGTGGGCAGCGCGGTAACCCTGGGCATTCGCCCGGAACATCTGGAAATCGCCGCGCCAGGGCAAACCACCCTGACCGTGACCGCTGACGTCGGCGAGCGCCTGGGCAGCGACACCTTCTGCCACGTCATCACCCGCAACGGCGAACCGCTGACCATGCGTATCCGTGGCGACATGGCCAGCCAATACGGCGAAACGCTGCAGTTGCACCTGGACCCGGCGCACTGCCATCTGTTCGACACCGATGGCGTAGCCGTGGCCCGTCCACTGCGCGCTGCCGCCTGATTCCGTGAGTATTTCCAGATGAAATTGAATAAAACCAACCTTACCCAACTGGCGCCCGAAGTGCAGGTGCCGACCTACGCGCTTGCCGACACCCGCCAGGGCATCGCGCACATCGGCGTCGGCGGTTTCCACCGTGCGCACCAGGCGTTCTACACCGATGCCCTGATGAACACCGGCGAGGGCCTGGGCTGGGGCATCTGCGGCGTCGGCCTGCGCAGTGAAGACCGCAAGGCCCGCGATGACCTGGCCGGCCAGGATTATTTGTTCACCCTGTATGAACTGGGCGACACCGACGACACGCAAGTGCGCGTGATCGGCTCGATCAGCGACATGCTGCTGGCCGAAGACGGCGCCCAGGCACTGATCGATAAACTTGCCAGCCCCCAGATCCGCATCGTCTCGCTGACCATCACCGAAGGCGGTTACTGCATCGACGACAGCAACGGCGAGTTCATGGCCCACCTGCCGCAGATCCAGCATGACCTGGCGCACCCGAGGGCACCGAAAACCGTGTTCGGCTTTATCTGCGCTGCGCTGACCCAGCGCCGCGCCGCTGGCACCCCGGCCTTTACGGTGATGTCCTGCGATAATTTGCCTCACAACGGCGCCGTCACCCGCAAGGCCTTGCTGGCCTTCGCCGCCCTGCACGACGCGGGCCTGCATGACTGGATCAAGGCCAACGTGAGCTTCCCGAATGCCATGGTTGACCGCATCACGCCAATGACCAGCACCGCCCACCGCCTGCAACTGCACGACCAGCACGGGATCGACGATGCCTGGCCGGTGGTGTGCGAGCCGTTTGTGCAGTGGGTGCTGGAAGACAAATTCGTCAACGGCCGCCCGGCCTGGGAAAAGGTCGGCGTGCAGTTCACCGATGACGTCACGCCTTATGAAGAAATGAAGATCGGCCTGCTCAACGGCAGCCACCTGGCCCTCACGTACCTGGGGTTCCTCAAGGGCTACCGGTTCGTTCACGAGACCATGAACGACCCCCTGTTCGTGGCGTATATGCGCGCCTACATGGACCTGGATGTCACGCCGAACCTGGCGCCGGTACCTGGTATCGACCTGACCGAATACAAGCAGACCCTGGTGGATCGCTTTTCCAACCAGGCGATTGCCGACCAGTTGGAGCGCGTATGCTCCGATGGTTCATCGAAGTTTCCCAAGTTCACCGTGCCGACCATCAACCGCCTGATTGCCGACGGCCGCGACACGGACCGTGCCGCCCTGGTGGTGGCGGCCTGGGCGCTGTATTTGAAAGGCGTGGATGAAAACGGCGCGCGCTACAGCATCCCGGACCCACGGGCAGCGTTCTGCCAGGAGCTGGTGAGCGATGACGCGCTGATCAGCCAGCGGTTGCTGGGGGTGGAAGAGATTTTTGGCACGGCTATTCCCAAGTCGGCGGCGTTTGTGGCAGCGTTCCAGCGTTGCTATGAAAGCCTGCGCGACAAAGGCGTCACCGCCACACTGCAAAACCTCCTGAACGAAGCGGATTAAACATGTGGGAGCTGGCTTGCCTGCGATAGCGGTGGTCCAGTCAACCCTGCGGTGACTGCCAGACCGCTATCGCAGGCAAGCCAGCTCCCACATTGACCGTATTTTCAATCCAACAATAAGACTGCTGAGCACTCCATCATGACCCAGCAAAACCTCTACCTCGGCATCGACTGCGGCACCCAGGGCACCAAGGCCATCGTCCTCGATGCGTCCAGCGGCAAGGTGCTGGGCCTGGGCGCCGCGGCGCACACCTTGATCAGCGGCGCCAATGGCCGTCGTGAACAACACACCCAGGAATGGCTGGACGCCTTCACCGCGGCCACCCATCGCGCCCTGCAACAGGCCGGCGTGGATGGCCAGGACATCCTCGGCATCGGCGTATCCGGCCAGCAACACGGCCTGGTGTTGCTGGATGATCAAGGCCAAGTGCTGCGCCCGGCCAAGCTGTGGTGCGACACCGAAACCACGCCAGAGAACGACCGGCTGCTGCACCATCTGGGCGGCGAACGCGGCTCTCTGGAGCGCCTGGGCGTGGCCATCGCACCAGGCTACACGGTGTCCAAGCTGCTCTGGACCCGTGAACAGCACCCGGACGTCTTCGCGCGCATTGCCCATATCCTGCTGCCCCACGACTACCTCAACTACTGGCTCACCGGCCGCGCCTGCGCCGAGTATGGCGATGCGTCGGGTACCGGTTACTTCAACGTGCGCCGCCGGGAATGGGATGTGGCGTTGCTCCAGCACATCGACCCCAGTGGCCGCCTGCAAGCCGCTTTGCCGACACTGATCGAGGCCGACCAAGCGGTGGGCACGATCCTGCCGGCCATTGCCGAGCGCCTGGGCATCAACCCCGACGCGGTGGTGTCCAGTGGTGGCGGTGACAATATGATGGGCGCCATTGGCACCGGCAATATCGCCCCCGGCGTGATCACCATGAGCCTGGGCTCGTCGGGCACCGTGTATGCCTTTGCCGACCAGCCAAACATCAGCCCCCAAGCCTCGGTGGCGACCTTCTGCTCCTCCAGCGGCGGTTGGCTGCCGCTGATCTGCACCATGAACCTGACTAACGCCACCGGGGTGATTCGCGAGCTGTTCGAACTGGACCTCGACACCTTCAACGCCCTGGTCGAACAAGCGCCAATCGGCGCCGATGGCGTAAGCATGCTGCCGTTCCTCAACGGCGAACGCGTACCCGCCCTGCCCCACGCCACCGGCAGCCTGCAGGGCCTGACCATGACCAACCTGACCCGCGCCAACCTGTGCCGCGCGGTGGTCGAAGGCACCACCTTCGGCCTGCGTTATGGCCTGGACCTGCTGCGCCAGACCGGCCTGCAAAGCCAGAGCATCCGCCTGATCGGTGGCGGCTCGAAAAGCCCGCTGTGGCGGCAGATGGTCGCCGATATCATGCACACCGAAGTGGTGTGTACCGAACAGAGCGAGGCCGCCGCCCTGGGCGCGGCGATCCAGGCGGCGTGGTGCCAGAGCGGCGAACCGCTGGCCAGCCTGTGCGACAAATGCGTGAGCATTGACCCGGCCAGCCGCACCTTACCCGTGGCCGCCAATGTCAGTGCCTATCAACAGGCGTATCAGCGTTATCAACAGCACGTGGCAACCCTTTAAGAGCGAGCAACTATGTATCTGGTGTGTGGTGAAGCGCTGTTTGATTTCTTCAGCGAGGAGGATGCCAGCGGGCAGGCCGCCAAGCTCAATTACAAGGCGATTGCCGGTGGCTCGCCGTTCAACGTCGCGGTGGGTTTGCGCCGCCTGGGGATCGAGTCGGGGTTCTTCGCCGGCCTGTCCACCGATTACCTTGGACGGCGCTTGCAGCGAGTACTGAAAGACGAAGGTATCAGCGAACGCTTTCTGGTTGAGTTCGACGCGCCGACCACCCTGGCGATGGTAGCCGTGGGCGCCAATGGCTCGCCGCAGTACAGCTTTCGCGGCGAAGGGTGTGCCGACCGGCAATTGCAACTGACCCACTTGCCACCTTTGGGCGACAAGATTCGCGGGCTGCATGTGGGCTCATTTTCGCTGGTGGTGCAACCGATTGGTGACACACTGCTCAGCCTGGTCAAGCGTGAAAGCGGCAAGCGCTTGATCAGCCTCGACCCCAACGTGCGCCTTAACCCGCAGCCCGATATTCACCTGTGGCGCGCACGCGTCGCAGAGCTGGTGCAACACGCCGACCTGATCAAGGTCAGCGACGAAGACCTGCACCTGCTCTACCCCGACCAGACACCGGAAAGCGTGCTGCAAGGTTGGCTACACCACCGCTGCCAACTGGTGTTCCTCACCCGTGGTGGCGACGGTGCATCGGTGTTCAGCCGCCAACATGGCACCTGGTCGCAACCTGCGGTCAAGGTGGTGATGGCCGATACGGTGGGCGCTGGTGATACCTTCCAGGCGGCGCTGATTGCGTGGCTCACGGAACAGCAGTTGGATTCGGTTGAGGGGCTGCAAAGCCTCAGTCGCGAGCAGATCGACGCCATGCTGGGCTTCGCGATTCGGGCTGCCGCACTGACCTGCGGCAAGACCGGCCCAGACCTGCCCTATCGTCACCAACTGGCTTGAGCTGAGCGGCCAAAACTCAAAGTGCCATCACGCAGGCCACGTATTCCGTGGCCTGCGCGCCATGCATAAAAAATTGCGCTACTGGAAAACTGTGCTAAACCCAAAAACAGGAGCAGTTATTACAACAAACCCAGGACACACCCATGCAAAAGCCCAGTGGTTTCTCGACCCGGGCCGTTTTAGCTGTCGGCCTCATCTCACTGCAGTACATGATCCCTCAACCCTCTCATGCCGCCTGCGTTCTCACCCCGGGAACCGGTAACGATACCTATACGTGCGACAGCGGCAGCAGTCCCGGCCTTACCGACCTTTCCGGGGATAACCATCTGACCCTCCCCGCAGGCGGCACCGGCACCATCAACGGTAATGTCACCTTTGGCCCTGGCGTGGATACGGTGCGCATAGAGTCCGGGCAGATCACCGGCGCGGTGCAACAAGGGGCTGGCATCGATGACTTCGTCATGCTCGGAGGGCAAATACAGGCGCTGTTCCAGGGCGATGGGCTCGACACCTTCAGGATGGAGGGAGGCACCATCGTCGATGCCTTTGAGGACGGCGATGTGGCCTACCAGAGCGGTGGCACCATTGGCCGAGTGAATATGAAGCTGGACAAGAACCTTTATGACATGTCCGGAGGCGCCATCCTGGGCAACCTTGTCACCGGTTTTGATACTGACACCATCATCATTTCCGCTGGCAGCATCGGCGGCAATATCAGCACCAGCGGTGGTGACGACAGCATTACCGTGAGTGGCGGCGTGATCAGTGGTGAGATCCGTGCCAGCGTCGGCAACGACACTTTCCGGTGGCTTGACGGTGGGCAGATCAAGTCCTCGGTGTTGATGGGCGATGGTGACGACACCGCCCTGCTGCGCGGCTTGAATGAAAGCCTGCTGGCCACCACACCCTCCGTCGATGGTGGCCTGGGCAACGATGAATTGACCTTCGACACAACGACATCCAGCACCGCGGCCCGCTATATCGGCTGGGAGACCGTCAACCTCACCAACCACTCACGCCTGGACCTGGCCGGGGATTTTTTCCTCGGTGACAGTGGCAGCAATACCGGCACGTTCAACATCGACGGCAGCAGTACCCTGGCCGTGACCCAAGGCAGCATCCGCCCCTACACCGCCGGGCAACTGGCGACGCTCAATAACGCCGGCACTGTCGACATGACCACCGACAACAGCGCGACCAGCGTATTGACGGTGCATGGCAACTACGTGGGCAACAACGGCCAGTTGCACCTGCAGACCGTACTGGGCGACGAAAACTCTGCCACCGACAAGCTGGTAGTGTCCGACGGCAACATCAGCGGTCACACCCAATTGAGCGTCAACAACCTCGGCGGTATCGGCGGGCTGACCCAGAACAACGGTGTCGAAGTGGTCCAGGCACTCAACGGCGCCGTCAGCACCAACGATGCGTTCGCCTTGAAGGGCTCGGTCTCCGCCGGAGCTTATGAATACCTGCTGTTCAAGGGCGGCACCACCGCCAATACAGAAAACAGCTGGTTCCTTCGTTCCTCGGTGGTGGCCGTACAACCGCCTGCGGTCCCACCCGTACCGCCGACACCGCCCGTGGTGGTGCCGGTGCCGCCGATACCCGCCACTCCACCTGTAGTGGATTCGGATGAACCTTCTGTGGAACCACCCACTGCGCAACCGCAGCCCCCGATCGAGCCTGCCGCGCCACCGCCCAGCCAAGTCGCCGCGGCCACGTCGCCGCAATCGGCGGCGAGTAACCCTGTGCTTCCCACCGCCGTGGCGGGTGCCGCGCCGATTCCACTGTATCGCCTGGAAGTTCCGGTCTACTCCGTAGACATCCCCGCAGCGCAACTGATGACGTTGCAGGCTCTGGGCACCTTCCATGAACGCCAGGGCGAGCAAAGCCTGCTGAGCGAGACCGGTGCAGTGCCGGCAGGTTGGGGCCGTGCCTATGGCAGTGATTTCAACAAAAGCTGGTCGGGCACCGTGGCGCCGAGTTTTGACGGCACAGTCAAGGGCTATCAGGTTGGCCATGACCTTTACGCCGCCGAAACCAGCGGCGGGCAGACGCAACGCCTTGGCCTCTTTATCGGCCAGAGCCGCCTGCGCGGCGACGTGAAGGGCTTTGCAATGGGCTGGCAGAACCATCGCTCCGGGCGGGTCAAACTCGACGGCGACAACTTCGGCGCTTACTGGACACTCACCGATCCGACCGGCTGGTACGTCGACCTGGTGGCCATGGGTACCCGCCTGGATGGCGACAACAAGTCCGACCGAGGGGTGAAGATGGATACCAAGGGCCACGCCTTGGCGTTATCCGCCGAGGCCGGCTACCCGTTCAGGCTGTCCGAGCATTGGGAGATGGAACCTCAGGCCCAAGTCATCGGCCAGAAGATCGATCTGGACAGTCAGCACGATGGCATTTCCAAGGTCTCTTTCGACTCCCAAGAGTATTGGACCGGCCGCATCGGCGCACGCCTCAAGGGCCGCTATCTGGTCAGCAACACACCCGTGGAGCCGTACCTACGGGCGAATGTCTGGCACACCTTCGGCGGTAGCGACACGGTGACGTTCGACAAGGTGGACCGGATCAAGAGCGATCACAAGTCCTCCACGGCTGATATTGGTGTCGGTGTTGTGGCTCAATTGTCATCCGCGTTCAGCGTTTATATGGAGGGTAACTATGGCACCCAACTGGACGACAACAACTTTGAGGGTGTCAGTGGCAATCTCGGCGTAAGAGTGCGCTGGTAAACAGGAAGGATGTCAACATTGGGCCTGGCAACTACCAGGCCCATGGGGTCAACTTACACTCAAGCATCCGCTAGTGATAACCGCGCGCGCCGGCTCGTTGCAGTACAGGTGCGTGGCTTTGCTTGAGGTCCTCACGCAACCCGGTGATCAGGTTGCAAATCGCTCGACTGCTGTCGAGCTTGTCAGGGTGTATACCTTTGACTTCCAAATCCACCCGGTCCCGGTCGCGGTCGTCGTAGACCTTGATCGTCAACGAGGCATCTTCGGCTTTGGTGCATTCGCACCGTTTAGGCAGGAAACTCCCTTCAATGATGCTGCGAAGCTCTAGTTCTGAAAGCATGGCTAACCTCTCCTTTTTTGAGACTGCCAACAGTTATATGTATCCGACAGGCACTTGCCTGCCACGTCTTGCCAACCCTGGAAGACGCTTTCAATCAGTAAGCCTACTCGGCAAAAACTGTGGTGGTTGTAACCTTTCCTCATAAGCAAGCCGCTTGCTCATATTAAAGAAAACAACCTGTTTGGCATCATCGTCGAACTACATCGATTAAACGTTTAACCCGCAGCGTGGGGACCGGCGTTTATGTGGAAATCCTTTTTTCGGCAACATATCGCAACCAATCAACCCATCACCGTTCCGCCGAAGGCGGTTTGCGATAAACATACGAAACATATACGATTCGTATATCAATTAAACACAGTGAACCTTATGGGCATCGTCAAGATCACCGATCAGCTGCACGAACAACTGCGCCTGGCCAGCGCCGCCATGGACCGCTCCATCAACGCCCAGGCCGAGTTCTGGATCAAGATCGGCCTGCTCGCCGAACTCAACCCGCACCTGCCCTACAACGAGCTGATCAACAAGCTGTTGCTGGACAAACCCGACCTGATCCGAGGGCGCAGCTGATGATCAAGACTCCCGCACAGTTGGTCGTAATGCGTGAAGCCGGGCGCCTGTTGGCGCAAGTCTTCGACATGCTCGACGGCTTCGTCGCCGCCGGCCGCTCTACCCTGGAGCTGGACAGCGCCGTCGAAGCCTTCATCCGCAATGACCTCAAGGCCCGCCCTGCCAGCCTTGGGCAGTACGACTACCCCTTCTGCATCAACACCTCGATCAACGAAGTGGTGTGCCACGGCATGCCCAGCGCCAAGCAATTGCTCAAGGACGGCGACATCATCAACATCGACATCACCCTGGAAAAAGGCGGCTTCATTGCCGACTCCAGCAAGATGTACATGATCGGCAACGTGACGCCCAAGGCCAGGCGCCTGGTGGACATGACCTTCGAGGCGATGTGGGCCGGTATACGCCAGGTCAAGCCCGGGGCGCGTCTGGGCGATATCGGCCATGCTATCCAGAGCCATGCGCAAGCCAACGGCTACAGCGTGGTGCGCGAATACTGCGGCCACGGCATCGGCCGACAAATGCACGAAGAACCGCAAATTCTGCACTTCGGCCGGCCTGGCACCGGCCTGGAACTGCGCGAAGGCATGGTGTTTACCATCGAACCGATGCTTAACCAGGGCAGCGCCAAAACCCGTAGCCTGAAAGACGGCTGGACGGTGGTCACCAAGGACAACAGCCTCTCGGCGCAATGGGAACATACCGTGGCGGTGACGGCGGATGGGTTTGAGGTGTTGACCTTGCAAACCCCTCAATACCTTCACACCCTGTAGGAGCGAGCTTGCTCGCGAAGGCCTCCCGGACTACGCGTTAAACCAGGCTCCCCACTTTTTCGTTCACGTTTTTCGCGAGCGAGCTCGCTCCTACAGCGGCCTTGGCTTCAAGCTCGCGCACCAGCGGCAATACACGTTTGCCGAAATACTCCACCTCTTCCTGGAAGTGCAGAAAGCCTGCCAGCACCAAGTCCACACCCACGGCCTTGAGTGCCACGATGCGCTCGGCGATCTGCTGCGGGGTGCCAATCAGGTTGGTCTTGAAGCCATCGTTGTATTGCACCAGGTCCTCAAAGCTGGACTTGGCCCAGTTCCCCTCGCCCTCCGGCGACGCCTTGCCCGCTTGCCTGGCCGCGTCACCAAAGGCGTTGACCGCCTCCGGGTCGGCTTGGTCGATAATCTGCGCCAGCACCGCCCGTGCCTCCTCCTCCGTGTCGCGGGCGATCACGAAGGCGTTCACGCCCACCTTCACCGAATGCTGGTTGGCAGCGGCCTTGGCGCGGATATCATCGACCTGGGCCTTGACCCCTTCAGGCGTGTTGCCATTGGTGAAATACCAATCCGACACCCGCGCCGCCATGTCCCGAGCCGCCCGCGAACTGCCACCCTGGAAGATTTCCGGCTGGCCCAGGGGTTTGGGCTTGAGGGTGTATTGGTTGAACCGATAGAAATCGCCCTTGAAGGTGAAATCGTCCTGGGTCCAGATGCCTTTGAGAGCACGGATAAACTCTTCGGAACGCCGATAGCGCTCATCATGCTCCAACCAATGCTCGCCAATGGCCTGGAACTCGCCCTTGAACCAGCCACTGACAATATTGACCGCAATACGGCCATTGGTCAGTTGGTCGATGGTCGCCAATTGCTTGGCCGCCAACGCCGGTTGCCACGGCCCGGGCAGGATCGCCGCGATGACCTTGAGGGTGGTGGTCGCCGCCAGCAACGCATGGCTGAACGCCACAGACTCATGCTGGTTCTCGGCGCCGTAGCCTGCGGTGAAGCGAATTTGCGTCAAGCCATATTCAAAGCCCGCCGCCTCCGCCAGTTGCGCCAGTTTGCGGTTGTAATCAATACCCCAGTGGGTGCGTTGTTCAATCTTGCTGACGACCAACCCACCGCTGACGTTGGGCACCCAATAGGCAAATTTCACGGCTTGCTGACTCATCGGACGGTACCTCGTACAGGGGATTTACAAGGGCTTACGCAGCAAGCGTGCCAGGGGCAGGCAAATGCCCGTAGCCTGGGGGTTGCGGAAAAAAAGGGGGATTGAAGCGATGGCTTGCCAGTGTCTGGGATCGCAGCAGTTTGTGGATCTGCTGTTGCCGGAGCAACAGTTGCGACCAGCACCAAGCGTACCCACGATGCGAAGCGAGTCGCTCTTGATCTTGATCTTGCTCTTGATCTTGCTCTTGCTCTTGCTCTGCTTTTGATCTTGATCTTAGGCGCCCCATCAAACCACGCTGGCCGGAATTCGACAGGGATTTGGGGGGTAAACCGGCAGGGATGCCGGTTTAGCTGCCCCGCGCCATGGATGGCGCGTGGCAGCGGCCCCCCAAATCACTGGCGGATTACGGGCACACCGAGCCCAAGCGAGGTGCCGAGTGGTGGGGCAAGAGCCCTTTGGTTACTTTGGGGCTTTTCCAAAGTGACCCGCCGTCAGGGCGGAACCCTAAGAGGCCGTTACCGCAGGAATGGATATGTACACGGTCCAACTGTGTTGACTGTGAGGCCGTCATCGCAGGCAAGCCAGCTCCCACAGTTGGAGCGTGGGGTGTCAGGCCACGTGCTCAGAACGCCAACTTATAACCCACCGCCATCAACATCACCGCCAGGCACGGCCGCAGTACCCCGTCGGGAATCCTGCCGGTCATATGGCTGCCAACGTAGATCCCCGGCAGCGACCCCATCAGCAAAAAGCCCAGCAGATGCCAGTCCATGTTCCCCATGCTGGCATGGCCCAGGCCCGCCACTAATGTCAGGGGCACCGCATGGGCAATCTCGGTGCCAACCAGGCGCCGCGTGGCCAGGAACGGGTACAGGATAAACAGCGCCACCGTGCCGAGGGCGCCGGCGCCGATCGAGGTCAGGGCCACCATGGTGCCAAGGATCGCACCTGTCACAACAGTGAGCGCATTCAGATTGCGCGGGCGCAGATGGTAGGAATCGCCAGCATGACGCTGGGCAAAGGCCAACAGGCTTTTCTTGAACAGGATCGCCAGGGCCGTCAGCAGCAATACCACGCCAAGGGCCTGCTTGATCACCGCGTTCATCGCGTTGGGGTCGGTGTGCAGGCTGGCCAGGAACCATAACGTCAGCAACACCGCCGGCACGCTGCCCAGGGTGAGCCAGCCGGTGATGGTCCAGTCGATGTTCTTGTTCTTGCTGTGTACCAGCACACCACCGGACTTGGTGATCGCGGCGTACAGCAGGTCGGTGCCCACCGCAGTGGCTGGGTTGATGCCAAACCACAGCAGGATCGGGGTCATCAGCGAACCGCCGCCCACCCCCGTCATGCCCACGATAAAACCCACGATCAGGCCGGCAACCACGAAACCAATATTACCTACATCCATTCCAGCTACCCGAGGCCTTATAAATTTCTGGCCGCAGGATAGCGATTTTTCTTATAACCACTTATACCGATGCGATCTGAGTTTATGCTTTTTTGGAAATCTTCACTTTTTTCGCAAAGCCCTGCATCCAATGGGCGGGCCTGGGCCGTAGTCATCAACGTAACCCTGCTGTTCTACCCAATGGAGAAACACCATGAACGCTAAAACACTGCTGTGCCTGTCCAGCTTGCTCCTCGCCGCACCGTCGGCGTTTGCCCAGGCGGGCCTGCCGGACAGCATCAAGGTGCCCGATGGCCACAAGGTGGCGATGCAAACCACCGGGGTCGGCGAAATCACCTATGAATGCCGCGACAAGGCCAATGCTGCCGGCCAGACCGAGTGGACCTTCGTCGGCCCCAAAGCCGTGTTGAACGACCGTAATGGCCAGCAGGTAGGCACCTACTTCGGCCCACCTGCCACGTGGCAGGCCAAGGACGGCTCGACCATCACCGGCACGCAATTGGCCGTGGCGCCGTCGAGCCCCGGTAACCTGCCCTATCAACTGGTCAAGGCCAACCCGGCCGAGGGAAAAGGTGCGATGAGTGGCGTGGCGTATATCCAGCGGGTTGCGCTCAAAGGCGGAGTCGCTCCCGCTACGCCATGCACCACGGCGAACAAAGGCGCCAAGGAAGTGGTGAAATACCAGGCGGACTACATCTTCTGGGCCGCCAACTGAGCAAACTCAGCTACGCTGGCCAGGTAGGCGCGAGCAACCTCGCGCCTACCACGCGTAGACGTCTCCTCAGTGGCAGGAATTCTGGTTTGGCTGAAATCATCTTTGATTATGAAGTGTGCCTGTTAGCCTGCGCCCGCGGCGATCATCGCGCCCTGCACCAACTCTATGAGCAGGACAGCAGCCGCTTGCTCGGTGTGGCGCTGCGCATTACCCGCAATAAGGCACTGGCCGAGGACATCGTGCATGACGCCTTTATCAAGATCTGGCACGGCGCGCGCAGTTTCGACCCCCTGCGAGGTTCCGCACGGGGTTGGGTGTTCAGCGTGACTCGCCACCTGGCCCTGGACGTTGTACGCAGCGCCGGGCGTGACGTGCCACTGGACGATCAGTATGAACCGATGGCAGAGCCTGCCCAGACCGTTGAGTTTGCGGCACGCTCCGGGCAGATCCACCAGTGCCTGGAGCAGCTCGACCCGACACGCCGCACCTGCATCCTGCACGCCTATGTGGACGGTTACTCCCACAGCGAAATTGCGCAAAAACTCAGTACCCCTCTGGGTACCGTCAAAGCCTGGATCAAACGCAGCCTCGCCGCCTTGCGGGAGTGCATGGCATGAACGACAGCCTGGATGAACTGGCCAGTGAATACGTGCTGGGGACACTGCCCGCCGAACAGCGCGCTGAGGTGCAACAACGCCTGGCCCATGATGCGGCACTGCGTGCAGCAGTGGATGCCTGGGAGCAGCGTCTGTTGCCTCTGGTCGCGCTGGCACAACCGGTGCCGCCTTCGGCACAGCTGTGGCGGCGCATTGAACGCCGCATCAAAGCCCCCGAAACGAGCGTGGCGTGGTGGAACCTGCTGGCGTTCTGGCGCGGGCTTTCCGCTGCTGGCCTGATGGCAAGCGTGGTGCTGGCGGCTTTATTACTGACGCGCCCGCCCATGCCCGCACCCAGCTTCGTGGTGGTGTTGATGGCGCCGCAAAGCCAGGCACCGGGCTGGGTGGTGCAGGCCAGTGATAATCAGCAGATCCAATTGATTCCACTGGGGGTGATGGAGATTCCTGCCGACAAAGCCCTGGAGTTCTGGACCAAGGGCGATGGCTGGCAGGGGCCCGTATCCCTGGGGCTGGTCAAGCCGGGGCAGACCTTGTCGGTGCCGCTGGACAAGCTGCCGCCGCTGGCGCCGAACCAGTTGTTTGAACTGACGCTGGAAGGGCCCAATGGCTCGCCCACCGGCAAACCCACCGGGCCGATCCACGGGATCGGCCGCGCAGTCAAAGTGCTTTGATCACGAAAGGTTAGGTAGCCACACACGAAACCGCGCCCCACCCAAGGGAGACGCCAAGGCCGTCAAAGTGCCGCCTTGGGCCTCCAGGGCGCGCCGGCTGATCGCCAGGCCCAGGCCAAAGCCACCGGTTGCACGGTCGCGGCTACGGTCCAGGCGGTAGAACGGCTCGAAGATGCGCTCACGCTGGTCCGCCGGTATGCCGATGCCATCGTCGTCCACCCAGATTTCACAGCCTTTGGGGCATACCCGCACGCCCACCTGGATGCGTTTGTCGCAGTAGCGCGTCGCATTGCGCAGCAGGTTCTGCAAGGCCCTGGCAGTCAGGCGCGGGTCGAGGCTGAAGCGCTCCACGGCACAATCGAGCACCACATCGATGACAATATCGGGGTTTTCCAGCTCATCGTCGACGCTGCCCAACACGCTGTCGATAAACTCGTCGAGCGCCACCTCTACCCGCTCGGGCAACTGCGCCGGGTTTTGCAGGCGGCTGTAAGACAGCAATTCCAGCACCAGCTCATCCAGCTCCCGAATATGCGCCACCAGGCTTTGCAGGCGCTCGCGGCTGGCCGGGGGCAAGTCTTCGGAAAGCGCCAGGGCCAGCCCGAAATCCAGGCGGGTGAGCGGTGTGCGCAGTTCATGGGAGACCGCATTGAGCAAATCGCGCTGCTGGTTCAAGAGGCGCTCGATATCGTCGGCCATGGTGTCGAATACCGCCGCCAGGCCGCCGATGCTGGAGCTGGGTGCGAGCCCCGTACGCGCCTCCAGATGGCCCTTGCCCAATAACGCGGCGGTACTTTTCAAACGCTCCAGGTCACGCCAGTGCGGACGCAGCCACACCAGCAGGCACGCCAGCAAGGCGGCACCGACCAGCACGTTCATCGACCAGTACAGCAGGTTCATGTCCAACGGGTCTGGCGGTACGGTCAGCTTGACCGCGAACTGCTGGTTGATCGGCGAACTGATTTCTTCCATCCAGCCCCATTCGCCCAGGCGGATCACTGGCTTGCCTTGCTCCAGCAGCTGTTCTTCCTCAGGGGTGTAGCGGGCGTCCTGGCGAAGCAACAGTTGCACTTTCAAGGGTGCAAAATCGCGGCTCAACTGGTCGGTCACCTGGGATCAGCGCTCCACCGGTGCGCGCTGGTACTGCTTGACCATGAGTTTTTGCAGGCCGCGGGACTGTTCGATGTTGTAGTCCATGTAGCGGTGTTCGAACAGCTGGATCACCAGCTTGGGAATCAGGTAAATCGCCGCACTGTAGGTGACGATGGTGATCAGGTAGAGGCGCAGCAGTACGCGAAACATGGTTCAGCATTCCCACTCGGAACGGCTGAACAGATACCCCTTGCCCCACACCGTCTTGATCTTGCGCGCCTCGCCCGCATGATCGTCGAACTTGCGCCGCAGCTTGGAGATGGCCACGTCCACCGAACGGTCGGTGCCGTTGAACTCGATACCGCGCAGGCGTTGCAGGATCTGATCGCGGCTGAGCACTTCGCCGGCATGCCGGGCCAGCACCACCAGCAGGTTGTATTCACCACTGGACAGCTCCACCGCCTGTTCGCGCCAGGTCACGGTGCGCTCGGACAAGTCGATGCACAGGTTACCCATGACGATCTGGTCGCTGGCCACCTGGGGTTCGGACAGGCTGCTGCGCCGCAGCAATGTGCGCACCCGGGCCAGTAATACGCGCGGCTCGCAGGGTTTGGTCACGTAGTCGTCGGCGCCCATCTCAAGCCCCAGAACCTGATCGTGGCTGTCATCGCGGGCGGTCAGCATCAGGATCGGCAGCCCCGCCGAATCGGCGCGCAGCAAACGGCACACCTGCAGGCCGTCGAGGCCCGGCAGCATCAGGTCGAGGATCACCAGGTCCGGCGGGTTCAGGCGTGCGCGTTCACGGACATGGTCGCCGCGGCTGAGCACGCTGACGTGGTAGCCATTGCGTTCCAGGTAGCTGGCAATCAGCTCGGAGAGTGCGGCGTCGTCTTCCACCAGGAGGATGTTGGGCATGGTGTTTCCAAATAATGCTGTTTGTTGGTGTGTTGCAGGATTGTGCAAGGATATACGCCCCCGACGCCCTGCGCGCCGTACCTTACACTTCTTCACAGACCCGCTACACAGCTTCACAGCACCACGGCGCAGGTGCCCCTAGGATGCGCCAGTCAATATTGGGATAAGAGCATGTCGAAGAATCTGTTTGCGCCGTTTTGCCTGTTGGCCCTCACACTGGCGCTGAGCGCGTGTGGTCAGTCGGCAGACGAGGCGCCACAAATGCCCCTGGCCAAAGTGCGGATCGAAACCCTGCAGGCCAAGCCCCTCTCTATCACCAGCGAACTGAGCGGGCGCATCGCCGCACCGCGTATCGCCGAAGTACGCGCCCGGGTCGCCGGGGTGGTCATGCAGCGGGTGTTCAACGAAGGCCACGACGTCAAGCAAGGCGACGTGTTGTTCCGTATTGACCCGGCACCGTTCAAGGCCGACCTGGACAGTGCCCAGGCCAACCTGAGCAAGGCCGAGGCCAATGCGTTCCAGGCGCGCCTGCAAGAGCAGCGCTACAGCCAACTGGTCGAAGGCAACGCCATCAGCGGCCAGGAGTACGACAACGCCCGCGCCGCCCTGCGCCAGACCAACGCCGAAGTGGCCGCCAACAAGGCCGCCGTCGAGCGTGCCAGGCTGAACCTGGGCTATGCCACCGTGACCGCACCGATTTCCGGGCGCATTGGCCGCGCCCTGGTGACCGAAGGCGCGCTGGTCGGCCAGAACGAAGCCACGCCGCTGGCGATTATCCAGCAACTGGACCCGATCCACGCCGACCTCACTCAGTCCACCCGTGAGCTGAACGACCTGCGCCGCGCCTTTCGTGCCGGCAGTTTGAAGCAGGTCGGCCAGGACCAGGCCAAGGCCACCTTGATCCAGGACGACGGCAGCCTGTACCCGTTGCCAGGCAAATTGCTCTTCGCTGACATCAGCGTCGACCCGGGCACCGGGCAGATCATCCTGCGCAGCGAGTTCCCCAACCCGGACCTCGACCTGTTGCCCGGCAGCTTTGTGCGGGTGCGCGTGGAACAGGCCGTGGACAAACAAGGTATCAGCGTGCCGCAACGCGCCATCACCCGTGACAGCGCCGGTATCCCGATGGTGTTGCTGCTGGACGCCGAACAGACCGTCAGCCAGCAACCGGTGGAGTTGGGTGCGGTGATCGACAACCGCTGGATCGTCACCAGCGGCCTCAAGCCCGGCGACCGCATTATCGTCGAGGGCGTGCAACACGCACGCCCCGGTGAAAAAGTTGAAGTGGACGACAGCCCGCTCGTAAAGGAATAACCCGTCATGCCGCAGTTCTTTATTGACCGCCCTATCTTCGCCTGGGTGGTGGCCCTGTTTATCCTGCTGGCGGGCTTCCTGGCGATCCCGCAATTGCCGGTGGCGCAATACCCCAACGTCGCGCCACCCAAAGTGGAAATCTACGCGGTGTACCCCGGTGCCTCGGCCCAGACCCTGGATGAGAGCGTGGTCAGCCTGATCGAGCAAGAGCTCAACGGCGCCGATCACCTGCTGTATTTCGAATCCCAGAGCAGCCTGGGTTCGGCGACCATTACCGCCACGTTCCAGCCGGGCACCGACCCGGAAATGGCCCAGGTGGATGTGCAGAACCGCCTCAAGGTCGTCGAGCCGCGCCTGCCCCAGGCCGTGACTCAGCAAGGCTTGCAGGTGGAAAAAGTCTCCGCCGGTTTCCTGCTGCTGGTCACATTGACGTCCAACGACGGCAAACTCGACGACGTGGCGCTCAGTGATTACCTGGCGCGCAACGTGATGAACGAGCTCAAGCGCCTGGACGGGGTCGGCAAGGCCCAGTTGTATGGCGCCGAGCGAGCGATGCGTATCTGGATCGACCCGCAGAAGCTGATCGGTTTCAACCTCACGCCGGCCGACGTCAACGCCGCGATCAGCGCCCAGAACGCCCAGGTCTCAGCGGGCAGCATCGGTGACTTGCCGGGCACCCACACCCAGGAGATCACCGCGGCGGTGCTGGTCAAGGGGCAACTGTCCACCCCGGCGGAGTTTGCCGACATCGTGCTCAAGGCCAACCCCGACGGCTCCACCGTGCGCATCGGCGATGTGGCACGGGTGGAAGTCGGCAGCCAGGAATACCAGTTCTCCACCCGCCTGAACGGCAAGCCGTCCACCGCCGTCAGCGTGCAACTGTCGCCCGGCGCTAATGCCTTGAGTACCGCAACGCTGGTGCGGGCGAAAATGGACGAGTTGTCGCGCTACTTCCCTGCCAATGTGGAATACAAGATTCCCTACGACACTTCGCCCTTTGTCAAAGTCTCGATCACCAAGGTGGTCTACACCTTGCTGGAGGCGATGGCGCTGGTGTTCGCGGTGATGTTCCTGTTCCTGCAGAACGTGCGCTATACCTTGATTCCCACGCTGGTGGTGCCGATCGCGCTGATGGGCACCTTCGCCACCATGTTGCTGCTGGGCTTCTCGATCAACGTGCTGACCATGTTCGGCATGGTATTGGCTATCGGCATCCTGGTAGACGATGCCATCGTGGTGGTGGAAAACGTCGAGCGCATCATGGCCACCGAAGGCCTGTCGCCCAAAGAGGCGACGAAGAAAGCCATGGGCCAGATCACCGGGGCCATCATCGGTATCACCCTGGTGCTGGTGGCGGTGTTCCTGCCGATGGCCTTCATGCCGGGTTCGGTGGGCGTGATCTACCAGCAGTTCTCACTGTCGATGGCCACCTCGATCCTGTTCTCCGCTTTCCTGGCCCTGACCTTGACCCCGGCACTGTGCGCCACGCTGCTCAAGCCGATTGCCAAGGGCGAGCACCATGCCAAGGGTGGTTTCTTCGGCTGGTTCAACCAGCGCTTTGACCAACTCACCAACCGTTACGAAGGTTGGGTGGCCTATGCCCTCAAGCGCAGCGGCCGCTACCTGCTGATCTACCTGGTATTACTGGTGGGCATGGGCCTGTTGTTCAGCCGCCTGCCCTCCTCGTTCCTGCCGGTGGAAGACCAGGGCTACACCATCACTGATATCCAGTTGCCGCCGGGCGCCAGCAAGAACCGTACGGTGCAGGTGGCCGAACAGATCGAGGCGCATAACGCCGGCGAGCCTGGGGTGGGTGATACCACCATGATCATGGGCTTCAGCTTCTCCGGTTCCGGGCAAAACGCCGCGCTGGCGTTTACCACGCTCAAGGATTGGTCAGAGCGTGGCGGTGATGACTCCGCTTCCTCGATTGCCGATCGCGCGAACATAGCCTTCAGCGAGCTCAAGGACGCGATTGCCTATGCAATCCTGCCGCCACCGGTAGACGGCCTGGGCACTTCCAGTGGTTTCGAGTTCCGTTTGCAGGACCGCGGTGGCGTCGGCCACGCCGGTTTGATGGCCGCACGTACCGAATTGCTGGACGCTGCAGCGAAAAGCCCGATCCTGGCCAACGTGCGTGAAAGCGCCTTGGCTGAAGCACCACAAGTGCAGCTGGAAGTGGACCGCAAGCAGGCCAACGCCCTGGGTGTGTCGTTTGCCGACGTAGGCAACGTGCTGTCGTCGGCGATCGGCTCGGCGTATATCAACGACTTCCCCAACCAGGGCCGCATGCAGCGCGTGGTGGTGCAAGCCGAAGGCGACCAGCGCAGCCAGGTGGCCGACCTGATGAAAATCCACGTGCGCAACAACGCCGGGAAGATGGTGCCGCTGTCAGCCTTCGTCGAAGCCAAGTGGACCCAGGGCCCCACGCAGTTGACCCGTTACAACGGCTACCCGGCCATCGCCATCAGCGGCGAAGCGGCGCCGGGGCACAGCACCGGCGAGGCCATGAACGAAATCCAGCGCCTGGTCAGCCAACTGCCCGCCGGGCTGGGCCAGGAATGGACGGGCTTGTCGTTGCAGGAGCGCTTGTCCGGTTCCCAGGCACCGCTGCTGTTGGGCCTGTCGCTGCTGATCGTGTTCCTGTGCCTGGCCGCGCTGTATGAAAGCTGGTCGATTCCCACCTCGGTGTTGCTGGTGGTGCCGCTGGGGGTACTGGGTGCGGTGTTGGCCGTGTCGCTACGCGGGATGCCCAACGACGTATTCTTCAAAGTCGGCCTGATCACCATCATTGGCCTGTCGGCGAAGAACGCGATCCTGATCATCGAGTTCGCCAAGGACCTGTATGACCAGGGCGAAGACTTGATCAACGCCACCTTGAAGGCTGCGCGGCTGCGACTGCGGCCGATCATCATGACGTCCCTGGCATTCATCCTCGGCGTGGTGCCATTGGCGATTGCTACGGGGGCCAGCTCGGCCAGCCAGCAGGCGATTGGCACCGGTGTGATTGGCGGAATGATCACGGCGACATTGGCGGTGGTGTTTGTGCCGGTATTCTTCGTGGTGGTGATGAAGCTGGTGCGCAAGCGCCATAAACCAGACTGATCAGTGGGCGCTGGCTTGCCTGCCATGACCGCGGCACAGGCGACATAAGTGTTGCCTGAACCAACGTTATCGCAGGCAAGCCAGCCCCCACAGGGTTATTGATTGCATTCGTGATCAGGTACACCCGAATAAGCTATGGTGCTCACAAATAGTTTATCTGTGAGCCACCATGCCCTTCCTCGCCCGCACCCACCCTCGCCTCTCATCCGCCGCCGTACTGGGCCTTGCGGTCGGCCTCCTGGTGCCGGCCGACACCCTTGCCAGCAAAATCCTGATCGGCTGGAACGCCGGGGTATGGACCTACCTGATCCTGATGCTCTGGTTGACCATTCGCGCCAAGGCCGAAGACGTCAAGCGCATCGCCGAAGTCGAAGACGAGAACGCCGGCCTGGTGCTGTTCATGGTGTGCATCGCCGCCATCGCCAGCCTGGCCACCATCACCTTAGAACTGGTAGGCAGCAAGGACCTGCCCACTTCCGAGCGTCTGCTGCATTACGCTTTTACCGGGCTGACCGTGATCGGCTCCTGGCTGCTGATCGGGGTGATTTTCAGCGTGCACTACGCCAGGCTCTATTACACCTGGCAAGGCAAGGAGCCGGCGCTGCGCTTTGCCGAGGGCTTGCTCACCCCCAACTATTGGGACTTCCTGTATTTCTCCTTCACCATCGGCGTGGCTGTGCAGACCTCGGACGTGGGTGTTGCCACCCGTAGCTTGCGTAAAGTGGTGCTGGGGCAATCGTTGATCGGGTTTCTGTTCAATACCGCGATCCTGGGGTTCTCAATCAATATTGCGGCAGGGTTGTTTGGTTGAGCCTGCCGATAAGATCCGACGAATGGAGGTCAATACCTGTTAGTTCTGACAGTTGCCAAGCGCCGAGTTGTAGCGCGCAATAGGCACACTCAGAAGGCTAGCGGAGCAAGAACATGGGTGGGCAAGGCACATTGATCAACAATCTGTTGGGCAACGGCAGCTTTAGCAAATATGGCACCGAATGGACCACCCAAGACACCGTGGACTACTCGCGCCAATATTGCCGGGTACTCAACGGGCAGGCCTCTCAAGCCATCAATGCCACGGCGGAAACCACCTACCTGTTGAAATTCTGGAGCCAAGTCTTGTACCAGGGCAAGGGAGAGCTTCTGATCCAGCCCGATATTCCCGGTGCCGACGTGCGAATCGCACTCAACGACTTTCATCTGTGGAGAAAACAAGAGATCCGCATCACCACCCCGCCTGCAACAACCCTCATGACCGTTGCAGTCACGGGGACAGCTGGCGAAGTCTGTGTCGACGAACTGAACCTGACTCAGGATACGAGCACTCCACCTCGGCCCGAGCTGGTACTCAATGGAGATTTTTCTGCAAACAGCGACCATTGGGATACGTCAGGCTCACCGATCGGGTCAGGCAGACACTTTGACGGGGATACGTTTCAGGCAACGTTACAAGGCCAGGCCCGCCAGACCATCGCCGTGACCGGGGGAATCACTTACGAATTTTCGTTTCGTTCCCGAAGTGAATTCGGCGGGCACGGTTTTGCCCGATTCCAGGTGACCCCTACGGGGACATTCCCGGAAATCCGTGTAGGCGCGGCTGCCTGGACAACCTACACGGCAGACCTGGCAGTGCCGGCGGCCACTACGGCCGTCACGATCGTCCTGATCGGCATAGATGGCGCAGTTTTTTTTGATGATGTTTCGTTGAAACGCAAAGCCTGATCCTTCCAGTACACCCAAGCGCCTCCTACCTTGACGCGGAGTCGCGAAACTACGCAGAGGAGATGCACCTATGTCAGTCGTTCAGTTGATTCGCAAACAAAAACCAAGGATTGCCAACCGGTATTTCAAAGGCGAAATTGATGGGGCAGACTTCACTGCCAAGGTGTTTGACATCAAAAAGAACGAAGACCGATGGACCCTTACCGCCAGCAAGGTAGACGACGATTTAGTCAAACATCAAATCCAACTCGTGTTTCCTGCCTCTTTTGAAAAACGCATCTACAAGCTGGAGGAGCATCTGGATGACATCAGACTGACATATTCGACGAACAGTTTGTTGGACCCCATCCTGAGATATGGTGCCAGCGGCCTCATCGATTTGACCACTGTAGATCCCGCGAACACCCATGTTGCTGGCGCATTGCAAAACATCCTCACCCGTGACGACGGCAACCCGGTGTCGACCATCACGGCCTTGTTCGACCTGAGTTGAAACTCAGGCATTCATGACCCCGCGTTTGCTCTAAAACCAAAAAAGGAAGCCGAAGCTTCCTTTTTTGGGGTTCCCATTACTACTTACCAGCTGTAACGCAGACCTACGTTTGCTCCCCATGGCTGGTCAACATGCTTGCCTTTGCTATGTTCGAAATCAGCGTGCAACTGCAAGTTCTGCGATACCGCGACCGACACGCCCGCGCCGAACTCGGCACGCGAACCCGACAGGTCGTTATTGAACACATGTCCGTTGACCGACGCCTTGTTGTTCTTGGCAAACTCATGGGCCACGGCCGTGCGCAGGTAGGGCTGGACGATGCTGCCATCGTTCATGATGAAATCGCGCCCCACCGTCACACCGAGTTTGCCCAGCACCGAATGGGTGTTTTCACCTTTGGCCTGCAGCCCGTTGTCCAAGCCGTATTTCTTACCTTTGACCAGCACTGTCGACGCCTGGGCAAACGGTTCGACAAAGAACTCATTGTCCAGTTTTATATTACGGCCCACCTCCGCCGATGCTCCCAGACCATTGGTTCCGTACTTGCCCTTGGCCTGGGCACCATCGCTCATGGCGACCTTGGCATCGTTTTCGAAGCGGTTGGCTTTGACGACACCGTCAAAGTAGTAACCGCTATCGGCGTCCATCCACTTCGCATACAGGCCAGCGTAGTAGCTTTTCACGGCGCCTGAAGTACCCCGGCCCAGATCCAGGTCCGAGTCACTGTGCCCTGCCATTACACCGATTAACCATTGGCTGTCTTCACTGAGCGGCGTATCCACACCCAGGGAGAACCCACGCTGAGTCTGTTTGACACCCACGCCATTGGCATCCGCGACCGAATATTTGTTGCCATAACTGCGGATCCAGCCACCGGCCATTGCATCGTTGTGACGCAGCTCGCCCATACGACTGCGCAACGAGCTCATCTCGCCGTACCATACGGTCGGCGCAGTGTTGAACAGCGCCAGTACCGAGCGCGTGCCCGGGCTGATGGTGCGGGCATTGGGGTCAAGGAACCAGTCATTCCCCTCCTGTTTGAGCCCGTAAGACCAGGCACCGACATCCACAGCCCCTCCCACCAGGGAGAACTGCGCGTCGCCGCCGCCGGTGTGCACGATCTGTACGTCGCCTGGCGACACGGGTTCCAGCCCCGTGCTGGCCACCAACAGGCTATGTTGGCCAGTGGCGTCCCCCGCGATATTCAGAAAGTCGTTCAAGCCTGCGGCGAAATCGGCCCCCATCACAAAGGTGCCGTTGCCGCTGAGCGTATCCAGGTTCAACTGGTAGAACTCATTGGTTTCACCAAACTTGACGGTACCACCGGCGAGGTCCAGGTCGCCCACCAGGCTATTGCCCGTCAAATTCCACAACGAGCCATCGCCTATGCTCAAGCTGCTGACGTTCATCAGGGCGCCCGTCAGCGATGCATGGTTCTGCAAATTCAAGTTGGCGGTGCTGCCGGCCTCGACGATCACATTGCCAGTCAAGTGGCTGTTATTGACACTCATATTGGCCGTGGCCGTGCCGGTGACTTCGAGCAAGTTGCCGTTGCCACCAATCAGTTGCGAACCGTTGTTTACCTCTATATTGGCCGTCGGCACCCGCCCAGGTGCACCAGCGACCAGGATCGCAGCGCCTGTCTTGCCTTCGACCGTCGAGCGATCCAGCACCAGCGAGCCATCCTGGGTAGTGCTTGATCCACGGTTAAAGCGAACGCCATTGAGTTCACCAACCAGCAGGCTGTTGTTCTGGGCAAAAGCCGACCCCCCTTGCAAAAGAACGCCGGTACTGTTGGCGGCAGTCCCTTGCGCCAGTGAGTTATCCAGAAACAGCTCGCTGTGTTGGGAGGCGGTCACACCCGATTGCGCACCTTTTATCGTACTGTTGCTGACATCGGCACGCGAGCCACCCGGTGTCGAGACGTAGCGGTTGAGCAGCAGGCCGGTCGATCGGGTGCTTTCCAGGTGGCTACCGGAGATCGTCGCAGTGCCATTGGTCAGCTCCATTGCCGCAACGCCTGCCCTCTCGGTTTTAACGGTTGCGTTGTTGATGGCCACCTTGGACCCTTCCTGGGCAACAATGCGTTCAATATTGCTACCGCTGTTCACGGTCAACTGAGCACCGAGTCCGAGGATTGAGCCGGCGGTGGCACCATTGACCGTCAGGCTGGAGCCGGCTTGCAGCGCCCAGTTTGTTACCGGTTCGCCAGCTTCAATCACTTTGGACTCGCCAGGCGCCACAACCTGCTGGCTTGCCTGGGCCTGTACCGCAACCCCCAGCAGCAGGCCCAGCGAGGACACTTTGACGGCCGCACTTAACGGTGAGAGTTTAAAAAGATACTTGATAGACATGCTGTAACACTCGCTCTGACTAAATATGCCTAAACCCAATGGCATGGCTCGTTCCGATGGAGTGGAGCCAGACCTGTAGAGGCCGCGAGGTTATAGATCCAAGAGGAAGTGGTAAGTAGGATATATCCGAAGATTGCGGAGTAATTGAGTAGCGTATTGGTATTAACAAAACACCAAGGCGCAGGACGCCTTGGTGCTTGCAGCTCTGCTGCTATGGCGTATAAGGATCGCCATCGCAGAAGTTGTTGGACGTCAACATTCGGACGGGAATGACTGCAGGTACTGATTTGGCCGGCGTCCCTGCGACATCCAGAGAGTACTGGAACCAAAGCGAGTTATAGCTCGGCGCAACCCCCGGGACCTTAAGGTGCGGATCGAAAGGTTCAAGCTCGAAGATAAACCCATTCTCCGCCATGTTTTTATCCAATGTGAGTGATCGAGTGTCTCGAGTAGACTCTATCGGAGCATCCCCATTAAGGCCCGTCGAGGCCACGAACTCAAATGTAACTTCTACACCATTAGCGAAAAACTCAGTGCTGGGTGGAATCCAGACTTCAATGTGTTTTTCCCCCTCAGGCGTGCCTGTGCCTTGAGGCCGCAAGGATGAACACGTGATCCTGCCACGGGGGTCAACGGCCCAGGCAAGCGTGTTGCGAAACACTGCGGGATCGAGCGAGTGGATAATCGCATCGTCCACTTCAACGGACGTGCTTGGCGAAAAGTTGCTATTGGCCGCGCCAGGACGACTGACACCGTAGAAAACCGGAATGTCATCGCCATTGCCCGCGGCGGCGATCGCGTCCTTGTCTACCTCGATCATAAAGGGATCACCAGCCCCCTCACCCGCCGCAACGGTACGTGAGCCTGCCGGGTTCAGCTTGCTTCCCCAATACAGCGTAATGACCATTCCGTCTGCCGGCTGAGGGTTGGCAGTCCACAGATCAAAATGCGCCTCGATGGGGCTGGCATGATCAATGTCGGCGGAATTCAGGTAATTGGGCGTGGGAGTAGACGCGGGGCCCAAGATAGTGACAGCGTCCAGGTCTGGACTCGGGTCTCCCGGCGTAGGTGCGCCCGGTCCTTCAACACTCAGATCAACGTCAACCGATACCTCAGTATCAGGCTTATTGACTGTCCCTGTCCTGACGATTTCATAAGTGATCCGCGTCGACACCGCGCCTGTCTGAGTACCATATTCATCCAGAATCAGTTGACTTGAGGCCGTGAACTCAAAGGGAAATACGCCATTGAGTGGCAACAACCCGGAGGATTGCGCCCCCCAAATCAACCTGTATTGATCACCAGACTCCCATGCATAGCTGGGTATCGCCAACCTTACACCCGCTTTCCAAACCTCGATATCCACCAACTCATTCTCTGGAGGCACTACGAGGTCAATAGGCTCCAACACCAGGTTGGCACTGCGTTTAAGCCTGCGGCCCGTGGTGATCCTGGAAATTTCACTGAGATTCCCAGCAGCATCTATCAATCGGTAATAGCCAAAATAATTACCATCTTCAAAATCTTCAAACGCCGAAATGGGCAGGTTGAACTCCACACCGCCACTTTCCATGGGGACGCTGCCCAAGGACGGAGCATCATCGGGTGGCTGCACGGCAGTGAACCAGACCTGCGCAACGCGATCGCCGTCTTCAAAACCCGCGTAGCTGGAAATCTCGAAGTCAAAACCTCCCGGATTAAGGTCCAGAGTAGCTTGTGTAATGTCGACCCCCAGAGGAAGCGCGGTGGGGAAAACAATCCTTGCGGGGGCCTCAGTACGACCCGATGATTTATAAGGCCCGTATAGATCAATCCTGACGCGCTCTGTAACGGAGAAGTCCTTATAGTCAGTGTCCGAGGCGGGCTTTACCTTAAATCTGACTTCAAACTCCCCATGCCCCAGAATATTATAATCAATGGTCAACCGGACGAGCGGCCCAGTAGGGTCGGTTTCGAGAATCATCGGCTCCAGTGGTGTCCATACAGCAACCCCGACTGGGCTGTATTCAATCTGTATCTCGTCGCCAATCTCCGGAAAGCCCCCCAGGGGACAATCAACCCGCAAACCACCATGTTCGTCCAGGTCAGGCCGCCAGATCAAACCACTTACACCGTTGAGCGCCTGAGAAAATCTCGGCGCGTCTAATTTGGGATCATCCCAACCAAGTGTCGTTATTTTTTTTGCACTGTTAATTGCCATCTTAGTTCTCCTTGCGTGTAATAAAGCGCTCAAGAAGTTCCCGGACTGATGACCACGCCAGCCTCACATAAAATCACCGGCAAGCCAACTGCAACCAAGTTCAGATTGAGCACACTGTAAAACAATCAACAAAGGCACAGCCAACTGCTGGAGATTTTTTAATCCGGCCCATTGCCGTTCGGCCCGCAGAATATGGGATCCGAGGTTGAATACCGGCGATCGATTTTTACGTAGCGAATAGACGAACTGCCAATCCGTGTTCCGTTGCGCCATACCGTGAACTCGGCATACGCACCCGCCTCGTTCTTCATGGGCTGAACATAAGGAATATAAGGCACAACAAAAACGTGATAGCCCTGACTCTCGTCAACATCCGACCAATGTTCTTTGAATACTTCAGAGGTTTCAGAGATCGGGCGGTCACCCGCAAACCCCCAAGTGCCTTGCCATTTCAATCGGAGCTCATCACCGACTGCAATAGCTGCATGTTTATTCACAAGCACATGAACCCCCTCCCAGAGAGGAGGATCGGTCTGGCAATTCAACCACCCCGTAGTGCTGGCATGCGCAAATTCAGGGCGAGGAAATCTGACCGGCGGCACTATATTAATATTCACGAACTGGTTTGGCGCCAATTGTTCATTCACGCCATTACTCGTGCGATAACTAACCGGAAATGCTGGATTATTAGGTGTTTCGGCAACTATCTCCCAAGGCACCCCGGTAAATGTCACTAATTTTCCAGGTTTATCGTCAGACTTAACTGTATAGGAGGCAACTGGATTTTCTCGGTCCCCCCAGTACAAGTCCAACCACTTACCGACAGCTGGTCCCTCAGGCAAGGCCACTGTCGCCGTGACACACTGGTCCGAATCACTGAAGTCCAAGTGGTTAGCGGTATCGGAAACAGCGCCTCGAATTTCAACTTTAGCCAAGTGCCGATTGTATTCAGCCGGTGCTTGGTCATGGTCCACCCCAAATACCCGGAAGTCAGCGTCGACACGTCGTATCGGCGATGGAACAGCCGTCGCAACACCGGCACGGTAAATAAAGTACCGAACCGGAAACTGGGTCTGTAGGTAGCCATTCTGGATCAATACAGACCAGCTCACCGGGACCACTTTTGGAAAACCGTCAACCGGTTCCCGGGCTAGAAGGATGCCATTCCAACTGACGGCCACCTCATCTGTTGGATTCCAGTCTAAATAGGCACCAAATCTCAGGTTTACGCCACTACGGGCATCCGCGCGATCAATCAGGCCGTCATATTCATAGGCAAGTACCTCGGGCGGTTGCAATCCACTGGGGAGCGCTTGCAGGTTGATATAGACCAGTGTTGCCCCCGAGTAATTGGGCTGCTGGTTTCCTGCCCGATCACGAAGACCGTAGCGCAAAAAACGCGGCCCATTTGGCAGTTGGCGAAACAACTCGGACGGCACGGGGACTATCAGCGCCTCAGTGGTGCTGACAAAGGTATGCGTATAGGCCGCCAGAAAAGGGTTTGACTCCTCAGTCTCCAACAAAAAAATCAACCCGTCGTCAAATGCCTGGAGATCCAGATAGGTCGGAATTCGCAGCTCAACGAACTCATGCTCACTGATATAGGCCTCAGTGATGCCGTTATTGGCGACCTCCGGATCGATGAACATAGGCGGCATAAGAGGGGCTGTCCCACCCGGCGGAATCCAATCCAGGGTGAACGTAGTGACATACCGGCTGTGCTCTATACCGCCCGGCCCGTCAACGTAATAACTGAGGTCATAAGAGCCGCTGATCTTCAGCCAATTACCGCCGATGGACAGTTCTACCGGGAAATGATCCTCGGTAACGGGGCCTTCCAAGGGAATCGCTGGCAAAGGGTAGGCAGGTTCCGGCGTATGCGGCTTGATCGAGAAATGGACATTATCCGTCTCGCCGGCTTCGGCCGGGAACTGCCAGATCTGCCGGAGCTGAATTTTGATCGGGTGGTACAGGAACTCAGTAGGAATCAGGCCGTTGGGATCATCGGGAAACGCATCCACCACGACGGCAGCCTTGAGTTCAGACATCTGCCCTGCGCCTGTATCGCTGACAGATGTGTTGGCTGTTTTTTTTGACCCCGTCATTAGGCGCTCCTTGATTTCCACGTGGCTGAATCAATCCGCTTCGCTGGCTCAAATTAGGCGCTTGTTTCAGGGCGATGGATACTGTCAGAACTAACAGGTATATCGCTCCGCTCGTCGGACAGCCCTTGCGCGCCCCAAGCAGCAACGCTTGACGCACTGGTTGACTTGGTGTTTCCTGAAACCGGTTTCAAAGCAGCCATGACCCACCTCAAATAAGAAAGGCCCGCGACCGTGACTCCTTTTTCCGCCGCCCAGCGCACCCGTGTCACCATGCTCGACGTCGCCCAACGCGCCGGCGTGTCCAAAGCCAGCGTGTCGCGTTTTATCGGCGATGACCGCGCCCTGCTCTCCGACGCGATCGCGCTGCGCATCGAGCAAGCCATCGAACAGCTCGGCTACCGCCCCAACCAGATGGCCCGTGGTTTGAAACGTGGCCGCACGCGACTGATCGGCATGCTGGTGGCCGATATCCGCAACCCCTATTCCATCGCCGTGATGCACGGCGTCGAAACCGCCTGCCGTCAGCACGGCTACAGCCTGGTGGTGTGCAACACCGACCGCGATGACGAGCAAGAGCGCCAACACCTGGCGGCGCTGCGCTCCTACAACATCGAAGGCTTGATCGTGAACACCCTGGGCCATCACCTCGACCAACTGCTGGAGCTGCAACAGGAAATGCCCCTGGTGCTGGTGGACCGCAAGGTCGAGCCGCTGCACAGCGACCTGGTGGGCCTGGATAACCCGGCGGCGGTGCGCATGGCGGTGGAACACCTGGAGCTGCAGGGTTACCGCGACGTGCTGCTCGTAAGCGAGACCACAGACGGTACCAGCTCACGCCTGGAGCGCCTGGAGAGTTTCAACCACGAAATTGCCAAGCACCCGGCGTTGACAGGCGCCGTGGTTGAACTGGATGGCAACCTGGAAAAGCGTCTGCAAGCCTTTCTCGCCAAACCCGGCCCCAAGGCACTGTTTTGCGCCAACGGCGTGGCCGCACTGGCCTGCACCCGTGCGCTCAAGGCGCTGGGCTGCGACCTGTTCGGCGAGGTGGGCTTGATCGCCCTGGATGACCTGGACTGGTACCCGCTGGTGGGCAACGGCATCACCGCCCTCGCCCAACCGACGCAAGCGATTGGCGCCAGCGCCTTCGACTGTTTGCTCAAGCGCCTGCGCGGCGATACCGCCCCCACCCGCACCCTGGATTTCTTACCCGAGCTGATTATCCGCGGCTCGACGCCCCCTTATGACCCTGGCTTTACTGTGGCGAGGGAGCTTGCTCCCGCTGCGGTGCGAAGCGCCGCCAAGAGCCGGTGACTGCTGCGCAGTCAAACGGGAGCAAGCTCCCTCGCCACAAGCAGTCAGTGTGTTCTTGTTGATAAAAATGAAACCGGTTTCAGAGGTAAACAACAATGCATAAATACCCCGTCTCCATCAGCCTTTCCAGCTACGGCGCCGACCTGGTTCGCCAGCAGGGCCAATTGAGTTTTGTCGCGCTGCTCTGCGCTGCCGGTGCCCAGCGCATTGAATGGCGTGAGGAGCTACTGACCGACGAACACCCCGCCACCCTGGCCCAGGCCGCTGCCGCGCAAGGCTTGGACAGCGTATTTTCCTCGCCCCTGGAACTCTGGGTCGCCGGCCGAGCCCAGCCCAATGCCGAGCTGGCCGCTACCCTGGACCGCGCCCAGACCTTTGGCTCGGGCTGGCTGAAGGTGTCCCTCGGTTACTTCACCGACACAAACGACATGGAAAGCCTGCACGCCCTGCTCAATCGCCACCCGGTCAAGCTACTGGTGGAAAACGACCAGACCCTGCACGGCGGGCGTATTGAACCGATGCAACGGTTTTTTACCGAAGTCGAACGCCTGGGCCTGCCGGTGAAAATGACCTTCGACATCGGTAACTGGCAGTGGCAAGACCAGTCCGCGCTCACTGCTGCGCGGTTACTGGGCCGGCATGTGGATTACCTGCACTGCAAGGCCGTGGCCCGTCGCGCCGATGGCAAGCTCGTCGCCTTGCCGCCGGGCGCCACCGACCTGCATCTGTGGGAACAACTGCTTAAACACATGACTCAAGGTATTACCCGGGCAGTGGAATTTCCGTTGCAGGGCGATGACCTGATCGAAGTCACCGCGCAACAGGTCGCGACCCTGGCCCGCCTTGGCCAACCCCATGTGGAGAACGCCCATGTCTGAGATCGATATCCTGTCGTTTGGCGAAACCATGGCGATGTTTGTCGCCGAACAGACCGGCGACCTGGCGCAGGTCGGGCAGTTTCACAAACGCATTGCCGGCGCCGACAGCAACGTCGCCATCGGCCTGTCGCGCCTGGGGTTCAACGTGGCCTGGCTGAGCCGCGTGGGTAACGACTCCCTCGGGCGTTTTGTGGTCGATACCCTGACTAAAGAAGGACTCGATTGCCACCACGTGGCCGTCGACCCGCTGAACCCCACCGGCTTTCAACTCAAATCCCGGGAAGAGGCCGGCGCAGATCCTCAAGTGGAGTACTTTCGCAGAGGCTCGGCGGCCAGCCACTTGTCCATCGATGCCATCCATCCGACGCTGCTGCAAGCCCGCCATCTGCACGCCACCGGCATTCCGCCAGCGCTGTCCGATGCCACTCGCGCACTGTCGTTCGAGCTGATGACCCAAATGCGCAAGGCCGGACGCAGTGTGTCGTTCGACCCGAACCTGCGCCCGTCCCTATGGGCCAGCCAGGCGCAGATGATCCGCGAAATCAATGCGCTGGCTGCTTTGGCCGACTGGGTCCTGCCGGGCCTGGGCGAAGGTCGCCTGCTGACCGGTTTTGACGACCCGGAAGACATCGCCGCGTTCTATCTCGACCAGGGCGCCGAAGCCGTGGCGATCAAGCTCGGCGCCGAGGGCGCCTATTACCGCACCCATATGGACCAGGGTTTTGTCGCCGCCGTACCGGTGGCCAAGGTCGTGGATACCGTGGGCGCCGGCGATGGCTTTGCCGTGGGCATGATCAGCGCCCTGCTGGAAAACTTGAGCTTCCCCGAGGCCGTACAGCGCGGTAACTGGATCGGCAGCCGCGCCGTGCAGAGCCGTGGCGATATGGAAGGTTTGCCGACCCGCGCTGAATTACCCACCCGATCCGTTGCGTGACCCATTACCTGTTGCCACAACTACAACAAGCTCAGGAGCAACCCCATGGAAACCGTGAAACTCGCCACCCGTCGCTGGTGGTACATCATGCCTATCGTGTTTATCACCTACAGCTTGGCCTACCTCGACCGCGCCAACTACGGCTTCGCCGCCGCGTCCGGCATGGCCGAAGACCTGATGATCACGCCAGGCATGTCTTCGCTGCTCGGTGCACTGTTTTTCCTTGGCTACTTTTTCTTTCAGGTGCCGGGGGCGATCTACGCGCAAAAGCGCAGCGTCAAGAAACTGATCTTCGTCAGCCTGATCCTCTGGGGCGGCTTGGCGACGCTGACTGGCGTGGTGTCCAACGCCTACATGCTGATCGTCATCCGCTTCATGCTCGGGGTGGTCGAGGCCGCCGTGATGCCGGCCATGCTGGTATACCTGTGCCACTGGTTCACCCGTGCCGAACGCTCACGGGCCAACACTTTCCTGATCCTCGGCAACCCGGTCACCATGCTGTGGATGTCGGTGGTGTCGGGCTACCTGGTGCAGCATTTCAGCTGGCGCTGGATGTTCATCATCGAGGGCCTGCCGGCGGTGTTGTGGGCGTTTATCTGGTGGAAGCTGGCCGATGAGCGCCCCAAGGATGCCAAGTGGCTGAGCGACGCCGAAAAGCACAGCCTGGAAACCGCCCTCGCCGCCGAGCAGGTGGGGATCAAGGCCGTGAAAAACTACGCCGAGGCGTTCCGTTCGCCCAAGGTGATCATTCTCGCGTTGCAGTTTTTCTGCTGGAGCATTGGCGTGTACGGCTTCGTGCTGTGGTTGCCATCAATCCTCAAGGCCGGTTTGCAGATGGACATGGTCGAAGCCGGCTGGCTCTCGGCCCTGCCCTATCTGGCGGCGGTGATTGGCATGCTCGTGGTGTCCTGGGGTTCGGACAAGCTGCAGAAACGTAAGCGTTTTGTCTGGCCGCCGCTATTGATTGCGTCGATTGCCTTCTACGCGTCCTACGTGCTGGGCGCCGAACACTTCTGGTGGTCCTACACCCTGCTGGTGATCGCCGGGGCCTGCATGTATGCACCCTACGGCCCGTTTTTCGCCATCGTCCCGGAAATCCTCCCGGCCAACGTCGCCGGTGGCGCCATGGCGCTGATCAACAGCATGGGCGCCCTGGGCTCGTTCGGTGGCTCGTACCTGGTGGGCTACCTCAACAGCAGCACCGGCTCGCCCGGCGCTTCGTACCTGCTGATGAGCGGCGCGCTGCTGCTTTCCGTGGTGCTGACGATTTTCCTCAAGCCCGGCGCCAGTGACCGCTCGCCGACGCCAACCCTGGAGTTGAAGGTAAAAACCTCATGAAAAAATCTGTCGTGCTGTACAAAAAACTGTCCACGCCGCTCATGGCTCGCCTGCACGAGCAGGTCGATGTCACGCTGATTGACGCTCTGGATGAAACCGGCCTGGCCAACCTGCGCGATGCCCTCCCTAACGCCCACGGCCTGCTGGGGGCAAGCCTGCGCCTGGATGCCCAGTTGCTCGACCTGGCACCCAAGCTGGAAGCAGTGGCCAGCGTCTCGGTGGGCGTCGACAACTACGATATCGATTACCTGACCCAACGCGGCATCCTGCTCAGCAACACTCCAGACGTGCTCACCGAAACCACCGCCGACACCGGCTTTGCGCTGATCCTGGCCACCGCCCGGCGCGTGGTCGAGCTGGCCGACATGGTGCGCGCCGGCCAATGGAACAAAAATATCGGCCCGGCGCATTTTGGCAGCGATGTACATGGCAAGACCCTCGGCATCATCGGCATGGGCCGTATCGGCGAAGCCCTGGCCCAACGCGGGCATTGTGGCTTCGGCATGCCAGTGATCTACCACAGCCACTCGCCCAAGCCGGCGGTTGAAGCGCGCTTTGGCGCGCAGTACCGCAGCTTGCAGGACTTGCTCAAAGAGGCTGATTTTGTCTGCCTGACCCTGCCGTTGACCGCTGAGACCGAGAAGTTGATTGGCGCCGAGGAATTCGCGCTGATGGGGCCGGAGACGATTTTTATCAATATCTCCCGAGGCAAGGTGGTGGACGAGGCGGCACTGGTGCAGGCGTTGCAGCAACGCACTATCCGCGCGGCGGGGTTGGATGTGTTTGAGAAGGAGCCGCTGGATCACGCGTCGCCGTTGTTGCGGTTGAACAATGTGGTAGCCACGCCGCATATCGGCTCGGCCACCCATGAGACGCGGGAGGCGATGGCCAAGTGTGCGGTGGAGAATCTCCTGGCGGCATTGGCTGGCGAAAAGCCGGTAAACCTGGTGAATCCAGGGGCATGGCGGCACTGACACAACACAAGAGCAAAGGTGGAAGCTGGCTTGCCTGCGATAGCCATAGGTATCTACACAACTCTGAAGCGATCGACGGTAACCACGATGCTAAGCGAGCCGCTCTTGATCTTGATCTGGCTTTTGATCTGAAGCGCCCCGTCAAACCACGCTGGCCGAACGCAGGCTTGAAGTCGTGGGCAACCCGGCAGGACGCCGGGTTAGCCGCCCCGCGCCATGGATGGCGCGTGGCGGCGGCCCACGACTTCAAGCCTGCGTTCGGGCACACCGAGCCTAGGCGAGGTGCCGAGTGGTGGGGCGAAGGCCTTTTGGTTACTTTTGAGCCTTTCCAAAAGTGCCCCGCTGTAAGAGCGGAACCATAGGTGGCCGTTACCGCAGGAACGGATATGTACGCGGTCAGATCCAACATCCTGGTCGGCTGTAAGGCCGCCATCGCAGGCAAGCCAGCTCCCACATTTGGATTGCGGCGCGTCAGTTAGATCAGCGTCGGCTGTCAGTCCGTCACGGGAGCAAGCGCCCTCGCCACAGGTCCAGCACCGGCCCAAGTTGTGTAGATCCCTATGCTGCGATAGCGGTAAGCCAACCCATGATGTGCCGACTGTAAGATTGCTATCGCAGGCAAGCCAGCTCCCACAGGGTGTTGTGGCAGCAGTTAGACGACGAACCTCGCCACCATCCCATTCAAATCCACCGCCAGCCTCGACAGTTCATGGCTGGCCGCGCTGGTCTGGTTGGCGCCCGCCGCCGACTGGGTGGCCAGGTCGCGGATGTTGACCAGGTTGCGGTCCACCTCGCGGGAGACCTGGGCCTGTTCTTCCGAAGCGCTGGCAATCACCAGGTTGCGTTCGTTGATCAGGCTGATAGACGCAGTGATCTGCTCCAGTGAGGCGCCGGCTGCACGTGCCATTTCCAGGGTGCTCTGGCTGCGCTGGTTGCTCTGTTGCATGGACTGCACCGCCTCCCCGGTACCGTTCTGGATGCCGGCGACCATTTTCTCGATTTCCTGGGTCGACTGCGCGGTGCGATGGGCCAGGGCGCGCACTTCATCGGCGACCACCGCAAAGCCCCTTCCGGCCTCGCCGGCACGGGCGGCTTCAATCGCTGCGTTGAGCGCCAGCAGGTTGGTTTGCTCGGCAATCGCGCGGATCACATCCAGCACCTTGCCGATATCCCGGCCCTGAGCGGCCAGGCCCTCGATCATCGCGGAGGTGTTCTGCACGTCCTGAGTCATGGTCTGGATCGCGCCGACAGTTTCCATCACCCGATCACGGCCTTCCCGCGCCGCCTGGTTGGACTGCCCGGACGCCTCGGAGGTGGAAACCGCGTTACGCGCCACCTCCTCCACTGCTGCCGTCATCTCATTGACGGCCGTGGCGGCCTGGTCGATTTCATTGTTCTGCTGTTGCAGGCCACGGGAGGCCTCCTCGGTGACCGCGCTCAGCTCTTCCGCCGCCGAAGCCAGTTGCGTGGCCGAACCCGCGATGTGCTGGATAGTCTGGCGCAGGCTGGCTTGCATGGTCGACAGCGCACTGAGCAACCGCGCCGGTTCGTCCTTGCCATCGTCCTCGATGGTTTTGCTGAGGTTGCCGGCGGCGATGGTCTCGGCCACTTCCACGGCCTTGCGCAGCGGGGTCACGATGCTGCGGGTCAACAACCAGGCCAGCAGCACGGTGAGCAATGCCGCCACCACGGAGACCGCCACCACGCCGGTGATCGCGCCCTCGTAGCTTTGCCCGGCATCCTCGTCGGCCTGCTTGGCGTCGGCCGCATTGATGGCGATCAGCTTGTTCAGTTGCTCGCCCATCTGGTCAGTGCCGTCCTTGATACGGCTGTTGATCAGAGCGCGCATCTCATCGACCTTGCCCTGCTTGGACAATGCCACCATCTCGGCCTGGGCTTTGAGGTAGTTGTCCAGGGTGACGCCGAAGGCTTTGTACAGCGCAGCCTCCTCCGCGCCCGCAGGCAGCGTGGCGTATTTGGCCTGGGCGGTCTTGACCTTGTCAGCCAGCACGCCAATGCGCGTCTCGGCTTCCTGCAGGGCGGCAGGCTCGCGGTTGACCAGCACGCGAAACGACAGGATGCGCATGCGCAGCACGTTTTCGGTGATGGTACCCAGGTGAGTCATGCTGGGCAGCTGGTTCGCGCTCATGTCCTGGGAGGATTGGCGCATCTGCGTCATACGGTTGACCGCAAACACGCCCAACAGCACCACTAGAACCGCAATGAAGGCAAAACCGATAAACGCGCGAGGGGCAATATTCAGGTGACGGAGGGACATAGGGCTGCTCTCAGAAGTAGTGTTTGCGTGCATCCTTGCCGCGAAACGATCCGTCAGCGTCAACGCGCTGCCCAGACCTTGGTCACCACTGTTGTCGTTGTAGTGTGGGCCTATGCTTGATATCGGCTGGGCCACGGCTTTAGCGCAGGGTTTTTATAAATATTTTTTTACACTTCAGACGCCTGGCACTTTCTGGCATCCTGCGCCTCCATTTTCTGACCCGAGCCATCATTTTGTCTGACGCTCAAGCCCCCCGCCCGCGCTATAAATCTGACCTCATGTACGGCCTCGAAGACCGCCCGCACTTCACCGCCGCGATTTTTGCCGCGTTGCAGCATGTGTTGGCGAGTTTTGTCGGCATCATCACGCCCACCCTGATCGTCGGCGGCGTATTGGGGCTGGAAAGCGAAGTGCCGTACCTGGTGAGCATGGCGCTGTTTGTCTCGGGGCTTGGCACCTTTGTGCAGGCGCGCACTTTCGGGCCGGTGGGTTCGGGGCTGTTGTGCCTGCAAGGCACCAGTTTTTCCTTTATCAGCGTGATCTTGAGCGCTGGGTTCATGGTCAAGGCCCGGGGCGGCGGCACCGATGAAATCCTCTCGACGATCTTTGGCATCTGCTTTTTCGCGGCGTTTATCGAAGTGGTGCTCAGCCAGTTCATCGGCAAACTGCGCAAACTGATCACCCCGGTGGTGACCGGCACCATCATCACTTTGATGGGCTTGTCACTGATCAAGGTGGCCGTCACCGACATGGCTGGCGGCTATGGCGCCAGCGACTTGGGCGCCGCAGGCAACATGGGCCTGGCGGCCTTGGTGCTGCTGACCATCGTGGTACTCAACCGCTTCAACAACCCGTTCCTGCGCCTGGGTTCGATCGTGATCGGCCTGACCCTGGGCTTCGTAGTGGCGTGGCTGCTGGGCCGCGTCGACATGGCCGCCCTGCCCCAGATGCCGCTGATCAGCGTGCCGGTGCCGTTCAAGTACGGTTTCTCGTTCGACTGGGTGGCGTTTATCCCGGTGGCGGTGATCTTCCTGATTTCGCCCCTCGAAGCCGCCGGCGACCTGACCGCCAACTCGATGATTTCCCAGCAACCGGTCAAGGGCCCGCTGTATATCAAGCGCATCAAGTCCGGCCTGCTGGCCGACGGCCTCAACTCCGCGATGGCCGCCACCTTCAACAGCCTGCCGATGGTGACCTTTGCCCAGAACAACGGCGTGATCCAATTGACCGGCGTGGCCAGCCGCTACGTGGCGTACTTCATTGCTGGCCTGCTAGTGCTGCTGGGGTTGTTCCCGATGATCGGCGCGGTGCTGCAACTGATGCCCAAGCCCGTATTGGGCGGCGCGACCCTGATCATGTTCGGCACCGTGGCCGTGGCCGGGATCAAGATCCTCGCCGAAGCGGGCCTGCATCGGCGTAATGTGCTGATCGTGGCAATTTCCCTAGGCATGGGCCTGGGCGTCGCCGCGGTGCCCGAAGTGCTGCGCGAGCTGCCCAAGGCGCTGCACAACATCTTCGAATCGCCGATCACCGTGGGTGCATTCTGTGCAATCCTGCTGAACATTTTCCTGCCCGAAGAGTTCATAGAGCTGGAAGAAGATGAATTCGAGCCGGAGTCCTCTACCCTCAAGGTCATGCAGGACCCGGACGTCACCCAAAAGTAGGAGCATTTCTTTATGCGCAAGCTCATGGTTCTATCGCTGTTGCTGCTGACCTTGAGCGCCTGCGCACTGTTTCCCAACCGCGACCCGGTGAACATCAATGTGGTGGGCATCGAGCCGCTGCAAAGCCAGGACCTGGAAGTGCGTTTTGCCGTGAAACTGCGGGTGCAAAACCCCAATGAAGCGGCAATCGACTACAACGGCGTGGCCCTGGACCTGGAGGTCAATGGCCGGCCACTCGCTTCTGGCGTCAGCGATCAGGCTGGCAGCATCCCACGCTTTTCTGAAACCGTATTGATGGTGCCGGTCAGCGTTTCGGCGTTTTCGGTGTTGCGCCAGACCCTGGGCCTGAGCCAGACCCAAAGCCTGAACAACCTGCCCTACGTGCTGCGCGGCAAACTGACGGGCGGACTGTTTGGCACCATGCGCTTTGTAGAGCGTGGCACCCTGGACTTGCCGAACACCGCCACCTGGTAAGTGGCTGAAAACCAAATGTGGGAGCTGGCTTGCCTGCGATGGCGGTGCGTCAGTAACAGATGAATTGAATGACACGCCGCTATCGCAGGCAAGCCAGCTCCCACAGGCTGATTGCGTTTAGTCAGTGATATAGCGAACGCCTGGCTTGGCGCGCTCGTCCACCACTAATTCAAAAATATCCGGCCGGGCGTAATGCCCCACTACGTCGTAGTCGTAGCGGGCCCGCACCAACTGATCAGTATCGATCTGCGCCGTCAACAACCCCGCCTCGCCCACCAACGGCCCCGCCAAAATGTCGCCCATGGGCCCGACGATCACGCTGCCGCCGGCAATCAACGGACGGTCCACCGGCCAGTTGGCAACCTCCACACCCAAGGCCTCGGGCGACGCCTGCACCTGGCAGGCGCTGACCACAAAGCAACGCCCTTCATGGGCAATATGGCGCATGCTCACCTGCCACATTTCGCGCTCGTCCACGGTGGGTGCACACCACACCTGAACGCCCTTGGCATACATCGCGGTGCGCAGCAACGGCATCATGTTTTCCCAGCACACCGCGCCGCCGATACGCCCCACCGCGGAGTCGATCACCGGCAGGGTCGAGCCGTCGCCCTTGCCCCAGATAAGCCGCTCGGTGCCGGTCGGCATCAGCTTGCGGTGCTTGGCCACCAGGCCGCCCGAGGGTTCGAAATACAACACCGTGCAGTACAGCGTGCTGCCACTGCGTTCGATCACGCCCAGCACCAGGCTGGCACCGGTACGCGCCGACATCCCGGCCAGCGCCTCGGTTTCTGGCCCCGGCACGTCAATGGCATTGGCAAAATACCGTGCAAAGGCTTCCCGGCCCTCGGGCAGGCGATAGCCCAATTGCGTGCCAAAGCTTTCGCCCTTGGGATAGCCGCCCAGCAACGCCTCGGGCATGACCACCAAGTGCGCGCCACTGCGCTGGATTTGATCCTCATAGGCCAGGATCTGCGCCAGGGTTTCAGCCTTGCCGCCAGGCAAGGCGCCGATTTGCAGGGCTGCGACAGTCGATACGGGCATCAGGCTCACTCCGATAGATAGGGGTTGCCCATTCTCCAGCCAGACTCGATCATGAATAAAGCCCACCTCAGTGCTAAATGATATGAGCCAAATGAATATCGCTCAGGTTGACCTGAACCTGCTCAAAACCTTCGAAGCCCTGCACGACGAGTCCAGTGCCAGCCGTGCGGCGCTGCGTTTGGGCGTGACGCAGTCGGCGATCAGCGCGGGCTTGCGGCGTTTGCGCGAGCTGTATGGTGACCCTTTGTTCGTGCGCACCGGACGCGGCCTGGCGCCCACATTGCGTGCCAACCAGTTGAAACCGGTGATCGGTGAGGCATTGGATCGCTGCCGCCAGAGCCTGGCGATGATCAGCCCGCAAAACCTGCACTACGAGGGCCGCTCGGTGGTGCTGGGGCTGTCGGATGACTTCGAGATTGCCTATGCCCGAAGCCTGATGGAGGCCATCGCACTGCGCCTGCCCAAGCTACGGGTGATCTTTCGCCAGACCTACAGCCAGATCGTCGCCGCCGCCCTGCTCGACCGCACGCTGGACCTGGCCATTACCGCCGGCGGTTTTACCGAGCGCAGGCTGAGCCGACAGGTGCTGGGGGAAGGTGACTATCGTTGCCTGGTAGACCCCCATAGCCTGGCGCCGGGCGAGGAGACTATCGACCTGCAAGGGTTTGTCACACGGGAACATGTATTAGTGTCGTCAGGCGGGTTTATCGGCATTACCGATGAAGGCTTGGCGGCGCACGGGCTGCGCCGCCACGTGTGCGCGTCCACCAGCCACTTTGCCGCGCTGCCGTATCTGCTCAAAGGCAGCACCGCAGTAGCAACCATTCCCGGGCATGCGGCCCACGCCATTGCGCAAATGACCGGCCTGCGCGTGCTGCCCTGCCCGCTGGCGCTACCGCATTACCCGGTGGAGTTGGGCTGGCGCACCCAGGCTCAGTTGGACCCGCTGTTGCTCAAGGTGCGCGAAGCGATTGTGGCGTGCTTTACTTTGCCGCCGCCATCAGCTTGTTGACTTCACTGCGCACCATGTTGGAAAACTCCGGCGGCGACATGCCATCGAGTTCGGCACGTACCCATTCGGCCCACTTGCCCTTGCGTTTGGCGCGCTCACCGAACAAGCGCGCGGCTTCGCCCTTGGCCTTGCCCAGGTTGGTTTGCCACAGGTCGTAGAGGCGCGACTTTTCATCTTCCAGCTCGGCGCGTTCGGCGAGGGTCTTGTTGGCGAGATTGAAGCTCATGTTGAATTACCTGCTGCACAAATAGGTGACATCTTACACTGTAGGCCCAAAGTTCCCGATCCGGATTTTGCCTCGGATGAGCGCGCCGGCAAAAAAACTGCAACTTTTGCCACCGCCCGATACTCCATTGTTCACTGCCACATCCACCTGCAAGGAGTCACTCAATGGCCCGCAAAACCGCCGCCCAAGCTGTCGAAGATCAAATCAAGGACCAAGCGTTCAGCGAACTGAGCGCATTGATCGAAGAGTCGGACAAACTGCTCAAAAGCAGCGCATCCCTGGTGGGCGAGGAAGGTGAAACCCTGCGCGAGCAGGTTGCCATCAAACTCAAGCAAGCCCTGGAATCGGTGTCCAACGTGCGTGAACGCAGCAAGCCGGTTGTGGATGCCACCGAGACTTACATCGGTGGGCACCCATGGCAGACCGTGGCCATTTCCGCTGGCTTTGGCCTGGTGGTCGGCCTGTTGCTAGGTCGCCGTAACTGATCCATTCAGGCTGCGCATCGCGCAGCCTGTTTCATCCCGCCGCCAAGGCCCTCAACTCGCGCAACGCCTGCGCATCCAGTTCGATCCCGGTTTCCTGCGACTTCGCCCGCGTGCGGTGGCGTCGGTCCCCCGGCAATCGACGCAGCCCCGCCGCATGCATCTGCCGCACCAGCTCCTGGCTGCGTTGGGCGAAGCTTTGCCCTGCGGTTTTACTCGGGTCGATCAAGATCAGGAGCTGGCCTGTCCACGGCGTACGCGCGCCGGGGTGGTCCGTCCAATCGAATTCAAAAGAGAAGTTGCCGCCCGTCAACGCTGCCGCCAGCAACTCGACCATCATCGACAGTGCCGACCCCTTGTGCCCGCCAAATGGCAACAGTGCGCCGCCTTCCAGAATGGCTTTAGGGTCCTGGGTCGGCTGACCGAGGCTATCGACGCCCATGCCCGGTGGCAACCGCTCGCCTTTGCGTGCGGCGATTTGCACGTCGCCATGGGCGATGGCACTGGTGGCCAGGTCAAACACAATCGGCGCACCGTCGGCCCGTGGTGCCGCAAACGCGATGGGGTTGGTGCCGAACAACGGGCGATCCGCGCCGTGGGGCACCACACAGGTCATGCTGTTGACCACGCTGAGTGCCACTAGCCCCTCCTCGGCAAACGGCTCGACGTCCGGCCACAGGGCTGCAAAGTGATGGGAGTTATGGATCGCCAGCAACGCGATGCCGGCGCTGCGTGCCTTCTCCACCAGCAACGGGCGCGCCGCTGCCAGGGCCGGCTGGGCAAAACCATTGCCCGCGTCAACGCGCAAAAAGCCTGAGGCCACATCGGTCACGCTGGGGACGGCGGTGCCGTTGACCCATCCACTGGCCAGCGTCGAAAGGTAACCGGGGATGCGAAAAATACCGTGACTGTGGGCACCGTCACGCTCGGCACTTGCGCAGTTGTGCGCAAGAATCGCAGCAACCTGCGGCGATGTGCCGTGCCGGACGAAGACCTGTTGAAGTAACTCCACCAGTTCAGCGAAGCGAATCGAGGCACAAGCAGTGGCAACTGTCGACTGCGCAGACATTTGAAGCTCCGTTTTTATGATTGGAAGGGGCAACGAATGGGACATCCAGACCCTCGATTAAACACCACGCACGCTCTGCGTTGTCAACGTGCGCAGCGCTGAATATTTACCGCCTTGCACCACGGGCGCCTGCCTACCCTTTGCTTTTCCTGGCACGCCGGAGACAGGCTGTGGTTCGCTTAACCCCCCCGTATTTCTTCCCTGAGTTTCTCAAACCCCAAGGCAAAGCCTCGCCCACCGCTCGTGAACGCACGCTAGGGCTCACCGCCAAAGACCTTGATTGGCTGTACAACCTTTACCTGGCTACCGACGAGTCTCGGCAGGACACAAGCCGGCACGATCACCCCATGCGCGTTGAAAAGGTCCTGATCAACATTTCCGGCAAGCCCCCCATCCCCCTTGCCGGCGCGTTCGCGATCAGCCCGACACCCGACGCCGCCAAGGCGTTGCTCTACACCCCGGATAACGGCATACAGGTCTATGACAGCCACGCCGCCCTGCTGAGCGAGTTGATCGAGCAATTGGAAGACCCACTGCAGAGCGCCCCTTTGCTGAGCTACCTGTCGATGGACCAACGCAATGCGCTGGGCGCTGACACGCCCATGGTGTTGACCACTCAGCTCATCGAGGGTGAAGTCATGCCGGAGCAAGCACGCATGCTCCAGGCCTGCCAGCTGGATAACGTCGAGGCCATGCTCGACCACCTGCAAAAAACCCCGACCTTGCCTGACATGCTCGACACGCTGCTGAGCGTCATGGCCCGCCCCCATTTCAAACACCTGGATCAACGGGACACACGGGTCAATGTCTTCACCCGCGAAGCTGAGCAAGCAACGCCACGTTGGGTCAACTCGCTGACCTTGAGCGAAGCGCTGCTGCAATTTTATGTGCGCCATGGGTGGCCCAAAGGGCAGACACGCGAATACTCGAACCCAAAACATGACACCACTGGCTTCACCGCCTCCGAACGGGAAGAAGATCACCAGCGTTGGGAAGCCTTGATCGAACAAAGCTCCAGTACTTTCTCGAAGCTGTTGGAAAGCCTGCTGCAGACCTACTGGAATGAAGATATCGACAGCGGCACCTCGCGCGTGGATTTTTTTGCCCAGGTCGTGGCGCAGAAGTTTCGCCTCGATGTGTTGCTCAAGCGCCAGGGCGAGATTATTACCGCCGAGGAAAGCCATGCATTTCAGGCCCTGTTCCTCAGCGACCAAAGCGCCCGCAGCGCCCATGCCGAAAACCTCAGCGTGGAAAAGGTGCGCCTTTATGCCCCCCATCAACATTACGTTGAACCGGCGAGCACCTTGATGATCACCGAGCACCACGCGTACCTCTACACCCAATCGCGCGGGTTACAGGTGCTGGAAAACCTCGACCACCTCAAAGACCTGTTATTGAGCATGCTCAAGGCCGAAGGCTACGAGGACGAATGGCTCAACTTCCTCTCATTGGATGAGCGCGACACGCTGCTCGGCCTGGACCCGATCGCCGTCGCGGCAAGGCCGATACCCGGCAATGTGTTCGTGACCTTGGTACAAGACATTGCGCGCAAGCAAACGGAGAACCTTAACCACGCCCTGGAAATCTACCGGCGCAGCGATGGCCAAGTGGACCTCGCAGCCCTGCTCGACAGTGCCCTGGACGTACGTGCCTTGCTGGACAATCAACTGGCCACACTGGAGACCAACGGGCGCTGGACCTTGCATCCGGTCACCCGCGGTAATGGCCGCCCTTCGACCGTCAAGGCCGAGCGCGCCCGGCTGCAGCTTCAGAACCTGCGGGCGATTGAGCGTGCGCTGGCGATGGAGCGCGCGCATCACCCGACCTTACGTAGCATCGTCGCTGACACGCTCAACGCTGAACTGCAACTGCAGCAACAGCCAGTCAAAGCCGAGGAGGTGTATATCAATACCTACGCCACGCGTGCCCAGGAGCGTGAAGAGCGTCCGGCAGTGCAGTCATTGAGCATGCTTGAGCACTTCATTGAACGCCTGGCCCAAGAGGCGCCTGCGGTGCCCTTCTCGTCCAGGACGAAGTTCTATACACGGGGCGAAGGCAATGTCTTCATGCAATTGCCAAGCATGACGCTCAAGACGTTCAACACCGTCATCGAGCGCGTCCTGCTGCTGTTTTCCAAGCACGCCATGCGCCAGCAACCCCATGAGTTTCTCGTCAAGACTCACGCCAAACACGCCCACTCGATGCTGGTAGGGTTACGCAGCGAAGCCGAGCTGAGGTCGCTGGATAAAACCCTGGCGCCCACAAGCCAGGCCATTCTCGACACGCTATTTCAGCCCGACAGTCTGTCGCGCTTGACACGCCATGGCCTTAACGGATTTTTGCCGGATGCCTATGGCTTGACGTTGGACTTGAACGCCGTCGATACGCCACAACCGCTGGCCAATACGTTCGTGATCACTGAGCGCGGCGGTATCGACCCGCAGCGCTCGGGCCAGGCGCTGCTCTGGACCCCGCGCCTGGGCTACGAAGTCTTTGCCTCGATCAACGCCCTGCGCGATGAAATCACCCAGCGCCTGGCGCACCCACTCAACAGCTTGAGCCTGCTGGAGAATCTGCCGTTCTGCTTGCGCGAGCCCCATCAGGCATTTAGCCAGGGCCCGCTGCAACGTATTGATCGGGACCTGTTGAATGACCGAGTAGACAGCTACAACGACGCGGTCATGGAAGGCGTGGATCACCTGCAATCCATGGGCCTGCGCGCCCGTGCCTTGCAGGACCGGTTGGACGCCGTCATCGAACAGCCTCCGCCCACTAACCTTGGCAGGGCAATCACACTGGCCGATGCCATGGTCAACCAGCAGGCACTGCCACTGTGGCTGGGGATGGCGCCGGCCCAGGACCAAATCCACCAGGCCGAGCTTCTGGAGCAATACTGCAACAACGCCGACGATGAACACGACTACCTGCATGACATCCAACCCCTGCGTGATTATGCCTTCACCACGCTGATGGCGCTGCTTGAGGCGCGCTTTCCCGGCCAGGCGCTCAACCCCGATCACATCCTGATCCCCACCGGTGCAGTGCTCGATGTGAATGTCGACAACCTGACCGACTTTGCGTTGCGGCACTGGCCAGATCTGACCGTTCAACACATCCGCCCGCGTTCACGCACGGCAAAGCCATTACCGCAAGCCCTGGACGCAAGTGCCGTGATACAAATGGTGCGCCAGCTGGATCTCAAAAGCGCTTATCAGCAACAGGTGCGAAGCCACCTTGAGGCGCAAACCGATGATGCACGCCAACGCAGACGTCTGTTTTGCCGTCAGTTGCCGTGGCAAGCGCTGCAACACGCCCACGAGCAGAGGTTGCAGGAGCGGCTTTCCACGCGAGCCTTGAGCCTGGTCCAGCAGATTTTCGATATGCCGGACGCCGTGGCCCGAGCTTCACTCAGCGGGTCCACGGCGACGATTCGACCGCTGGAGCTGATCGCCACCGAAGGCGCCAGTACCGCCAAGGTGTTGGGCGTGTACCTGATCGGCCCGCAGCTTCCCGGCGAGGGTCCATGGGTGCTCTACGCGCCCTACAGCGAACAGCATGTGTTCAAGGAATACGCGGATGAAACGGCCTTGCTGGATGAGATACAAGGGCCAGGCGCCCTGCAGGACTGGGTGCTTATGCACCTGGAAGATCCGCACCAGGCCACTTACCGCCACTTGCTGAAAAACAACCAGCATAGCCCGCCCGATATCCGCCTGGCCGCTTCGGCAGTGACGGGCAATGTGCTGCATTACCTGTTCAGTGAAAACACATTGATGTTGCTCAAGGTGCTGGGCAGCCAATTCGAAGAAGGCGCCAAGACCCTGTGGGATCACGCAACGCGTCTGTTCGGCAAGGACATCCCGACGGCGGTGCAGTTCATGGCCGGCAAACTCGCCTACCCGCTGGTGGTATGGCGCAGCTACACCTTGTTCAAGCGCTCGGCCGAAGCCTTGCAGCTACACCAGTGGAAGGCTGCATTCAAGGATTTCGTCAGGGGCGTGGCGCAAATGGCCGCCCTGCGCCGTGCGCTGGATGGCACCGCCATTGCCCCACCCACTGAAAAGGAGCGCTCGCTGGCCGAGCTGACAGATGAGTCACTGCCCGCAGCCACCACCCTCGCCACCTGGCATATCACCTGCCCTTCGCGCACCCGGCTGCAGCCGTTCGAGGCACAGGATGTGGCGTTGCAAGACCTGAAAAAGAGCACGCTCAGCCAGGTGTATGAAGACCAGGAAAACTCGAAATACTATGTTCCGCTGGCCGGCAAGGTGTATAGCGTCAAGAAAGCCGCACAACACTGGCGCCTCGCCAACGACGAGCAGGTGGGGCCGTACATCGGCCGTAATGCGCAGGGCATATGGGTACTGGAGCTGGGCGGCCAGGAGCCGCGCTTCGGCAGGGCTCAGTCGTACCTCAAGACGTGGCGCAATGAAGTACGGGATATCAACATTGAAGCGGTCGGTATCCGCGATATTGGCGCGTTGACCTATTGGAAAGCCCAAGCCATCACTGAAGCGTTGAACTTTGCGACTTATTACGCGCTGAACTGCCGCCGCAACGTTGCGCAATTTGCTGTACAACGCGACCCTGACAGCCGGGTTGGGCGATTTTTAGGGGAAATGTTTGGTGTCGTCACACTGACCCCGGACCAGGTCTTGAGAGTCACAAAAATAATCGACGAGATTATCGATGAACTCACCGACCCCAGCTTGACCGGTCCGAACTCCATGCGCTTTGTCGCGGGCACCAGCCGACAGGATCCGGCGTCGGATTATGCATTCATGATTCCCGCCGACAGAGAACGCAAGCTGTATCTGCTGAGCCGATTCTTCGACCCCAATCTGGACGTCTACCAGAACCGTCTGCTGGAGAATGTGGCGTTCAACATATCGACGCACGCCAGGGCCAGCACGCTGATTCACGAATTATCGCACTTGAAGCTCGACACCGTGGACATCGCCTACCTGGACAGCATGCGACCCTTCCCAGACTTGATCAATATCGCAAGGCCCGGCGCCGAAGTGCTTAAAACCACCCTGGAAGATTTGCGCAGCACCGCGTTATCGACGATGACGCCTGCAACGATGCTGTTCAAGACTCAAGACAGCCTCACCGAATTGTGGGAAGACTTTAAGCCTGGTTCTGCAATTAAAAAGAAAATTTTCAAGGCTACTGGCGCCAAGACCCTGCAGGACGCGAGGATCATTTTCATGTCAGTCCCTGATAAGCGTATTGACACCATCCTGGCCAACGCCGACTCGGTGACGTACCTGATCACCCATCTTGGCCGCCAGCTGGAGCCGGGGGCCTGAACGGCCCCCGGCGAGTGCATCAGTCTTTCTGGTCACGCAGCACGTTACCGGAAGCGCCGTCGATGCGCGCCTCATACACGATGCCATCGGACTTGCGACCTTTGACTTCCCAATAGCCATTGTCATCCGCTTCAGCGGCGTAGACCTCAATGTAGCCGGCCTTGGTTTTCGCCACCTCGATGGCTTTCTCAATGGTGATCCAGCCTGCACCCGGCTTGTCGGCCATGGCGGCGCCAGCGCTCAACAGCGCGGAAGTAGCACACAGGGCGATCAAGGTTTTCTTGAACATTTTCGTACTCCATAGTGGACGACAGGTTAATTCCTGATTTTTTAGGCGCACACAAACAAGAATAAGTTCCAATTGATGTGCAATCGCCATGATGCGGTTCTCGCCGTCTACCTTGGGAGGTTAGAATGTGGGAAATCAGGATGAGTTAATGAGCGAAAAGCCCCTTTCAGAAACCGAATATGACGCCATCACCGACGCCGCCGCGCATTGGTGCATGCGCCTGCATGCTGCAGATTGCACGGCGGGCGAACGTCAGGCTTTTACCCAGTGGCACGATGCCGATCCGCTGCACGCCTTCGAATATGCAGCCATGCTCGAAATCTGGGACGTGGCCGACCACCTGCCCCGCGACAAGCCTGAGGCGGTGGTGGTCCCAATCAAGAAGCCGGCCAGCCGCTTGCGCACCTACGCGGTGGCCGCAGCGGTGTGCCTGGCGGCATTGCCGCTTGCCGCCCTCACCGGCTGGGAAGCGGGCTGGTTGCCCAGCTCATATGAACGGTTCGAAGCAGCCAATGGCTTGAAAAAAGTCACCCTGGGCGATGGCAGCCAAGTGGAGTTGAACTTGGGTACCGAATTGGTCTACAGCCATTACAAGGACCAGCGCCGTGTCACCCTGAAAAAGGGCGAAGCGTTCTTCAACGTCACGCACGACAGCAACCACCCGTTTATCGTGCGGGCCGGCGAAGGCCAGGTGCGAGTGACCGGCACGCAGTTCAATGTCTGGGAATATGAAGATCAGGTGCGGGTGATGTTACTGGAGGGCTCGGTGCAGATCTCCAGCGACGGCGAGCATGCCAGTGTGCCGCTTAGCCCAGGCATGCAAGCCAGTTTCCGCCAGGGTGACGCCACCCCGCAGGTCGCCGCTATCAATCCCGATGACACCGCGCTGGCATGGCGCCAGGGCAAGCTGGTGCTCGACAACCTGACCCTCACGGACGCCTTGCCCCTGATCAACCGCTACCTGAAAAAGCCGGTGATGCTTGCAGACGCCAGTACCGGTGCGATTCGCGTCGGCGGTATCTATAACATCAACGAGGTCAACAACCTCGTGCCCTCCCTGCCCAAGGTGTTGCCGGTCTACCTGACCCAAAACCAGGACGGCAACCCTGTGCTCAATTCCATTCCGCGTAAAACCCCCAAGGGCTGAGCCCGCTCGCACGAAGCGGTACGTTTGGGCCGCGGGTGTCCATTTTTGAAACACCTCCCTCACCTGCATCGCCCGCCGTGTGCGGATTCATGGTTCTGTCACAGGCAGTGTTACATGGCTGAGACGGCGTGAGGCGAGCACAGGCATATCTCAAGCGCTCAGGACTGTTTCAACCCTGAAACAGAGTTACCATCACTTTGCCCCGACTTAATCCCAACCCCTTGAATATCAACATCTAATAAAAAGCGGCACGCCTTCTGCTCTTTCCCTGACAACGCTGTTTAGGGTCAGCGTTAAGAATAAGGACTGCCGCCGTGAACACACTCACACACACCTCGTCGATAAACGTACTGCTGATCGGTTGCGTGCTCAGTGCAGGTGTCAGCCTGACGAGCCAGGCGGGTGACGGTGTGATCGTGACCGGGCGTACGGTGCAGGGCCACATGTACGGGCGCACCTCCCTGCCCGACCCCTACCCCAATACCGCCAACGCCAACCCCAGCAAAGAGATCAACAGCGCCCTGACCGGCGAACTCAGTGACAGGGACATCGGCGGCATCAGCAGTGGTTCCAGCCTCGCCCGCACCCTTCAGCCCAATGGCAGCTTGTCGGGCCTGGGCGCCACCCAAAACAGCATGTCGACACTTGGCGCTGGCGCAGCGGCCGGCCACGGTGCGGGCAGCGGCGGCGGCATGGGCGGGCAGATCAGCGACTCGGTCCAGCGTGGCATGGCGCCGCTCAACAATCTCGGCAGCATGATGGGGGGCAAGTGATGAAGCGCGCCCTGTTGATATTCGCCCTGCTGGGCTGCGCCTCGGCAATGGCCGACAACAGCGCGGTGATCAACCACAGCGGCCAGCAGTACGACGGTGTGCTGTCGATCAACCAGGCCGCCGGCACGGGGCAGCAAATGTCCAACAGCCGCGCCATCGCGCTCGGCGGCCAGGCCACCAACGTCGACATCCAGCGCGTCGACGGCAAGGTCGACCCGTCCCTGAGCGCCAAGGCCGCGATCCAGGGCAACTCATTCAGCAGTGGCAACGGTGTGCTGGGCATCAACCAGTCTGCCGGGGCCAATAACCAATCCATCAACGCTGTGCGGATCAGCCTCAACCCTGGCCCGCAGAGCATCGATGACAGCGTCCTGTTGCAACAGAACACGACGACGCTGGCAACCGACTCAGGGCTCACCCCCATCACTGGCAGCCGCCAGGTCGTGACCAGCGACCAGGCCTTCACCGGCAGCCGAGGAGTGACACAGGTGAACCAGAGTGCCGGGGTGGGGAACCGAGTGGCTAACACCCTGGGCATCACTATCAAGTAACCGCTTGGTAGACGTTCGTTAGACCGTACCAACACTTAACCAACTAATTAGAAGCAAGGAGAAACACCATGAAACCTCAAATGGCTCTGAAACCAATGGTTTTCGCTCTCGCCGCACTCATGGCTGCTGCTGCTCAAGCGGGTGGCTGGCATCCAACCCCACAACCCACCGGTACCGTGGCCGCTGTCGTCACCGATGTGCAAAAAAGCGAACACAACAAATTCGATGACACCAACACCGAGAACAATGCATCAGCCGACAACTCGGTAAATAGCAACAGCGGTAATGTCGGGGTCAACGCACAATCAGGTTCCGGAAACCAGGCTGACAACGCCGGCGCCATCTCCAGTGCCAAAGGCGACTTCGCCACCGTGTTTGCCGTGATTGATGTCGACCAAGGCAGCTCGCATAACAACTTCGTCAACAAAGGCACGCAAAACAACGCCTCTCTGGACGGCTCCATCACCGGCAACTCCGGCAACGTGGGTTACAACGGCCAGGCCGGCCAGGGCAACCAGGGTAAAAACAACCTGGCCATCACCACCGCTGACGGCAAGAACATCGCAGCGGCTTCCAACACCGAGCAGAACTCGCTCAACAACAGCTACCTGAACACGGCCGCCAGCAGCCATGGTTATGGCAAGCCTCAGTACGTGTCCAACAACGCAAGCCTCGACAACTCGGTTAACCGCAACTCCGGCAACGTAGGTGTCAACCTGCAATCCGGTGCGGGCAACCAAGGCAGCAACAGCCTGTCGATCGGCCAAGGTTGCAGCGTCTGCGCCAGCGGCGTGCGCTTCTGATCCAACGGGGCCTTGGCGACAAGGCCCTTTTTATTTCAGTGTCCAACAGGTCATTCGATCATGCGTATCGCGACCCTCACCCTCCTGATGTTACTCACCGGCACTACCTGGGCAGGCACCATGGCAATCTCCGCCATGCCCGGCGGTGCGGTGATTTTCAAGAAGGTGGAGAGCATTCGCGAGCGCCGGTTCGCCAACCTGGTGGAACAGAAAACCGATTTCAGCTGCGGTGCCGCCGCACTCGCCACCATCCTGCGCCAGGCCTATTGGCTGGACGTCGACGAAGCACACATCATCAAAGGCATGCTGGTCACTGCCGACCAGGACCTGGTACGAACCCAGGGCTTTTCCATGCTGGATATGAAGCGCTACCTCGAAAGCATCGGCATGCGTGCCCGGGGCTACAAGATCGCGCCCGAGACCCTGCTGACCGTGAAAATCCCCGTGGTGGTGCTGCTGGAAATCCGCGGCTACAAGCACTTCGTGGTGTTGCAACGGGCCGACAAGGACTGGGTGTACATCGGCGACCCCGTATTGGGCCACAAGCGCTATTCCCATGACGATTTCGTCAAAGGCTGGAATGGCATTGTCTTCGCCGTACTGGGCGAGGGTTACGACAAGGCCAACGTCTTGCTCGACCCGCCCCTGCCGCTGACCGCCAAGAGCCAGATGAATGAGTTCCGGCCTGTGGGCGATGCCGAGCTGATGGATTTCGGTTTTATCCAGAGCGACTTCTTCTAGAAGCGCAATAAGGGGCAGGACGCCCCAGGAGCAGCAGATGAACACTTCCCGTTGGCTGACGGTCTTGTGTCTGGCCGCCTCAATGCCTGCTTATGCGTCCTCGGGGTTCAAGCCCATCGAACTCAAGGACGCCGAAATGGCCGAGCTGCGTGGCCGTTACGTGATGCCGGGGCGCATCATCAGCTTTGGCATTGTCATGAGCAGCACCTGGACCAATGCCGTCGGTGACAACATCACGGGCACGGCCAACATGCACATCGACAAGACCACCATTACCCCACAGTTCTACGTGCAAACCACCGGCTCGACCGGTACCGGCACGCGCCCCAACACGGGCACCGGAAATGTGGTCGGTGGTGCCGGCCTCGGCAGCGGCCAGGGCGTGACCCAAAGTGTACGCGCCGCCGGCGATGGCAACGCCGCCTACAACAATGTGGGCATCAACGTCGAAAATGGGGTTAGCCCCGCCAATAACCTGCAGTCCGGCCAGGTGCTGGTGGCGGGCGGCACAGTGACCGGGGACAGCGCCGCGGGCCGTGTCAGCGTATCGGCCAACAGTGGCGGCGTGCAGATGGCCATCCAGGCCAATCACAACCAGGGCAACAGCCTGCAACAGATCGGCGCGGGGAATGTGCTGCAGGGCACGGTATTGACCGGCGATAGCAACCTTGTCAGAAACATCACCCAGATCAATGTCGTGATGAACAATAACGGGCTGAATAACGCCGCGTTGAACTGCAATCTGGATCAACTCAAAGGCCTACGCACGCTCGGTTATTGAACTACGCTGACCCTCGACACTCACGCATTAGAAAAGGACGGCTTATTTCATGCATCGATCGTTATCGCTACGTGCGGTGGTTTGTTTGAGTACGCTCTTGCCCGCATCCGTGCTGTATGCCGCGCCAGACGCTGACATCGAAACCCTGAAGAAGGAACTCCTGGAACTCAAGCAACGCTACGACGTGCAGCAAAAAGCCTTGGCTGTGCTGGAACAACGTGTGCGTCAGGTCGAGGACCAACCGGCAACGCCCGCCCCCAGGCGCCTGGCCAAATCACCGGCTGACTTCAAGAACGGCGCTAACACTGTCGCGGCTAGTGGTACGGGCGCAGCCGCGGCATCCGGTGGCGCTGGCGGGGGTGGCAGCTCCTACGGCCAGTCCCTCAAGGACGACTCGGCCCCTGCGCAAAGTGTGAGCAACCTGTACAACGAAGCCAGCGGCTTTTTCGGCAATGGCAAGTTCAGCGTGGAAACCGGCATCACCTATGCCCGTTATGACGCGCGCCAGTTGACGCTCAATGGTTTCCTGGCGCTGGACTCGATTTTCCTCGGCAACATCAACCTGGACCGGATCAAGTCCGACAGCTGGACCCTGGACCTTACCGGGCGCTACAACGTCGACAACCGCTGGCAGTTCGACCTGAACGTGCCGGTGGTGTACCGCGAGTCCACCTACCAGTCGGGCGGCGCCGGCAACGACGCCACCGCCACCTCCGAAGGTTCCGTGACCCGTGACCCGACCATCGGCGATGTCAACTTTGGCGTGGCGTACAAGTTCCTCGACGAAACCTCGACCTTGCCGGACGCAGTGGTATCCGTGCGCGTCAAGGCACCGACGGGCAAGGAGCCTTTTGGTATCAAACTGGTCCAGCAACCGAACAACGACAACCTCTACGTGCCCGAAAGCCTGCCCACGGGCAACGGGGTATGGTCGGTCACGCCGGGCATCTCCCTGGTCAAGACCTTCGACCCGGCCGTGCTGTTCGGTTCGTTGTCGTACACCCACAACTTTGAAGACTCGTTCGATGACATCAGCAGTCAAGTCAATCAGAAGGTGGGAGGCAAGGTGCGCCTGGGCGACAGCTTCCAGTTCGGGGTCGGCGTCGCCTTTGCCCTGAACGAGAAGATGAGCATGTCGTTCTCGGTTTCCGACCTGGTGCAGCGCAAGAGCAAACTCAAGCCGGATGGCGGCGACTGGCAATCGGTGGTGTCCAGCGATGCCAACGCGGGCTACTTCAACGTGGGTATGACGATTGCCGCCTCGGATAACCTGACCATCGTGCCGAACCTGGCGATTGGCATGACCGATGATGCACCGGACTTTACGTTCAGCCTGAAATTCCCGTATTACTTCTAGCAATAAGAGGGACGCGGGGCGTCCGGTGATGCATTCCCACGCGGAGCGTGGGAACGATCATTGCCCGAAGGCGGTGTGTCAGTTGCTGTGTCTGTGAATGCACTACCGCTTTCGCAGGCAAGCCAGCTCCCACATTGGCCCTGTATTGCCCACAGAATCAGCGCCTGACACAAATCCCCTGTGGGAGCGGGCTTGCCCGCGATGACGGTGTGTCCGTCACTGAAGCTTTAACTGAACCACCGCTTTCGCAGGCAAGCCAGCCTCCCACATTGGCCCTGTATTGCCCACAGAATCAGCGCCTGGCACAGATCTCCTGTAGGAGCGGGCTTGCCCGCGAAAGCGGAGTGTCAGTCACTGAATCTCTAGCTGAACCACCGCCTTCGCAGGCAAGCCAGTTCCCACATTGGGTTTACCCGCCCTAGCGGATCTGGTGTTTGTGCAGCAACCGGTAGAACGTCGGCCGGGAAATCCCCAGCACGCGGGCCGCGACACTGAGGTTGTCGCTGTGCCGGTTGAGCACATCGCACAGCGCCTGACGTTCGGCACGGTGCTTGTAGTCTTCCAATGTCGCCATCGGCGCCGAAATGACTTGCTGGCCTTGCAGCCCCAGGTCAACCGCTTCGATCTGCCGCCCTTCGGCCAGCACCAGGCCGCGCCGCACGCGGTTGGCCAGTTCACGCACATTGCCCGGCCACGGGTGTTGCCCCATCGCCACCAAAGCCTCTTCGCTGAAACTGCGCGGGCGCCGTCCGGTTTCCTGGCTGTAGAAACGTGAAAAGTGGTTGGCCAGCATCGCCACGTCGCCATGGCGTTCGCGCAACGGCGCGGTGACCACTTGCAGCACATTCAGGCGGTAATACAGGTCTTCGCGAAAAGCGCCCTTCTCCACCGCGGCCTCGAGGTTGACGTGGGTGGCAGCCAACACGCGTACATCCACCGGGATCGGCTGGCTGCCGCCAACGCGTTCGATGTGTTTTTCCTGAAGAAAGCGCAACAAGTTGGCTTGCAGCTCCATCGGCAGATCGCCAATTTCATCGAGGAACAGGGTGCCGCCATTGGCCGCTTCAATACGTCCGATCTTGCGCTGGTGGGCGCCGGTGAACGCGCCTTTTTCGTGGCCGAACAACTCGGACTGGATCAGGTGTTCAGGGATGGCGCCGCAATTGATCGCGACGAACGGCTTGGCGTGCCGCTGGGATTGGCGGTGCAAAGTCTTGGCCACTAACTCTTTGCCCGTACCGCTGTCACCGCGGATCAACACCGGGGACTCAGTAGGCGCCAACTTGGACAACAACTTGCGCAACTCTCGGATGGGACGGCTTTCGCCCAGCAATTCATGGGGCTCATCCACCGGGGCGTAGCCCTTGCCACGCAGGCGCGCCATGCCGAACGCACGGCCCAGGGTCACCTGCACCCGGGATACATCGAAGGGCAAGGTGTGAAAGTCGAAAAACCATTCGCAGACAAAATCGCCGACGTTCTGCAAACGCAGTACATCCTGGCTGAGCACGGCGATCCACTCGGTGCCGCTGCGACCAATCAACTCCTTGACTGCTTCAGGGCGTTCCAGGTGATCGCGTTGCAAACGCAGCAGGCCCACATCGCAGGAGCGCTCACCTACCGCCTCCAAGGCACAGCTGTCCACTTCCCAGCCGGCGGTGCGTAAGCCGGGTAATAACCCGTGGCAATCGTCACAGGGGTCGACCACCAGTAAGCGGCGTTGGGCGGGTGTCGCAACCATGACTGCTCCTTGGCGCCAATATTGTTAAAGTTATTTAGAAACAACAGTTTGTGTCGACTGCTGGTAACCCTAGCAAGATCTTGACGCTTACCTTGTACCCTTTCGCTATAAGCGTGGGCAAAAAGCCATGCCTGTTTCGTAGCGCGCCAGAAGTTGCTCGCCAGTCAAAGGTTTATTGCGCTTTCAAAACAGCCGCTTACATGACGTCAATCAGGGAACGTTAAAATTTCTTGCCCTAGCATGTGACCCGCACCCCACCATCGTGCATCAGTACAAGTAACCCACCGCACGGTCCGCCCAACCGCCGGTACTCACTTGAATGGGCATACAGAGAGAAGACCCAAATGAACGCTCCGCTGCGCATCAACGAAGCTCTTTTGATTGCAGACCGTGCCTTCCAGCCTTTTCAATGCGTGGCCTGGCACGATGGCGTTGGCGCCCTCAGCCTGAGCGTCATCGACCGCACCAACACCCGTATCGGCAGCAAACAGTTGCCGTCGACTGCCTATACCGACCCGGCCCAACTTGAAAACCTGCTATTGCAGGCCCGTGCCGAGCTCGATAAAGATGGCCACCAGTTGCAACACTGGGCGATGCCAAAGTAATGCAATGCAGCAACTTCCAGCCCAAGTAAAACTTGAGCTGGAAGTTGTACAGTCATACTTGCACGCTTAACGTGCGGCGAGAATAAAGCGCTCGAACGCCTCGGCAGCGCCGTCTTCGACATTGCTGCCGGTGACCACATTGGCCTGGCGCTTGACGGTTTCTTCGGCCTGGCCCATGGCGATCGACAACCCCGCCACATGAAACATCGCCGGGTCATTGCCACCGTCTCCAATCGCAGCCGTTTGTGCAAGCGGTACGCCCAGGTGTTCAGCCAGGGTTTTCAAGGCTTCGCCTTTGTTGGCCAGCATCGCGGTCACGTCCAGATACACCGGCTGCGAACGCGACACCTGGGCCAACCCCTGCACTTTCGGCTGCAATTGCGCTTCCAGCTCCACCAACAACTGGGTGTTGTTGCTGGCGGCGACGATCTTGTCGACCCTGTCCAGGTAAGGCTCGAAACTCTCCACCACTACCGGCCCATAGCCCAAGCCATCGGCTTCGCGCTGCACCATGGGCCCGGGCGGATCACGGCGCAGCCAGTCGCCATCGGCAAACACCCAGACTTCCACGTCCGGCTCGGCGGAAAACAGCGCCAGGGTGATGAGTGCAGCTTCCGCCGGCAGATGATGAGCAACCAGGATGCTGCCATCCGGGTTGACCAACGTACCGCCATTAAAGCCAGCCACCGGCACATCGATGCCAAAGGTCTCGATCAAATGCCGCATGGCCTTGGGCGGACGCCCGCTGGCCAGGCTGAAAATCACCCCAGCCTCGCGCATAGCGCGAATGGCATCGGCGGTGCGTTGGCTGAGGCTGTGGTCGGGATGCAATAGCGTCCCGTCCACATCACTGAGGACAAACCGGATGGGATGAATCGTCACGTCACTCATCCGAGGCTATGCCAGGCGCGGCCATCGCGGGCCAGCAAGGCATCGGCCGCCGCTGGGCCATCTTCACCGGCCTTGTAGGCCTGGATACCATCATCTTCCTTCCACGCATCCAGGAACGGCTGCACCGCACGCCAACCGTTCTCGATGTTGTCGGCGCGCTGGAACAGGGTCTGATCGCCGGTCATGCAGTCGTAGATCAGGGTTTCGTAACCCGTCGACGGCTGCATCTCGAAGAAGTCCTTGTAGTCAAAGCCCAATTCGATATTGGCCATCTCCAGGGTCGGCCCAGGCTGCTTGGCCAACAGGTCGAACCACATGCCTTCGTTAGGCTGGATCTGGATTTTCAGGTAAGTGGGCTTGAGTTCATCGACTTCGGTATCGCGAAATTGTGCATAAGGCGCCTGCTTGAAGCAGATCACGATCTCGGTGTCGCGGATGCTCATGCGCTTGCCGGTACGCAAGTAAAACGGCACACCGACCCAACGCCAGTTATCAATCATCACTTTGAGCGCGACGAACGTCTCGGTGCTGCTGTCCGGCGCGACGTTGGCTTCTTCGCGATAGCCGGGCAATGGCTTGCCGGCGATTTCTCCGGCGGTGTATTGGCCGCGCACGGAGTTGGCCCGCGCATCTTCCAGCGACCAGGGGCGGATCGCACCGACCACTTTGGCCTTCTCACCCCTCACCGCGTCGGCACCAAAGGCTGCCGGCGGCTCCATGGCGACCATTGCCAGCAGCTGGAACAGATGGTTGGGCACCATGTCGCGCAAGGTGCCGGTTTTTTCGAAAAAATTACCACGGGTTTCAACGCCGACGGTTTCAGCGGCAGTAATTTGCACGTGATCGATGTAGTGGTTGTTCCAGAACGCTTCGAACAGCACGTTGGAGAAACGGCTGACCAGGATGTTCTGCACCGTCTCCTTGCCCAGGTAATGGTCAATGCGGTAGATCTGCTTCTCGCTCATCACCTTGAGCAGGCAGGCGTTGAGCGCCTCGGCGGTGGCCAGGTCGGAGCCGAACGGCTTCTCGATAACTACGCGCCGAAAGCCCTCGTCCGTTTCATTCAACAAACCGGCACTGCCCAGGCGCTGCACCACTTCACTGAAGAAGCGCGGTGCAGTGGCGAGATAGAACACCGCATTGCCGGTGCCGCTGTCAGCGATCTTGCTGGCGATATCGGCATAGGTGCTGTCGTCGAGGAAATCGCCCTCGACGTAGCTGATGCCCTTGGCCAGTTGCGCCCACAACGCGGGGTCGAGGGCGTTCTCGGCATTGCCCCTGACTTTGCTGGAGGCTTCGGTACGAATGAAGTCCTCGAGTTTCTTGGCAAAGTCCGCATCGCTGATGGCGTTGTGATCAACGCCGACGATACGCAGGCCATCACCGAGCAACCCGTCACGGCTGAGGTTGTACAGCGCCGGCATGAGCAAGCGCTTGACCAGGTCGCCATGGGCGCCAAACAGAAACAATGTGGTGGGTGGAGCAGGTTCGGCCTTGGGTTTCTTGCCGTTGGCGGTCATTTTTTGGAAGTCTCCACATGGCCGCCAAAGCCGAAGCGCATGGCAGACAGCATTTTGTCACCGTAGGTGCTCTGCTGGCGGGAACGGAAACGCGCGAACAGCGAGGTCGACAACACCGGAACCGGAACGGCTTGCTCCATGGCTGCTTCGATGGTCCAACGGCCTTCACCGCTGTCGGCCACGGAGCCCGAGTAGCCGTCGAGTTTCGGGTCGGTGGCCAGGGCGTCGGCGGTCAGGTCCAACAGCCAGGACGACACCACGCTGCCACGACGCCAGACTTCGGCGATGTCGCCAACGTTGAGGTCAAAGCGCTGGTCTTCCGGCAGGTTTTCCGAGTTCTTGGTCTTGAGGATGTCAAAACCTTCGGCAAACGCCTGCATCATCCCGTACTCGATGCCGTTGTGGATCATCTTGACGAAGTGCCCGGAACCCGCTGGGCCGGCGTGAATGTAGCCCTGCTCGGCACGTGGGTCGGCAGAGGCCGAACGGTCCTTGGTGCGCGGAATGTTACCCAGGCCCGGCGCGAGGCTTTTGAAGATCGGGTCGAGGCGATTCACGGTCTCGGTGTCGCCACCGATCATCATGCAATAGCCACGCTCCAGGCCCCAGACGCCGCCCGAGGTGCCCACGTCCACATAGTGCAGGCCCTTTTCAGCCAGGGCCTTGCCACGACGCACGTCGTCCTTGTAGTTGGTGTTGCCGCCGTCGATGATCACATCGCCGTCTTCCAGCAGTTCGCTCAGTGCGTTGATAGTGTCTTCGGTGGGCGCGCCCGCCGGCAACATGACCCAGACAGCACGGGGCTTTTGCAGGCCGGCCACCAGCGCTTTCAAGTCGGCGACGCCGGTGGCGCCCTCCTCGCTCAAGGCTTTGACGAAGGCTTCGTTACGGTCGTATACAACGGTGGTATGCCCATTGAGCATCAGGCGCCGCGCAATGTTACCGCCCATGCGGCCTAGTCCGATAATCCCCAGTTGCATGTGCTGATGCTCCTAACTTCTAAAAAATGTGTGACATAGTTTATAGCGCAATGAGGCTAATGAGGGTTAGTCCAGAGCGGATCCGTGTAGTTTCATGGCAAAAAAGTTGCCATCGTTTCACCATCACCCCGGCAAAAGTCACACGACCACCAAAAATAAAAAAGTTCCCTTGCTGCGAAAAAGAATTCAAACTTGCTTCCGACTGTTGCCAGAAACCTGTTTTGGCACCGCGATCTACCGGCTATTTGCGAGGTAAGCAATGAGCACAGCACAGATGACCCGTCCGCCACAGACCCTCTACGTCACCCTCCGTCGCGATGAATTGCGCCAGTTGAAAGACGAGCGCGATCAGTTGCAACAGGAAGTCCTGCGCCTGCGCTTGCACCTTCAAGCCCAGCTCGATCAGCCGTCGGATGCCAAGCCTGCCCTGTGCTGATTCCTGCGCCGAACGCGTTGTAAGGCAATACCTACAGAAAACTCACAAAGTTTTCACATTCCCCTCTTGATACTCCCGTTCCGCGATGCCGCTCACTTCCTGGGCGGCCCGATGTTGCGCGCCTGCGCGCGACAATCTTTTTCTGATGGGGCGCTGGATGGCGATGTTCAAACGCAGCACGACGACTGCGAAAGGCTTTGATTGGGCCGGCCTTGGCTGGTTATTCCTGTTTTTCTGGTATTTCTCGGGTATTACCCAACTTCTTATCCAACTGACCGGTACCTCCGGCTTCAGTGGCTTCCGCCAGGCCTTCTTCATGAGTGCGCTGTGGCTGGCGCCGATGCTGCTGTTCCCGCGTCGTACGCGCCTGCTCGCCGCCTTGATCGGCGTGGTGCTGTGGGCTTGCTCCATGGCGAGCCTGGGTTATTTCTTCATTTACCAGCAGGAATTCTCCCAGAGCGTCATCTTCATCATGTTCGAGTCGAACATCTCTGAAGCCGGCGAATACGCCACCCAATACTTTGCCTGGTGGATCGTGCTGGCGTTCATTGCCCACACCGCCTTCGCCATCTTCCTGTGGACGCGCTTGCGCCCGGTGTATCTGCCTCGCGGCCAGTCCATCGTGGCAGCCATTGCCATCGTCCTGGCGGTGGTGGGCTACCCACTGGTCAAGCAGATCGCCACCAGCGAAACCATGGAATTGGCCATCGATCGTTTCGAAACCCGCATCGAGCCTGCCGTGCCTTGGCAGATGATCGTCGCCTATCGTCGCTACACCGAGCAGTTGGACAACATGCAAGGCATGCTCACCAGTGCAAGCAAGATCCCGCCCTTGAACAACCTCAAGGACAGCATGGCCGGCCAGCCGTCCACACTTGTCTTGGTCATCGGCGAGTCGACCAACCGCCAGCGCATGAGCCTCTACGGCTACCCGCGCAACACCACGCCGGAGCTGGACAAGCTGCGCGACCAACTGGCCGTGTTCGATAACGTCATCACCCCGCGCCCCTACACCATTGAAGCGCTGCAACAGGTGCTGACCTTCGCTGACGAAGAAAACCCGGACCTGTACCTCAAGACACCGTCGATTGTCAGCGTGATGAAACAGGCTGGCTACAAGACCTTCTGGATCACCAACCAGCAGACCATGACCAAACGCAACACCATGCTCACGACCTTTTCCGAACAGGCCGACGAGCAGGTGTACCTGAACAACAACCGCAACCAGAACGCCCGTCAGTACGACGGCGATGTACTGGCGCCGTTTTCCAAGGCCCTGGCCGATACCGCCGAACGCAAGTTCATCGTGGTGCACCTGCTGGGCACCCACATGAGCTACCAGTACCGCTACCCGCAGACCTTCGACAAGTTCACCGACCGCCAGGGCGTGCCGGCGGGTGTCAGCGATGCGCAGTTGCCGACCTATAACAGCTATGACAACGCGGTGCTGTACAACGACTTCGTAGTCTCCAGCCTGATCAAGGACTACGCAAAGACCGACCCCAACGGCTTTTTGCTGTACCTCTCGGACCACGGCGAAGACGTGTTCGACTCGGCCGGCCACGACACTTTGGGCCGTAACGAAGGCAAGCCGACCGCGCCGATGTACACCATCCCGTTCATGGCCTACGCCTCGCCAAAATGGCGCGAAAGTCACGACTGGAGCTTCGCCGGCGACTTGCAGCGGCCTTACAGCAGTTCGCAGTTGATCCACACCTGGGCCGACATGGCAGGCTTGAGTTTCGATGAGCTGGACCACAGCAAGAGCCTGGTGAGCGACAGCTTCAAGCCACGCCCCCTGTTGATCGGCAACCCTTACGAGACCAAGCAGAAGGCACTGATCGACTTCAGCCTGATCAAGCCCAAGAAGGCCGACGGCGCCGAAGTGGTGGCCAAGTAAGCCAGGGCCTTGTGACAGAAAGATAACAATCATTCTCGTTTGAGCCTAAAGTTCCGCAGTTCCTTTCGTCTTTGAACCAAGCCCTCCCCGCCTGGGGAGGTATCAAAGACGACAAGGAGTCTGCAGCGATGTTTGCGCCCTTCACCCGTTCCATGACCTTCACCCTCGGCCTGTTCAGCCTGGCGCTGAGCCCGGATTCGCGGGCCGACACCGACCCCGATACAGCCCCCGCCAAAGCCCTGGAACTGGGCGCGACCACCATCAGCGCCGACGGCCTGGGCGCCACCACCGAGCACACCGGCGCCTACACTACTGGTTCGATGAGCACCGCCACGCGGCTGAACCTCTCCGTCAAGGAAACCCCGCAATCGATCTCGGTGATCACACGCCAGCAGATGGACGACTTCAATCTCAATACCCTGACGGATGTGTTGCGCCAGACCACGGGCGTCAACGTTCAGCATTACGACTCCGATCGTGTCTACTACTCCGCCCGAGGCTATGGCATCAGCAACTTCCAGGTTGACGGGATGCTCAACACTTTCGGCTACATGAAGACCGACGCCGACACCATCATCTACGACCGCATCGAAGTAGTGCGCGGCGCGACGGGCCTGACCACGGGCGCAGGCGACCCTTCGGCCACCGTCAACATGGTGCGCAAGCGCCCTACCGCCCAGTGGCAGGCCAAGACCGGCATCAGTGGCGCCAGCCATGACAACTACTACAGCTACGTTGACGTGGGCGGCCCGCTGGCGTTCGACGGCAAACTGCGCGGGCGTAGCGTGCTGGCTTACCGCGACAGCAAGTCTTTTCGTGACAACTATGGGCTGCAGCGGGCGGTGGGCTACGGCATTCTCGAGGCTGACCTTTCCGACGATACCGTGCTGGCCGCAGGCTTTGATTACCAGGACAAACAGGTGCAAGGCACGTCTTGGGGCACCGTGCCCTACTGGAACAGCCAGGGCGGCAAGGCCAGGCTGCCCCGCTCCACCAACATGGCGGCGCACTGGAGTTCCTGGCCGCTGACCGACAAGACCACCTTCGCCACCCTCGACCATCGGCTCGGCGGCGACTGGCACCTGAAGGCAGCCTATACCCATCGCCAGAGCGACACCGATGGCAAGGTGTATTACGGCGGCGCCGGTTTCCCCAACCCCGACCGCAGCGGCATGACGGCTTGGGCCAGCCATATGCGCGGTACCTCACGCATGGAGGCCATCGACCTCAACCTGGCCGGCAGCTACACGCTGCTGGGCCGCGAACACGCGTTGATGATGGGCTATGGCGAAGCCGCTCAACGGGATGTCTCGCCCTTCATGCGCAGCGACCTGCCAGCCAGCTACTACCCCATTCAGGACTGGAAGCACATGGGCAGCATCGGCAAGTTCACCGACCAGGTGACCGACCTGAAGGGCGAGCACAGCAAGAAACAACAGAAAGCCGGTTACCTGGCCACAAGGCTGAGCCTCACAGACCGCTTGCACGCTGTACTGGGCAGCCGTTACGGCAGTTGGGAGCTGGAAAGCGCAGAGCCCAAATACAATGCCAACGACCAACTGACCGCTTCGGGCAAAACCAGCCAGACCCACAATGATATGTGGACGCCCTACGCCGGCCTGCTCTACGACATCACGCCGCAGTACACCGTCTACGCCAGCTATACCGACATCTTCAAACCCCAGGACTACCGTGATGCCAACAAGAAGTACCTGGAGCCCGTGGTCGGCAGTAACTACGAAGTGGGCCTCAAGGGCAGTGTGCTGAACGAGCGTTTGAACCTGGCCGCCGCGTACTTCTGGAGTACCCAGGACAACGTCGCCGAGCGGGATGACTCAGTCCCGCCCAACCCGGTCACGGGCGAGGAGTACTACAAATCCGGTGGCAAAGGTAACAAGGTCAACGGCTTCGAGCTGGAAGCCGCCGGTGAAATCATGCCGGACTGGAACCTGTCCGCCGGCTACACCTACACCCATTCGGTCAATGGCTCTGACAAACGCAACAACACCAGCCAACCCTTGAACCTGGTGAAGATCTCCAGCGCCTACCGCCTGCCCGGCGCCTGGCGCAAACTGACGGTCGGCGGCGCCGTGAACTGGCAGAGCGAAACCTACGACTTCAGCAACCGACCGACCGGGCAGCGCAACAGCGAAGGCCGGCCAATAACCACCCGGACGAAAATCACGCAACAGGGCTACACCGTGGTCAATCTGATGTCGCGCTACCAGTTCGACGAACAGGTTTCTGCGTCGGTCAACGTGATTAATCTCTTTGATAAGAAATATTACGAGCGCGTTGGTTTTTATAACGGCGTGTATTGGGGTGAGCCGCGTTCCGTCACGCTGGCGTTGGATTGGAAGTTATAGCCTCGCACGTTGAAGTTAACAAAACTGTTAACTTCAACGGCATCTCCCGTTAATTCCCACTTAATAAGATAACGCCATAGTCGCTCCATGATCTGATCACGAAGCGACCAGACACCTATCACTTTAATGGGGATACCACTATGAAACTCTCGACCTTGATGCTGGCCAGCCTGATGACCCTGACCTCTGCCGCTGCCTTTGCAGAGGGCGGCGCAGAGCGCTCCAAGGAGTTCTACAACAACTTCAGCTTCATTCAGGAAAAAACCCACGGCAAGGCTGAGCAACAAGTTGCCAGCGCCGATGGCAAGTCGGTCAAGGCCGACACGGTTGAACAGGCGCAACCGAACAGCTGAGTTAATGCTTACTTAATCCGTAGCACCCTGCGCCATTCTGCTCCGTTGGCAAAGGTTTATTGGGCGCCATTTAATGGCGCCTTTTTTTGCCGGTTATTTATTACAACGGTTTATTCCAGAACAACATCCGCCCATGGGCCGGATCAAACACTGAGTCGTCAAAACCAAACTTGCGGTACGCCGCCTGCGCCAGAGTATTGCCTTCCAGCACTTCGAGGGTAATCTTGCAGCAACCGCGCTGCCGGGCGATTTCCTCGACCTTTTGCAGCATCTTCTGACTCAACCCCAACCCCCGAAACTGCTCTTTCACCACCACATCATGGACATTGACCAAGGGCCGGCAGGCGAAGGTCGAAAAGCCCTCGAAACAATTGACCAATCCCGCTGGCTCCCCCCCGACGAACGCCAGCACACTGAACGCGTGTGGGCGCTTGGCCAGTTCGGCTGGCAACTGCTGCAAGAGATCGGCTGGCAGGCTGTGGCCGCCGCCCATCGGATCTTCAGCATAATGGTTGAGCAACAGGCCAATGGCGTCGGCGTGCACGGCGTTGGTATAGCTGGCTTGCAGCACCAGGATGTCTGGGGTGTCCATTTCCTTCCTCGATAGCGACAACCAGGGAATCGTTTCCCTTTGAGAGCTGCGATTGTAAGCGTGGAGTCGGCAGTAGATGAAGGAGAGAAGCGACAAATCGCTGACAGAAAATGCGAAGGTTGCGCGCATCAAAGCGTGCAAAGAGCTTTGGAGCGGCGATTTTTCCTAGGTGGCGAAGCGTTCCAACTGCATCTCTTGCAGACGGCTCAGGGTGCGGCGGAAAGGAAACTCCAGGTAGCCTTCGGTGTACAGGCTGTGCAACGGCACCTCGGCGTCGATAAAGAGTGGCACTTTGCGGTCGTAGCATTCGTCCACTAACGCGATAAAACGCCGTACGCTGTCGTCATGCACCGACAACTGTGGCAACTCTCGATCCCCGGCCACCACGCGCTCGGCGCCGTCTTCGGTGCCACGGGCAATCCGGCCCGGGCGTTTCTGTGCACTGAGGTTGGGGACGTCTCCTAGCAGGATGGCGTGGAAGCGATCACATAACAGCATGAAATCCATCGCGGCCAGGGGCTGCTCACACAGGTCGGCATAGCGGCACCAAAGCACGGTGTCACTGGCCTGCACCGTCATGATGGTGCGGTACCCTACGCTTACCACCCCGCTGGTCACGGTTTGGCCTTGGCTCAACTGCCGGAACAGCGCCGCCAGTGCCTCGGGCTGATTCACCCAATAGCGCTGCATGCCCACGCCGGGATGCAAGCGATGGTCCTCGCCACCGTCCACGGCCACCACCTGCATATGCTGCTTGAGCGCGTCGATACCCGGTAGGAAACGCTCACGGTTGAAGCCACCGGCATACAACTGGTCGGGCGGCTGGTTGGACGTGCACACCATCACCACACCCTCTTCGAACATCACTTGGAACAGGCGGCCGAGAATGATCGCGTCACCGATATCATTCACAAACAGCTCATCGAAGCACAGCACACGCACCGCCTGGCTAAGCTCCCTGGCCAACGCCTGCAAGGGGTCCTGGGTGCCCGTGAGCTGGAATAAGCGCTGGTGCACCCAGGTCATGAAGTGGTGAAAATGCTGGCGCCGCGCAGGCACGCGCAAGCTTTGGTAGAACTGGTCCATCAACCAGGTCTTGCCACGCCCCACCGGGCCCCACAGGTAAACGCCGGCAATCGACGAACGCCCTTGATGCAAGGCCTCGTGACAGGTTTGCAAGGCTTGTACCGCCCGGCGCTGGGCGTCGTCGGCGACGAAACCTGGCTGGGCGATGGCATGTTGGTAAGCGGCGAGAGGCGAGTCGAAAGTCATGCTTGCCAGTATGACGGACGCAGAGCTGTCCAGGCGCGAAATCTTGCCTGCCAACGGTAACCACGATGCGAAGCGAGCCGCTCTTGATCTGCTCTTGATCTTGATCTTAGGCGCCCCGTTAAACCACGCTGGCCGGAATTCGACAGGGATTTGGGGGGTAAACCGGCAGGGATGCCGGTTTAGCCGCCCCGCGCCATGGATGGCGCGTGGCGGCGGCCCCCCAAATCACTGGCGGATTACGGGCACACCGAGCCTGGGCGAGGTGCCGAGTGGTGGGGCAAGAGCCCTTTTGGTTACTTTTGGGGCTCTTTTCCAAAAGTGACCCGCTGTAAGAGCGGAACCCTAAGTGGCCGTTACCGCAGGAATGGATATGTACTCGGTCTGACACCTGTGTCGGCTGTCAGGCCGCTATCGCAGGCAAGCCAGCTCCCACAGTTGGATCGTTGGGGTATCGGGTAGATAGGCGTCGGCTGGCGGGCCGCCTTCGCAGGCAGCTCCCACAGGTCCACATTAGCGCAACACCGTAGCCCCCTTGCACGCCTGCCCCGCCCTCTCACAGATCTCCCACCCACCACCCAGCGCCTTATAGATCCCCACCACCGCCAAGCGCTGTTCCGTGCGCGCCGCCGTCAACGCCCGGCGGCTGGTGAAGTCCGCGCGCTCGGCCTCAAGCACATCCAGGTACACACCCTCGCCTTGCGCAAACCGCTCGCGCGCAAAGCTGGCTGCCTCACGGTTGGCGGCCGCCTCCAACAGCCGCAAGCCCAGGGCGTTGCCGGCCGTACGGTTGGCCTGGAACGCATCATCGGTTTCCTGCAGGGCCCGCAACACGGTCTGGTCATAAGCGATCAATGCCGCCTGGGTGCGTGCCTCGCTGGCGGCAATCCGCGCTCGTACGCGCCCGGTGTCCAGCAGTGACCAGCGAATCACCGGCGCGATAAAGTTCGACTGCATGCCCGCATCGCCCAGGGCGCTGAGACTTCCGGCCAGCAAACCGATGGAACCCTGCACCTGGATATCCGGATACAAGCCAGCGGTTTCCACGCCAATCTGCGCGGTCGCAGCCGCCAGCGTGCGTTCGGCCGCGGCAATATCGGCACGGCGCGCCAGCAAGCCGGCCGGGTCTCCCACCTGCAACGTGCGCAGGTTCAAGGTTTCACGCCCAGGCCGGGCCAGCGGTGGCTTGAACCCCTGGGGCGCTTGCCCCAGCAGCACCGCCAGCGCGTTGGTTGACTTGGCGCGACGTCGCTCCAGGTCAGGCGCTACCGCCTCCACATTACGCAACAAGGCCTCGGCACGCAGCCGGTCGAATTCGGTGGCGGCGCCGACGCTGACCATCTGCCCCACCAGGCCCAGGCTGTCGCGCTGGCTCTGGCTGATATCCGCGACCACCGCCTGTTCGGCTTCGATCCCTTGTAACTCGAACCAGGTTGCCGCGACGGTCGCCGCGACGCTCGCTTGCACGCTGCGCAGCAACGCCTGACGCGACCCCGCCTGGGCCTGGGCCGCCTCCACCGAGCGACGCACGCGCCCAAACAAGTCGATTTCCCAGGCTGCATCCACCGCCGCACGGGTGGTTTCAATAGAGCGCTGCTCGCCGAAGGGAGTCTCGACCTCGCTGCGCTGGCGGTGCTCGTAGCCCAGGGCGGCGCCGCCGCTGGGCAGGAAGCCTTGGCGGCTTTCGCGCAACAGCGCCTTGGCTTCGTCCAGGCGTGCGGCGGCGATGCCGATGTCGTGGTTGGCCGCCAGTGCCTGTTGGATCAATTGGCTCAATGCCGGCTCGTCAAACACTTGCCACCACTGCACTTCGACCTCGCCCGGACCAAGCCCGGCGATGGGCGCGCCGAAGCTCGTCGCCCGCTGCGCAGCGGGCAGCACTGGCGCGGAATAATCCGGCCCCACCGAGCCACAACCGGCCAGCAGGGTCAACGACAACAGAAAAGCTGGATACGCCTGTTTCATGATGCGCTCTCCTTTAGCTGCACCGTCGGACTCGCCCCCTGACGCTGCACGCGCAGCGCCAGGCTGCGCATCACCACATAGAAAACGGGCGTCAGGAACAGACCGAACAGCGTCACGCCCAACATCCCGGCAAACACCGCAACCCCCATGGCATGGCGCATCTCGGCTCCGGCGCCACTGGCAAACACCAACGGGACTACGCCTGCGATAAACGCCAGGGACGTCATTAAAATAGGGCGCAGGCGCAATTGGCAGGCGTGGATCACCGCTTCCAATGGGCTGGCGCCTTCGGCTTCAAGGCTGCGGGCAAACTCGACGATCAGGATGGCGTTCTTCGCAGCCAGGCCCACCAGCACCACCAACCCGATCTGCACGAACACGTTGTTGTCGCCCTCCACCAGCCACACGCCGAGGATTGCGCTGAGCAGGCACATGGGCACGATCAGCAACACCGCCAACGGCAGCAGCCAACTGTTGTACTGCGCGGCAAGGATCAGATAAGCCAGCAGCACACACAGCGGGAAAATAAACAGGGCCGATGACCCGGCGAGCTTTTGCTGGTAGGTCAGGTCTGTCCATTCATAGGTCACGCCCTCGGGCAGTACCTCCTGGGCCAGGCGCTCCATGAGCGCAACCGCCTGCCCGGAGCTGACCCCAGGCATCGCACCGCCAGAGATATCCGCCGAGGGATAGCCGTTGTAGTGAATCACCCGGTCAGGCCCGGAGCTCGGCGTGACCGTGACAAACGCTGATAACGGCAGCATGTCCCCGGCGGCATTGCGCACCTGCAGGCGGCCAATGGCTTCGGCCTGCATGCGATGGTCCGCGTCGGCCTGGGCCGTGACTTTGTAGGTGCGGCCAAACCGGTTGAAGTCGTTGACGTACAGCGACCCCAGATAGACCTGCAGCGACTCGAACACATCCGCCAGGCGCACGCCCTGGCTCTTGACCTGGGTGCGGTCGATGTCGACATTCAGTTGCGGCGCATTGACGTCCAGGCTGGTCATCAGCCCGGCTACCTGGCCTGACTCAGTGGCTTTGGTCATCAGTACCTGGGTCTGCTGCACCAGCGCCTCCAGCCCGACGCCGCCACGGTCCTCGACCTGCAGTTTGAAGCCCCCGGTTACCCCGAGCCCCGGCACCGGTGGCGGCGGGAACACGCCGAGGAAGCCGTCGGGGATGCTCGCAAACTTGGCCTGCAGACGCCCGGCGATGGCGACCGCCGCCATATCCGGCGAGGTGCGCTCTTTGAACGGATCAAGCATGACGAACATCACCGCCGCATTCGGAACGTTGACGAAGCCGTTGACCGACAGTCCCGGGAACGCCACGACACTCTCGACCCCCGGCTCATCCAGGGCGATTTTCGACATTTGCCGCACCACCGCATCGGTACGCTCCAACGAGGCCGCGTTCGGCAGTTGGGCGATACCGACCAGGTAGTACTTGTCTTGCATCGGCACGAAGCCGGCCGGTACCGCGTTGAAGCCGAACCAGGTCAATGCGAGCAAGCCGCCGTAAGCCAACAGCGCCACGCCACGACGGCCGACGACCTTGCGCACAGTGTTGCCATAGGCTTGCGGCGCACGCTGGAACGGCCGGCCCAGTACCTCCAACAGCCGTGCGGCACGACCACGCAGGCTGCGCGGGTCATGCACCACAGCGGCATGCCGTGGCCGCAGCAACAGGCCGGCCAGCGCCGGGCTGAGGGTCAACGAGTTGACCGCCGAGAGGATGGTGGAAATCGCGATGGTCAGCGCAAACTGCCGATAGAACTCGCCTTGCAGGCCACTGAGAAACGCGGTGGGAATGAACACGGCCGCCAGCACCGAGGTGATCGCAATGATAGGGCCGGTGACCTCGCTCATCGCCCGTCGCGCAGCCTGCATCGGCTCCTCGCCGTTCTCGATATGCCGCTCGACGTTCTCCACCACCACGATTGCATCGTCGACCACGATGCCGATCGACAACACCAGGCCGAACAGCGACAACGTATTGAGGGAGAAGCCCATCAGGTGCATGACCGCAAAGGTGCCGATGATCGATACCGGCACGGCCATCAAGGGAATCAGCGACGCGCGCCAATTGCGCAGGAACACCACCACCACGATCACCACCAGCAGGATCGCTTCCATCAGCGTGATGGCCACCGACTCCAGTGAAGCGCGCACAAACACGGTGGGGTCATAGGCAATCCGCGACACCAACCCCTCGGGGAAGTTGGTTTGCAGACGCTGCATGGTATCGCGCACCGACTGCGCCACATCCAGCGCGTTCGCCCCCGGGCTCTGGATGATTTGCAAGGCCACCGCAGGTTCGCCGTCCAACAGGCTGCGCAGCGCGTAGGCATCGGCGCCCATCTCGATACGGGCCACATCACGCAGGCGCGTGACCTGGCCGTTATCGCCGGTGCGGATGATGATGTCGCCAAACTGCTCTTCATCCGTCAGGCGCCCGAGGGTATTGACCGTGACTTGGAAGGCCGCAGTGGAATCCGGTGCCTGGCCGACCGAGCCGGCCGCCACTTGCACGTTCTGCTCGCGCACGGCGGTGATGACATCGCCGGCGGTCAAGCCACGGGCGGCGATCAGGTCCGGGTCGAGCCACAGGCGCATGCTGTATTCACCCGCGCCCCACACCAGCACATCGTTGATCCCCGGCAGGCGCGACAACTCATCGCGCACCTGCAGGTAGGCATAGTTGGAGATGTAGAGCGGGTCATAACGTTGGTCGGGGGACAGCAGGTGGACCACCATGAGGATGTCCGGCGAGGTTTTCTGCGTGACCACGCCCAGGCGCTGCACCTCTTCGGGCAAGCGCGGCAAAGCCCGCGACACACGGTTCTGCACCTGGATCTGGGCCATGTCCGCATTGGTGCCCTGGGCGAACGTTGCGGTCAGGATCATGCGGCCATCGGTGGCCGACTGCGAGGTCATGTAAAGCATGCCCTCAACCCCGGTGATTACCTGTTCCAGCGGCGCCGCCACCGTCTCGGCAATCACCTGCGGGTTGGCCCCCGGATACGACGCCGTCACTTGCACCGTGGGCGGCGTGACGGCGGGATATTCGCTCAACGGTAGATGGAAGAAGGCCACGATGCCGCCGATCATCATCAACACCGACAGGACAATGGCGAAGATCGGTCGGTCAATGAAAAAGCGTGGGAAGCTCATTGCACGCCCCCCACCGCCAGCGGTGCTTCAAGCGGCTTGCCCTCGATGCTGGCAGCCAGTGGTGTTACCTGCATGCCGGGGCGCACCAGGCCTTTGACGACAATGCGCTCGCCCGGTTGCAGGCCCTGTTCGATGACCCGCAGGCCGTCGACCACCGGGCCCAGTTCCACCGGGCGGTACTCGGTCTTGTCGCCCTCACCGACAACCAGCACATAACGGCGGCCCTGGTCGGTGCCGATGGAATGGTCGGCAACCAACACCCGGGGTTGCGCCACGCCGGTATCCAGCTTGACCTTGGCGAACAGCCCCGGCGTCAAGCGCCCATCCCGGTTTTCCACCACCGCACGCACGCGCACCGTGCCAGTCTTGCGGTCAGCCGAGTTGGCCAGAAAATCCACGCGACCGGCCCGTGCATAGGTGGTGTCGTTGAGCATCGCCACCATGACCTTGGCAGCTTGCTCGCCCTTGGACCCTGCGTGCTGCCGCGTCGCCGCCAGCGAATGCAGGTAAGTGCGTTCGTCCACATCGAAATACACATGCAAGGGGTCGATGGAGACAATCGTGGTCAGGGGTGTTTCCCCACGGGTGACATAGTTGCCTTCCGTCACCAGGGCGCGGTCGATACGCCCGCTGATAGGTGCGGTGACGCGGGTGTAACTCAGGTCCAGTTGGGCTGTATCCAACGCAGCCCTGGCGGCCTCCACCTGCGCTCTGCCGGCGTTCAACGAAGCAACGGCGGTGTCGAGACGATCACGTGCCACCACCTTCTTGGCATATAACTGCTCGGCACGGCCATGCTCGGCCTGGGCCAGCAACGCATTGGCCTCGGCCTCGCGCAGACGTGCCTTGGCTGCGTTCACTGCCGCCTGGAACATACGCGGATCGATCACAAACAGTGGACTGCCCTTGGCCACGAACTGCCCTTCGGGCACGCTGACACTTTGCAGATAGCCACTGACTCGCGGTCGCAATTGAACCTGGTCGATGGCGGTCAACGAACCGGTGTACTCCACAAACGGCGTCACCGCACGCGCCACCACCTGGGCGACCGGCACGCCGGGTGCCTTGGCTGCTGCAGCTGGCGGCGCATTGTCCGAGCATCCGCCGAGCATCAATGCTACGGCCAACGCCCCGGTAATGAGGCTTACTGGTTTGGTGTACATCGTTCACCCTCCTTGGAATTTTCAAGACAAACCGACACGTGGGGTTTTTATCCGGCTTGCCATACTGGGAAGGTCAAGCGCTATAAAACCGGGGGGTGTGTTTTTGTCTGGGAAATACTTGGAGGTGAATCAAATGGCGGCCACAGGGGCTTGGTGGCGCTCGGGCTTACCTGTCGAGCGTGGTTGAAGGTGGGAGCTGGCTTGCCTGCGAAGGGATCAACCCGGTTTGGCTGGTAGACCGAGGTGTCTGCATCGCAGGCAAGCCAGCCCCCACATTTGGATTGCGCGGTGTCAGCCAGGTATCTGTGGGCTCAGGCTCAGCTCCACGCCACCACCAGCAAGCCGGCGCCCAACACCAGGCACAACGGCGAATAGAAATAGGTATCCAGGCGAGCAAACCTCGACCCGCCGACCTTCTTGAAAAACCCCACCAGCTCCGAATCCCCAATCGCTCGGGCAAACATCAGCACGGCAATCGCGCTGATACCCCACTGCAACGCCCCGTGGGACACCGGCGAGAAATACAGCCCGGCGCGCAGACACACGAGCAAGGCAATCGCCACCAGCCCCATCGCCACCAGAAAAGTACCCAGCGCCGACGGTTTGAACGCCGGTCGCGGCCCGCTGGCAAACTCTCCGGGCAGTTGCGGGATAGCGGCCAGGCTGCCGAGCTTGCCACCCGCAGCCCAATACAGATGCACCATGCTGATGAAGGTAAATACCCCGACGATCCATCGCGCAATCACAAAGCTCATGGTCGGCGCTCCACAAAAATGTGCGAATGAGGATAGCCGCCCTGAGTTTTTTTGCAGGCATTTCGTCGGTCGCTGATGATAAAGTGCTGCCCCATGAAACTCGCCCGTGCCGACCGCTCACTCATTGCCTGGACGCTCTACTGCTGCGTCCTGTTCAATGTGTTCGCCTGCAGCATTGGTCATGGGCAGATGGTGGGGATGCAGCTCAACGGCATCAGCGGCCAGTTCTGTACGGTGGACCCACGTACCCAGGCGCCCCTGCCCAGCAATTCTACGGATGAGAGCCTGCCAACGCTGTCGAAGGCGTTTGGTTGCCCGCTGTGTTCTACCGGCGGCATGGGCCCGGCGCTCAACTCCCACCTGAATGTGGCAGTCCTGCCGCAACCCCATGCGCCACCCGCAGCGGTGGTGCTCGCCGCCGACATTCCCGCCCGCTTCACCTGGCCTGCGGCTAATCCGCGCGCGCCACCTGCCTTCGCCTGATCCCTGCGCGTTCTGATCTGCACCGCTTCGTTTCCGTAAGGAGTACGGGGAGCAGTGCGTTGTTTTCGAGCCAAGTTTTCAGGATTCAACCATGAAACATTTACCCCTGTTGGCGGGCCTGTTCGGCTGCCTGCCTGTTTGCGCCTCGGCCCTTGAGTTGGCGCCAACCACCATTGACGGCGAGCAAAGTGCCGAGCCTGGGCTGGCCCTGGACCAATCCAGCGGCATGGCCTCGCGCCTTGGCCTGAGCGTGCGGGAAACCCCGGCGTCGGTGGCCATTGCTAACCGCAACGATATCGAGCGCCACGGCGCCAAGACCTTCCGCGATGCGGCCAATACCCTGCCCGGCGTCAACGCCAGCGCGCCGCCTGGGTTTGGCGGGTTTGTCTCGTACCGAGGGTTTACCAGCAGCCAGATCACCCAGATGTTCAACGGCATCAATGTCGCCACGGGCCTGGCGCGACCGGTGGATGCGTGGATCTATGACCGCGTCGAACTGGTAGGCGGCCCCTCCTCCCTGATCAACGGCGCAGGCTCAGTGGGTGGCTCGCTGAACTACGTGACCAAGCTGGCAAGCCGCGAGGAACAGGCCATCGAGGGCCAACTGAGCTATGGCAGTTACGACACCGCCGGTATGGCGTTCGGCCTCAACCATGCGCTGACCGAACCCGGCGCCGAGGTGCAGCACTACGCCCGCCTGGATGTGAGCCGCAACACCAATCACAGCTACATCGACCGCGACCAGCGCGATGCCTGGAGCGTGGCGTTTTCCCTGCTCAGCGACCTCACCCCGAACCTGTCCCACACCCTGGCGCTGGAGTATCAGGACGAGCATGAAGACAGCCCGTATTGGGGCACGCCGGTGCTCAACCCCAAGGCCGGTGAGCTGAAGATCGACAAGCACAACCGCTTCAATAACTACAACGTAGCCGACGGCCGTTATGAGCAACGCACGATCTGGGCACGCTCGATCATCGACTACCGGATCAACGACAGCACCACACTGAAAAATACCCTCTATCACCTCGACAGCCAGCGCGACTACCGCAACCTGGAGACCTACCAATACAACGCCGACAACAGCGCGGTGAACCGCTCGACGGCCTATCAGGTGCGGCATCAGGGCGAGCAGGACGGCAACCAGTTCGAACTGCGCCATGACACGAGCGTCTTCGGCCTCGCCACCACCTGGTCCGGAGGTTTTGAGTACAAGATCAACAGCACCACTAACAGCCCGTTGAACGTGCCGGGCAAAAGTACCGTAGACCCAAACCACTACGACCCGGGGCACTTCTATGATATTCCCGGTACCCGGCCAGGTTTCGTCAAGGACAAGACCAACCAGGTGACGACCAAGGCACTGTTCGTAGAAAACCGTCTGGGACTGACGGATAAGCTCTCGCTGCTGACCGGCCTGCGCTATGACGCCATTGATCTGGACGTGACCAACCATCGTATGATCACCGCCACCAACCCGCGACACTTCAAGCGCAGTTGGGAGCCGGTAACGGGCCGGGTGGGCCTGACCTATCAGTTCATGCCCTCCGCCAACGTCTATGTGCAATACAGCACCGCCGTCGAACAGCCCAACACCACTACCCAGGTGTTCGACGTGTCCACCGGCAAGCAATGGGAAATCGGCAGCAAGTTCGATTACCTGGAAGGCCGCGGTTCCGCCACGGTCGCCGCGTACAGGATCGAACGCAAGGACTTCGCCGTCACCGACCCGCTGGACCCGACCAGCAGCATCCCGGTGGGCGCGCAGTCGTCCAAGGGCATCGAACTGGCCAGTTCGTTGCGCATCACGCCGAGGCTATTGGCCGAAGGCAACTTCGCCTGGGTGGACGCGCAGTACGATGAGTTCAACGAGAAAATCGCCAGCGGCGCCGTGGTGTCGCGCAAGGGCAATACGCCAACCAACGTGCCCAAGCGCGTGGGCAACCTGTGGTTGACCTATGACTTTGCCGAGGATTGGCAAGGCGGGGTGGATGCGCGCTATGTCGCTCAGGTGTATGCCGACAATGCCAACACCCAGACCGTACCGGCCTATACGCTGTTCGGCACCTTCCTGCGCTATAAGGTGGATGCGCATACCTCGATAACCGGGCGCGTACGCAACCTGACTAACGAGGTGTATGCCGAGTTTGCCCATGTGTCGCCGGCGTATTATCTGGGATCACCGAGGACCTTTGAGCTGGCCGTACAGACCAAGTTCTAACGCTGCAACGACCGTTGACTTGAAATGCAATTGAATGTGGGAGCTGGCTTGCCTGCGATAGCGGTGGGTCAGCATAAAAATATGTTGTCTGACACTCAGTCATCGCAGGCAAGCCAGCTCCCACATCTTGATCTTCACTCGATACAAAGACCGCCGGTTACTGGAGGCTCGCCTCGACCTTCTGCGCCACATCTTCCGTCAACCAGGCCTTCCACACCTGCGGATGTTCCTTGAGAAACGCCTGGGCCACCTCCCGAGGCGGCGTGTGGTGCTCGCTCATCGTCGCCAAGGCTTTGTTAAGCGGCTCGATGGGAAACTCGACCTTCTCGAAGAACTGGGCAATCTGCGGATGTTCCTGCTGGAACGGCGTCGACACGCCAATGCTCAGCTTGGAAGCCAATGAGCGTGTCGGCTTCGGGTTCGGATTGTCTGCGTCTGTCAGGGTCTTCCACGCATCTGCATCAAATGGCGGTTCTTCCAGCTGGATCAATTTATAGCGCCCCATCAACGGGGTCGGCGACCAGTAATAGAACAGCACGGGCTTGCCCCGGCGAATCGACGAGGCAATCTCCGCATCCAGCGCCGCCCCCGAACCGCTGCGGAAGTTCACATAGCTGTCGTCCAGGCCATAAGCCTTGAGCTTCTGTTTGTTGACCACTTCGGAGGTCCAGCCAATGGGGCTGTTCAGAAAACGCCCCTTGCCCGGAGATTCAGGGTCCTTGAACACGTCCTTGTAGCGCGCCAGGTCCTGCACGCTTTTCAGATCTGGAGCCAGGGGTTTTAGCCCTTTGGAGGGGTCACCCTTGACCACGTATTCCGGCACCCACCAGCCTTCGGTCGCACCTTTGACGATATCGCCCAGGCCCGCCACCTTGCCTTCGGCTTCAGCCTTCACCCACACCGGGCTGCGGCCTGCCCATTCCTCGCCGATCACCTGGATGTCATTCTTGGCCAGGGCGGTTTCCAGGGTAATGGTGGTACCAGGCAAGGTGTCAGTGGGCAGGTCATAGCCCTTCTCGACGATAAAACGCAGTACTTCAGTGATCAGGCTGCCGCTTTCCCAGTTCAGGTCGGCAAAATGCACCGGTGCCTGGGCAGCCGATACCGGCAATGACAGACTCAGGGTCGTCAGGCCCGCCGCCAGCAGTGACTTCAATCCTTTCATGCCTGTGCACCTCGCGTTTTCGCAGTCATGGCGAACGGCTTTGCTGCGAATGCGCGAAGCCTCTGATTAGTTAAGTCAACTCAACTGTAGTAGAGGTTCCAAAAGACAAAGATGCACAGCGTATTTATCGCCTACTCGCTGGCCTTGAAGGTCACCAGTTCACCCTTGCGCCATTTGGCGGCTTTGCCAGTCACGGCCTTCAGGGTCTTGGTCAACCCTTCCTGCAATTGCTCATGGGCGGCGAATACCAGCATCACGCTGTGGCCTTCCTTGAACACAATACCCTGGCCTTCGTTCGACGACACAAAGGCATAGTCGCCGAGGCCGTACACGGTCAACTTGATATCGCGAAACCTCAATTCGAACTTGCCACCTTCGCGGCTGGGTAATACCGCTGCGCGAAAATGGTCACCTACTTTGAGTTCCAGACGTGGCTTGTCGTCCACGACCAGCGCCGTTTCGGTATCGATTTCGGCGATATAAATACCTTCCGGCGTCTGTTCAGTGACGTAGACAAACCGAGATTGAAACTGCTTGACCAACTTTGCGCGCAAATCACCCAGCACGAATAACGCGTGCATATCCAGATTACTGACTGCCAAGGAAACGCCCCCACATCAAAAAAGCACTGGCCGCCAAAGCGAACAGCACAAAAAATGGCCGTTACGACACGATACAGAGTCATTAAAAAACTGAAGAGAACTCGTAAGGCTAGTACAAACCTCAACGGCGGACCTCATGGGAAGTCAACCGCGATACAGCAAATCACAGGTTCAACGACCCGAGAATACGGGTCTGCCGACTTCAGAGAATAACCCAATTAAAAATGCAGTTTTCCGACACCCCAACACAAAAAAACATCTGGGCATGGAACCAGTCACGAACTACCGACGACAATACTAGAACAGCAACCAGGGTGAAAACCACCCGAAACAACGCAGACAAGCTATCAGGATCGATCGACAGGAGCTGAGCATGCAACGACGTCAACACGACGCTACGTCTTTCCACACTCGTTCACCATGTCCCGACGAACAGCAATACTACTGCCTGCTGAACCTGAATGGGTACTCCAATTCGGTGCTTTACCAAGTTGTACCCGCAGGAAAGAACTTTTTTCATATTCTTGAAGTGCCCAGCGGCAAGATCAAGGGGTTTCGCAGCGATCACATCAAAGCCTGCGAACTGGCCAAGTCCCTTGAAGCCAAGCTATACGCCTCAGGCGGCGGAATCGTTTCGTCGCCTGGATGACTTTACCGCGCCACTGCCCCTCAACAACTGCCATACTGGCCTGTCCATGGAAGTTTGCCCCCCGCGGGTCAGGTTTCATCAACGCAGTTACCTTGAAGGGAAAGCCATACGTGACGGAATTTGATATTGGCGAATTTATTATCCACGGCGATGCGAGGGAAGTAGACGGTGAGTTTCAAGCGGTCATCATCATGCGAGCAAAACCACCGCTGAACAAGGTCACCGCGCACCAGGTGGAGAAAGACCGCTGGTTCAAAACCGCCGACGCAGCGGCCGTGGCTGGCAAAGAGGCGGCCAAGGCACTGAAAACCGCCGTGGATTGCGGCGCGCTCAATACCTGACAATCCGATAGAACTCTGGCGTGCCCTGCCCCTCACATGCATGACGATAAGCCCGCATGGAGAACGCTATGGACACCACCACCCCAACCCTTGAAACCCTGTTCGAACAACTGGGGCTGGATTCCAGCCAGGAAGCCATCGAACGTTTTACCGCCGAACATCGACTGCCCGATGATGTAAAACTCATCGACGCGCCATTCTGGAGCGAACAGCAGGCGAACTTCCTCAGGGAACAATTGCAGGTCGACGCAGAATGGGCTCCCGCAGTGGATGACCTCAATGCGCTGCTGCATGAGCCTCCCCGCGCTTGATCAATGCAGGCTGTCTGACGCTTCCCTGCGCAATAGCGCTTGCCAGGCAGCCTGGCATTCCTGCGCCTCGTCCCGGCTGGCGAATGCAGTGCCGCGCTGCTCACCGTTGAGCAACACCACCCAGCAAGCTCGCTGGCCCAGGGCTCGCAGGGTTTGGGGTACGCCACTGCCGATCATTACGGCCACATCGACTTTGTTTTGCATGGAGCTTCTCCGCAGCATTAGTTAGCTGGCTAACAATGTTGGCCATGCTACGGCTTTATTCCAGTTGGAAAAAGCTATCCACGGAATAGCTTCATTGCATAAACAGCAACAATGCCGATCCAGGGCGGCCAGCTAGAGAGCCGCCCCCTTCACCGCATCAGGCTTGACGCTGGTGCTTGTCGATCTGCTCGTGGCGCTCTTGCGCTTCGATGCAGTACTTGGTGGTAGGACTGATCAGCAGGCGCTTGAGGCCGATAGGCTCGCCGCTGTCGTCACACCAGCCAAAGGAATCTTCCTTGATGCGTTCCAGAGCACGCTCAAGTTGCGGCAGCATGCGCTGGTCGCGGTCAATGGCGTTTACCAGCCAGGTGCGCTCTTCTTCGACAGAAGCCGCGTCAGCCGGGTCGGCCGGGGTGTCCAGGCTCTCAATGGCGATACGGTTCTGCTCAATGCGCTCGTGGTGCTCCACCTTCATGTCTTGCAGCAACTTCTCGAAAAAAGCGTGCTGTTCGGCATTCATGTAGTCATCCGCCGGCATGGCCAGCAACTTTTCCTTTGTCATTGATTTCTCTATAAAAAATACGTGCATTAAGGCGAATTAGGGAGCGTTCCGGCCGACCTGTGCAGGTCTCGGAAGGGCGCCATCCATTCCAAGCGCCACCCGGCACTCAATTTACGAGGGGCGGCAGTCTAAGGCCGACTTGAGGGCGCAGCAACTGAAAAGACAGGCATTTTTTCCCGATCAACCCCCAAAAGCACCAGGACGGGCTTGGCGAACGGTCATCGGAGTGCGTTTATAGCAAGAAATTCAGTGTTGTGGAGCTATATAGAAGACAAACGGTTGTAGGAGCGAGCTTGCTCGCGAAGCACTCAAGGACACCGCGTTCAATCAGATAGCCCGCGTTATCTTTGCAGCTTTCGCGAGCAAGCTCGCTCCTACAGGGTCAGGTACTCAGCGCTTGAGCTTGCGCTTGTTGCGGTATTGATCGATCACCACCGCCACCACGATGATCAGGCCCTTGATGATGTCCTGGATATACGCATCCACCCCGACAAAGGTAAACCCGCTGGCCATGACGCCGAGGATCAGCGCGCCGATCACCGTGCCGGTGATGCGCCCTACTCCACCGGCCAGGCTGGTACCGCCGATCACTGCGGCGGCAATCGCGTCCAGCTCGTAAGACATGCCCATGCCGGCCTGCCCCGTCGCTGCACGTGCCGAGGCCACCACGCCGGCCAGGCCCGCCAGGAGACCGGCGATGCTATAGACGATGATCAGGTGACGCTTGACGTTGATCCCCGAAGTGCGCGCCGCTTGCATGTTGCCGCCGATGGCATAGGTGTACTTGCCATACTTGGTGTAACGCAGGGCAATGTGGAAGATCACCGCCACCACCAGGAAGATAATCACCGGCATCGCGCCATGGCCGATCGCCGTGTAGGAGTCCGAGAGCATGCTCACCGGCTGACCTTCGGTGTAATAGCGCGCCAGGCCACGGGCCGAGACCATCATGCCCAGGGTTGCGATAAACGGCGGAATGCCGGTGACCGCAATAATGCTCCCGTTGATCGCGCCCGCTAAAAGCCCCACGCCCAAACCCATCGCCACCGGGATCCACACCGGCAAGTCGGTGAGGGACGGAAACACCGCCCGGGAAAAGTCGGAGGTCTGCGCCAGGCTGGCGGCGATCATCGCTGACAAGGCCAGCACCGAGCCGGACGACAAGTCGATGCCCGTGGTGATGATCACCTGGGTCACACCGATGGCCAGCAGGCCGATGATCGACACCTGCAGAATCATCAGCACCAGGCGCTGGGAGTTCATCAGAAAGCTCTGGTCGCGCACGATCCAGCCAAACAGTTCAAACACCAGGCCGATACCGATCAGCACCAGGAAGATACTCAGCTCGGTGGGCATGCGTCGACGGTTCTTGACCGGTGCGGTTGCCGGCTTGTTGTCTGTTATTGCGTTCATAACCCATCACCTTCTTATTCTGTAGATCAGTGGACTGCGGTCATCCCGGAAGCCAACTGCATGACTTTTTCCTGGGTCGCCTCGGCGCGATCCAGGGTGCCCATCAGTTCACCTTCGTGCATTACCATCACCCGGTCGCTCATGCCGAGCACTTCGGGCAGTTCGGAAGAAATCATGATCACCGCCATGCCCTCGCTGGCGAGGAAGGCGATCAAGCGATAGATCTCAGCCTTGGCGCCCACATCGATACCACGCGTCGGCTCATCGAGGATCAGCAAGCGTGGGTTGGTCATCAGCCAGCGCGCCAGCAAGGCCTTTTGCTGGTTGCCACCGGACAAGGTGTCGATGCATTGCTCCAGGGACGGGGTTTTCACCCGCAGTTTCTTGCACATGTCTTCACACAGGGCACGCAAGGCTTTCTGCTGGATAAAACCGTTGCCCGAATAGTGCGGCAGCACCGCCATCTCCATGTTCTCCAGCACTGACAGGCACGGGAACAGGCCGCTGAGCTTGCGGTCCTCGGTCAACAGCGCAAAGCCTTTCTCAATGGCCATATGCGGGTCGGTAATGCGCACCGCCTTGCCGTCCAGGGTGATTTGCCCGCTGGAACTTGGGGTGATGCCAAAAATGGTTTCCGCCACATTGGTGCGCCCGGAGCCCATCAGCCCGGCGATACCGAGGATCTCCCCGGCGTGCAGGTCGAACGATACGTCCTTGAACACGCCGTCCAGGCTCAGGTCGCGCACCGACAGTAACAGCTCACCAATAGGCGTTTCGCGCACCGGGAACAGCTGGCTCAATTCACGCCCGACCATCATCGAGATGAGGCTGTCGCTGTTCATGCTGTCGGCCCGTTGCAAGCCGATGTATTGACCGTCGCGGAACACCGCCACTTCATCGGCGATGGCGAACACTTCGTTCATCTTGTGGGTGATATAGACGATGCCTTTGCCCTGGGACTTGAGGTCGGCAATGATCGAAAACAGGTGGGCCACTTCCTTGTCGGTAATGGCCGAGGTGGGTTCATCCATGATCAGGATGTCGGAGTCGTAGGACACTGCCTTGGCAATCTCGACCATCTGCCGTTCGGCAATGCTCAGGTTGCCGACCTGTTCTTCGGGGTCGAGGTTGATGCGCAGGCGCGCCAGCAACTCGGCAGTGCAGCGGTGCATTTCGCGGTGGTTGACCATGTGCAGGCTGTTGAGCTGCTCGCGGCCGATCCAGATGTTCTCGGCGATGCTCATATGGGGCATCAGGTTGAGTTCCTGGTGGATCATCGCGATCCCGGCCTTTTGCGCGGCCAGCGGCGTCTCAAAGGTGATCGGCTTGCCACGCAGGCGAATCTCGCCGGCGTCGGGCTGGTAGATGCCGGCAATGATCTTCATCAGCGTCGACTTACCCGCGCCGTTCTCGACCATCAACGCCAGCACCGTGCCGGGGCGCACCCGCAGTTGCACATCGTCCAGGGCCACGACACCGGGAAAGCCTTTGCTGATGTTGAGGATTTCCAGCAGGTAGGGTTCGTCCAGCGCCAGCGCCGGGTGGGCGGCGGGCTGCGACGTGGCGGCTTGAGCAAGCATAGGGAGGTACTCCATCTGCAAGGCGGCCGTGACCGCCCTGCCGGCTTATTGTTGTGGTGTCAGGGCTACTTGAAGTCTTTGACGTTGTCCGGGGTGATCAACTGGAACGGGATCACCACGTTCTGCTCGACCGGCTCCTTCTTGGCCATCTTGCGCGCTGCCTCTACCGAACCTACCGCCTGGCCCTTGGCGTCCTGGAAGGCCGACACGGTCATGTCGCCCTTGGTGATCGCGTTCAAGCCATCGGGCGTGCCGTCGACACCGGCAATCAATACGCTGCCTTTTTCCTTGCCAGCCGATCTCAGGGCCATGGACGCCCCGATCGCCATCTCATCGTTGTTGGCCAGCACCGCATTGAACTCCCGGCCCTGGGTCAGCCAGTCGTTGACCAGGGTCATGCCCCTGTCACGCAACCAAATGCCGGTCTGTTCCTGCTCGATCTTGATGTCCGGGTACTTGGCCAGCACTTCCTTCACGCCCTTGGTGCGATTGGTGGTGGAGTTGTTCGCCAGGTCACCCAAAAGGATCACGACCTTGCCCTTGCCGCCGAGTTTTTCGGCGATGTATTGCATTTGCAGGCGGCCGGCCTCGACGTCATCGGAGGTCACGGCCACCACGTCCTTGGGCAAGTCTTTCTGGTCGGGGCGGCGGTTGACGAACACCAGCGGTATACCCGCCTTGGTGGCGGCACTGATGATGTTCTTGGTCGACGCGGTATCGACCGGGTTGACGATAATCGCGTCGACCTTCTGGCTGATGAAGTTCTCGACCTGGCTCAATTGCTTGACCACATCGGCGCGGGCATCTTCGAATTGCAGTTGCACGCCATCACCTTTTGGATAGGACTTGGCTTGCTTGTCCATGTCCTCGCGCAGGTAGGTGAGGAAGGTGTCATCGAACGCGGACATCGTCACGCCCACCTTGAGATCGGCGGCGCCGGCCACACCGCTGGCCAGCAGCATGGACAAGGCCAGGGCGGTAAAACGGATCGGGGTCTTCATGAACGGTCTGTCTCCACTTTCTTGTTGGTTTTTTTCGACGTTGCGTTGATCAGGACTCGGCTGTCAGTCGCACCACCGGCGCACCTGGAATGCAGCACACCAGCGCGCCCTGGTTTTCGACGCACAGCACATTCAGGAAGGAGAAGTAGAACGGCCGAGCGCGGGGCAGTCCGCGTGGCGCTTGGAGGGGGCGTAAAACTCGCAGTACAGCGTTGAAGATTTTCATCTGACGGTACCTGGTTGTTTTTGATCTTGTTTTTGTTGAGTCGCCCGTAGGTTCCGGGACGTACTTTATGCAACCTGGAAAAGACTGTATTAGAAAATAATTTCCATATCAACATGTTTTAGAATTTTATTCTATTTTCGTCGAAACCACCTGCTGGCGCTCGGCACTCAGGCGCGCGGCGTCCAATATACGGGTGGTTTCCAGGGCGTCATAGGCATCGACCGGCAGCGGCCCCTGCCCCACCACAGCCGCTTGCAACTGCCGATAGAATTGAGGCCAGCAGCCCTTCTCCGACGGCACCCGCTCACGCTCCGGCCCTTGCTCAAACCAGCCCCAGCGTCGATGCTCCTCGGCGCCCCAGTGTTCACCTTCGGTTTTCGGTGACTTGCCGGCCAGCAGCGCTTCTTCCTGGCCATCCAATCCGTCGACGGTGTAGCAGCCCAGGCTGCCACTGACGCGAAATCGTGGTGCCTGGCTGTTCTGCAACGCGTTGCCCCACAGGTGCGAAATCACGCCATTGGCATGGGTGAGGGAGACAAAGAAGCCGTGGTCCACCGTGGGATGTTCTGGTGTGTAGTGCAATTGAGCGAACACCCGCTCCACCGGGCCGAACAGTTGCAACGCCTGGTCCACCAGATGGCTGCCCAGGTCACGCAGCCATCCTCCACCGCTGGCATTGCCCACGGCCTGCGGACTGTAACGTTCCACGCGGGATTCAAAGCGGGTGATGGTGCCCAGGGCGCCAGCGTCGATCAGTTTGCGCAGGGTCAGGTAATCCGAATCCCAGCGCCGATTCTGGTAGACGCTGAGCAGCGAGCCCTGGCGCTCGGCAGCGGTAATCAGGGCCTGGGCTTGTTCGGCGTTGGCGGCAAAGGGTTTATCGCTGACCACCGCTACCCCGTGCTCGATGGCTTCCAGCACCAGGGCCGGGCGACCTTTGAGGGTGGTGGAAATCACCAGGGCATCGACGCCGGCTTCGACGATCTGGCCGATGGAGTCGAAGGCTTTGACACCCGGAAGGTCAGTACTCAGTTGCTTGCGACGTTCGGGTGAACGCGTTACCACGCCGACAAAGGTGGCGCCAGGCAGGGTGGCGATCAACGGCGCATGAAAAAAGCGTCCGCCGTGGCCGTAGCCCACTAGTCCGATTCGCATGTTCAACTCCAGAATTGATTTGGAAACCCGATCAACTGTGGGAGCTGGCTTGCCTGCGATAGCAGTGAGTCAGGCAATCAATCTGTCACTGATAGACCGCTATCGCAGGCAAGCCAGCTCCCACAGTGTCAACCACTTTTCTGCAGTGAGTTAGCCGTAGAAGCACGGGCGATCCGGCAGACTGACTTTCACAATCTGCCCACTGCCCTGGGCTTCAATACACGCATCCGCCGCCACCGCCGCCGCAAACCCATCCCAGGCCGACGGCCCGCCGACCTGCCCGGCCAGCACACTGTCGATAAACGCCTGCAACTCCACGTCATAGGCACCGATAAACCTATCCTTCCAATCCATCAGGATTGCGTTGGACAGCTTCGCGTCGCTGCGCAGTTGCACCTGAGATGGTTCCGGCAACCTGGCGATGCCGCTCTCCCCTACCACTTCGCACTGGATGTCGTAGCCGTATTGGCAGTTCACAAACACTTCCACGTCGATACGCGTGCCTTTGGCAGTTTCCAGCAGCACGATCTGCGGGTCGCGCAGGTGCGCCAGCGCCTTGCTGGTCTTGCGCGGGAACACCACCTGCACGGACACGTAGTCGTCGTTGAGCAGCCAACGCAGCACGTCCAACTCATGGATCAGGGTGTCGGTGATCGCCATGCCGGTGTTGTAGTTCTCGCCCACCGTGGGGTTACGGTGCGCGCAGTGCAGCATTAACGGCTCGCCAATCTGGCCGCTGTCGATCACCGACTTGAGGGCACGATAGCCTTGGTCGTACGGGCGCATGAAACCCACCTGGACCAGGCGCTTACCGTGTGCCACTTCGGCCTCGACAATGTTGCGGCAGCCCTCGGCCGTCACCGCCAGCGGTTTTTCACAGAACACCGGTTTGCCGGCAGCAATCGCGGCCAGCACAAACTCTTCGTGGCTCGGCCCCCAGGACGTCACCAGTACCGCTTCGACCTCTGGCGCGTTGATCAACGCATGGCCGTCCGAGTACACCTCGGCGTCCAGCTTCAAGTCCGCCACCACCTGGGCCGCCTGCTCAAGGTTGATATCGGTGACGGCCACCACCTGGCTGTTGAGCAAGGCCTGGCTGCAACGACGAATATGGTCCCGGCCAATGGCGCCCGTACCAATCACTCCAAGTTTCAAAGACATGCAAACACTCCTCTTGTTGTTAGTACTGCCGGGCCTGGGCCAGGTGTTCATTGAGTTTTTTTGCCGCTGCATTCGTACGTTCACTGGTGGACACTTGCGCCACACCCACCCGCCACCACGACAGGTAGCCGTGGATCATGGTCTTGGGCAGCACCTTGATATCGATCAGCGTGGAGACGCTTTGCGTGCGGGCATCCGCCAACGCCGCTTCCAGCTGTTCCAGCGTGCTGACCTTGTAGGTCTTGCAACCGTAGGCCGCTGCGCTCATGGCGAAGTCCACTGGCACCAGGCCACCGTCGAGCTTGCCGCTCTCGGGGTTGCGGTAGCGGAACTCGGTGCCGAAGCTGTCCATGCCATTGCCAATCTGCAGGTTGTTGATGCAACCGAACGCCATGTTGTCCAACAGCACCACGTTGATCTTGCGGCGCTCCTGGATCGAGGTGGCCAGCTCCGAGTGCAGCATCATGTAGGAGCCATCGCCGACCAGGGCGTATACCTCCTTGCTCGGCTCGGCCAGCTTCACACCCAGGGCGGCATTGATCTCGTAGCCCATGCATGAATAGCCATACTCGACGTGGTAGGTGTTGACGCCCTTGCTGCGCCAGGCACGCTGCAAATCGCCGGGCAGGCTGCCAGCGGCGGCCACGATGATTGCGTCATCGGCCAGGCGTGCATTGAGCACGCCGAGCACAGCGCTCTGGGTCAGGCACGAACCGGTCAGCTCGATGAATTCCCGCAGCACGGCACGGTCCAGGTGGTCGTCGACTTCGGGGACAAACTCATCGCCCTGATAGTGCACCTGATGCACGCGGTCCACTTCAGCGTCGAATTGCGCCTTGGCGTCGGCGATCTGCTCGCCCCAGCCCGAACGGTAATCGCCCAGGGCATCGGCCAGTGCTTCAAGGGCGACTTTTGCATCGGCCAGCACTTGCACGCCGTCCAGCTTCAACGCATCGCAGGGGCTGATATTGAGGTTGAGAAACTTCACCTCGGGGTGCTTGAACAGCGATTTTGACGAGGTGGTGAAGTCGGTATAACGGGTGCCGACACCGATGATCAAGTCCGCCTCCGGCGCCAGCAGGTTAGCCGCCAGGCAGCCGGTTTCGCCGATGCCGCCGACGTTCAGCGGATGGCTGGACACCACGGCGCTCTTGCCCGCCTGGGTTTCCGCGAAAGGAATATCGAAACGCTCGGCAAAGGCTTGCAGTGCCTGGTTGGCGCCGGAGTATTTGACCCCGCCGCCGCAAATGATCAGCGGCTTGCGCTTGCCGCGAAACGCAGCCAGCGCGTCGCCGATCATGGCGCTGGTGGCCGGGCGTCGGTCGATGCGGTGCACGCGTTTTTGCAGGAAATAGTCGGGGTAGTCCCAGGCTTCGGCTTGTACATCCTGGGGCAAGGCCAGTGTCACCGCGCCGGTTTCAGCCGGGTCGGTCAGCACGCGCATGGCATGGATCGCCGCGGTCATCAGTTGCTCGGGGCGGTTGATGCGGTCCCAGTATTTGCTCACGGAGCGGAAGGCATCGTTGGTGCTGATGCTCAGGTCGTGGAACTGCTCGATCTGCTGCAACACCGGGTCGGGCTGACGGCTGGCATAGACATCGCCGGGCAAGAGCAGCAACGGGATGCGGTTGGCGGTGGCAGTCGCTGCGGCGGTGAGCATATTGGCCGCACCCGGCCCGACCGAGGCCGTGCACGCATAGATCTTGCGGCGCAGGTGCTGCTTGGCGAACCCGATGGCGGCGTGGGCCATGCCTTGCTCATTGCGGCCCTGATGCACCACCAGGTCGCCGCTGTCCTGCTCCAGGGCCTGACCGAGGCCCAACACATTGCCATGCCCGAAAATAGTGAACACCCCGGCGACAAACTTGCTCTGTACGCCGTCGACTTCGATGTATTGGTTGTCCAGGAATTTCACCAGGGCCTGGGCCATGGTCAATCTTGTTGTGGTCATCACTTGCACCTTGTATGAATGCAATTGGAATGTTCAACACCGATCCACTGTGGAAGCTGGCTTGCCTGCGATAGCGGTCTATCAGTTGCACAGGTATTGCCTGACACACCGCTATCGCAGGCAAGCCAGCTCCCACATTTTTGATCGCGTTATGGCAAGGGCTTTTGCAAATACGCCATGCTGCTGCCCAACGCCTGCCGGATATCCGCCAACCCGTGCACGCTTTCGGCAAACGGTTCGAACGACAGATAGCCGCTGTAGCCGGTGCTCAGCAAGGTGTCGATCTGCGCCGCATTCCCGAGGATATCGTCCTCGCCCACCAGCACGCGGTGGCCGTCGCGGATCGACTCCAGCGGCGCCTCGCGGTCTTCCACCCCGGAGATGTGCACCAGCCCGGTCAGTTCCGGGAAGAACTCATGCTCGCCGGCCAGGTGATGGTGAAAGGTGTCGTGCACCACCCGGAATACATCCAGGCCGCCGATGGCCTTGATTGCATCCACTGCCACGCGCTTGCGGCGCAGGGCGGATACGGTGAAGCCCAGGGGCTCGATAAAACCCAGAATCCCGTACTCGCGCAGGATCAACGCCAGTTCGCTCAAGGCCGTGCGCAAACCAGCCGCGCGCTGCGCGTCGTTGCGCGTATCGCCAGGCTGATTGAACGGGCACATCACCAAGCCTTCGGCCCCGCACTCACGGGCGTAGGTGGCCAGTTCGATTGCCTGGGCACGGCGTTCGTCATTCCACACATCAAAGGGGTACAGCGCGTTGATCGACAACACCTTGATGCCCTGCGCTGCGCACAATTCACGCACGCGGCTGGCGGGTGTGCCGTATTCGATTTCACGGTTCTTGAGGTCGTTGCGGATCTCAATGGCCTCGCAGTTGAGAGCCGCCGCCAACTGGATGAAATCCGGCAGGGACAGGTTGGGGGCGACCATGCGGTTGAGGGCAAAACGTAGCGGCGACTTCATTGTTTTTGTTCTCCGTCCAACACCGTTTACAGGTCCAGCAGCCAGCTGTGCTGCGGGTCGTTATGGAAATGCCAGGCACGTTTGGGGCCGGCCATCACGTTCAGGTAATAAGACTCGTAGCCATACGGCACGCTGACCGGGTGATAGCCCTTGGGCACCACCACCAGGTCACTGTTTTCCACGGCCATCGCCTGGTCGATGCTGCGATCATCGGTGTACACGCGCTGGAACACGAAGCCCTGAGGCGGGTTGACCTGGTGGTAGTAGGTCTCTTCCAGAAAGCTCTGGTGCGGCAGGTCGTCGGTGTCGTGCTTGTGCGGCGGGTAGCTGGAGGAATGCCCCGACGGCGTGCGCACTTCCACCACCAGCAGCGAATGGGCCGGATCGCTGTCGGGCAGGATGTCGCAGACGTAGCGAGTGTTGGCGCCTTTGCCGCGCACACTGCGCTTGCACTGCTCGGGGCGGATCAAGCGCGGGGCAAAACCCGTAGCACCCGGCGCTGCGCAGACGGCAATTTGCACATCGCTCAGGGCCGTGACTCGGGCGTCAGTGCCCGGGGGCAAATAGGCGGCGAACGGTGACTTGTCTTCGAACACCGACTGGCGATCACCGAGGTTCTGCCAACTGAAACCCGAGCCTTCGATCGTCACCCGACCGCTGAGCAGCACCAGGCACAGTTCCTGATCGCCCGCACTGACCGGCAGGGTTTCGCCCAGGCTCAGGCGGTACGCGGCAAAGCCCACGTATTCCAGGCGCCCGGCTTCCAACGCCACCATGGTTTGCCCGCGTTTGCTGCTTTTGACCAACAAGCTCATCACTCAAGTCCTCTGGTTGAGAAGCGCACGCAGGGTGTCGTAACCCTTCTTCGCGTAGATATAGCTGGGCGCTACGGCCGGGTCCTGCTCGGCTTCCACCACCAGCCAGCCCTTGTAGTTCGCCGCGAGCAACACATCCAGCAACGGTGCGAAGTCGATATCACCATCGCCGGGCACGGTAAAAGTGCCGTTGACGATGCAGTCCGGGAAGCTCCACATCTGGTTACGCGCCAGTTGCACCACGGGTTTGCGTACATCCTTGAAATGCACATGGCAGACGCGCTCGATATGCTTGCGCAGCACCTCGATGGGTTCGCCGCCGCCCATGTAGCAATGGCCCGAATCGAACAGCAAGCCGACTTCCGGGCCCGTGCGTTTCATCAACTGGTCGATGTCCTCGGGGGATTCGACGTACGCGCCCATATGGTGGTGATAGGCCAGGCGCACGCCCTGGGACAAGGTGAAGCGCGCCAGTTCGGTAAGCTTGTCGGCGTAAGCCTGCCAGGCCTGTTCACTGTGAAAACGCGGGCGCTCGATCAGGCGGATACGCGAGTCCTGGATCGAGTCGGCCACTTCGCCGTATACCAGTACCGAGGCGCCGTTGTGTTTGAGCAGTTCGACATGGGCGGCAATCGCCTCGATTTCTTCAGCCACCGAACGACGGGCCAGACGGCTGGAGTACCAACCGGACACCAGCGCCAGGTCATAAGGACGCAGCACGTCAGCGACGCCATTGGCATCCTTGGGGAATTTGCCGTTGAGTTCAAAACCTTCGTAGCCGATGTCCTTGCCTTCGCTCAGGGCCGTGCTCAGCGGGGTCTCACCGCCGAGGGCCGGGAGGTCGTCGTTGCTCCAGGAGATCGGGTTGATGCCAATTCGGATTGCGGGCATGGCTGCACCTTTTGTTTTTATCTTCAGAATTCACTGGGATCTGCTTTGTGTGGGAGCTGGCTTGCCTGCGATAGCAGTGTGTCAGGCAGTACATTTGCAACTGATAGATTGCTATCGCAGGCAAACCAGCTCCCACATTTGATCGTATTTACTGTCGGGCACTGAGCCAGGCATTGATGAGCTGTTCGAAGGTCGCCTGCACCTGCTGGATCAGCGTTTCATCATCAATCTCCCCCGCCATCCACGCCCGGCTCGGCTCGTGGAAGATCGTGCGGCCCACGGCAAACCCACGGCAGGTGCTGCTCTGGCTGGCTTGCTTGAAGCCATCGGCGAGAAACTCGGGGGAAGCATTCAGGCCCAGCAACACCACGCCACGGCAGTAGGGGTCGCGCTCCTGGATCAGTTCGTCGAGCTTTTTCCAGTCTGCGGCCGATTGGGTTTCGATCTTCCACCAGGCCGGGTAAATGCCAAGGTTGTACAGGCGCTTGAGGCTGCGGTAGAGCACGTCCGGGTAGGTGGACGGGTGATCCTTGGGTGGGATGACTTCCAGCAGCAGTTCGTGGCCACTGACCAGCGACGCCTCGTACACCGCCTTGAGTTGCGCTTCCTGTTCCAGGCGCAGCATCGGCTCGTCATCGGGGTGAAATTGCACCAGGCACTTGATGATCTGTTCCTGGGGCCAGGCAATCAGGTTGCTGCCGATCGAACGCCCGTGCTCGAACGCGAGGGGCCGCGAGTTCTGCACTTCCACAGGGCGAGCGATCCACCAGCCGCGACCGCTGGCGGCGTTGAGTGCATCCTGGCCAAAGCGTTGGTCGGCGAGCAGGCCCACATCCGCCTCGACGCCCTGCTCTCTGAGTTTGCGCTCCACGCGTTCGATGGCCTGGATAAACAACTGCTTGATGTCGCTGATACGCTCAGGGGCCTGGCCACCTTTTTGCGCCAGCTCCACCAATTGCCAGCGGTGGTCGAAGGCAAACACGAACAGTTGCTTCCAGGCTTTGCGCGGCACCGTGACACGGTGCAGGCGTTGCAGGGTCACGTCCTGGTCCGGCCGGGTGATGGGCACGGGGCTGTTGAACAGGTAATCGAGTTCGGCGGGGGTCGGCATCGCTGGCGCACAGGCGTGGCGCGATACCACCAGGCCGCCACAGGCATTGGCCAACTGGCTGCAACGCTCATCGCTGGCGTCATTGATCCAGCCGCTGAGGAAACCTGACATAAAGGCATCACCGGCGCCCAACACGTTGAGCACTTCAACCCGCACGCCAGGATAGATCGCCCCGTCTTCCAGGCGCGCCGGAATTGCGCCGTGAATTACCGTGCAGCCCTGGGGGCCGAGCTTGACCACCAGGGTGGCCGGGGTCAGTTCACGCACGGTGCGCAGGGCGGTGAGCAGGTCTTCACTGCCGCCGGCAATCAGGAACTCCTCCTCGGTGCCGACGATCAGGTCGAAACGCGGCAGGATCTTCTGCACATGCTGGCTCACATTCTGGTCGGCGACGAAACGGGTTTCACCATCGGCCTTGCCTGCCAAGCCCCACAACACAGGGCGGTAGTCGATGTCCAGCACGCGCTTGACGTTGTGCCTGGCCGCGTAATCCAGGGCCTGGAGGCTGGCCTTGTACACGCCGTCGGTGGAGAAATGCGTACCGGTGATCAACAGCGCTTTGCTGGAGGCAATAAAGGCTTCGCTGATGTCTTCGGCGCGCAGGGCCATGTCGGCGCAGTTTTCGCGGTAGAACACCAGGGGGAAGGTTTCGCGGTCCTTGAGGCCCAGCAGCACCAGGGCGGTGAGGCGCTCCGGGTCGACCTTGATGCCGCTGACATCACAGCCTTCACGGGCCAGAGATTCCACCAGGAAACGGCCCATATGGTCATCACCCACCCTGCTCAGCATCGCCGACTTGAGCCCAAGCCTGGCCGTGCCGAAAGCGATATTGGCGGAAGAACCGCCCAGATACTTGGCGAAGCTGGTCACATCCTCAAGCCGCGCACCGACTTGCTGCGCATAAAGATCGACGCCCAGGCGCCCGAGGCAAATCAGATCCAATTGACGCCCACTGGCAAAACGAGTCTGGCCCATGCTGGCTCCTGTTATTTTTATCAGCCTGCGTTGTGCCGCCGTGGCGACGGCAAACGCTCTTGGTGGGAGCAGACTAGAACGTCCGCTGGCAGCAATCAATATTTATTCCATAATTATTTTTAGTGGAATATTTTTTCCAATACCTCAGGATAGTGGCACGCCAGCGCCCATGCATCGTTTCAGCAGACCACGCGGGCCGTGATGCCGGGGTATTTTTTTGCGCCTACCCTGTAGACTTGCGCCACCTATCAGCGCATCAGACGAACACGCCAGAAGGATTGCCCATGTCCCGCACCGATCCCGAGACCACACTGGAAGAAACTATCGCCAGCCCTCCGATCAATGCCGAACGCCTGTTGCAGCTGATCACCGACGAATACGAGAGCCTGCCGCGCCAGCTCAAGCGTATCGCCAGCTACATGAGTCAGCAGAGTGACCGGATCATGGTCGACCGGATCAGCGACATCGCCCGGGAATGCGAAGTGCACCCTTCGGCCATCGTGCGGTTTTCCCAGCGCTTCGGTTTCAGCGGGTTCAGTGAGATGCAGGCGCTGTTTCGCGAGGCGTATACGCACAAGACCACGCCGGTGCAAAACTACCAGCAGCGCATTCGCAGCATGATCGCCAACAAGTCGCAGAAGGCCAGCGGCGGCGACCTGGCGCGCGAGTGCGTCAACGCCACCCTGTCGGGCATCGAACGCTTGGGGCTGGAGTTGGACGACGCTGCCTTCGAGAAAGCCGTGGACCTGGTGGTCAATGCCGACAACATCTACGTGGTCGGCGTGCGCCGCTCCTTTGCGGTGGCCGACTACCTGGTCTACAACCTGCAGCACACCAACAAGCGCATCCACCTGATCTCGGGGCTAGGCGGCAGTTATCGCGAGCAGATGCGCAGCGTGCGCGCCAATGACCTGGTGATAGCCATCAGCTTCACGCCCTACGGCAAAGAGACCCAGCACTGCCTGCGCATCGCGCAGCATCACCAGGCCAAGACCCTGATCATCACCGACAGCAACCTGTCGCCCCTGGCCAAGCGGGCGAATGCGGTGTTGTTGGTCAATGAAGGTTCCTCGTTTGCTTTCCGCTCGCTGAGCGCCACGCTGTGCCTGTGCCAGGCGCTGTTTATTGCGGTGGCGTATCGGTTGGAACTCAAGGTGGATGAGATTCACGAACAGGTCGGGTTCGACGACTGAACCTCCAACTGTAGGAGCGAGCTTGCTCGCGAAAAACGCAAGAACGCCGCGGCCATTTTGAATGAACGCGGCGCCCAGCAGTTCTTCGCGAGCAAGCTCGCTCCTACAATTAGTGCATGAAAATCGCGATCAGGATGATCACCGGAATCGGCACGCCGAGGAACCACAGCAGTAATGAGCGCATCATGTTCTCCTTGAATTAACGAACGTAGTTTTCGGTTTCGACATACACCACGGCATCCCGGCGGCGACCGCCGAAGGTGGCGGCGAAGCTGGCGAAGAACGCACCGATGAGCAGGGCCACGAAGGTCCACAGCGAGGTGTAGGCCGCTACTTTCGCAGCGGTGTCAGCGGCTTGTTTGGCTTTGAGCTTGGCGTCTTCAACGGCCTTGCGCGCGTCGCCATAGACCTTGTCGATACGGGCTTCGGCATCGGCCTGGCTAAGGTTGGTGCGCTGGCTGATCAGTTGGGCCAGGTAGGCGCGATCTTCCGCTGCCAGTTGGCCGTCGTTGCTCAACGTACGCGTCAGGATACGACCGACCACGGCGTGGGCTGCATCATCGCTGACCGCCGCTGGGCGATCATCGCGGAACAGGCTGTCGACGTAATAACCGAAGTCACCACTGTCGGCACCTTTTGCCGCGCTGCCGGCAGCTTGGGTGAGGCCGCTGGCGGCGCCCGATGCCACGCTGGCGCCAGCTTTCACGCCGCCGCTGACCACACTGCTGACCGAGCCGACCACCAGCATCGCCGTGATCAATGTGGCCACTGCCCACGCCAGGAAGCCATGGGCGGTGTCGCGAAAGTACACCTCGTCCCCGTGCATATTGGCCCACTTCACCCGCAAACGACCGGCGATATAACCGCCCAGGCCCGACGCAACGATCTGGGTGAACGCCAGCCAGACAATTGTGGAAATGCCAAGGCCCTTGGCGCTGATACCGCTGTCAGCCCAAGGCGACACCGCCGAAAAGCCCAGGCCGAAGCCCAGCAATACCAGGATCAATGACAGTGCAGCCGCCGCAGCGGCACCGGCGAAAATCGCCCCCCAGGAAACCCCGGAGAGCGTGCTTGACTCTTGCAGCGTGGATGAGGATGTGATCATTGTTGTTTTGCTCCAGGCACGAAAAATGATGTTACAAGTCTCAAAACGGACAGTGCAGGCAGCGTGCCAGCGGCGATCAAAATTAAATTCCTTTAATTTCAATGATTTATTTAAATTGAACTTAGCCAGATCATGCAGGTTGCAATAAACGGCGATATTAGGCGGGCGTAATGCACTCCCCTGTGGGAGCTGGCTTGCCTGCGATAGCGGCATGACCGCCAACGAATATGCCAGCAGGTAAGCCGCCATCGCAGGCAAGCCAGCTCCCACAGGGCGATGTCGGCTTTAAGAAGATGAAGTTTTATTTAGGAAACATTCAGCAACTTCTTGGCAAAATGTCGTCACTTCTAGTGTGAACGCTCACCAGGTAATCCTATGACCCGCATTTTGACCATCGAGGATGACGCCGTAACGGCCCGCGAGATTGTCGCCGAGCTGAGTAGCCATGGACTGGACGTAGATTGGGTGGACAACGGCCGCGAGGGCCTGGTCCGTGCCGTGAGTGGGGATTACGACCTGATCACCCTCGACCGCATGCTGCCCGAGCTGGATGGCCTGGCCATCGTCACCACGTTGCGCACCATTGGGGTGTCTACGCCGATCCTGATGATCAGCGCCCTCTCCGATGTCGACGAGCGCGTGCGCGGCCTGCGTGCCGGCGGCGATGACTACCTGACCAAGCCGTTCGCCTCGGATGAAATGGCCGCCCGTGTCGAGGTGCTGCTGCGGCGTAAAAGCACGGTCCAGGAATTCGAAACCGCCCTGCGTGTGGCCGACCTGGAACTGAACCTGATCAGCCGCGAAGCCAGCCGGGCCGACCAGCCGCTGACCCTGCTGCCCACTGAATACAAACTGCTTGAATTCCTGATGCGCAACACCGGGCAGATCCTGTCGCGGATGATGATTTTCGAGGAAGTCTGGGGTTATCACTTCGACCCCGGCACCAACCTGATCGACGTGCACATCGGCCGTCTGCGCAAGAAAATCGACCCACCGGGCCTCACGCCGCTGATCCGCACGGTACGAGGCTCGGGCTATGTCATTGCTGAACCCCTCTAAAGGCTGGCGCTCTTCCAGCAGCCGCTTGCTGGCGCTGTACAGCTCGTTGTTCGTGGCGTGGAGTTGCATCCTCATGGGGGTGCTGTACTACGAGGTCTCAGGCTACCTCAGCGACTTGTCGCGCCATTCCCTGTTGCAGCGCCAGCATCTTTTCCAGCGTTTCGACGGCGAAGAACTGGTGGAAGCGTTGACCACAAGCATGACCTTCGACATGAAGGGTGTTGACGCCTATGGCCTGTTCGATGAGCAATTTCGCCCCTTGAGCGGGCCGATCCGCGCCGTACCACCCGACCTGCCGCTGGATGGCAAGATCTACGCCCTGACCAATTGCGTGCAATCCGATGACCCCAAACTGCCCAAGGACAGCTGCGACGCCGTGGCCACCCACACCGAAGACGGCCGCTGGCTGGTGTTGGTGCGCGCCAACGGCTCGTTGTTCGGGGTAACGCGGATTATCTGGCACGCCCTGCTGTGGGCGCTGTCCTTGACCATCATTCCTGGCGCTGCCGGCTGGCACCTGCTGCGCCGCCGCCCGTTGCGGCGCATTCGCGGGATCCAGGCCAGCGCCGAGGCCATCGTCGCCGGCGACCTCACGCACCGGTTGCCGCTGTCCAACCGGCGCGACGAGCTGGACATGCTCGCCGCCATCGTCAATGCCATGCTCGACCGCATCGAAAAACTGATGAACGAGGTCAAGGGCGTGTGCGACAACATCGCCCACGACCTGCGCACCCCGCTCACTCGCTTGCGCGCCCAGCTTTACCGCATCAAGCAACAAGCCGAGGAAGACTCGGCCCACGCGGTAAAACTCGATGACGCCATCGCCGAAACCGACACGCTGATGGCGCGTTTTCGCGGGCTGCTGCGCATCTCGGAACTGGAAGACCATCAGCGTCGCTCAGGCTTCCTGGTGCTGGACCCGCTGCCGTTGCTGCGCGAACTGCATGATTTCTACCTGCCCCTGGCCGAAGAAGGCGAACTGGAGTTGGTGCTGCAGGCGCCTGACTCACTGCCGTGGATTACCGGTGACCGTGCGCTGTTGTTTGAAGCCCTGGCCAACCTGCTGAGTAACTCGATCAAGTTCACCCCGCCCAATGGCAAGGTGATCCTGCGAGCAGTCAACGACCTTGGGAGTACGCGCATCGAAGTGCTCGACTCCGGGCCAGGCATTCCGGCTGCCGAGCGCGCGTCGGTGTTCCAACGTTTCTATCGGGTCGATGAGAGTGATCAGCAAGGCGGCTTTGGGCTGGGCCTGTCGATCGTGGCGGCGATCATCAACTTGCATGGCTTCAAGCTGGAGGTCGGCACCAGTGAGTTGGGCGGCGCCCGCCTGGTGCTGGAATGCCGCCAGCAACTGATGCCGGAATAGAACGTAGGAGCGAGCTTGCTCGCGAAAAACTCACAGACACCGCGTTCATTCAGGAAGCACGCGTTATCGTTGGCGTTTTTCGCGAGCAAGCTCGCTCCTACATTCATATCAAGCCATCTGACGCTATAACACGCTGCCCATGGCCTTGATCAACACCGGGTCACGCGCATAAATATCCGGCGCGTACACCAACTCGCCCTGGCGATCCACTTCTACCGTCCAATACCCCAACAGCACCGGTACCGGCGTAGCCAGCCTGAATTCATGGGTTTCACCGGTCGCCAGCAGCTCATCGGTGCGGGTGCGTTCGGCGGGCGTTACGAGCAGATCGCGCAATAACAACGGTTGCTCGACCCGCACGCATCCCGAACTGAACGCCCGTGGGCCCTTGGTGAACAAGGGCTGGCTGGGGGTGTCATGCAGGTACACCGAATACGGATTGGGAAAGCGCATCACAATCTTGCCCAGCGGGTTACGCGGGCCGGCCTGCTGGCGCAGCAGGATATTGCCGGGGCGTGCCCAGTCGACTTGGTCGGGGGTCAATGGGTGACCTTCGGCGTCGAGCACTTGCAGGTTTTGCTGGCGCAGGTATTCAGGGTTGAGGCGGATGGCGGGCAGTTTGTCCTCGCGCATGATGGTCGGCGGGATAGTCCAGGTGGGGTTGAGGGTCAGCCGGGTGATGCGCGACTTGAGCAATGGCGTCTGGCGTTCGGCCCGGCCCACTTGCAGGCGGGTTTGCCACACCGGGATGCCGCTCTGATACACGCTCAGCTGCGCGGCGGCCACATTGACCACGACGCCTTCAGGCTCCAGGTCCTGGGCCAGCCAGCGGAAGCGCTCCAGGTTGATGCGCAGCTGTTCACGACGCACCGCCGGGCTGATATTGAGTTCGGCCACGGTGCCGGCGCCGACTACGCCGTCGGCCTGCAACGAGTGGCTGAGCTGAAACGCTTTCACGGCTTTGATCAGTTCGCCCTGGTATTGCTTGCCGTTGCCACTGGGCAACTGGGCCAGGTAGCCACCGCTGTGCAGGCGCCGCGCCAGTTCCGGCACGCGGGGGTCGTTCATGCCCGGGCGCAACAACGCGCCCTCGGCGACCGGGTCCCAATGGGGCAGCGGTTGCTGGCGCACGCCGGCGTAGGCATTGCGCAGGCTGCGATACAAATCAGCGCTGGGCCGCGCCTGATCGAAGGCTTGGGCCATGTCTTGCAGGCCGGTGGCGGCGAACGCCAGTACCTCGGCATTAGGATCGCCACTGGGCGGCTGTGAATGCCATAGAGGCTCAAAGCGCGATTGCTGCAGGCGCCCGTAATGCAAATCCTGCAGGGCTTGCAGGTACTGCTGGCTGTTGGCGATATCGCTGCACAGCACGTTGGCCGTGGCATCCGCCGCGGGCAAGCTATAGTGGGTGGGGTCCAGGCCATCGTCGGCAAGCATCAGCAACTGGCTGTGCAAGGCTTGCCGGCGTTCGTCAGCCGACCATAGCGGGGCATCGCCCTGCTGCTGGTAAAAGGCTTGCAGGCGCACCAACGCGGCAGCATCGATACGCGGCGCAAGGTGCGGGCAGACACTGGTCAACTGCGCCAACGCCTGTTGCAGTGGCGCCAGCGCGACCGGTGCAGGGGTGGTGACGGGCAATGGCTCCACCGGCAGCGTTTCGGCTGTAGCGACCAATGGTGCAACGAGCAGGCAAATGCTCAAGTAACATGCGTGTTTTTTGAACAATTGACTTAGCTCCACTCCACAGCGGGGACTCGACTGTAGATGCTGACTTTTATACGCCTGCTCAGGCTAACCAGCCTGGGCTTGATCACTGGGTGCCTGGCTTTATTAAGCAATGTTGCGCTCGCCGCCAATGGCACCTCTCCTTCCCTGTATAGCAGCCTGGCGCGCTCGGCTCCAGAACTCAATCCCACCGTGCTGAAAAGCGCCCTGAGCGCCGTACAGTGCGCGGTCAATAACGGCGAGGAACGTTCCGATCGCCTAGCGGTTATTGACTACTCCCAGCCCTCGACCGCCCGTCGCCTGTGGATCTTCGACCTGCGCAAAAAGACCCTGGTATTGCGCGACCTGGTGGCCCACGGCGCCAAGTCCGGGGAAAACTTCGCTACCCAGTTCTCCAACCTCGAGGGCAGCCACCAGTCGAGCCTGGGGTTGTTCCGCACTCAGGAAAGCTACTTGGGCGCCCATGGCTACTCGCTGCGCATGGACGGTCTGGAACCCGGCTTCAATGACCAGGCCCGCGACCGCGCCATCGTGATTCATGCCGCCGACTACGTCAGCCCCTTGTGGAGCAAGCGCGAAGGCCGCATCGGCCGCAGCCAGGGTTGCCCGGCCGTGCGCCCGCAAGTTGCCCGTCAAGTGGTGGACAAGCTCAAGGACGGGCAGTTCATGTTTTCGTGGTACCCCGACCAGCGCTGGCTGAAGTCGTCGACCTACCTCAATTGCAAACCCCAACAGGTGGCGAGTAGTCGTACAATCCGTGGCGGATAGCCTGTCCCCATAGATAAAAGAGAGCGTCGCATGCTTCTACACACCTCCACCTGGATCGAAATCGGGCAGTTCCTGGAACGCAGCCGCACGGTGGTGATTCCCATCGGTTCCAACGAGCAACATGGCCCCACCGGCCTGTTGGGCACTGACTGGATGTGCCCGGAAATCATCGCCCACCACGCCCAGAAGCACGCCGATATCCTGGTCGGCCCGACCTTCAATATCGGTATGGCCCAACACCACCTGGGCTTTCCCGGCACCATCTCCCTGCGCCCTTCCACCTTTATTGCCGCAATTGGCGACTGGGTGCGCTCGTTGGCCGGGCATGGTTTCGAAAAGATCCTGTTCCTGAACGGCCACGGCGGCAACATCGCCACGATTGAAGCGGCGTTCTCCGAGCTGTACGCCGAAGCCAGCTTCGCCCGCCGCCCGGCCGGGTTCGCGCTGAAGCTCGTGAACTGGTGGGACCTGGAAGGCGTCACTGACCTGGCCCAGCGTCAATTCCCGGTCGGGCATGGCAGCCACGCCACGCCGTCGGAAATTGCCGTGACGCAGTGGGCGTATCCGGACGCGATCAAGTCTGCCGACTACTCACCACGAATTGCCAACACCGGCCCGATCCGCGAGGCCCTGGACTTCCGGGCGCGCTTCCCTGACGGCCGCATGGGCTCGGACCCGGCGTTGGCTACTGTGGAGAAAGGCGGTGAGTTGGTGGCGTTGGCGGCGCAGGGATTGGTCAAGACTGTCGACAGCTTCAGCAACGAAGCCAGCCCCTGATCCAAATGGGGCCAATACCCTGTAGGAGCGAGCTTGCTCGCGAAAAAATCATAGGCGCCGCGTTTATTCAGGGAGCGCGCGTTACCGTTGACGTCTTTCGCGAGCAAGCTCGCTCCTACAGGGTGTCAGAGGTTGCCCCCGCCCACCTTTGGATTTGCGTTGTGCCTGGGTTTATCTGCAATCCTGTGCGGCCTGCTCCAGCCGCGATGGCTTGATCGCCGAAGCCAGCGGCTTGCGCTCGTACAGGAAGACCTTGGTGCCGTCCTGGGACTTGTAGGCCTCCAGCACATCATCGGCGGCAATCTTGCTGGTCAACAGCACCTTGGCGTGGCGCGAGTTCTGGGTGACGGTCGAGGTGATGCCGTGCTTTTCCAGCTTGGGCAACACGCATTGCACATAGCCGTCGGGGGTCTTGTTGGTTTGCAGGGTCAGTGATGGGGCATTGGGCGCCGTGATACAGCCGGTAAGCAATAACGAAGCACAAGCCAGGGCCGGGGCGAAGAAAGAGCGCATAAACATTCCTGAAAATAACCAAATAGGGTTCACAACCATTCGCGGGTCAACCTGCGCGAACCAGGGCCTTGAGCGACGCATCGAACTGCTTCAGGGCATCTTGCTGTACATCGCGTTGTTGCTCGATCAGTGCAGCAATCTCCGGCGCCGCCTTGTCGTGCACCCACACTGACGGCACGTGCTTGTCCACCGAGCCTTCGGCCTTGGCGATAAACTGCAGGTTCGCGTCGTAGAAGCGTGCGACAAAGCGTGCTTCGACCCGGTCATTACGCTGGGTCAGCAATTGGTTATGGGTATCGAGCACCACCACCACATCCGGGCGCGCCTGCACCAGGGCATCCAGGCTGCTATAAACCGTCACCGAGAAAAAAGTGCCCTGCAACGAGTGCATCAACCAGTCGATCGCCAGTTCCGGGTCGGAGCTGTTGACGAACGCCTCGCGAATCCGCCCATCCAGGGCATCCTTGGCGCCGTTCAGCGCCATGGCGTGGTAGCGTTCAAGGTAGCTGAGGTTGTCGCGGGTGTTTTCGCTGAACAACACCCCCACCGACTGGGCACGCTGCAGAGAGTCTACGCTACCCACCAGTGGCAGCAAATGGCCTGTACGCACGTCATCGGCCATCGCCGGGGTGGTCATGACCGCGGTGCCCAGCATCAGGGCCATCAAAGCCAACTGGATAATCGTCCTCATCGCGCATTTTCCTTGGGCTGCGTCTCGATGTGCAGATTCTGCGCGTTTGGCGAAAAAACAGAACTTGTGATCCTTGATGGTGACTATCATTTGAACCGATAGTGTCAGGCCGCCCATAAAATCTATAAGGACCCCGCCATGAAGCCCTACCAGAAAATCTTCGATCGTATCCGCGAGGCAGTCCTGCCAGAGTTTCGCGAGCGAGTCGCCGACTACCTGGTCGAGTACGAAACCGTGCTGCTGGACTCACACGCCGACGCCGCAAAAGGCAGCGCCAGCGCCGAGCAACTGCGCGGCTACTTGCGTGGTTTGAACACCATGCGCGTGTTGGGCATGGCCGATTGGGAAGACCTCGACCGGCGCGTTGCCCAGCAGGCAGAGCTAGAGCGCGGGCCGTCGCAGCTCGACCCACTCGCGCACTGACGGCCGCTGCCACTGGCGTTGCGCGTAGGCCACCAGCTGCGCTGGCATGGCGTCACCGTTGAGGATCAGACGATTGAGCATCACCGCCAGGTCCACATCGGCAATCGACCACTGGCCGCACAGGTACTCGCGGTTATCCGCCAGCAAGGCTTGCGCCGCGGTGATCAACTTGGTCGCGGCGGCTTGAGCCTCTGCTGACAACGGCGGCCTCTTCTGCCCGCAGAACACCACCAGCGTCGAGCGCTCCTGGCGAATCGGCAGCAGGTCGCTGCGCAGCCACGCCTGGACCTGTCGCGCCCTCGCCCGCTGCTGCACATCCGCCGGGTACACGCGGGTCTCAGGGTAGGCCTGGTCCAGGTACTCGGTGATGGCCGAAGACTCCGACAGCGCAAAATCACCGTCCAGCAGGGTCGGCACTCGCTGGGTCAGGGAGCGTTGGGCGTAATCTGCCGCCTGGTTTTGCCCGGCATCGAGGTCCAGGGTGAGGGTCTCGAACGCCAGGCCTTTTTCGCGCAAGGCGACAAACACCGACATGGCATAGGGGCTGGTGAACAGCGAATCAACGTAGAGGTGCAGCGGGCCTTGGCTCATGGGCAATCTCCTAGTGTGAGCCATCACGCTACGAGATCCGGGCCGATAAAGACAATGCAGGGTTTTTATGGGGGCATTCCTGGCAGGAATAGCGCGGCTAGTGGCAATATTATGGCTCCCGCTGATTTTCAAGGAAGGAACAGCACATGAAACAAGCAGTTGTGGTTATCCACGGCATCGGCGAACAGCGCCCAATGGACACCTTGCGCGGCTTTGTCGAAGCGATGATCCCCACGGACACCCCCGATGGCACACCTCTGTACTGGAGCAAGCCGGATCGGCTGTCGCGCAACTTCGACCTGCGCGTACTGAAGGCCTCGGGCCGTACCTCGACGGATTTCTATGAATACTACTGGGCCCACAAGATGCAGGGCACCAAGTTCGGCCATCTGCTGGGCTGGCTGTGGGATATCTTCAAGCGCCCGCGTCGCGACATTCCCGAGGCCATCGTGCCGATCTGGCGCAGCACGCGCTGGACGGTGCTGGTGTTATTGCTGCTGGTTGCCAGCGGTACATTGGCCACGGCCTGGGGCCAATTGCCCCCCAGCGACAACCCCTTCGCGCTGATCCCCCTGCTGCTCGCGGCCATGGGACTGGCGCTGCGCTATTCGGCGCTGGCCTACCTGGGAGACGCCGCACGCTACCTCAGCCCCAACCCGCAAAACGTGATGGTGCGCGAGCAGATCCGTGCTGATGGTGTCGACCTGCTGCGCGCTCTGCACAATCAGGGTGACTACGAGCGCATCATCGTCGTGGGCCACAGTTTGGGCAGCGTGATTGCCTATGACATCGTCGGCTACCTCTGGCATGAGTACCACGACAAACTGACCCAACTGACCCCCAGCAACCGTGAGCTGGCAGCCCGTTATGCCAACCGCGAACCGCTGCAACCGGTGGTCAAGGAGGCCCTGCCCGCAGCCGGCGCCTTGCTGGACGGCAGCCTAAGCAGCCTGTTGAATTTTCGTCAGCAACAGACCGAAGCTTTTGCCGAACAGCGCGGCTTGGGCAACCCCTGGCGCATCACCGACCTAGTCACGGTCGGCAGCCCGATGGCCCACGCCAGCCTGTTGCTGGGCCGCAGCGTCAGTGACTTCAAACAGCGCATGGGACGCCGCGAAGCCCCGGCCTGCCCGCCTACCGAAGACACCCAAGGCTACGGCTACAACGCCCGCCAACCGCTGATGCTCGGCCAAAAGCCCTTCACCCCGCACTACCTGCACCACGCCGCAGCCTTTGCCGTCACGCGCTGGACCAACCTGTACTTCCCTGCCCCCTTCGGCCTGTTCGGCGACATCGTCAGCGGCCCGGTCAAGCCCGTGATGGGCGGCGGCGTGCTGGACTTGCCGGTGACCGTGGGCAACGGCAAAGGCTGGCTGGCCAAGTCCTGGCTCAGCCATACTCACTATTGGAGCGAACGCGGCGGTGCCCAGGGTTACCTCGACGCACTGGGCCAGGATGAACAGGCGATCACCCAAGGCCCGCGTCCTTCAGCCACTGAAGCGTTGCGGTGGGCGATAGACCTCAAGGGCGTGCGGCGGTTTCGCCGTGTCGCCACCCAGCAGAGCCTGGCGCCAGAACACGCCTAACCGGCGAAGCCACCGGCCTTGAGGAAGGCGAGTTCTTCATCGGTGCTCGCCCTGCCCAACACCCCATTACGATGGGGAAACCGCCCGAACCGCTCGATGATGTCGGCATGCTCCTTGGCCCAGTGGTAGGTGCTGGCATCCAACTGCTGGTTCAGGGCCAGGGAGCGTTGCTGGTCCTGCGGGTCTTCCGAATGTTCAAAAGGCAAATAGCAGAACGCGCGCAACTGAGGTTCAACCTGTTGATCCAATCCCGCGTCCACCATCTTTCGCGCATAAAACCGCGCCAGCGGGTCGGTGGCGAACATATGCGCCGTGCCGCGAAAGGCGTTGCGCGGGTACTGATCCAGCAGGATCAATAACGCCAGCGCGCCATCCGCCGTGGTCAACCAACCTTCGAGTTCACGCCGTGCAGCCTGCATATGAGCCGCGTTGAATCTATCGCGAAAGTCCCTATCGAACCCCTCGTCCTTGGTAAACCAACGCTTGGGCCCCGCCTGTTTCCAGAACGCGATTACAGCTTCGGCCGAGTGTGGGGTCATGCTTGTCATCAGCGCCTCGCTTAATGTTATAGAATAACGTCAATATTTTGCCTGCGTGTGATCCTTAACTTATGACTGACGCTATGACTTTACGCAAACGCCTGCTATCCATCGACGCCCTGCGCGGCCTGGTGATCCTGTTCATGTTGCTGGACCACGTGCGTGAAACCTTCCTGCTGCACCGCCAGGTCAGCGACCCCATGAGCATAGACAGCACCGAGCCTGCGTTGTTTTTCAGCCGCACCCTGGCCCACTTGTGTGCGCCGGTGTTTGTGCTGCTCACCGGATTGTCGGCTTGGCTGTACGGTCAGAAATATCAGGGTCGTCGAGACGTGTCGGCATTCTTGTTCAAGCGCGGACTGTTCCTGGTGGTGCTGGAATTCACCCTGGTCAACTTCGCGTGGACCTTCCAACTGCCGCCCAGCGTGATCTACATGCAAGTGATCTGGGCCATCGGCATCAGCATGATCGCCCTCGCCGCGTTGGTCTGGCTACCGCGTGCCTGGCTGATCGGCTTGGCGCTGGTGATTATCGCCGGGCACAACCTGCTCGATGGGCTGCACTTCGCACCGGGTTCGATGTTGCATGTGCCGTGGGCCATCCTGCATGAACGCACCTGGATTGAAGTCTCTGAAAACCTGCGCCTGCGCACCACCTACCCGGTGCTGCCATGGATCGGTGTGATTGCCCTGGGTTACGGCCTCGGGCCATGGTTTGCCAATGCCACGCTGCCGGCTGTGCGTCAGCGTTATTTACTGGTCGCAGGGGTGGGCGCGTTGGTGGGCTTTGGGTTGTTGCGAGCGCTCAACGGCTATGGCGAGCAGCCTTGGCAGGCGTATGACAGCAGCGTGCTGACGCTGATGAGCTTTTTCAATATCACCAAGTACCCGCCTTCGCTGTTGTTCCTGGCGTTGACCCTGGGGATTGGCTTGCTGTTGCTGCTGGCGTTTGAACGCGCCGGGCATAAGCGCTGGATCGGCGTGCTGGCGGTGTTCGGCGCGGCGCCGATGTTCTTTTATCTGTTGCACCTCTATGTATTGAAAATCCTCTATGTAGCCTGCGTTGCGCTGTTTGGCCTCAACCATGGCACTTACTTTGGCTTCGACGATATCGGTGCGGTGTGGTTGGCAGCGCTGCTGTTGCCGATTGCCCTGTACTTGCCCGTGCTTTGGTTCGCCGGCCTGAAAGCACGGCGGCGGGATCTGGCGTGGCTCAAATACCTCTGACCTGATGCAGGGGGCGAATATTGCCCCCTCCCCTTGTAGGAGCGAGCTTGCTCGCGAAAAACTCACAGGCGCCACGTTCATTCAGAAGCTACGCGTAATCGTTGGCGTTTTTCGCGAGCAAGCTCGCTCCTACAGTTTGACTCAGCACGCAGTTGCCGAGCGGCGGTGACCATATGAATGAGCGCCGCCTCGGTCTCCGGCCAGCCCCGCGTCTTCAAGCCGCAATCGGGGTTCACCCATAAGCGCTCTGCCGGAATCCGCTTGGCGGCCTTGCGCAGCAAGTTGGCCATTTCCGAGACATCCGGCACCCGTGGCGAGTGGATGTCGTAGACCCCCGGGCCGATCTCATTCGGGTAGGCGAAGGCTTCGAACGCGTCGAGCAGCTCCATGTCCGAGCGTGAGGTCTCGATGGTGATCACGTCGGCATCCATGGCGGCGATAGACTCGATCACATCGTTGAACTCGCTGTAGCACATGTGGGTGTGGATCTGGGTTTCATCGCCCACGCCACTCGCGCACAAACGAAACACTTCAGTCGCCCAGTCCAGGTAGTGCTGCCACTGCGCCTGGCGCAACGGCAAGCCCTCACGAAAAGCCGCTTCGTCGATCTGCACGATCTTGATGCCGGCCGCTTCCAGGTCCACCACTTCGTCACGAATCGCCAGGGCCAGTTGCCGGGCCTGCACTTCGCGGCTCAGGTCTTCCCGTGGGAACGACCACATCAACATGGTCACCGGGCCTGTGAGCATGCCCTTCATCACCTTGTCGGTGAGGCCTTGGGCATAGCGAATCCACTCCACGGTCATGGCGTTCGGGCGGCTCAGGTCACCGACAATCACTGCGGGTTTCACACAGCGCGAACCATAGCTCTGCACCCAGCCGAACCGGGTGAACGCGTAGCCATCCAGTTGTTCGGCGAAGTACTCGACCATGTCGTTACGCTCGGCTTCACCGTGCACCAACACGTCCAGGCCGAGATTTTCCTGCACCTCGACAGCGTGCTTGATCTCACTGTGCATGGCTTCGACGTATTCGGCGTGGCTCAACTTGCCCGCCCTGTACGACTGACGCGCCAGGCGGATCGATGCGGTCTGTGGGAACGAGCCGATGGTGGTGGTCGGGAACAGCGGCAAGTTAAGGCCGGCCCGTTGCTTTTCGATGCGCTGGGCAAACGGCGACTGGCGCTGGCTGTCCCGTGCAGTGATGGCCGCTACACGAGCTTGAACGGCAGGCTTGTGAATGCGTGGCGATGCAGCACGAGCTGCCTGCACCGCGCGGCTCGCAGCCAGGGCGGTGAGTACGCCAGGGGCTTCGGGCTGATCAACGGCCTTGGCCAGTAGCGCCACTTCCGCGCACTTCTGCACGGCGAAGGCCAGCCAGCTTTTCAGTTCGGCATCCAACTGGTCTTCCCGTTCCAGGTCCACCGGGCTGTGCAGCAGCGAGCAGGACGGCGCGACCCACAGGCGATCGCCCAACTTCTCATGGGCATGCTGCAAGGTGGCCAGGGCTTTTTCCAGGTCGCAACGCCACACGTTTCGGCCGTTGACCACGCCCAGGGACAGCACCTTGTACGCTGGCAGGCGGTCGAGAATGGTCGGGTACTGGTCCGGCGCACGCACCAGGTCGATATGCAGGCCATCCACCGGCAGGTTGGCAGCCAGGCCAAGGTTTTCTTCCAGGCCGCCGAAGTAAGTGGCGACCAATTTTTTCAGCGGGTCGCGCTGGATCAGGTTATAGGCTCGCTCGAAAGCGTTCTTCCAATCCTGAGGCAGATCGAGCGCCAGGATTGGCTCGTCGATCTGCACCCACTCAACGCCCAATTCGGTCAGGCGCTGGAATATCTGGCCATACAGCGGCAGCAGTCGCTCGAGCAGGTCGAGCTTGTCGAAGTCAGCGCCCTTGGCCTTGCCCAGCCACAAATAGGTCAGCGGGCCGATCACCACGGGCTTGACGCTGTGCCCCAGGTCGAGGGCTTCCTGGACCTCTTCGAAGAGTTGGTCCCACGCCAGGTGGAATTGCTGATCGACGCTGAACTCCGGCACCAGGTAGTGATAGTTGGTGTCGAACCACTTGGTCATCTCCTGGGCATGGGCACCGCCGCAGCAGCTGTCACTGACGCCACGGGCCATGGCGAACAAGGTATGCAACGTGGCCTGGCCATCCGCCGGGCGGAACCGCTCAGGGACCACACCGAACATCAACGAATGGGTCAACACCTGGTCGTACCAGGCGAAATCACCGACCGGCAACAGTTCGATACCGGCTTGCTGTTGCAGCGCCCAGTGGGTGCTGCGCAAATCACGGCCAACGGCGCGCAGGCCGGCTTCGTCGAGCTCACCCTTCCAGAACGCTTCCTGCGCTTTTTTCAGTTCACGATCGCGTCCAATGCGTGGAAACCCTAGGGAATGAGCGACTGCCATGACTTACAACTCCGATGGTGTGATTGATGGCGGTCATTGTCGGCAGAGGGGCGTCTTGAGACAAACTCATTCTGTTCTAGATCATCACAAGATTTACTCATGTTCAGGCAAGCATGATATTCGCGGCGCTATTGTTGATGTGTGGGGTGCCAGGGGCGCCGTCATCGCGGCCTCGCTGAGGCTCGAGCGCTCCCACAGGAGGCGGCATGATTCTTATGAACGGTCATACTTACGCCCTATGCTTAACGTGGCGCGCAAAATCCGCCGGCTAACCTTTCGATCTGTTCCAAGTGCGGGCACAATGCGTGTCCTTTTTTGGCAGGCACCGCCGCAGGCTCTCAAAAATGATCAAAACGCCGTACTACCTCATCGATAAACAGAAGCTTCTGGTCAACATGCAGAAGATTGCCTACGTGCGCGAACAGTCCGGCGCCAAGGCTCTGCTGGCGCTCAAGTGCTTTGCCACCTGGTCGGTATTCGACTTGATGCAGCAATACATGGACGGCACCACCTCGTCGTCGCTGTATGAGCTCAAGCTCGGTCGCCAGAAGTTCGAAGGCGAAGCGCACGCCTACAGCGTGGCCTGGGCCGACGATGAAATCGAAGAGATGCTGGAGAACTGCGACAAGATCATCTTCAACTCCATCAGCCAGCTGCAGCGTTTTGCCGAACGCAGCGAAGGCAAGACCCGCGGCCTGCGTGTGAACCCGCAGGTGAGCAGCTCTGACTACCTGCTGGCCGACCCGGCGCGCCCGTTCAGCCGCCTGGGCGAGTGGGACCCGGTGAAGATCGATGGCGTGATCGATCAGATCTCCGGTTTCATGTTCCACAACAACTGCGAGAACGGTGACTTCAGCCTGTTCGACAAGATGCTCGGCACCATCGAGGAACGCTTCGGTGAACTGCTGCACAAGGTCAAGTGGGTCAGCCTCGGCGGCGGCATCCATTTCACCGGTGAAGGCTATGCACTGGATGCATTCTGCGCACGGCTCAAAGCGTTCTCCGAGAAGTACGGCGTGCAGGTCTACCTGGAACCCGGCGAAGCGGCGATCACCAACAGCGCCTCCCTGGAAGTCACCGTGCTCGACACTCTCTACAACGGCAAGAACCTCGCCGTGGTCGACAGCTCCATCGAAGCCCACCTGCTGGACCTGCTGATCTACCGCCTCAACGCCAAACTGGCGCCGAGCGAGGGTGAACACACCTACATGGTGTGCGGCAAATCCTGCCTGGCCGGGGACATCTTCGGCGAGTATCAATTTGATCGTCCGCTGGCCATCGGCGATCGGCTGTCGTTCATCGACACCGCAGGCTACACCATGGTCAAGAAAAACTGGTTCAACGGCCTGAAAATGCCGTCCATCGTAGTGAAACAACTCGACGGTACAGTCGAGGTGGTTCGTGAATTTGGTTACGACGACTACCTGTCCAGCCTGTCCTGAGCTGGCGGATAAAGGAGAGATAAAGCAATTGAAAAAGAACGTTCTTATCATTGGTGCAGGAGGTGTCGCCAAGGTGGTGGCCCACAAGTGCGCGCAACACAACGACGAACTCGGTCGTATTGCTATCGCGTCGCGCAACATCTCCAAATGCCAGGCCATCATCGACAGCGTCAAGGCCAAGGGTAGCCTCAAGGTTCCCGCCGATATCCAAGCCTTCGCGCTGAACGCCCTGGACGTGGAAGCGACCAAGGCCCTGATCCGCGAGACTGATTCGCAGATCGTCATCAACGTCGGCTCCGCCTTCCTCAACATGTCGGTACTGCGTGCCTGCATCGACACGGGCGTGGCTTACCTCGACACCGCCATCCACGAAGAGCCGGGCAAGGTCTGCGAGACCCCGCCGTGGTACGGCAACTACGAGTGGAACCACCTGCAAGAGTGCAAACAGAAGAACATCACCGCCATCCTTGGCGTGGGCTTCGACCCAGGTGTCGTCAACGCGTATGCCGCGCTGGCGCAGCAACAGCATTTCGACCGCATTGATTCGATCGACATTCTCGACGTCAATGCCGGCTCCCATGGCAAATACTTCGCCACCAATTTCGATCCGGAAATCAACTTCCGCGAATTCACCGGGCAGGTGTGGAGCTGGCAGAACAGCCAGTGGACCAGCAACACCATGTTCGAAGTCAAACGCACCGACGACCTGCCGGTAGTCGGTTCGCAGAACCTCTACCTCACCGGCCACGATGAAGTGCACTCGCTGTCGAAAAACCTCGACGTGCCCAACGTGCGTTTCTGGATGAGCTTTGGCGAACACTACCTCAACGTGTTCACCGTGCTGAAAAACCTCGGCCTGCTCTCCGAACAGCCGGTCAAGACCGCCGAAGGCCTGGAAGTGGTGCCGTTGAAAGTGGTCAAGGCCGTGCTGCCCGACCCGTCTTCGCTCGCCCCGGGCTATACCGGCAAGACCTGCATCGGCGACCTGGTCAAAGGTACCAAGGATGGCCAACCGCGTGAGATGTTCATCTACAACGTGGCTGATCACGAAGAGGCCTATGCCGAGACCGACAGCCAGGGCATCTCCTACACCGCAGGCGTACCACCAGTAGCCGCTGCGCTGCTGGTGGCGCGTGGCGAGTGGGATGTGAAGCACATGGCCAACGTCGAGGAACTACCGGCTGAGCCGTTCCTCAAGGCGCTGGATGTGATGGGCTTGCCGACTCGGATCAAAGACGAGAACGGTGATCGGGCCTGGGATGCGACGGCCTGATAGGCCATAGCTGACCGAGCAAAAGAATGCGCCCCAAGGGGCGCATTTTTTGTTTGAGCTCACCTACAGTTCGAAGAACAATGAGGCTCAAAATGTGGGAGCGGGCTTGCCTGCGATGGCGGCCTGTCAGTCAATGATTCTTCAACTGAACCACCGCTATCGCAGGCAAGCCAGCTCCCACACTGGTTGTGGGTTGCCACAGAATCGGCACCAGGCATAGATCCCTGTGGGAGCTGGCTTGCCCGCGATGGCGACCTGTCAGTCAATGATTCTTCAACTGAACCACCGCTATCGCAGGCAAGTCAGCTCCCACAAGAATAAAGATCACAGTCTCAAAACACCGACCACCCAATCCGCTCACTCAACAATTCCAACGCCTTCATCCCCGCCAGTGAATTACCCGCTGCGTTCAGCTCCGGCGACCACACGCACACCGTGAACTGCCCCGGCACCACCGCGACGATCCCGCCGCCGACCCCGCTCTTGCCAGGCAGGCCCACGCGGTAGGCAAAATTGCCCGCCTCGTCATACAGCCCGCTGGTGGCCATGATCGAGTTCACTTGCTTGGTCTGGCGCGCCGTCAGCACCTGCTCGCCACTGTGGGCACTCACGCCTTCATTGGCCAGGAAGCTGAACGCTCGGGCCAGGTCCAGGCAGCTCATCTGCAACGCGCAATAGTTGAAGTAGCTGTGCAGCACCGCGTCCACATCGTTATGAAAGTTGCCGAACGACTTCATCAGGTAGGCCATGGCCGCATTGCGCGCACCATGCTGGGCTTCCGATTCGGCCACGACGCTATTGACCAGGATCTGCGGGTTGCCCGACAGGCGCCGTACAAAGTCGCGCATCGACAGAATCGGCACGGCGAAGCGTGACTGGTTGATGTCGCAGATCACCAGCGCGCCAGCGTTGATAAAGGGGTTGCGCGGGCGGCCACGCTCGAATTCCAGCTGCACCATGGAGTTGAACGGCTGCCCCGAGGGCTCGTGGCCCAAGCGCTCCCAGATGGATTCGCCGCCATGGTCGATGGCCTGCACCAGGCTGAAGACCTTGGAAATGCTTTGCACCGAAAACAGCGTGTCTGCATCTCCAGCGCAGTAGGCCGTGCCGTCGTTGCCGTATACCGCGATGCCGAGTTGGTTGGCGGGCACGTCGGCCAGCGCGGGAATGTAATCGGCGACTTTGCCGAGGCCGATCAAGGGGCGCACTTCGTCGAGGATCGACTCCAGCAGCGCCTGCATAGCTTGTCCTGTCATCTTTGTTCGAATCAGTGGTAAACGAGGCGCGGAGGATACGTCAATGGGCGCGCAACACCCACACAATCTCTACCACCCGCTCGGCAATCACCACGTAGATCAGGATCAACAACAGTTGCAACGCCAAGTGATAACGCAACTTGGCCAGGCGGCGGATGCCGTCGCTGACGTTCAACAGCATCAGCACCGTGGACAGCACAATCAAGCCCCAGCCCGCGACGCTGGAGGCGAAGATACCGATCAGCAACTCGTGCGGTCCCACCAGCGCGTTGGTCCCCGCCGCAAACAACAACGCGCAGACCAACAGGTTTTTAACATTGTCGAAAATCTGCGTGCTCAGGTCGTTTTCCAGCAACGCCAGGTACCGCGTCCATAAAGTGCGCATGCTTGAGTACCGAGTGGGAAGGCTCGTCAATCAAGGTAGTTCAATTGTGGACGCTGTCGAGCTTTGGCCAGGCTCAGAAATACGCCACATCCGACACTTCTGCATCCAGCACATCCTGGGCCAACGCCCAGGCGCGATCCTTGGACTCCACCACCAGCAGCGGGTAACCCCAGGCCTTGCCGAACGTCACGGCAAAGGGCTTGAGGGCCAGGCGCTTGGCAGCGCTGGGCTCCACCTGGATCATGCCTTTGACGTAAGCGCGCAAGGCAGCCTTGTTTTTCTTCATCCAGATAGAAGCGCGCTTGCGCTCTTCGTGGGCGTGTTCGTGATTGTTCTCATCCACGGCCTTTTCGTGCAGCAGCAAGAAGGGCTGCTCACGCGCCAGCAGACGTTCGAATGTCAGGAAGGCGTCTTCCGGCGCTCCCTCGCTAGGCGCGTCGAAAAAGATTTTCACCACCGGGAAAGTTGAACTGTCGAGTCGCATGGCAAAGCTCCTTTGATGAGATTGGTTCTCATCATAGGGCGCATGACGCTGGACAGCATTGCATAGAATAGCCAGAATATTTCGCAATCCAGCCAAGGCAGTTATCAGCATGGTTCATCACCGCCTCGACCAATACGACCCCTGCCGGGTCCGCGACGCCGCCGCGATCCCTCGCTCGATTGTTGCAGTGGGCGCCTCGAGTACGTCCGAACGCTGGGAACATACCCCTCACCACCATCAACACGGGCAATTGATCTACACCTTGCGCGGCGTGGTGCATTGTGTGATCGAGGCGGGTATCTGGATCGTGCCGCCGCAATGCGCATTGTGGATTCCCGGCGGTGTGACCCATGCGGCCCGTGGCGCTGGCGAAGCAGATGTATATTGCCTGTTGATCAACCCGGACGCCGCCAGCGCCCTGCCCCGGCAATGTTGCACGCTGTCGGTGTCGCCATTGCTGCACGAATTGATCGGCAAGGCGGTCAGCTTCCCGCAGCTCTACGACGAAGACGGCGCCCCGGGCCGGCTAGTGGCGACGTTACTCGACGAGTTGGCCTTGGCCCCCCTCGAGGCCCTGCATTTGCCCATGCCCCAGGACCCTCGCTTGCATCGGCTGGCCACCAGCTTATTGGCCAACCCCGGCGACAAATCGACCCTGGGCGAATGGGCCGTGCGCATCGGCATGAGCGAACGCAGCATGACCCGCCTGCTGCTGGAAGAGATCGGCCTGAGCTTCGGTCGCTGGCGCCGGCAGTTGCATGTAATCCTTTCACTGCAGCGCCTGGCCAACGGCGAGAATGTGCAGAGCGTGGCGCTGGACCTGGGTTATGAAAATGCCAGCGGGTTTATCACCATGTTCCGCAAGGCCATGGGCCAACCGCCGGCGCGTTACCTGGCAGACCGAGCCAGTACCGTCGGGCCGCACAGCAACGTGTCAACTATCGCCTTGACGTGAGGTTTTGATGATCGTTCCCACGCTCTGCGTGGGAATGCCTCGTGTGCCGCTCCGCGTCACGCTTAGGGACGCAGAGCGTCCTGGGCTGTGTTCCCACGCAGAGCGTGGGAACAATCCACCCGACTCAGTTCTTGTAGTCGGTATCGGTACGCTCAAGCTGCCGCACCAGCGCATTCCAATGCCGCGCCACGCCCGCGCCTTCGCCATTGCTGAACACCTTGGCCTGCTGCTCGACCTTGGCCACCACGTCAGCCGGTGGGAAGATCAACTCGGCATTCCCCGCTGCCTGTGCCGCAATCTGGATGTTGCAGGCCCGCTCCAGGCTTTGTAGTTGCTGGAAGGCATGCTCGACGCTGACGCCGCCCGTCAACAAGCCGTGGTTACGCAGGATCATCACACTCTTGTCGCTCAAATCCGCCACCAGCCGTTCACGCTCGTCCAGGTCCAGCGCCACGCCTTCGTAACCGTGGTAAGCCACACGCCCCGAGAATGCTATAGCGTGCTGGGAGATCGGCAACAACCCCTGCTTCTGCGCCGACACCGCAATACCGTCGCGGGTGTGGGTGTGCAGCACCGCTTGCAAATCATGGCGTGCGCCGTGGATTGCGCTGTGGATCACATAGCCGGCGTAGTTGATCCCCAGGCCCGTAGGGTCATCGACAAGGGTGCCGTCCAGATCGACCTTGACCAGGTTGGAGGCGCTGATTTCGTCGAACAACAGCCCGAAAGCATTGATCAGGAAATGCGCCTCGGGCCCTGGCACCCGCGCCGAGAAATGCGTGTAGATATGATCGGTCCACTTGTACAACGCCGCCAGTCGGTAGGCCGCGGCCAACTTGACCCGCACCTCCCACTCTTGCGGTGTGACCCGCTGGCGCACATTGCTCAAGACACTGGAAATCGGCGTGACGCTACTCATGGCAAATCTTCCTGGATGACCTAAGGGACTTCCAGGCAAGACTAGGGGATGGTCATAAATAATAAAAAGCACATTTTAATCTAAGCTAATTATTATATTTTTTTATAAAAAGTAGCAGTGGCAGCTTTCAGGCCGCCACAGGATCTCGCTCCTTTTCCACCGATCAACTCAGCAGGTTCAACGCCCGTTGTTGAGTTTCTCGTTGATTGCATCCGTTTGCCGTTCAATGTCCTTGATCGAGGTCGGCGTCACGACTTTGTCGATGGTTTCAGTCTTGGGGTTCGCAGGTTCAAGCGTCTGCCCTTTGGTGGCCTCGACATTACCTTTTTGCGCGTCTTCAGAGCTGACGGGGTCGGGGGTTTTATCGGCGGTTTTACGATCAGTCACAGTGCAATCCTCCTGGCAGTGGCAGGCCCCTGAGATGGCGGCCCTATGCAGCAGAACCCTGGGAATCCGGATTGGTTCAAGTCAATTGCCTCGCCTCACCACTGGGCAAAAAAGCGCAAAAAAATTTAAACCTTTTACCCGCCTCTCGATTCAACAGTCAGGTAACGGCATCCCGCCATTTCCAAGGAGAGACACCATGAAAACTCGACTGATGAAACCGATGGGCCTTACCTTCATGCTGATTGCAGGCTCGATTTCCACCGCGATGGCGGCGACCTCCAACGACTTTGTCGACAACGCCGCCGAGGGCGGTATCACCGAGGTGGAAGCGGGCAAACTGGCCCTGGAAAAAAGCAGCTCGGCGGACGTAAAGACCTTCGCCCAGCATATGGTCACAGACCATACCAAGGCCAATCAGGAACTGATGGCCCTGGCGAAAAAACTCGATATCGAAGTACCCGATGACGCTGCGCTCACCGACCAGGCGAAGAAAGCCATTCTGGAAATGCGCGATGAATCCTTCGACAAGGCCTATGCCAACAACCAGGTAGCGGCCCATGAAAAAACCGTCGAACTGTTCAAGAAAGAAGCGGCCTCCTCGGACAATACCGAGCTGAAAGCCTTCGCCACCAAGACCCTGCCCACCCTTGAAGCCCACCTGAAAATGGCCAAGGAACTGCAAACCAAATACGCCCATTAATCCATCCATGACCCAAGGAGACACTCGACCATGAGCTCGCAACTCAACGGCAAGCACATCCTCGTCATCACCTCCAACACCGGCATCGAGCGCGACGAGTTGCTCAAGCCTCTGGAGACGCTGCGTGGCTACGGCGCGACCGTGACGCACGCCTCCAGCAAAGGGGGCACAACCCAGACATTTGTCGGCGACACGGAAAAAGACCAGACCGTGGAATCCGACGTGCAACTGTCGGATGTTGTCAGCGCCGACTTCGATGCGCTGGTCATCCCGGGCGGTACAGTGAATGCCGATACACTGCGCCAGGATGCCGCCGCGCTGCGCTTGATCAATGAGTTCGTGCAGGCCGGCAAGGTCATCGCGGCGATCTGCCACGGGCCATGGACCCTGATCGACGCTGGCGTGGTCAAGGGCAAAACCCTGACCGCCTATAAAAGCGTGCGCATCGACCTTGAAAACGCCGGCGCTGCCGGCGTGGTGGATGCCGAGGTTAAAGAGTGCCAGGCCAATGGCTGGACCTTGATCACCTCGCGCACGCCGGACGACCTACCAGCGTTCAATGAGGCGATTGCCAAGGCCGTCGGCGGCTGATCGGTTGACCGCAATGAAAACAGGCGCCCCATGGGCGCCTGTTTTTTTATCAATCACCGCTTCAGCTTTTACGCTGCTGCGCCATTTCACGCTTGGGTCCGAACATCGCCCATGCAATCAACCCCAGCAACGGCACGAACACCAGCACCACGACCCACAACCCTTTGGTCTCCCATCCGCCAGTGCTGCGCAAAACGATATTGATCGCCCAGAGTTCCAAGAGCAGCAGAACCACCGCCAATACGATCCAGATATATTCAATTTGCATGATTCACCTCCTGAAGTCTAAGCGTTAGGTCAAGCAGATGCCCCAAGGGTTCCATTAGAATTTTCCTGGCCACACTTTATGGCCGCCCGTTGCGCTGGAGCGTCAGCAACCGGTTGTGCGTTGTGCAATCTCAACGCGGCCCGACCATGCAAGCTGCACGACCACCAAGCACACAGAAAAATACAACCAACTGATTTACAAGATAATTTTTAACCATAAAAGTTGGTACGCCTGATGCAACCTTCCTCACCACGAGGCGTGCACTTCGACACGCCCGCATACCCCCCGTGAGGTTACCTATGAATGCCATCGACCTGCTCAAAGCCGACCATGAACGCGTCAAGACCCTGCTGACCCAGTTAAGCGAATCCACTGAACGCGGGGTAAAAAAGCGTACCGAGTTGTTGGCCAAACTCGAAATGGAAGTCACCCTGCACACCCAACTTGAAGAAGAAATCCTCTACCCCGCGTTCAGGAAAGCTGGTGGCAAGGAACAGGACATCATGTACCACGAAGCCAAGGAAGAGCACCGCACCGTCGACTCGCTGGTACTGCCGGACTTGAAAAAGACCGACCCATCGTCCACCGAGTTTTCCGGTCGCGTCAAAGTGGTCAAGGAGTTGCTTGAGCACCATATCGAAGAAGAAGAAACCGAGATGTTCCCTCAGGCCAAGAAACTGCTGGGTAAAGCGCTGCTCGAAGAGCTGGGGGCCGAGATGGAAGCGATGAAGGCCGCGCACAAAAAAGCCATGGCGAAAAAACCGCTGGCGGCGTAACGGCTACCTCCTCGCAGCAAAGTTCGCGCGACAGTGACCCACAGGCCCTGTCGCGCTATCGATTTGCACCGATGATTTCTCCTCGCTCACTCAGCGATCCGGCCGACCGAGCCGGCCTGGCGCCCCATGCTAGCGTGCCATTGCCCTTGGCAGTGGCCGGGGGCTTTCAGGAGATTCATCACAATGGACACGCACTCCCCCACCTATACCCACCTGTTCAAAGAGGACTGGCACCTGCTGTGTTCGGCCTCTTCCATGGCGGCAATCGACTCCCCGATCGCCTACCTGAAGGCGTTATACCTGTTTGCCCAAGCGCTGGAAAAAAGCGGTAAAGGCAAACAGCCCAAGATCACCCTCGACCGGCGACGACCCGAACTCACGACACTGCCCCTGGACGAACGCGGCCTCAGCGCTGTGATTCCTCAACTCTCGATGATCAACGAAACCCTGTCCCGCCAGATCGACGCTCATCTCAAGCAAACCCGCCGTGAATACCGCGGCCGCTCCCTTGATGAGGTGCTCGGCAGGCAACGCTTCCCCTTCGTGCTGCCGTTCGAACGCGCGCATCGCCAGTGCTGGCTCGGTTTGTCCGGCGGCAAGCCACAATTGGGCGAACTCAGTTACCGCATCAGCCTCAAGCTGCCCACCAGCCAGCGCGCGCAAAACACTTACGGCGTGGTCCGGCACGAGGCCTATGAAGCGCAACGTTTGCTGTCCGGGCTGAGCCCTGCCCAGCAGGTGTTATTGACCGAGCCTTTGTTAATAAGAACGGGAGACGTACAGGCAGAAGATTTTTTTACCCAGCACTATGGTACCCAGGAGCAGCCCCTTGAGGAGTTGTCCCACTGGTTGCAGAAAACCGGACTCACCGCCGATCAGACCGAAGCGCTACTGGCCTGCGGCAAGTATGTGCCGGTGCTGTCGAGCAATGTTCTGGCAAGCGCCCTGCCAACGCCGCCGGCCAAGCTGCGCCTGCACAACGGTGCCGCGTACGTGAACGGGCCGATCACCGAGGCCGGCGCGACCCAGTCGCCCCTGTCGATCAATGCGCAGGACAAGGATGGTGCGCGCCTGCTCAATACCTCATGGGAACGTTATCAGCGCCTGCACCGAATGATCCGCCTGCAACGCTGGACGCAATTGCCCTTCGACGCACTCGACGCCCTGTCGACGAGCGTGGTGCGGCGTGAGCACGAGGGCGACCCGGCGCGGCCCGCCAACGACAATACCCTGCGCGCACTGGGCGTCTATCGCTATCTGGAACGCCGCTACAGCCTGTCATTGCAAGCCTTTGCCGCCGTGCTGGATGAGATACCGGTGTGGGCACCCGGCACTCGTCTGTCGCTGTACGACCAGCTGTTCAATCCCGGCCCGTTGCCAGGCCAGGCATTGACGCTGGACAGGCCGACCCTGGCCTTGAGGGAGGAAATCCCGACAACCCTGCGCCACCAGCTCTGCACCGGCCTGCACCTGAGCGACACCCCGGCCTCGTTGCACTGGCTGATCAAGCAGGCCCGCCTGCATCTACCCGCTTCTTGCCCAACGCTTACGTTTTATAGCGCGCTGTATCGCCAAACCCGTATCGCGCGATTGTTCGGGCTGTCAGTGCTCGACAGCTACCATGTGGCGGCGCTGCTGGGCGGTAAGGATTACACCGCACAACTGGTCAACCCGAGCCTGCGTCGCTCCGGCGTCAATGCCCCTGCCGACCTGCTCGATGTGCTGATGCAAATGGACTGGCTGGTCCGCTGGCTCAACGACACGGGTCAAACGGTTGATCAGCTTCGCCGCCAATTGCTATTGGATGCCCAATCCCCACCGCCCCACGTGCAGACGTACATCACCCAACTCGATGAGGTGGTCGAATTGACCCGGCATGGCCTGTTGGCGCAAGAAGACCTCGCTGACCTGTCATTGCCCCAGCCCGAGCCTGACACCAAAGCGGCGCCCATTGCCTGGCATGCCCTCATCGTACAAGGGCTGCTGCACAGCCAACCGCTGCTCAAGCCCGCGCCGCCCAAAGAACTGCCCAATGGGCTGGTGCAGCTTATCGAAGCCCAGACCCTGAGCCTCGACCCAGAACGCAACACGGCTCTGCACAGCGATGCCAAACAGGCAGTGACCAAGAAGCTGGGCGCGTTCTACCAACAAATGCAGCCGCTGAAAGCAAAAATCGACACGCTGCTCAACGCTCCCTCACACCTTGCCGGTGACCCCGCCGCGTACCTGCAATGGCGCAAACTCGTGGTTCGACAAATTGCCCGAACCGCCACTGCTGAATCCACCACGGAGCTGCACAAAAATGTATTGCTGAGCCTGCCGGATGCTGAAGTGTCCTTGGGGCTGGCAGTGAGTCGTGAGGCCTTGCAGGCCTTCGTGCTCCATCCGCACTGGCTGAGCCCGGACCACACCGCGGCCTCGCTGCTCAAGCTGACGCTGAGCACGCTGTACCTGCTGCAACGCTTTGCCCATTGCCTCAGCACCTACGGGCTGGCCCAGGACAGCGTGCTCGCCTATTTACAATGCGCCAATTCATCCTCCGTCGAAGGCTCCGCCATAACTGACAATGGGGCTTGCACCTCGCAACTGGCCGCATTGCTCAAGTGGGATGTCGATGAAATCAACCTGCTCGTTGAATCTCTGCCTGCCAAACAGGTGAGGACCCTGGCCGACCTGGACTGGCTCCTGCGTTGCCATGAAGCCGTCAGGCTCACCGGCCTTTCCGCCAGCGCCTTGCTCAAGGCTGCCGACCTGCATGCCACCTTGATGAATGAAGACTGGCAACACGTTGGCTCGGCATTGATCGCCACAACCCCCTAACCCCGTTGTATTTCGCCTGGTTCAAGGAATGACCATGTCTGACACCCTCACCCAACACCTCAACGAACACCTGCGCGACGCGATGCTGGGGTTCTACCTCAACAGCGTGCTGCCTGAAGACACGGCAGTGGCCGATACCGTCAAGACCGTAGACGATATCTATACCTATTGGCTGCTCGACCCCCAGGTCAGCCATACGGTGCCTACCACCCGTGTCGCCAGCGCCATTGCCAGCCTGCAGCAGTACATCACCGGCATTTACCTGGGCCTGGAGCCCGGCTACGACGAACAGGGCATGAGCGCTGACGAGCAGACCGAGTGGCGAGACCAGTTGCTGTCCTATTCACTGTGGCGTGCCCACCAGCAACTCCAGCACTACCCGGCCACCTACCTGAGCCCTGCATTGCGCCATGACAAAAGCGACAACTTCAGGCAACTGGAGAACCAGCTCAACCAATTTCGCATAGAGCCTGCGCCTCTGCAGACAGCCGTCCACAGTTACCTCAGCCGCTTCGAAGCACTTGCCAACATCAAGACCCTCAATGGTTATATCGACGGTGATAAAGACAGCTTTGCCAGCAGCACTTATTACTTCACCGGCAGGTCCAGTCCGGAAAACACCTATTACTGGCGCACGCTGAAAATGGCCTCGGGCGACGCGGCCACTCCGCCAGCCTGGTCCTCCTGGCAAAAGATCCCGCTGTCGATTGACAATAACGTCCCCGAACAGACGATTCGCCCGGTGGTGTTCAACGGGCGCCTCTTCGTGGTGTGGGCCCAATGCATCAACCCGACGTCCTCGTCGAGGGACATCACCCCGATTGGACGAGGTGATGTCGAATCGGAGAGGGAATACCAACAACGGCTGGAAACCCGGATAAAGACCACCTATCTACAGTTGCGCTTGTACTTTTCCTATAAAAAACTGGATGACAGTTGGAGCGTGCCGCAGGCCTGCATTCAGGAATACAGCCTTGCACAGGGCCTTGACGAATTGAGCTCGGAAGACTTGATGAGTGCCACTGCGTCCATCGCCGTACTCGATTCAAAAAGCCAACCGCCGTCTCTGTTCCTGGGCCTGAGCGCACAGCCGAACCATCAAACGGCTTCCTCGCACAACGGCGTGCATCGGCATTTCTTTCAAGCGGTACGGCTGGATCAGCACTTCAACGTCCATTGGCTGGAAACTCTGGGCAGCACTCGGCGGATGTTCTCCTGGCATAAAGAGTCTGAACTGGCCGGGCGGTACCAGGCCCTGTTCGGGCACCACAACAGGTCAAGATTTCAATTCAGGGCGCCCGAAACGGTCCAGGTCAAAGTTCACTCCCTGACCAACAATGCGCCCCATGGCACCACCCATGGCTGGAATTACGAAGACAATCAACAGCATATCCGCAGTCTTTCGGCTGAGAGCGATATCCGGTTCAACCGAACGACGTCAGTACTGGAGGTCACCACCCGCCTGGCGAAACGCTTCGAACCGCACCGCACTGTCAGGTTCAGCAAGGCAGACGCAATGGCCAATTTGACCATCACCCTCAGCAGCAGCGGTCCTGCCCAGAACGAGATGCTGGCGTTAGGCCCCACCGCCGAGATTTTCCTGGAGAGCGCCAGGCTGGCAACCTTCTCCAACGTGCGCATCGACTTGACCCTCAAGTGCAACGAGACCGGCGTCAGCTATGCCCAATTCATAAAAAATGCAGCGAATCAGCCGACGATCTTTACCCTGCCGCAGATTGAAAAAGATCAAGAAACCCCGAAAAGCGCGACATTCAATCTGCGCGACCAACGCATTAGCCAAGAAGCCTTCGATTATTTTTTCAATACGCCGGACGCCACCTATACCGTCATTCTCTCGTTCTACAACAATCAAGCGGAGTCCAGCAGCCATGCCTACGACTTGGTACTGGACAAGGTCCAGGTCCAGCAGAAACAACGCCTGTACAAACCCGTGTTGATGTATCCCAGACAGGGAGACAGCGCTTTACCGGAAAGCCCTCATCGCAATAACACGGTACTCGTCGGCCTGGCAGACGCCTCTCGGCGCACCCTGCGCGACACGTTCACTGAACTCTCCGAAACGCACACGCTTGAGGCGCAGATCGAACTCTCTCCCTCGACCTTGCACCCCTACGACGAGGACTCCACGGACACGACGGCTTCCACATTGACGCTGATTCACGGCGTGTTGCTACTGGAAAGCGATGTGCATTACCCCGACCCCATCATCCTGGGCTACGCGCTGAAAACCGCGACTTTCACCCTGCCGCCCGATAACAGCACCCCCATCATTCCACTGGCTCCGTTTATCCGGCGACTCGCTACCCCGCCCTATGGCACGGCAGAGTTCATCGACTTCAACGGGTCCACTATCGAGTCTCTCGATAAACCTGAAAACACACGAGCGCCCATACGCACCAACACCTGCGTGGCCGGGCTGCTGGCAAAAACCGCGGGCGCAGGTTTGCATGAGCTGTTTGCGTTGGCGCCGGATGCCTGGCGCGAGCCGCCATTGCCAAGCGAGAAAAAGCCCAGTCCCCTGGACTTTCACGGCCCCCATGGCACCTATTACTGGGAGTTGTTTCTTTACCTGCCCTGGCTGTTGGCACAACGCCTGAACCAGGAGCAACAATACGCCGAGGCCGAAACGTGGATACGCTACGTGTTCGATCCCGTACACCCATCCGGGTTCTGGCGCCTGCCTGCGCTGCTTACCAGTGCGCCACAACGCCACGACGTCTCGTCCGTGTCCCACCCATTGGCGACAAGCAGCGCGGTACATTTTCGTCAGGCGCTGTACCTGCTGTACGTCGACATCCTGCTCAATCGCGGGGATGCGGCCTACCGGCAAATGACCCGTGACGGCCTGGCCGACGCCAAGTTGTGGTACATCCGCGTCAAGGGCTTGCTCGGGCCAAGGCCGCCGCTCAACCCGGTCGATCCCTGGGCAGCCACGACCTTGGACAAACTGCAAAACCCTTCCACGCTCGATAGCACGACAGTACCTGCGGGCACCTCGCGGCTGTGTCGGTCCCTGAGCCCTGATCTGCTGCTGCGCTGGGACAAGATCGAATCTCGCCTGCACAACCTGCGCCATCACCTGGATCTGACCGGCAAACCCTTGAGTCTGCCGCTGTACGCCGCGACCCTGACGCCTCAAACGCTGCTTGCCGCGTACCAGCAAGGGGCGGTCGGCGCCAGCATGCGCCCGTCGCTACGCACCGCCCAGGCCGCGCACTATCGCTTCCAGGTGCTGCTGGGACACGCCTTGCAAGCGGTCGACAACCTGATCCAGTTGGGGACGACCTTACTGTCGTTGTTCGAACGCAAAGAGCAGGCCCAGTACCTGGAAACCCAGCAGCAGCAAGCCTGGGACTTGGCGAGGCTGGCCGTCGAACAACAGGCCCAGGCCGTACAGTTCGATGCGAGGAACCAGGAGGCGCTGTTGGCAGGACGCCGCATGGTCGAAGCGCGGGTGGCGTTCTTCGAACAGCAGCTCAAGCGAGGCATCAGCCCGGCCGAGGCCCAGGCCACCCAGGAGTACCAGGACAGTGCGCGCTGGGACACCGCCGCCGCCGTGGCACAAGCCGGCGCGGGGCTGGCGATGCTGATACCGAATATTTTTGGCACCTCCAACGGCGGCGTGCGCTACGAGGGCGCTTTTCACGCCCTGCACGCGGCGTCCCAAGGCATTGCCAATGAAAAGCGCGCCAACGCTGCCCACCTGGACCGCACCGACCTGTTTGCCCGACGCGCCGCCGAGTGGGCCCATTCGCTTGAACAGGCACGCCTTGAGCTGGCCCAGGTCGACGCCCAACTGCAGGCTTATACCGAACAGCAAGCCCATACCCGCTTGCAACTGGGCCTGGCCCAGACCAGCCTGACCCAGGCACGAAGCCTGTACGACCAGCTCGGCAAACGCTTTACCAACGCCCAACTGTATCAATGGCTCAATGGCCAACTTTCCACTTTCTACTACCAAGCCTATGACTCGACCCTGTCGCTGTGCCTGGCGGCCGAGGCCTGCTGGCAGGAAGAACGGGCTCAGTGGGACAAGCACTTCATTCAAACCCAGCATTGGACCCATCAATATCGCGGCTTCAGCGCCGGCGAAGCGCTCAAGCAAAATCTACTGAGCATGAGTAACGCCTACGTCACCCACAACGAACGTTTGCTGGAGATCACTAAAACCGTGTCGCTGCGCCATCTGCACAGCCAAGACCCGATGGCCACGCGCGACATGCCCTGGGCCGCGCTTAAAGCCGACCTGGTAAAAACCGGCACCTTGACCTTTGAACTGACCCTCAAGCTGTTTGACGACGACTACCCAGGCCATTACCTGCGGCGTATCAAGCACGTCAGTGTGTCCCTGCCCGCCACGCTGGGGCCCTATGAAGACATCAAGGCCATCCTGACCCAAACCGCCAATACCACGCACGTCACCCCCGCGACCAGACACACCGAAGCCGCGGTAAAAAAAGACCTGCGCGCCAAACAGCAAATCGCCCTGTCCAGCGGGCTCAATGACAGCGGATTGTTCACCTTGAACTTCGACAGCGACGAGCGTTACCTGCCGTTCGAATACACAGGAGCGATCTCCACCTGGCAACTGACCTTTCCCAACCATGCCCGGCAAAACGCTCTGCTCGAATCCCTCACCGATATCATCGTGCACCTGCGCTACACCGCTAAAAACACCGGAGGTCAACGATGAGCGTGCAGCCGCCCGAACTCTTGGAACCGAAGATTCCGGCGCTGCCCAAGGGCGGTGGCGCCATCCAGGGCCCCGGCGCGCAATGGGGCGCCGTGGGCACACGGGGTGAGGCGTGCCTGGAGGTGCCCTTGCCCATTTCGCCGGGCCGAGGCTTCACGCCGGCCCTGAGCCTGGGTTATCGCAGCGCCCTAGGCAATGGGCCCTTCGGCCTCGGCTGGGCGATGTCGGCAGGCGCCATCAGTCGTGATACCCGCAAAGGCGTACCGGCCTACGGTGATGACGACCGTTTCATCAGCCCCCAAGGCATCGACATGATCCCTGAGCGTGATGCCGACGGCGAAATTCAGGCCACGACCTGGGACCACTATAACGGCCTGGCCCTGGACGAACCCCACCGAGTGGTGCGCTATTTTCCGGTGATAGAAGCGCGCTTCGACCGTATCGAGCATTGGTCTTGCGACAGCGACAAGGCCGGGTTCTGGCTGGTTCAGGGGGCCGACGGCTGCGTGCACCTGTTCGGCAAGACTCCGATCGCGCGCTGTGCAGACCCGAACGACGATCTACGTGTTGCCCAATGGCTGTTGCAGGAAAGCCTCAACCCCCTGGGTGAGCAGATCTATTACCACTACAAACACGACGACCAGCCGCCAAGCGCCGCCAGGGACTATCGCGCCCAGCGTTATCTGGCGCGGGTGTGCTACGGCAACCTCAAGCCCCTTGAGCATCTGGCGCTGTGGCGCGCGGACGCCCTTGCTGACAAGCAATGGCACTTCGAACTGCTGCTGGATTATGGCGAACGCGACGCTGGCCTGAGCCAAGTGCCGACCTATGCCGAACAACACGCCTGGCCGGTCCGCAACGACCCGATCAGCAGTTATGCCTATGGCTTTGAACTCGGCACCCTGCGGCGGTGCCAGCAAGTGCTGATGTTTCATTACTTCCCCGACGAGCCGAGCCTGGGCGCCGAGCCGGTGCTGACGCGGCGTCTGTTGCTGGAGTACACCCATCGCCACGCCATCGGAAGTTGCCTGAACGCCGTGCACAACCAGGCCTTTGACGCCCAGGGGAACGCCAGTGCCTGGCCGCCCCTGGAACTGGCCTACAGCGCCTTCGTGCCGACGCTGGACGCCGCGCGCTATCAAGCGTTCGACGCCATGGCGGGCGTCAACGATGGGCAGCATTATCAACTGGTCGACCTGTACCGCGACGGTTTGCCGGGCATCCTGCACCGCACCGATAAAAGCTGGTATTACCGCGAGCCGCTCAGGGCCCCCGGCCCAGCCAGCAGCAATGCGCTGATCTATGGTCCATGGCAGGCCCTGCCACGCATCCCCCTCGCCGATACCGTCCAAGCCACGCGCCAGGCACTGGCGGATCTTGACGGCGATGGGCATCTGGAATGGGTGGTGGCGCAACCGGGGCTGAGTGGTTTTTTCAGCCTCGACTCGCAGCGGCAATGGTCGGGTTTCGTGCCTTTTGCGGCGATGCCCCAGGAGTTTTTCCATCCCCACGGGCAACTGGCCGACCTGATGGGCAGTGGGAGGCTGGACCTGGCCTTGATCGGCAGCCGTAGCGTGCGCCTGTATGCTCAGCGCCAGGACGGCGGGTTTGATCCTGGCCAGGAGGTGCGCCATGCGCCCGACGATGAGGGGCTACCCACCCTCAGCCATTCGCCGGCTGAATTGATCGCCTTTTGCGACCCCCTGGGCAGCGGCCAACAACACCTGGTGCGTATCCGCCATAACGAAATCAAATGCTGGCCCAACCTCGGCCGTGGACGCTTCGGCAAAGGGTTTGTCTTCGCCACACTGGCGTTCGACCACGCCAGCTTCGATGCCGCCCATATTCGCCTCGCCGACCTGGATGGTTCAGGCGCGGTGGACCTGATTTACCTGGCGCCTGAACACGTACAGATCTATATGAACCGCGCCGGCAGCGGGCTGGCATCGGAGCCACTGACATTGCCTTGGCCCGAGGGCGTGCGCCATGACGCGACGTGCCAGGTCAGCTTTGCCGACCTTCAAGGCCTGGGCTGTTCCAGCCTGATCCTGAGCGTGCCGCACATGACCCCCCAGCACTGGCGGTATGACTTCGTCAGTCTCAAACCGTATTTGTTAACCGCCACGCTCAACAACCGGGGGGCTACCACCCAGCTGAGCTACCGCAGCAGCGCCCAGGAATGGCTCGACGAAAAACAGCACTGGCAAACCCTGGGAGTGCCCCAAGGCAGTAGCCTTGCGTTCCCAGTGCAGGTGGTCAAGCGGCAACAGCAAAAGGACTTGGTCAGCGGCAACCGCTCCACCCAGTATTTTCGTTACCGGCAAGCCTGCTATGACCGTGAGGAGCGCCAGTTCCTCGGCTTTGGCCTGGTGTTGCACACCGAGCAACCCCCTACGGCCGATGCGCAGCCTGGGGTGTTGACCAAACGCTGGTTCCACACCTTTGAGCCCTCGCAGGAGGCTTTTTACCCGGGCGACCCACAGGCGCCCGCGCTGGGGCCAACCCTGCTGGGCCAGTTGGAGGCCGGGCGCACAGGAGACACGCTGATCGCCACGCCCGTCGCAACCACCCGCCGCGCGATGCAGCGTGCATTGGCGGGGAGCCTGCTGCGTGAAGAGGTGTATGCCGCCGCCGATTCGCCACCACAGGCAGTGCCGTATTCGGTGCAGCAACAGCGCTATCTCATACGGCAATTAAGCCCGTCGGCCAAGGCCGGCGAACCGGCGGTGCTGCTGCCACTGTTGCTGGAGTCGCTGACCTGTCGCTACGAGCGCCAACCGGACGACCCGTGCTGCCGGCACATCCTCAATCTGCGCTGGGACCGCTACGCCGGCAATCTGCACAGCGTGGTGGTCGACTATGCCCGTCGCAGGACAGCCAGCGACTCCCCACCGCCTGGGCCAGCCCACCAGCAGCAGTGGTGGCGTGACGCACACGACTCAGCGCAGCAGACGTATTACCTCAACGAAACCCGAGCTCGCTTCATTCACCTGGACGCCGCGCAGCGCTGGCGCTTGCACTTGCCTTACCAGCAACGAAGCAACGTGCTGGTGCTGAGCAAAGAGGCGTTAGCGATTGAAAAAATAAGCTATGAACACTTCATCGCGCAGGGCCCGTCCGATCCATTGGGAACAGCGGCCGAACGCAGGCTGGGGGGGCTGTCGGTGCAGCACTACTGCGTGGCGGAGCACACCGAACCCTTGCCGGCCGGCACCGCGAGTTTTCAGGCGCTGCCTGCCTATATCGAGACGGCCGAACTCGATCAGCAAGCGCTGGAGGTATATGAGGGCCGCACTGTCACTGCTACGCTCAGTGCACAGCACTATCGGGCCATGGCCGCGTTCCTGTCACCGGACCCCGGGCAGGACGAGGCCATCACCCTGTGGTCCCTCGGCCAGGGTTACACCCGCTACGGCCAGGCCGAAATGTTCTATCGGCCTCGTCGGCATCAGGCGAGCCTGAGCCATGGGTTCACGCAGTCCGAGTACGACCGCTATGGGCTGTACATCATCAAAGTGCAATTGGCGGACGGCTGCACGACCCAGGCGCAGTACGACTACCGCCTTGGCCTGCCGGTGACGGTGACTGACGCACAGCGTACACAACGCTACGCGCACTACGACGCCCACGGGCTGCTGCTGGCGACCGGCCTCAAGGGTGAGGAGCAAGGAAAGCCCGTCGGCCATGACGCCCCTACGCCCTTCATCCGCACGCCCGATACGGGCCCGGCGCAGGCCCTGACTGATCCGAAGGCGGCGTTGCTCAACGCTCAAAGCGCGTGCTTCTACGACGTGTTCAGTTGGATGGGGCGCATTCCACCCGCCAGCATCCAGGCGCAATGGGTAAGCAACGGTTACCTGCTGCCCAGCGGGCATATTCGTGCCTCGGCGTTGGCACGCCTGAACAGCCTGAGCGCTGCGCTCCCCCATCATCAAACCCTCAAGCGCCTGATTCAGGCGGCCAGGCAAGTGCCGGTGCACGTCGTGGTACTGCACGCCGACCGTTGGCAAGGCACGTCGCAAACGGCGCAGATCCAGGTAGCCCTCGCCTTCAGCGACGGCTTTGGCCGCGTGCGGCAAACCCAGGAAAAGGCGCAACCGGGCCCGGCCTTTGCAGTCGATGACGCCGGTATGTTGAGCGCGGGTGCCGAGCCAACCGATGCCACTCGCCGTTGGCGGATCAGCGGCCGTGTGGAGTATGACAATCAGGGTTGCCTGGCGCGCACCTGGCGACCTTACTTTGCCGACCGTGCCGGCTATATCGACGATGCGGCCTTCAACACCTTGCGTCCCAGCGAGCAGCACTTTCATGACGCGTTGGGGCGCCCGGTACGCGTGCTCAATGCCAATGGCGACACGCGGCGCCAGACCTACCACGCCTGGTACAGCATCGCTGAAGACGAAAACGACACGCACGCGCCGGCCTGACAACAGAGCCGGGCCGTTACACGGCCCGCGCTCCTTGGCCTGACGTTGCGCGTATTAACGGCGGTGAGGGTCCATCACCCTGACCGCCCGATAGTTAAGCCCACTGATGTGCTGGATCATCACCCGATAGGCGCCACGACCGCGCTGCCCGCGATAACGCGGCAAGTCAAAACTGCGGACATTCTGCCCACCCGCCATGGCATGGCCGGTATGAAAATCCAGTGTGCGGTCTTCCAGCCGATCAATCACCCTTCTGAGAATTTCACCTCCCGGGCCATGTAATTCATTCTGAATAGGTGTGACGTCAATCTCGAGGGGCTCAGGCACCAGCCCGGAGGAAGGTCCCGGGCTTACCGGTTGCGCGGCGGGCACCTCAGAAGCGGAGCCTCTGCGGCCCACGCTCGTGACTCTGGTTTGCGGTTGTACTTCGGTATGGGTCAGCCCAGCCGCTGGCAGCGGGCTGGCGCCCACTTTGCGTGCCGGGGCGCGCAGTTCTATGCCTACAAACCCCAACCTGGCAAGCGTAAAGCTAGGGTTACGCTCCGTTCGTGAGGCTGTTTCAGCCCGGTCCCGATGCTCGGTGGGCCCAACGTACCCATAGAGACCGCCCCGCGCTGCCGGGGTCAGCCCGTAGGACAGTTTTTTAGTGTCGGCGGTAGCCAGACGGTGTTCCAGGAAAAAGTCCGCCAACTCGTTGACTTCATGTTCGGTAGCGCCCTGTCGGCGGCCCAGCTCTTGCGCGCCGGCCATTACGGACTGCTCATAGAACGCTCTTCGCTGAACGTCAGTGGTGCTTAATCGCTGATGCGCGTAAAGCGCCACGCCCACCACACCTGAAATCAGCCCGAAATAAGCCAGTTCAATCCTATAGCCCATCTCTACCCCTACTCCGTGCCCGATCAACAACACCAGGAGCAGAACCGTCACCACCTCCAGCATCGAGCGGCGCTGCAAACCGTCTTCGTCTACATAACCCATGGGGTTGTTCCCCACCATCGCATACAGGTTCAGCCCATCCACATCCCCCGCCGGGTCAGCGCTGATCCACCGCAACAACCACGGCGCGTAGTACCTGAAGCCGTAGTAATACAGCCCGCTGGCGTCGCGCTCCTTGCCCGAATAACGTCGGGTTTTATAGTTCGCCTCCAAGGCACTTTTTGCCGCCCACCAGGCAGTTGCGCCGAAGGGGTAATAACTTTCCTGGCTCAACAGGCCGGCTGCCTCGTCCAACTCCAGAGTGCCGCTGCCCAAATGATCGTCGAGGCTGAACCGCAGTTGCTCGTCCTGCATCTCGTCGGGGCGCTGCTGCTCCCACTGCAGACCTCTGACCGAATGGCGCCCGCCCGGAGCAAGCACCACGTTCAACCACTCGCCATCCGGCCCGTGGCGATGCAGCTCCAGCCCTGGCAGATAAAGCACTTCATGGGTGTGAGTCTGCGTCTTGCCATGTGCCACGCGACGCTTGATGACTCGCTGGCCGGCGCCGTCGTACAGATACACCTCATCGTCATGTTCGCCATTGTCACGCAGCACCTGCGCGACGCGAACCAACTGGTTGCGCCCGTTCCAGGTCAACGCCTGCCCAGGCGCCAGAGCCTGGAGATTGCCACGTTGGTCGAAGCCGTTGCCCAGGCCCGGCGCCTTTGCGCCCTCGCGGGCAATCACGCTGTGATTGCTGTGTTCGCCCACCTGCATCCGTTGGGTATAACCGCTGCCGGTGCTGGGCACATGGCGCATCTGCGTCAGGTTACTGGCCGAGTCGTAGGCATAGTGGCGGGTGTAGTTGCCCCAGAGGTTGTCGTCTGTGGCGCTGAACGTGATTCGCCCCGGCAGTGCGGATGCGCCGGTATTGCGCGCGTTTTCACGGCCAGTGGCCTTGATCAATCGCGACAGGCTGTCGTATTCGAATGTGCTTACTGCCTCCACCTGCACGTTGCTGGCCCAGCGGGTCGGCTGCGCCGCATCGCGGATGCGCAACACATTGCCGACCCGGTCGTAGCTGTAGAAGAGGTCTTGCAGTCGCTTGCCTGCCGAATCCTTATGGTGGGCGCTCAAGCGTGTCAAACGTCCATCAGTGTCCGAATACTCGGCAACGCTGACCACGCCATTACCCAAGCGTTCGCTCAACACCTGGCCCGAGGCGTTGACGCTGCGTTGATCCACCAGGGTCTTGCGCGCTCCGCTTTTGAACAGGATCTCGCTTTTCGTCAACTGGCCGTCGACACCGTATTGAGATTGCTGGCGATTGCCGCGCGCGTCGACCTGCTCCAGGCGTTGCCCCAGCGCATCGTGCTGCCAGGTGGTGGTGAAGGTCTGGGCTTGCAACTGTGCATCCCGCTCACTCACGGGCAGCGGCCAGTCGGGCGCGGTGTGCGACGTGCACAGGCGCCGGGTTTGCTCGGTGATGTTGCCTTGCACGTCGTAGCGCTCAACGAGCAACGTGCCTGCCGGGTCATCGTGACGAATCATGCGCCCACAGCGATTGCGCGCCGCCTCCGTGGACGTCATGCCCGCGTAACTCATGCGCTCGACACAGCGTTCAGCCGCTGCCTCCTCCGCGCGCTCGAATACCGCCACGGGGCGCAGCAACGGGTCGTATTCGAACCGCTGGCGCGTGCCTCGACTGTCCCACTGTTGCACGACCTGGCCGCCACTGCCGAGCAAGCGCGTCTGACGGCCCGCATCCACGCTGTCGGTGCTCAGCACTTGCCCGCTCAAGCTATAACGATGAGACAGATTGGGCCGCACGTCGGGATCGGCAGCGTGCAACTCAAACAGCCTGGAGTCCCACTGTTGCTGCAACAGGCCGCGAGCGTCGAACACCTGCCGTGTGACCTGCGCGCTGGGTGATTGCTGCGCGGCATTGCGATGGTACGCCACGCTGCGCACGGTCAACCCTCGCGGGTCGACCACCGTCAGCGTGGGCGTGTTGTGATGCAAAGAAGACATAACCTGATGACCTGGAAACCAAAGAAGCCTAGAGCCTAGTCATCAAGCCGGTGCCAGCCTGCGGGCTCCGCACGCTGCGCAGTGTGCGGCGCTTCCGAGGGTGTCGTGAGGCTTACCGGACGCGGCGCTTCATGGCACCGGCAGCCAACCGCTGAAAGCACCTTGGGCACCCAACGGGGACCAGGCAAAATCCCAGGCGGGCGGCGGCAATGCCGGTCGCGGCGCGGCTATCGAAGGGTGGCCCTTCCAGTCGAACAGGGTGCAATCGCGCCAGCTCAAGACAATGCCTGCCGCCGGGCTTTCATCCGTCAGCACCCAACGCGCAGCAGCGGCGGCCATGAAGGCCTCGATCGGTTCCTCATCGATCTGTGTGCGGTACGCCGAACTCAGCAACCAGCGGCATACGTTCAGATGGTACGTCCAGTCCAGCGGCGGCTGGTTGCGATAGGCCCAGGTCATGAAGGCGCGAAACAGGTTCAAGCCCTCCGGTGGGTCGAGCTTGAGCAACGCCGGGCAGATGTCGAACAAGGTATGCCAGTGAGGCAGCAGGCGTGCATCCAGGTGCACGAAGCAGCGCGAATTACTCGGGTAATCAGACAGCGCCGGTTGCGCACGCAGGCGCCGCGACGCCTTGCTGACCAGGCGGCCGGCGCCGGCAGGCAATTGAGGGTTCATAGAGTGTTCTCACAATCGTGACGAGAGAATGCCTCCTGGTTACAGGAAGCCCAAGGCACACGTCAGGATGCGGGAGAAGCGCGGGGGTTGGCCGAGGGCCAGGAATAGCGCGGCGGCGCCTTATTGCGCCGCTCATGGGCGACACGCGGGGCTTGGATGAGGCCGAGCAGCCAGGCCAGGCCGATCAGAAACACCAGGGCAACGGTAACCGCGTTGCACACCGGGCAGGCAAAGTAGTTCGAGATGTTGCTGGAGGACGGGTTCGCCAACCCTTTGTCGGAAATTGGCGACTGCCCGCCGTCCACCGAACAGAACAGCCCGCCGATGCCGTTGAGTTGCTGCCCCATCATCTGGCCATGCCCCAAACCGCAGGCGAACAGGTTCATCAGCACGCAGAAGTACAGGGCCCAGGCGATCAGTGAGCGGTCAGAGTGGCGCAATTTCATGGCGGCGACTCTACCACCGAAGCCATAAAAGGACGCAATGCGACGCGCCCCTGTGGCAGAACGTCGCAGATTACGCGCGCCGGCCAGGGTTGCTAGACTCTGCACCCTTCTCGTTACTCCTTTTCAAAGCCTGGCGGAGCAGCTCCACGGCCCTACAGGCGTTTCACAGGATGCACAGTTGATGAGTACGTTATTCACCCGCCGCAAAGTGCTGACCGGCATGGGCCTATTGGGCCTGGGCAGCCTGCTGGGCGGCTGTGACTACAGCCCCAAGCTGAACTTCAAGTACGGCAAGGACCTCAGTGACAAGATCATGGGCCGCACCTTCAAGCTCAAGAACACCGACGGCGAAACCGTCACCCTGAGCTCGTACCGCGGCCTGATGCCGGTGGTGTTCTTCGGCTTCACCCAGTGCCCGGCCGTCTGCCCGACAGCCCTGGCCCGAGCCGCCCAGGCCAAGAAGCTGATGGGCCGCGATGGCAAGATCATGCAGGTGGTGTTCATCACCCTGGACCCCGAGCGCGACACCCCCGAAATTCTCGACAACTACGTCAAGGCCTTCGACCCAAGCTTCGAAGCGCTCTACGGCACCCCGGAAGAAATCGCCGTGGCCGCCAAGGAGTTCGGGATCTTTTATGAAAAGATCCCCGCCGGCGACACCTATACCCTCTCCCACACCGCCACCAGTTTCGTGTTCGACACCCGTGGCAACCTGCGCCTTGGCTTGCAGGCATCCCTTACCGCTCAAGAGTGCGCAGAAGACCTGCTCACCGTCATGGAGGTCTGCTAATGACTGCCGTTCAACACCTCAAGCGTCTCACCCTCGGTCTAACCCTGCTGGGCCTCGCTGCCCACGCCAGTGCCCAGGTACAAGTCACTGACGCCTGGGTACGCGCCTCCGTAGTGGGCCAACCGTCCAGTGGCGCCTTCATGACCCTCACAGCCGACAGCGACAGCAAACTGTTGAGCGTGGCATCGCCAGTGGCCAAGGACGTGCAGATTCATGAGATGAGCATGAAGGACGATGTCATGCGCATGGGCCCGGTGGGCTCGGTGGCCCTGCCTGCCGACAAAGCCGTCAAGCTCGACCCCAACGGCTACCACGTCATGTTGATGGGCCTGACCGGCCAGATCAAGGAAGGCGACCAGGTACCACTGACCCTTACGGTAGAAGATGCCAAGGGTGAAAAGCAGGCCGTCGAAGTGAAGGCAACGGCGCGTGGGCTGGATGGCATGGACCACAGCAAGATGGACCATAGCAAGATGCATTGATTGCGCAAACAAGCCTGCAGCGCTTGCTCTGCTCCCCGGTAACGTTGGTTGAGGGTTGCCCCTCATCCATAGAATCTCCCACAGTTTGATTGCCGGGAGTGATCAGATAGGCTGTCAGGCCGCCCTCCCCAGGAATCATCGGTAATGCTGTTTGTCGTCATGCTCGGGGGCAAGCACCCGCGGGCCAGGATCGAAGTACACGATGTGGTGTTCGCCGTGGCGGACACCCTGCAAGCCACCTACCCGCAATTACGCGACGCCTGGTTCGGCAGCCCCAAAGGCGTACACATCGATTCATGGATGGCCGTCGATGGCGTCGACGGCTGGAAGGTTGAACTGAGCCACCTGGCGCCCCACGGCGATGCACTCCGCCTGTACTTCATCAACCTGGGCGGTTACGAAGCCAATAGCTTTGGCGAGTCCCATCACTACCTGCTGGTGGTCGCCCGTAACAAAAAGGAGGCCATGGGCAAAGGCAAGCAGCAGATGCTCAGCCACTGGTCCCAGGCCCACACCGACGCGGTGCTGGATATCGACGACTGCCTGCCCATCGACCTGGTGGACGGCCGCTATATCCACCTGGTGCAAGCGGCGCACCGCCCGATCGTGCAGCGCAACGACTACCTTGTGCTGCCTTGAATCCTCACGGCGAAAACAGTGCCGGCTGAAACCCAGTGGAACTTTGCCGAGAAATAACCGCCTGAATCCGGTACGCTCACCGTTTTTTACTCTAGGAGTTACTCACCATGGCCAAAGCCACCGCCCGTCACATCCTCGTTGCCTCTGAAGACAAGTGCAACGAACTCAAGGCCCAAATCGAAGGCGGCGCTGATTTCGCAGAAATCGCTAAAGCCAACTCCAGCTGCCCATCCAGCCGCCAGGGCGGTGACCTCGGTTCGTTCGGCCCAGGCCAGATGGTCAAGGAATTCGACACCGTGGTCTTCAGTGCCCCGGTCAACACCGTGCAAGGCCCGGTGAAGACTCAGTTCGGCTACCACCTGCTGGAAGTCACCAGCCGCCAGGATTGATTCAATCCGCGCTGATGCTATAAACAACGGCCCGCCCTTTGGTGGGCCGTTGTGCATCTGATGACTGGCGATGCCCAGGCCGTTAGCGTACAAATCCTTATGACTCTTACCCGGCGCTCAAGGCTGATAATGCGATTGGCTTTTTCATCTCTGCTCTGTTCCACCCTGGCCTTGCTAATGGCCAGCACTGCGGTGATCGCAGCCCCGCAAACCTACCTGACGGTGTACGGCGAGCCCGCCAAATACGCCGAAGGTTTCAGCCATTTCGACTATGCCAACCCCAACGCTCCCAAGGGCGGCAGCCTGCGGCGTTCCGCGCTGGAGGTGGGGCGGTTTGACCATGTGCTGCCGTATATCGACAAAGGTATCGGCGTATCGCAGGTCGACGGCTGGGTGTATGCGCCCTTGGCGTTGCGCTCGCTGGATGAGCCTTACACCGTCTACGGCCTGGTGGCGCAAAAGATGGAGCGCGCCGACGATGGCCTGTCACTGCGCTTCTACCTGAACCCCAAGGCGCGCTTTGCCGATGGCAAGCCCATCACCGCGCAAGACGTGCGCTACAGCTTTGACGTGCTGATGACCCAAGGCAGCTTGCGCTTTCGCACGCTATTTGCCGACGTGAAGCACGTCGAGGTCGAAGGTGAGCGCCAGGTGCGCTTTGACTTTTCCAGCAACGAAAACCGTACCCTGCCCCTGGATATCGCCACCTTGCCGGTGTTCCCCGAGCACTGGTGGAAGACCCGCGACTTTGCCAACGGCGGCGGCTACGAAGCGCCACTGGGCAGCGGCCCCTACAAGGTCAGCAAGATCGACTCCGGCAGCACCATCACCTTCACCCGTGACCCCGACTGGTGGGGCAAGGACTTGCCGGTCAGCCGCGGCCTGTACAACTTCGATCACCTGAGCCTGGAGTACTTCGGCGACACCGAAGTAGCGCGACAAGTGCTACGCGGCGGCGCCTATGATTTCAACCGTGAATTCTCCGCCACCGGTTACTCCATCGGCTACAACGGCCCGGCCTTGGACGATGGCCGCCTGCAGCGCGCGCACCTGGCCAAGGAGATGCCGCAGCCGGCCCAGGGCTATGTGTTCAACGTGCAAAAACCGATATTCAAGGATCGCCGCGTGCGCCAGGCCCTGGCGATGCTGTGGGATTTTGAATGGGCCAACCGGCAGATGATGCGCAACCTGTACATCCGACAGCAGAGCTATTTTTCCAATAGCCCGCTGGCCGCCAGCCAGTTGCCCACCCCGGAAGAACTGGCGATCCTCGAACCCCTGCGCGGGCAGATTCCCGACGAGGTGTTCACCCAGGTGTTCAAGGCCCCGGTCACCGATGGCAGTGGCATGATCCGCGACAAACAGTTGCAAGCCTTGGCCCTGCTGGAAGACGCCGGCTGGAAACCTGTGGGCGACAAACTCGTCAATGCCCAGGGCGAGCCACTGGAATTCACCTTCCTCAACGTCCAGAACGGCCTCGAACGCCTGTTGCTGCCCTACAAACGCAACCTGGCGCAGATCGGCATCACCCTGAATATTCGCCGCATCGACTCCTCGCAGTACGTCAACCGACTGATGGCCCGCGACTACGACATGATCGTCACGGGTTTCCCGGTCACCACCTCGCCCGGCATGGAGCTGTACAACTATTTCGGCTCTGCCGCCGCGTTCGATTCGGGCGCCAATAACTACATCGTGCTCAAGGACCCGGCCGTCGATACCCTGATCCATGGCCTGGTCAAGGCTGACACCCAGGCCAAGATGCTCACCTATGCCCACGCCCTGGACCGCGTACTGCAATGGAATTACCTGTGGATCCCCAACTATTACCCACCGGGCACCTCCGCCGCATGGTGGAACCGTTTCGGGCGCCCGGCCATCGAGGCGAAGAACGACGAAGCCCTGGAAACCTGGTGGGAAGTCAGCCCCACCCCGCTGACGAACGAACAAATGCAGGCTGAGTTGAAAAAACGCGGAGAGGCCCACTGATGTTTGCCTATATCGTACGGCGCCTGCTGCTGATCATCCCGACGCTGGTGATCATCCTGCTGGTGAACTTCGTGATCGTGCAGGCCGCGCCCGGCGGGCCGGTGGAACAAGCCATCGCTCACCTGCAAGGCATTGGCGGCGGTGGTGTAGCCGGCGCATCCGGCGAAGGCATCAGCGGCTCGCGAGCCAGCCGCGGCCTGGACCCGAAGCTGATCAAGGACATCGAGAAACAGTACGGCTTCGACAAATCCGCGCCGGAACGCCTGTGGTTGATGCTCAAGAACTATGCCCAATTGGACTTCGGCAACAGTTTCTTCAGAGGCGCAACGGTAACTGACCTGATCCTGGAAAAGATGCCCGTCACGATTTCCCTCGGCCTGTGGGCCACGCTGATCACCTACCTGGTGTCGATCCCGCTGGGCATACGCAAGGCCGTGCGCCATGGCAGCAGCTTTGATATGTGGAGCAGCACGGCCATCGTCATCGGTTACGCGATGCCGGCATTCCTGTTTGCGATGTTCCTGATCGTGGTGTTCGCTGGCGGTACCTCGCTGAACTGGTTCCCGGTACGCGGGCTGGTCTCGGAAAACTTCGCCGAACTGAGCACCGTGGGCAAAATCGCCGACTATTTCTGGCACCTGGTACTGCCAGTAACGGCGCTGGTGATCGGCGGCTTTGCCACCTTGACCATCCTGACCAAGAACTCGTTCCTCAATGAAATTACCCGCCAATACGTGGTCACCGCCCGCGCCAAGGGTTTGAGCGAACGCCGGGTGCTGTACGGTCACGTGTTCCGCAATGCGATGTTGCTGGTGATCTCGGGGATTCCCCAGGCGTTTATCAGTGTGTTTTTTGCCGGCTCGCTGCTGATCGAGGTGATCTTCTCCCTCGATGGCCTGGGCCGCATGAGCTACGAGGCGGCCGTGTCCCGCGACTACCCGGTGGTGTTCGGCTCGCTGTTTATCTTCACCCTGTTCGGCCTTCTGATAAAACTCATCGGTGACCTGTGCTACACCCTGGTGGACCCGCGTATCGACTTCGCCGCGAGGAACGCCTGATGCTCAACCTGTCTCCCGTGGCTCGCCGGCGTTTCGAACGCTTCAAGAAAAACCGCCGTGGCTGGTGGTCGCTGTGGCTGTTTATCGGCCTGTTTATCCTGACCTTGGGCGGCGAGTTGATCGCCAATGACAAGCCGCTGGTGCTCAGTTTCAAGAACGAGCTGTATTTTCCGGTGTTCAAGCGCTACACCGAGCAGCAGTTCGGTGGGCAGTTGCCGTTCCAGGCGGACTACCGCAGTGACTACGTGCAAAAGCTGATCAAGCAGGATGGCGGCTGGATGCTGTTCCCGCCGATTCCGTTCAGCGATGACACGCCCAACTACGAACTCTCCCGCCCTGCCCCGAGCCCGCCGTCGGCGGTGAACTGGCTGGGCACCGATGACCAGTCCCGCGATGTGTTGGCCCGGGTGATCTTTGGTGCACGGGTGTCGATCCTGTTTGCCCTGGCCCTGACCGCCATCAGCGCCGTCATTGGCATTGCCGCCGGGGCGTTGCAGGGGTACTACGGTGGCTGGGTGGACTTGCTCGGCCAGCGCATCCTCGAGGTGTGGTCTGGCCTGCCGGTGCTGTACCTGCTGATTATCCTGTCGGGGTTTGTGGAGCCGAACTTCTGGTGGTTGCTGGGGATCATGGCGCTGTTTTCCTGGTTGGCCCTGGTGGACGTGGTGCGCGCCGAGTTCTTGCGTGGGCGCAACCTGGAGTACGTCAAGGCCGCACGCGCCCTGGGCCTGGGCGACGGCAAGATCATTCGCCGGCACATCCTGCCCAACGCCATGACCGCGACCCTCAGCTATTTGCCATTTATCTTGACCGGGGCGATATCCACCTTGAGCGCTCTGGATTTCCTTGGCTTCGGCATGCCCGCCGGCAGCGCCTCCCTGGGCGAGCTGATCGGCCAGGGCAAGCAGAACCTGCAAGCGCCGTGGCTGGGCTTGACGGCGTTTTTCACCTTGGCGCTGATTCTGTCGTTGCTGGTGTTTATCGGCGAGGCACTGCGTGATGCCTTCGACCCCCGCTCATGAGTGACTGCGTATGAACCTGATCGAAATCCGCGACCTGTGCGTCGCCTTCAACGGCCAGACCGTCGTGCGCAACCTGAGCCTGGACGTGCGCCCGGGCGAGTGCCTGGCGCTGGTGGGCGAGTCGGGCTCGGGCAAGTCGGTGACGGCCCATTCGATCCTGCAACTGCTGCCGCAAGCCGGCACCGAAACCCTGGGCTCCATCAAGTATCGCGGCCAGGAACTGATCGGCGCCTCACCGAGCACCTTGCAAAAATTGCGCGGCAACCGCATTGCCATGATCTTCCAGGAGCCGATGACCTCCCTCAACCCGCTGCACAGCATCGAAAAGCAGATCGGCGAAACCCTGCTGCTGCACAAGGGCCTGGGCGGCAAGGCGGCGCAGGCGCGCATCCTCGAACTGCTGGAACTGGTGGGCATCCAGAAACCCCAGGAACGGCTCAAGGCCTACCCCCATCAATTGTCCGGCGGCCAACGCCAGCGGGTGATGATCGCCATGGCCCTGGCCTGCGAGCCCGAACTGCTGATTGCCGACGAGCCCACCACGGCGCTGGACGTGACGGTGCAGCGCAAGATCCTGCTGCTGCTCAAGTCCTTGCAACAACGCCTGGGCATGTCGCTGCTGCTGATCAGCCATGACCTCAACCTGGTGCGCAGTATCGCCCAGCGGGTCTGCGTGATGCGTGCCGGGGAAATCGTCGAGCAAGCTGACTGCCAGGCCTTGTTCACCGCACCGCAGCATCCCTACAGCCGCCTGCTGCTGGACGCCGAGCCCTCGGGCGATGTGCTGTGCAGCGAGCCCCGTGAGACGGTACTGGAAGTGGATGACCTGAGCGTGCAGTTTCCCCTGGGAGGTGGGCTGTTCCGGGCCAAAACCTACCTGCGCGCGGTGGACGGCATCAGCCTCAGCGTGCAGCGCGGCAAAACCCTGGGGATTGTCGGCGAGTCCGGTTCCGGCAAGTCCACCCTGGGCCAGGCTATCCTGCGCTTGCTCGACTCCAGCGGCGGCATTCGCTTCCAGGGTGAGGCCCTGGACCCGCTCAACCATCAGCAGATGCGCCCATGGCGCAAGCAGATGCAGGTGGTGTTCCAGGACCCCTATGGCAGCCTCAGCCCGCGCATGTCGGTGCAGCAGATCATCAGCGAGGGCCTGGAAGTACACGCGCCGTGCAGCCTGGCCGAGCGTGACGCGCAAGTCATCCAGGTGCTCAAGGACGTGGGCCTCGACCCTGCCAGCCGACATCGCTACCCCCATGAGTTTTCCGGTGGCCAGCGCCAACGCATCGCCATTGCCCGCGCCCTGGTACTCAAGCCAGCGCTGATGCTGCTCGACGAACCCACCTCGGCCCTCGACCGTACAGTGCAGAAACAAGTGGTGGCGCTGCTGCGCGAACTGCAGGACAAATACGGCCTGACCTACCTGTTTATCAGCCATGACCTGGCGGTGGTGCGCGCCATGGCCCATGACATGATCGTGGTCAAGGATGGCAAGGTGGTGGAGCGTGGCGCGAGCCATGAGGTGTTCGAATCGCCCCAACACCCGTACACCAAAGAACTGCTGGCAGCAGCGCACATCCCTTTGTAGAGGTGAGATTGTTCCCACGCTCTGCGTGGGAACACAACCCGAGACGCTCCGCGTCGTGCCTTGGCCCTACGCCAAGTGACGCAGAGCGTCACGGTAGACATTCCCACGCAGAGCGTGGGAACGATCATTAACAGGATTCTGTACCCATGAGTACCAGCCTCAAGGACTACCAACAGGTTCGCGGCCTGGCCATCCAGTCGCTGTTCGAGATCATCGAGCAGTCCAGCGAGGGCACGGTCATCGTCGACCGCGATGCGAACATCGTGTGGATGAACGAGCGTTACGCCAAGCGTTTTGGCCTCAAGAGCGCCGACCAAGCCATCGGCCAGCCTTGCGAGCAGGTGATTTCCAACAGCCTGCTGCGCCAGGTGGTGCGCAATGACCGGCCGATCCTGCTGGATATCCAGGACACTCCCAAAGGCCCACTGGTGGTGATGCGCCTGCCGATCCACGACGAGGCCGGGGCGGTGATCGGCGCGATTGGGTTTGCGCTGTTCGATGAACTGCGCAACCTGTCGCCGTTGATCGAGCGCTACCTGAGCATGCAGCAGGAGCTGGCCTCCACGCGCTCGCTGCTGCGTTCGCGGCAAAGCAAATACAATTTTGCGCACTTTATCGGCACCAGCGCCGCCAGCCTTGAGGTCAAGCGCCGAGCGCGGCGCAGTGCGAGTGCCGAGTCGCCGGTATTGCTGCTCGGGGAAACCGGCACCGGCAAGGAACTGCTGGCCCAGGCCATCCACGGCGCATCGCCCCGGGCGCACAAAGCCTTTGTGAGCATCAACAGCGCGGCGATTCCCCATGATCTGCTTGAAGCCGAATTCTTCGGCACCGCACCCGGCGCCTTTACCGGTGCCGACCGCAAGGGTCGCCCCGGCAAATTCCAGATCGCCCAGGGCGGCACGCTGTTTCTCGATGAAATCGGCGACATGCCGCTGCCACTGCAAAGCAAATTGCTGCGGGTGTTGCAGGAAAAGGAATTCGAACCGGTGGGCTCCAACGAGATGCTGCACAGCGATGTGCGGGTAATTGCCGCCACGTCCATGGACCTGGAGGCAGCGATCAAGCGTGGCGAGTTTCGCGCCGATCTGTATTACCGCCTCAACGTGCTGCCGATCCAGGTGCCGCCGCTGCGTGAACGGCTGGAGGATATTCCGGCGCTGAGCGAGGCGATCCTTGAGGAGTTGCGCAGCCAGCACGAACTGGACCGCGATGCCCTGGCGCTGTTGGCCCAACATGCCTGGCCGGGCAATATCCGCGAGCTGCGCAATGTGCTGGAGCGGGCGGCGTTGCTGAGTGATGACCTGATGCTCAATGCCAGCGACCTTCGCGCAGCGATTGGCACGTTCAGCCCGGTACAGCGAGGCGCGGCGGCGGCGGTCGAGGGTGAAACCTTTGCGGCGGCGCGGGAGCGGTTTGATCGGCAGGTGATTGCGGGCGCGCTCAAGGCCAGTGACGGAAATGTTGTAGAGGCGGCCAAGCGGTTGGGGCTTGGGCGGTCGACGTTGTATAAAAAAATGCTGGCGCTTGGACTAACTTAGTCTCAAACAAGAGACGCAATTCCCAATATCAAGACTTTCTTATGTGGGAGCTGGCTTGCCTGCGATAGCGGTCTAACAGTGCCCTACAAGCCAGCTGAACCACCGCTATAGCAGGCGAGCCAGCTCCCACAAGGATATCCACTCGTCTCCAGATTGAGACCGCCGTCTCGAAAATCACTTTAAATCCACAATAAATCCATACATATCAACAAGTTATAAATCTGGCACACATCTCGCTATAGCTTCCTCCCACAGCCTCACCCACAACAATAACAATCCGATGGAGACACACCATGAGTGTGATCATTGCCCTGGCCGCGCTCGCGCTGCTGATGCTGGCCGCCTACCGTGGCTATAGCGTTATCCTGTTCGCCCCCATCGCCGCCCTTGGCGCGGTGCTGCTCACCGACCCGTCCGCCGTCGCACCTGCCTTTACCGGGGTGTTCATGGAAAAGATGGTCGGTTTTATCAAGCTGTATTTCCCGGTATTCCTGCTCGGTGCGGTGTTCGGCAAGCTCATTGAGCTGTCGGGGTTTTCGCGCTCGATCGTGGCCGCTGCGATCCGCTTGCTCGGCACGCGCCAGGCGATGCTGGTGATTGTGCTGGTCTGCGCCCTGCTCACCTACGGTGGCGTGTCGCTGTTCGTGGTGGTGTTTGCGGTGTACCCGTTTGCCGCCGAGATGTTCCGCCAGAGCAATATCCCCAAGCGCCTGATCCCGGCGACCATCGCCCTCGGTGCGTTCTCGTTCACCATGGACGCCCTGCCCGGCACGCCGCAGATCCAGAACATCATCCCCAGCACCTTCTTCAACACCACCGCCTGGGCGGCGCCGTGGCTGGGGCTGATCGGCACGATCTTCGTGTTTTGCGCCGGCATGCTCTACCTCGCACGCCAGCGCAACAAGGCCCAGCGTGCCGGTGAAGGCTATGGCACCGAGTTGCGCAATGAGCCGGAAACCGCCGACAACCTTGCCTTGCCCAACCCATGGGTCGCGCTGTCGCCGCTGATCCTGGTGGGGGTGATGAACCTGTTGTTCACCCACTGGATCCCGCAGTGGTACGGCAAGACCCACAGCCTCAGCCTGCCGGGCATGAGCGCGCCGGTGACCATCGAAATCGCCAAGCTCAACGCGATCTGGGCGGTGCAGGCGGCATTGCTGGTGGGAATTATCGTGGTGCTGGTGTTCGGCTTCTCGGCGATCAAGAGCAAGCTGGCCGAAGGCAGTAAAAGCGCGGTAAGCGGTGCGCTGCTGGCGGCAATGAACACCGCCTCGGAATATGGGTTTGGCGCCGTGATCGCCTCGCTGCCAGGCTTTCTGGTACTGGCGGACTGGCTCAAGGGCATCCCCAACCCGCTGGTCAACGAAGCGATCACCGTGACCTTGCTGGCCGGTATCACCGGCTCCGCTTCCGGAGGCATGAGCATCGCCCTGGCGGCGATGTCCGAGAGCTTCATTGCAGCCGCCCACGCGGCCAATATCCCTCTTGAGGTGCTGCACCGAGTCGCGGCCATGGCCAGCGGCGGCATGGACACCCTGCCCCACAACGGCGCGGTGATCACGCTGCTGGCGGTCACCGGGTTGACCCACCGCGAAGCCTACAAGGACATTTTTGGCATCACGATCATCAAGACCCTTGCGGTGTTCGTGGTGATCGGCACTTTCTACGCCACCGGCATTGTGTGAGGTTTTCATGACAACTTTGAATGGCAAGACCGCCCTGGTCACCGGCTCCACCAGCGGCATCGGCTTGGGGATTGCCCTGAGCCTGGCCAAGGCCGGCGCCAACCTGATTCTCAACGGCTTTGGCGACGCCAGCGCGGTGATCGCCCAGGTGCAGGCCTTTGGCGGCAAGGTCGGGCATCACCCGGCAGACGTCAGCGACCCCGCGCAGATCGCCGACATGCTCGCCTACGCCGAGCGCGAGTTCGGTGGCGTGGACATCTTGGTCAACAATGCCGGTATCCAGCATGTGGCAGCGGTAGAAGACTTCCCTGTGGAGCGCTGGGATTCGATCATCGCCATCAACCTGTCCTCGGTGTTCCACAGCACACGCCTGAGCTTGCCGGGCATGAAGACCAAGGGCTGGGGGCGCATCGTCAATATCGCCTCGGTGCATGGGCAAGTCGGCTCAGTGGGCAAGGCGGCGTATGTGGCGGCCAAACATGGGGTGATCGGCCTCACCAAGGTGGTGGGCCTGGAAACCGCCACCAGCAATGTCACCTGCAACGCCATCTGCCCGGGCTGGGTGCTGACGCCGCTGGTGCAGAAGCAGATTGATGATCGCGTGGCCACTGGAATAGACCCCCAGCAGGCGCAGCAGGATCTGTTGGCAGAGAAACAGCCGTCGCTGGAGTTTGTGACGCCGTCGCAGCTGGGGGAACTGGTGTTGTTCTTGTGCAGTGAAGCCGGCGCCCAGGTGCGCGGCGCGGCCTGGAACATCGATGGTGGCTGGCTGGCCCAGTAAACCCGTGATGATCGTTCCCACGCTCTGCGTGGGCACGCAGACCGGGGCGCTCCGCGCCCCAAAAGCGGACGCAGAGCGTCCAGTCAGGCATTCCCACGCGAAGCGTGGGAACGAGAAGAGGCAGCTTATGTCCGACATCCTCTGGCAACCCTCCCCGGAACGCATCGCCAATACGCGCATGGATCAGTTCCGCCGCTTCATCAACCAACGGCACGGCGTGCAGCTCGACGACTACCCCGCCCTGCACCAATGGAGCATCGACCAGCGCCCGGACTTCTGGCAGGCGATTGTCGCGTTCTTCGACGTGCAGTTTCGCAGCCCATCCAGCGTCACGCTGATCGAAGACATCGAGATGCCCAGCGCCCAATGGTTTCCCGGCGCCACCCTGAACTTCGCCGAACACCTGTTGCGCCGCCGTGACGATCATCCTGCGGTGGTGGCTGTCAGCGAAGACGGCCAACGTGAACAGTTGAGCTATGCACAACTGGCGGAACAGGTTGCCGGCCTGCAAAAAAGCCTGCGGGCGGCCGGGGTCGGCATAGGTGACCGGGTGGCCGCGTGTATGCCCAACACCTGGCAAACCCTGGTGGGCATGCTCGCCACCACCAGCCTCGGTGCGATCTGGTCGTGCTCCTCGCCAGACTTCGGCACGCAGGGCGTCATCGACCGTTTCGGCCAGATCGAGCTCAAGGTGCTGATCACCTGCGCAGGTTACCGCTATGCCGGCAAGCGCATCGACCAGAGCGCCAAGCTCAATGAGATCCTTGAACGCCTGCCCTCCCTGCAACAGCTGATCATCGTGCCTTACGCCAAGCCCGAAGCGCAGGCTGGGGACTACACCACCCACGCCCACGTCGCGCTGTGGGACGACTTCTATCAAGCCGGCGGCGAACCCGAATTTGTCGCGGTGCCGTTCGACCACCCGCTGTATATCCTTTATTCCAGCGGCACCACCGGCATCCCCAAGTGCATCATCCACGGCACTGGCGGCGTATTGCTGACGCACCTCAAGGAACACGGCCTGCATGCCGACCTGAACCGCGAGGACTGCCTGTTCTACTACACCACCTGCGGCTGGATGATGTGGAACTGGCTGGTGTCGGTGCTGGCGATCGGCGCCACCGCGGTGCTGTACGACGGCTCGCCGTTCCACCCCGGCCCCGAACGTTTGATCGACCTGATCGATGCGGAAAAAATCAGCGTGTTCGGCACCAGCCCCAAATTCCTCGCCACCCTGGAAAAGTCCGGGTTGCAGCCGCGCCTGAGCCACGATCTGGGCAGCCTCAAGGGCTTGATTTCGACCGGCTCGCCGCTGTCGCCCCAGAGTTACGACTACGTGTACCGCGAGATCAAAGCCGAGCTGTGCCTGTCCTCGATGTCCGGTGGCACCGACATTGTCTCCTGCTTTGTGATCGGCAACCCGGTGCTGCCGGTGCGGCGTGGTGAGATGCAGTGCAAGAGCCTGGCCATGGCCATCGAAGTGTGGGACGACCAAGGCCGGCCCCTGATCGGAGAGAAAGGCGAACTGGTGTGCACTCGGCATTTCCCTGCCATGCCCATCGGACTGTGGAACGACCCGCAGCAGCAGAAACTGCGCGCTTCGTATTTCAGTCAGTTCCCCGGTGTATGGGCCCAGGGTGACTATGCCGAGCAACGCGCCAACGGCAGCCTGTTGATCCACGGGCGTTCCGATGCGGTGCTCAACCCCGGCGGCGTGCGCATTGGCACCGCCGAGATTTATCGCCAGGTGGAAAAGGTCCCGCAGGTGCTGGAAAGCCTCGCCATCGGCCAACATTGGCAGGACGACGTGCGCGTAGTGCTGTTTGTGCGCCTGGATGATGGAATTGAACTGGACGAGGCGCTGCAACAGCAGATCCGCCAGGTGATTCGCGCCAACACCACACCGCGCCATGTGCCGACCAAGATCCTCGCTGTCACGGATATCCCCCGCACCATCAGTGGCAAAATCGTCGAATTGGCGGTGCGCAACGTGGTGCATGGAGAGCCGGTGAAAAACACCGATGCCCTGGCCAACCCCCAGGCACTGGAGCAATTTCGCGACAGAGCTGAGCTGGCTTATTAGATGAAAGGTTTCAGCGCTGACGCAGCGTTTTGAAGAAAAACCCTCAAGGCATGCTATTTTTCCGGGGTAGCCACCCGTTGCCGCTCCTTGGGATAATGGGTGTTGTCATTTTTCAAAGCGTCATGCTCAGGGCTTTTTATGAATGGAACATCCACCGGTAGCGAAGCCGCTGCGTTGATCAAGCGGCTGGACTGGGCGCAAAGCCCACTCGGTGAGGCCAGTGAGTGGCCGCAAAGCCTGCGCACTGCCGTTGATATCGTCGTGCATTCGCCCATGCCGATGGTACTGCTGTGGGGCCCGCACCTCACGCAACTCTATAACGATGGCTTTGCACACCTGATTGGCAGCAAGCACCCCGGCGCCCTGGGCCAGCCGGCGCACCACACTTGGCCTGAGCTTGAAAGCTTCGCCGCGCCGGTGTACGACGCCGTGCTCGGCGGCCAGGTGCGTACCTTCAGCGAGCAACGCTTTGTGCTGCACCGCCAGGGCTGCGATACCGAAATCTGGCTGGATCTGACCTACAGCCCGGTGCGCGATGAAAGCTGCCGGGTAGCGGGCATTCTGGTCACGGCCATTGAGACCAATGAGCGACGCAGCAAAACCCTCGAACTGCAACAGCGCTCCGAAGCAAGCCTCAAGGCCCAGCACAACACCGAGCAACGCCTGCAACTCGCGTTGGCGGCCACCGACGCGGTAGGTACCTGGGACTGGGATATCGGTGAAGACCGCTTCATCGCCGACGCCCATTTCGCCTACCTGCATGGCGTCGACCCCAACGATTCAAGCCTGCTGCCCATCAGCGCCTACTTGCACGGCGTGCATCCCGAAGACCGGGGCACAGTGACGCGCAGCATCAAGCATTGCATCACCCATGGCACCGAGTACGCCGAGGAATACCGCCTGCAACAGGCCGATGGCCAGGTGCGCTGGGTGTTCGCCCGTGGCCGCTGCTACAAGGATCAACAGGGCCGGCCGGCGCGGTTCCTCGGCGCCGCGCTGGACCTCACCGAGCGCAAAAACACCGAGCAGGCCTTGCGCCAGAGCCAGACCGAGCTGCAACTGATCATCAACGCCATGCCGGTGTTGATCGGCTACGTTGACCACGAACAGCGCTTTCGCCTCAACAACAGCGCTTACCTCGAGTGGTATGGCAAAACGCCCCAGGAGCTGTACGGCAAGACCATCCGCGAAGTGCTCGGCGACGAGGTGTATGCCGGGCGCGCAGACAAGATCGCCGCCGCGCTCAAGGGCAAGGCGTGCAGCTTCATGACGGTGACGCCTCATCGCGACGGCCGCCCCCGCCATGCGCTGATGAAGTACCTGCCGCGGTTTAGTAGTGACGGCTCGGTGAATGGTTTCTACATCTTTGTGATCGACGAGACCGAACGCAAGCTCACCGAAGAGGCCCTGCGCCACCTCAACGAGAACCTTGAAGAACGCGTGGCCCAGCGCACCCAGGCGCTGGCCGAGGCCAACCAGCGCCTGCAGAACGAGATGTTCGAGCGCGAACGTGCAGAAGATGCCCTGCGCCATGCGCAGAAGATGGAAGCGGTCGGTCAGCTCACCGGCGGTATCGCCCATGACTTCAACAATATGCTCACCGGCATCATCGGCAGCCTGGACCTGATGCAGCGCTATATCGCCGCCGGGCGCAGCGACGATATCGGCCGTTTTGCCGATGCTGCCGTGTCCTCCGCGCACCGTGCCGCCGCCCTTACCCACCGGCTGCTGGCGTTCTCGCGGCGCCAGTCACTGGACCGTCGCCCCACCGACCCCAACCAACTGGTGGCGTCCCTGGAAGACCTGTTCCGGCGTACCAAGGGCGCGCATATCGAACTCAAGGTACAACTGGGCAAGGACATCTGGCCGGTGAACACCGACGCCAGTCAACTGGAAAACGCCCTGCTCAACCTGGTGATCAACGCCCGCGACGCCATGCCCGACGGCGGCGAGCTGCTGATCGAAACCGCCAACAGTTATCTGGACGGCACCGACATCACCACCCTGGAACCGGTCAAGGCCGGCGACTATGTGATGCTTGGCGTGAGCGACAACGGCAGCGGCATGGCGCCGAAAATCCTCGCCAAGGCGTTCGACCCGTTCTTTACCACCAAACCCATCGGCCAAGGCACTGGCCTTGGGTTGTCGATGATCTACGGCTTTGCCCAGCAATCCGGCGGCCATGTGACCATCCAGAGCGAACCGGGCCAGGGCACCTGCGTGCGCCTGTACCTGCCGCGTTTGTATGGCACGGCGCTGGAAAGCAGCCTGCCCGCCAGCCTGACCGAAGCGCCCGTGGCCCTGGCCGGTGAAGCGGTGGTGGTGGTCGAGGACGACCCGGCGGTGCGCATGCTGGTGGTCAATGTGCTCGACGAACTGGGCTACACCGCGCACCAGGCGGCGGATGCCCGTGCGGCGCTGCCGCTGCTGGAGTCGGATTTGCGTGTGGACTTGCTGGTGACCGACGTTGGCCTGCCCGGCATGAACGGCCGGCAACTGGCGGAAATCGCCCGCCAGCATCGCCCAGGCCTGCGCGTGCTGTTCATGACCGGTTATGCCGAGAAAGCCGCCGAGCGCCAGGGGTTCCTGGAGGACGGTATGGACATGGTCGCCAAGCCTTTTTCCATTGACCTGTTGGCCAACAAAATCCGTAGCATGATCGGCGTCGAGGCCTGAGTTCAGGCATAATCGCGCGCCGTCGCACAGCTGGTAGAGCCCCATGAAAGCCCAAGCCCGTCATATCCTGGTGAAAACCAGCGAAGAAGCCGAACAACTCAAGCAGCGCATTGCCAAGGGCGAAGCCTTTGATGTGCTGGCCAAGAAGTACTCCACCTGCCCGTCGGGCAAACGCGGTGGTGACCTGGGCGAAGTGCGGCCCGGGCAGATGGTGGGGGCGATTGATGCGGTGATCTTCAAGAAACCGGTGAAGGTGGTGCACGGGCCGATCAAGAGCAAATTTGGGTATCACCTGGTGCAGGTGTTTTACCGCGATTGAGTGGATGGCTTCAGTCCGATCGTTCCCACGCTCTGCGTGGGAATGCCTCACTGGACGCTCTGCGTCCGCTTCTGGGACGCGGTGCGTCCCGGGCTGCACTCCCACGCAGAGCGTGGGAACGATCAGTGATCATCTCGGTATCAGCGCCCCGGGCACCTGAATCACCCGGCTTGCCAACCGATGCCCCGCCAGTGCGGCGTCTTGGGGCGAGCCACCCTTGAGCCGACAGGCCAAATACGCCGCACTGAACGAATCCCCCGCCGCCGTGGTGTCCACCACCTTCTCCACTTTCAACGACGGCACCGCAAAGCGCTCGCCCGCGCAACGAATCAGGCACGCATCCGCTCCCCGCTTGAGCACCACTTCTGCAATCGACGGGTACGCCGCGAACACCTGATCGCTATCCTCATAACCAAACAACGCGCGTTCGTCATCCTCGGTGAGCAAGGCAATGTCCACCTCGGCCAGTACCCTGCGGTACGCTTCACGAGCCGTTTGCACATCGGCCCACAACCGGGGCCGGTAATTGTTATCGAACACCACCCTGGCGCCGCGCCGGCGGGCTTCGATCAGCGCCTGCAGTAAACGCTCACGCCCGATGTCTCCCAGCACGGCCAAGGTAATGCCGCTGAAATACACCACATCATAGCCCGGCAGGGCCGCCAGAACAGGCTCGGCGGCAGGCGTGGTGAAGCAGTCGCGCACGGCCGCCTCGTTGCGCCAGTAGAGGAATTTACGTTCGCCCTGGGCGTCAGTCTGGATGCAATACAAGCCTGGCAGACGCCCAGGCAGACGCTGGACCCTGTCCAGGCCAAGGCCTTCGGCGTGCCAATGCTCACACATGGCATCGCTGAAGCTGTCATCGCCCAGGGCGGTGACGTAGTCAACGCTGCCGGCATCGCCCAGCTCGCGGCGCAGGTACACCGCGGTGTTCAGGGTGTCGCCGCCGAAGCTCTGGTGCAGGCTGCCGTCGGCGCGGTGTTGCAGTTCGATCATGCATTCGCCGATGAGGGCGATGCGGGGGTGGGTGTTCATGGCAAAGTTCTCAGGTGTGCTGGAGGGCCCCATCGCGGGCAAGCCCGACTCCCACATTCGACTGCATTCCTTCAGTTAAAACGCGGTCACTGTGGGAGCTGGCTTGTCGGGTCGCCGCATCGCTGCGATAGCCGCGACTCGGTCTAGAAGCAGGTACGCAGAGACTCGACCACCTGCAACTGCTCATCCACCAGGCACCCCACCTGCCATTTATCAAAGGTCAGGCAAGGATGGGACGTACCAAAGGAAATGATGTCGCCAATGCGCAATTCAACCCCAGGCGCCACGGTCATGAATGCATGCTGGTCCATCACCGCCGTGACCTTGCACCCGCTCACATCATCACCTTGCGCCGGCACGATCCCGGCCCTGTAGCGCTTGAGCGGCACTGGCAAACCGGCGTCGTAGGCCACGTCGCGCTTGCCCAGGGCAACGACCGCAAAACCAGGCTCCGGCAGCGACTGCACATGCGCCCAGACTTCCATTGCCGGGCGCAGGCCCTCGTTGAGGTCGCTGCGGCGTTCGAGTACGCAGCACTGCGCCTCTTTATAGATGCCATGGTCGTGGGCCACGTAACTGCCAGGGCGCAACACGCTGAGGAAACGGCCGGCGGCGTTCTGCGTTTCGAACGACTCGGCGATCAGGTCGTACCAGGCCGAGCCCGATGCGGTGATGATCGGCTTGGGCAGGTCGAACAGGCCGCTGTCTTGCAGTTCCACCGCCAGGCTCACCAGGCTGGCGGCGAAGGCGCGGATACCGCTGATGGCGTGCTCACCGTGGATCACGCCTTCGTAACCCTCGATACCGGTGAGGGCCAATGCCGGCTGGGCCTGGATCGCCTTGGCCAGGTCGCGCACTTGCTGCTCGCTGCGGCAGCCGCACCGGCCACCGACCACGCCATACTCGATCATCACGTTGAGGCGCTGGCCACGGGCGGCGAAGAACAGGCCCAGGTCGGCGACGTTGTCCGGGTGATCGACCATGCAATGGAAGTCAAAATCCTTGTCGGCCAGCAGGTCGGCGATCAAGGCCATGTTCGCCGCGCCCACCAGTTGGTTGGCCATCAGCACGCGACGCACGCCGCTGGCGTAGGCGGCGCGGGTCTGCACGGCGGTAGCCAGGGTGATGCCCCAGGCACCGGCGGCGATCTGGCGCTGGAACAGCGCGGGCATCATGCTGGTCTTGCCGTGGGGCGCCAGCTCGGCGCCGCTGCTGCGGACAAAGTCCTGCATCCAGCGGATGTTATGTTCCAGGGCGTCACGGTGCAGCACCAGGGCCGGCAGGCTGACATCGCGAACCAAATGGGCACCGACTGCGGCGGCCCCTTTTTCAACGGCATTGAGGGCAGACATGGAAAACTCCTATTCGTTGATGCGCCGGGCCAGGCTGTTGGCACTGTCGATCAGTACCCGGCGATAGTCGTGGTAGTTTTTGCTCGCATCAGCCCGGGGGGCGACGATGCACAGGGTCGCGATGCTGACGCCCTGGGCATCGCGCACCGGGGCGGCAAAGCAGTGGGTGAAGGTGTCGGCCACACTGTCGAAGGAGAAGAAACCATCCAGGCTGGCCTGGCGGATCTGCGCCAGGAAAGTGTCCAGCGGCAGGCGCAGGCCATCCGGCAGGATGAAATCGTCGGGATCGATCAGGTCGACGATCTGCTGATCGCTCAAATGCCCCAGCAACAAGCGTCCCGAGGCAGTCCACGGAATGGGCGCGTTTTCACCGATGTCCGAAGAAATACGGAAATGCCGCTGGCCTTCGCGCATCAGCGCCACCGTGTATTTGCGCCCGTTGAGCAGGCACATCTGCGCGGTTTCGTGGGTCTGGCTGACGATCTCCTGCAAGGCGTGGTCGGCCTCGCGGGTCAGGTCGAAGTGACGCAAGTGTGCCTGGCCGAGGAAATACAGCTGGCGCCCCAGATACACGTGGCCGTCCTTGCCCACGGTCTCCAGGATGCGCCGTTCCAGCAACGACGCCACCAGTTCGTAGACCGTGGATTTGGGGCTGCCAATGCCGCTGGCAATATCATTCGGGCGCAGGGGTTGGCCGATTTCCTTGAGAAAATCGAGGATATCGAACGCACGGTCCAGGCCTTTGGCGCGGCGTTTGATGGTGTCTTCGGTCATGGCAGTACTCGGTCCCGTTCCAGATGATCGTTCCCACGCTCTGCGTGGGAATGCATGCGGTGACGCTTTGCGTCACATGCGCGGACGCAGAGCGTCCAAGGCGGTATTCCCACGCAGAGCGTGGGAATGATCAGTTAGGCCTTTTTCTTGTAGGCGACGCAATCGATCTCGACCTTGCAATCGACCATCATATTGGCCTGAACACAGGCGCGCGCCGGTGCGTGCTCCGGGGTGAAGTATTCGCCGAATACCTTGTTGAAACTCCAGAAGTCCCGTGGGTCTTCCAACCATACGCCCACCCGCACCACATCCTTGAGTTCGTAGCCGGCTTCTTCGAGGATCGCCACCACGTTGCGCATCGTCTGGCGGGTTTGCTCGATGATGCCGCCATTGATGATTTCACCGTCCACCGCAGGCACCTGGCCCGACACGTACAGCCAGCCATCGGCTTCCACCGCGCGGGCGAACGGACGTGGCTGGCCGCCACCTGCGGTGCTGCCGGTGCCGTAACGAGTAATGCTCATAAAGTTGCTCCTTGTTAAAAACGAATGTTCTTGAGAAATTCTGCCAGGCGCGGCGACTGCGGCCGTTCGAAGATGTCCTTCGCACTGCCCTGCTCTTCAATGCGGCCCTGGTTCATGAAGACGATCTGGTCCGAGACCTCATAGGCAAAGCGCATCTCGTGGGTGACCAACAACATGGTCATGCCCTCCTCCGCCAACCCCTTGATCACGCTGAGCACTTCGCCCACCAACTCCGGGTCGAGGGCCGAGGTGACTTCGTCGAATAGCATCAGGCTGGGGTTCATGGCAATGGCCCGAGCAATGGCCACGCGCTGTTGCTGGCCGCCGGACAATTGGCCAGGAAAGTGGTTGCGGCGCTCCAGCAGGCCGACGCGGTCCAGCCATTTTTCGGCCAGCGCCACCGCTTCATCCTTGCCCATTTTCTTGACCTTGAGCAAGCCGAGGGTGACGTTCTGCAGCGCGGTCAGGTGCGGGAACAGGTTGAATTGCTGGAACGCCATGCCGGTCATTGCGCGGTGCTGGGCGATCACTCGCTCCGGGTGGCGTACACGCTTGCCGCCGACATCGCTGTAGCCGATGGACTCGCCATCCAGGGTGATCTGCCCGCCCTGGAACTCTTCCAGCAGGTTCACGCAGCGCAGCAAGGTGGTCTTGCCCGAGCCGCTGGAGCCGATCAACGTCACCACATTGCCGCGCTGCATGGACAGGTCGACGCCCTTGAGCACTTCCACCTGGCCGTATTGTTTACGCAGGCCACGAATGTCCAGCAGCGCTGGGTTGGTTTGAGCTTGGTTCATGGCAAGGGCACCCGCTTTTCAATGTAGCGCCCGAATAATTCGATGGCGTAGTTGATGACAAAGAACAGAAAACCGGCGAACAGGTAGAACTCCAGGGTCATGAAGGTGCGCGCGATCACCTGCTGGGTACTGAGCAGCAATTCGGCCACACCGATCACCGACAGCAAGGTGGAAGCCTTGACGATTTCCGTAGAGGAGTTCACCCAGGTCGGCAAGATCTGCCGCAGCGCCTGGGGCAGCAGCACATAGCCCAGGGACTGATAGAACGTCAGGCCAATGGCCTTGCCCGCTTCCAATTGCCCACGGGGAATGGCCTGCAGCGCGCCGCGCACGATTTCCGATACATGGGAGCCACAGAACAAGGTGAGCCCGACAGCACCGGCCTGGAACGCACTGATTTGCCAGCCAAGGGCCGGCAGCATGTAGAAACATGCCAACACCAGCACAAACACCGGCGTGCCACGGATCAAATCGACATACAGACGGAACGGCGCACGCATCCAGAACTTGCCGTAGGTGAGGATCAACCCGGCGACGATGCCGATCAGGGTGCCAAAGACAATCGCCAGCGCCGAGACCGCCACGCTGGCCTGAAAGCCGGCCCAGAGGGTCTCGCGGGCGATCCACAATTCATGCAGCCAACTGGGGGATTCGTACATGAGGCCCTTCCTTAACGACGGATAGCCAAACGCTGTTCCAGGTAACGGAGCAGCATGGCAATCAGGTAACAGGCAGCCACGTAGAGCGCGGTCGTGACCAGCCAGGTTTCAATCACCCGGTAGCTTTCGACGTTGATCTTGCGGGCGTAATAGGTCAGTTCCGGCACCGCGATCGCGGCGGCCAGGGAGGTGTCCTTGAACAGCGAGATGAAGTTGTTCGAGAGTGCCGGCAACACGTTGCGCAGCATCACCGGCACGGTGATGTAAGCGCGAATCCGCCACTCCCCCAGGCCGATGGCCAGGCCGGCTTCCCGCAAGCCCTTGGGAATATTCACCAGGCCTGCGCGGAATACCTCGGTGAGATAGGCGCCGGCATACAGCGACAGGGTGATGATGAACGAGGGAATCTTATCCAGCCGAATGCCCAGGGAGGGCAAGGCGAAGTAGATCAACAGGATCAACACCAGGATCGGGGTGTTGCGCACCACGGTGACATACACCGAGGCAATAATACGCAACGCGCGGTGCCTGGAAAGCATGGCAAACGCCATCAACAGGCCGATCACGCAGCCGATGGCGATCGACAGCAAAGCCAACTGTAGCCCAAGGCCGAGCCCCGCCAGCAAGGTGTCGAAATCACGCCAGACGGCGGCAAAGTTCAACTGATAGTTCATGGTCAGCAGCACCTGAAGGGGGCGTGTTCAGGCACGCCCCAATTGTTGCGGGTCACTTGAATTCCACGGGAAAACCAATCGCCGGTTCTGGCAGGTCCACGCCGAACCACTGCTTGAACGAGGCTTTGTAGGTGGGGAATTCCACACCGGTCATGGCTTCGTGCAGCGCGGTGTTGACGAAATTCAGCCAGTCCTGGTCGCCGCGCTTGACCGCGCAGGCATAGGTTTGCGGGCTCCAGGCGTAGGTGGGGCTGCGGTAGCGGCCAGGGTTCTGCACCATCAGGTATTTGACCGAGGACTGATCGGTGGCGGCGGCATCGGCGCGGCCTGAGTTCACGGCCTGGTACATCAAGTCGACACTGTCGTACTGGTCGACCTTGGCCTTGGGCAGCGCCTGGTGCACCAACTCTTCGGCGTATACGTTTTGCAGCACTGCCACGGTAACGTCATCACCTGCGGCTTGGAGATCTTCGATTTCCTTGTATTTGCTGTTATTGGGCAACAGCAGGCCGACGCCTTCCCGGTAGTACGGCAAGGTAAAGGCCACCTGCTGCGCACGGCTGGCGGTAACGGTGATGAACTGGCAGCTCATGTCGACCTTGTCGGTGAGCAGGTTGGGAATACGTGCGTCAGACGACTGCACCACAAACTCCACCTTGCTCGGGTCATTGAACAAGCCTTTGGCCACGATGCGGCCGATGTCGATATCAAACCCCTGCAATTTGCCATCCGCTCCCTGGAAGTGCCAGGGCGCATTGGTACTGCCTGTGCCTACGATCAAGTGCCCACGCTTGAGCACATCATCGAGCTTGCTGTCCGCCGCCTGCACCACGCTGGCGAGGGAAGCCGATGCAGCGACGAGAAAAACACACGCTTTGAATACGGAAGGTCGGTGATGCATGACAAGCACTCCAGGGAGGGTGTATTCCGCTATACCGGAACTTGGTATGTAACAACGGAATAGACAGCAGAAAGTGTGCCATAGGTGCTCATGGAAAGACATGCGCCCCGCAAATGCCTTGTGGATCAGTCAGATAGCGGCCTGACGGGAATACGGCGCCTGCCTGTGAGTACAAACGCTTTGCTACGCAAGACCTCAAACCCTGTTACTGCGCACCAATACCGAACGCCTGGGCTAACCTCTAAGAGCGTGCTTGCTCGCCCTTACATGGAACCCTGACTGATGAAACTGCGATATATCTTGCCCGTGCTTTTGCTCGGGGTGGCTGGCAACGCCCTGGCCAGTAGCGACCGTCGTGAATGCAAGGAAGAACTGCAGAAACTCAAGGAAGCCTTCAGTACCGACTACACCGCCCAGAATCACCATGGCTATCGCCGGGCCAAGGCCTCCCGCGACAATGAGGAATACGAGAAGTGCGCGAGCCAGGCCCGCAAGGCCAGGGAGCGCATAGAGCGCGAGGCAGACCTGTGAAGGTTGACAGTAGACGGTGATAAGCCACGGGCTTAGCGTTGGCAAACACCCACGCGGCTTGAAGGGAGATCACCATGGGAATGGCCACCCGCATTATTTCCAGCGCCACAGCGTTCGAACGCGTACTGAATACACCGCGCCCGGTGTTCCTCCTGTTTGTATCAGAGCACTGCCCCGCTTGCGCGCAGGCAGGCGCCGTGTTCGAACAGCACGCCTGGCAGCATCCCTGGGTCGTGAGCCTGGTACTCGATTGCGCCCATACGCCGAGGCACCCTGACGTGTCAGGCACCCCGACGCTGCTGATCTATCGCAAGGGCGCCCTGGTGGAACAGCACAAAGGTTTGGGCCCCCTTGAAGAACAAGAGCAGTACGTGAAGGACATCTTCAGCCGTTATGACCTGAGCAAGGGTGCAAGTGCACTTGCGTCACTCGACGCTCCTCCACTTCAGCCACGGTCAAACGCCAGCCTTCATGTTCCAGGCTATCGCCCACCACCGGCAGGCGGTCAAGCAGGCTCATCACCAAACCTGCCAGGGTTTGATAATCCTCGGTCGTCACCGCCTTGAAGCCCGTGCGTTGACGCACCAGGTTGAGGTTCAAGGCGCCATTGGCACGGAAGCCATCGCCTTGCTCGACAATATCGGGCCCTTCGATTTCGCTGGCATCGGGCAATTCACCGGCGATGGATTCCAGAATATCCGTCATGCTCAATACGCCCATGAAGTCGCCGAATTCGTTGATCACGAAAGCGATGTGAGTGGACTCCTGGCGCATCTGCTCCAGGGCATTGAGGATCGAAAAACTGTCCAGCAGGTTGATCGCCCGACGCGCCAGGTGTTCCAGGTTCGGCTCGTTGCCCGCCAGGTACTCCTTGAGTAACTCCTTCTTGTGCACAAAACCCAGGGGCTCATCCACCGCACCGTTACGGATCAACGGCAGACGCGAGTAGGACGAGTGCATCAGTTTCAGACGGATCGTCTCGGGGTCATCCGCCAGGTCGATGCAATCAACCTTGGCCCTTGGCGTCATCAGGGTGCGAATCGGCCGCTCGGCCAGTTGCAGCACGCCGCTGATCATCACCCGTTCGCGTCGGTCAAACAGCGGACCCTGCGCAGCATCCGGCTCGCCCAGCAGGTCAGCCACGTCTTCACCCACCTCTTCCACCGCCAGGCTGCGGCCGCCCAACAAGCGCATCACCGCATGGGCGGTACGCTCACGCACCGGCAACACGCCCTGCGCCGACTTCTTGCGACGGGCTCGGGCGATCTGGTTGAACACCTCGATCAGAATCGAGAAGCCAATGGCCGCGTACAAGTAGCCCTTGGGAATATGGAAGCCCAGGCCTTCGGCGGTCAGGGCGAAACCGATCATCATCAGGAAGCCCAGGCACAGCATGATCACGGTCGGGTGCGCATTGACGAAACGGGTCAGCGGCTTGCTCGCCACGATCATCAGGCCGATGGACACGATCACGGCGATCATCATCACCGCCAGCTCGTCGACCATGCCCACGGCGGTAATCACCGCGTCGAGGGAGAACACCGCATCCAGCACCACGATCTGCGCGACGATCGGCCAGAACATTGCGTAAGCCACACTGCCCTTGTGCTGCGCCACATGGCCTTCAAGGCGCTCATGCAATTCCATGGTGGCCTTGAACAACAGGAACACACCACCAAACAGCATGATCAGGTCACGGCCGGAGAAGCTCTTGTCGAACACCTCGAACAGCGGCTGGGTCAGGGTCACCAACCAGGAAATACTCGCCAACAGGCCCAGGCGCATCAGCAGCGCCAGGGATAAACCGATCAAACGTGCACGGTCACGCTGCTCCGGCGGCAACTTGTCCGCCAGGATCGCGATAAACACCAGGTTGTCGATACCCAGCACCAGTTCCAGCACAATCAAGGTCGCAAGGCCGAGCCAGGCCGTAGGATCCGCTAACCATTCCATTTATAAATTCTCTGTCTTTAAAGTGTTCAGAACGCCGGGCACGGCAAAGTGCGGTCATGCGACCGGGACAAGGTTAGTTGACGGAATACGGGGTGCTTCAGCGGGAACAGCGACAGCGGTTGTCTTGGGGAAAGACGACTGGGAGGCTCCGAGAGGGTGTTCATGCAAGTCCTGAAATGACAAAAGGACTTGAATCCTACATTCGAAATACAAATTTCCCACAACGCAAAACTATTACAAAACCTGTAAACCCCATCAGAAGCACAGCAACTCTTGTGGGAGCTGGCCTGCGATGCCGGCACCTCGATGCATGATCGTTCCCACGCTCTGCGTGCATGATCGTTCCCACGCTCTGCGTGGGAATGCCGCCTTTGACGCTCCGCGTCCCACCCGCGCCAGGATGACGCGGAGCGTCACAGGATGCGTTCCCACGCTGGAGCGTGGGAACGATCTGTATCAGGTTTTACGAGTGGCATCGTCCAGCGCCAGGATGGTGTGGGCATTGGTGACGGTGGTCGCCAGCGTATTGATCACCCCCGAACGCAACGCCCCCAAGGTCGCCGCCGCCTTGGTGTTCTCGCTGGCAATCGCCACCACATCCGGGATGCGAAACAGCTCCTGCACCGTCAACCCGATCACGCGCCCCTGGATGGCGTTGACCGCCGGCTGGCCGTGAATGTCGATAAAGTCATAGCCCATCATGTCGCCCACGGTGCCAGACAACCGCGCCTGGGCGATTTCCTGGGGCGAGAACCAGCCCATGCGCACCATGTTGCTGTTCTCGCTCATGTCGCCGATGCCGATCAGGGCGATATCGGCACGGCGGGCGCGGTCAAGGGTCGAACGCACCGTGTCGTTGTTGATCAGCACCCCGCGCAGTTCCGGGTTGGCCACCAGCGCCGGGGCGTACAGGCTTTCACTTTCGCCACCAAAGCGCAGGGCCAGGCGTCGGCAGATGTGGTCAGGGTTCATGTATTCGCCGGCCTTGAGCGAACCGCCGATGGCACACACGAAAGTGCAGTTGCGGGTCACCGGCAGAAACACGTTATCGGCCACCGCGCCGACGTTACGCCCCATGCCCACGGCAACGATCATCCCATCACTCAGGGTCTTGTTGAGGTAGTTGGCGACCAGGCTGGCGACCGCCGAGCGCTGGGTGTCGGGGTCGCTGTGGTCGACCGCGATCAAAGCGCGGTCGAGCTTGAAGCGCTCTACCAGCGCCCGCTCCAGCTCGTTGTTCATCGCCGGGTGCTGCAACACGCGCACCTCGACGATCCCTTCATCCCGAGCACGCTTGAGCAGGCGGCTGACTTTGGCCCGCGACAGGTCAAAGCGCTTGGCAATGGCCTCCTGAGTGACGTTCTCAAGGTAATAGAGCATCGCCACTTCGGTCATCTGATCGATATCACTGGCCATGCGCTGGGTACTGTCACTCATGGGGGCGGGCTTCCGTTTCGGCGTCAAAGGCGCATTCTCCCGACTCTTGCCCCGCGCCGTCCACTACTGATGCCCATCGCGCTCGATCGCATTGATGCGTTCGACCTTGGCCCCGGACCGCGCCGCTTCGAACTCCGAGGCCAAAAACGCACTGACGATGCTTTTGGCCAACTCCGCACCGATGACCCGCGCACCGATGGAGAGGATTTGCGCATCGTTACTCTTGCGCGCCCGCTCCGCCGAGTAGGTGTCATGGGCCTGGGCCGCACGGATACCCAGCACCTTGTTGGCCGAGATGGCCATGCCTATGCCGGTGCCGCATACCAGCACGCCGAGGCGCTGTTGCCCGGCATTGATGGCGGTGGCCACGGCCAGGGCGATGTCCGGGTACAGCACCGGCACCGTTGAATGCGTACCGAAGTCGGTCACCGGGTATCCCAACGCCTCGATATGGCGCTTCAACAACTCTTTGAGCTCAAAACCCGCTTCATCACATCCGATAGCCACCGGGAAAGGTGTGTTCATGGCGCCAAACTCCACTGATCAAATGATCACTTAGTGAAATATCTCTCACACATTTCGCAAGCATTCACCCCTTACTGTCAAGCGAGATTTAACTGACCTGCCAGTCAAAGCCCTATACCAAGGCAATAACCGCGTCAAAGATGAGAATCACACCTTTTAAGTGAAAGAGATTGACTGATCAGAATTTCATTTGATACACATATGATCACAGCGAAACATGACTGTGCGACCTAATAAGAATTCACAGCACGAGGACACGCCGATGGCCACGCCATTACTGCTCCAGGCTGAACACGTCGCCAAGGCTTACGCCGGGGTACCAGCCCTGCGCGACGGGCGCCTTTCTCTGCGCGCCGGCAGCGTCCACGCCCTGTGCGGCGGCAACGGTGCCGGCAAGTCAACCTTCCTGAGCATCCTGATGGGCATCACCCAGCGTGACGCCGGCAGCATTCTGCTCAACGGCGCACCGGTGCAGTTCAATCGCCCGAGTGAAGCCCTGGCCGCGGGGATCGCAATGATCACCCAGGAGCTCGAACCCATCCCCTACATGACCGTCGCCGAAAACATCTGGCTGGGCCGCGAACCGCGCCGCGCCGGTTGCATCGTCGACAGCAAGGCCCTCAACCGCCGCACCCGCGAACTGCTCGAAAGCCTGGAGTTCGACGTCGACGCCACCAGCCCCATGCACCGCTTGAGCGTGGCGCAGATGCAATTGGTGGAAATCGCCAAGGCGTTCAGCCATGACTGCCAGGTGATGATCATGGACGAGCCCACCTCGGCCATCGGCGAGCGCGAGGCCGAAACCCTGTTCAAGGCGATTCGCCGCCTTACCGCGCGCGGCGCCGGCATCGTGTACGTGTCCCATCGACTGAGCGAACTGGCGCAGATCGCCGATGACTACAGCATCTTCCGTGATGGCGCCTTTGTCGAAAGCGGGCGCATGGCCGATATCGACCGCGACCACCTGGTGCGCGGCATTGTCGGCCAGGAACTGACGCGCATCGACCACAAGGTGGGCCGCGAATGCGCGGCCAGCACCTGCCTGCAAGTCGACAACCTGAGCCGCAACGGTGAGTTCCACGACATCAGCCTGCAGCTGCGCCGTGGCGAGATTCTCGGCATTTATGGGTTGATGGGCTCCGGGCGCAGTGAATTCCTCAATTGCATCTACGGCCTGACCGTGGCGGATTCCGGCAGCGTTACCTTGCAAGGCAAGCCCATGCCCATCGGGCAGCCCAAGGCGACCATCGACGCCGGCATGTCGCTGGTTACCGAAGACCGCAAGGACAGCGGCCTGGTGCTGACCGGCAGCATCCTGTCGAACATTGCGCTGTCGGCCTATAAGCGCTTGTCGAGTTGGTCGCTGATCAACGCACGTAAAGAAGCGCAACTGGCCGAGGAGATGGTCAAGCGCTTGCAGATCAAGACCAGCTCCCTGGAGCTGCCGGTGGCATCAATGAGCGGCGGCAACCAGCAAAAGGTGGTGCTCGCCAAATGCCTGTCCACGGAACCGGTGTGCCTGCTCTGCGATGAACCCACCCGCGGCATCGACGAAGGCGCCAAACAGGAGATCTACCACCTGCTCGACCAGTTCGTGCGCGCCGGTGGCGCAGCCATTGTGGTGTCGTCGGAAGCACCGGAACTGCTGCACTTGAGCGACCGCATCGCCGTCTTCAAAGGCGGCCGGCTGGTCACTATCAGCACCGACACCGCCCTTTCCCAGGAAGCCTTGTTGAGTCTTGCCTCATGAATGCCAAAACCATCGTTGCTCCCGTTACTGCCGCGCCGCGCAACCGCCTGCGCCTGTCCCTCGACCGCTTCGGCCTGCCGCTGGTGTTTATCCTGCTGTGCGTGGTGATGGCGTTTTCCAGCGAATACTTCATGACCTGGCGCAACTGGATGGACATCCTGCGCCAGACCTCCATCAACGGCATTCTCGCCGTGGGCATGACCTATGTGATCCTGACCAAGGGCATCGACCTGTCGGTGGGGTCGATCCTGGCGTTCGCCGGGTTGTGCAGCGCCATGGTCGCCACCCAGGGTTATGGCCTGTTGGCGGCGGTCAGCGCGGGGATGTTTGCCGGCGCGATGCTCGGGGTGGTCAATGGTTTCATGATCGCCAACCTGTCGATCCCGCCGTTCGTGGCCACCCTCGGCATGCTCAGCATCGCCCGGGGCATGACCTTTATTCTCAACGACGGCAGCCCGATCACCGACCTGCCCGACGCCTACCTGGCCCTGGGCATCGGCAAGGTCGGCCCGGTGGGCGTGCCGATCATCATCTTCGCCGTGGTCGCGCTTATTTTCTGGATGGTGCTGCGCTACACCACCTACGGCCGTTATGTGTACGCGGTGGGCGGCAATGAAAAAAGCGCGCGCACATCGGGCATTGGCGTGCGCAAGGTGATGTTCTCGGTCTACGTGGTCTCGGGCCTGCTCGCCGGGTTGGCCGGCGTGGTGCTGTCGGCACGCACCACCTCTGCCCTGCCCCAGGCCGGGGTTTCCTACGAGCTGGACGCGATTGCCGCAGTGGTGATCGGTGGCACCAGTTTGTCCGGCGGTACCGGCAGCATTGTCGGCACCTTGTTCGGGGCACTGTTGATCGGCGTGATCAATAACGGCCTGAACCTGCTCGGCGTGTCCTCCTATTACCAGCAGGTCGCCAAGGGCCTGATCATCGTGTTTGCAGTACTGATCGACGTGTGGCGCAAGAAGAAACGCTGAAGAACGACCCATAACAATAACTGGAGTTCTACTTATGAAACTGGGTACCACCCTGGCCGCTGCGGCGGCCCTCTCCCTGCTCGCCAGCAGTATCGCCCTGGCCGCCGACGGCAAGACCTACAAGATCGGCGCAGCCGTCTATGGCCTCAAGGGTCAGTTCATGCAGAACTGGGTCCGCGAGCTCAAGGAACATCCGGCCGTCAAGGATGGCACCGTGCAGTTGACCGTGTTCGACGGCAACTACGACGCCCTGACCCAGAACAACCAGATCGAAAACATGGTGACCCAACGCTACGACGCGATTCTGTTCGTACCGATTGATACCAAGGCCGGCGTCGGTACCGTCAAGGCCGCCATGAGCAACGACGTGGTGGTCATCGCCTCCAATACGAAAGTAGCCGATGCCAGCGTGCCGTATGTGGGTAACGACGACGTGGAAGGCGGCCGCCTGCAGGCCCAGGCCATGGTCGACAAGCTCAATGGCAAAGGCAACGTGGTGATCATCCAGGGCCCGATTGGCCAGTCGGCGCAGATCGACCGGGAAAAAGGCGAGCTGGAAGTGCTGGGCAAACACCCGGACATCAAGATCATCGAAAAGAAAACCGCCAACTGGGACCGCGCCCAGGCCATGACGCTCACCGAAGACTGGCTCAACGCCCACCCCAAGGGCATCAATGGCGTGATCGCCCAGAATGACGACATGGCCCTGGGCGCCGTGCAGGCGCTGAAGTCCCATGGCCTCACCTCCAAGGATGTGCCTGTGACCTCTATCGACGGCATGCCGGATGCGATCCAGGCGGCGAAAAAGGACGAAGTCACCACCTTCCTACAGGATGCCCAGGCCCAGTCCCAAGGCGCGCTGGACGTAGCGTTGCGTGCCTTGGCCGGCAAGGACTACAAGCCACAATCGGTGATTTGGGAGCGCTATGCCAAAGACGTGAAATGGGGTGACGGCACGGCCAAGAATTACATTCTGCCGTGGGTGCCGGTGACCAATGCCAATGCGGACGCGCTGTACAAGCAAGTCAGCGGCGGTAAGTAGTTTGATCGTTCCCACGCTCCGCGTGGGAACGCATCCCGTGACGCTCCGCGTCACTTAACATCGGAACGCAGAGCGTTCCACGCGGCATTCCCACAAAGAGCGTGAGAACGAGGAGTCATTCATGTCTGGTTTCTGGAACCAAGCCTTCGACCTCAGCGGCCGTTGCGCGGTGATCACCGGTGGCGCCGCCGGCATCGGACTGGCCTGCGCCACCTTGCTGGCGGAACGCGGCGCAAGGGTGGCGCTGCTGGACCGCGACCCGGCCGTGGTCGAGGTGGCCGCCAGCCTGGGTGCCGGGCACCTGGGCATTGCCGTCGACCTCGGGAGGATCGACCAGATACAACCGACCGTCGACAAGGTGTTCGCGCATTTCCAGCGCCTGGATTACCTGATCAACAGTGCAGGCGTGGTGCTGCTGGCCAAGGCCATCGAGGTCAGCGAAAGCGCCTGGGACACCACCTTGGACATCAACCTCAAGGCCAGCTTTTTCATGGCCCAGGCCTGTGCCAGACATATGCTTGCCCAAGGCAGCGGGCGCATCGTCAACCTGGCGTCCCAGGCCGCCGTGATTGGCCTGGACCGTCACGTTGCCTACTGCGCCAGCAAAGCCGCCATCGTCGGCATGACCAAGGTATTGGCCATGGAGTGGGCGCCGCAGATCAACGTCAACGCCATCTCTCCGACCATCGTCGAAACCGCCCTGGGCAAAAAAGCCTGGGCGGGCGAGGTGGGTGAGCGGGCCAAATTGCAGATTCCGGCAGGTCGCTTTGCCCAGCCGGAAGAAATCGCCGGGCTGGCGCTGTACCTGCTCAGCGACGCCGCACAGATGATCACCGGTGCCAACATGGTGATCGACGGCGGCTACAGCATTCAGTAATCATCGTTATGTCGTGAGGTTTTGTCATGTCCACCGTCACCGAACGCACACCTGAACAACTCGCCCCGAGCATCCCGAAAACCATGCAGGCTGTGGTCTGCCACGGCCCGGAAGACTACCGCCTGGAAACCGTCAACGTGCCCACCCCCGGCCCCGACGAGATCCTGACCAAAGTCGAGCTGTGCGGCATTTGCATGGGCGATATCAAGACCTATCGCGGCGCGCCGTCGTTCTGGGGCGATGCCGAGCAACCGCGCTACGTGAAGCCACCGATGATCCCCGGGCATGAGTTCGTGTGCCGCGTGGTCGCCCTTGGCCCAGGCGCCGAGAAGCGCGGCGTGGCCGTGGGCGACCGGGTGATCTCCGAGCAGATCGTGCCATGCTGGGGCTGCCGCTTCTGCAACCACGGCCAGTACTGGATGTGCCAGAAGCACGACCTGTATGGCTTCCAGAACAATGTGCAGGGCGCCATGGCGCAATACATGATCTTCACCAAGGAAGGCATCATCCACAAAGTGCCGGAATCCATCGCCCCCGATGAAGCGATCCTGATCGAACCCCTGGCCTGCTCGCTGCACGCGGCGGAACGCGCCAACGTCGACCATGACGACATCGTGGTGGTCGCCGGCGCCGGCACCCTGGGCCTGGGCATCATCGGCGCGGTGCGGTTGCGCAACCCGAAAAAACTCATCGTGCTGGACATGAAACCCGAACGCGCCGCCCTCGCGCTTCGCCTGGGCGCCGATGAAGTGTGGAACCCGGCCGAGGTGGATGTGTTGGCGAAGATCCGCGAAATCACCGATGGCTACGGCTGCGACATTTATATCGAGGCGACCGGGCATCACAAGGCGGTGAACCAAGGCCTGGCGATGCTGCGCAAGCTGGGACGCTTTGTGGAATTCAGCGTGTTCAATGACGAGGCCACGGTGGATTGGTCGATCATCGGTGACCGCAAGGAGCTGGATATCCTCGGCTCGCACCTGGGGCCGTATATGTACCCAAGGGCCATAGACTTTATCGGCAACCGCAAGATCGATATGCGCGACGTGGTGACCCACAAGTTTGCGCTGGCGGACTTCAAGGAAGCCTTTGCAGTGATGGAACGCGGCGATAAATCGCTGAAGGTTGTGCTCGAACCCTGATCTCAGTAACAACACAAAACCCTGTGGGAGCTGGCTTGCCTGCTCCCACAATGGAAGGGTGTCGCCCCTTAGAACAAGAACACAGGAACCCGCGTTATGAATCGAGTCATCAACGATCCCGACCAAGTGGTCGAAGACATGCTGCGCGGCATCCTGGTCGCGCACCCCGAACTGCGCCAGTACGAAAGCAACCCACGGGTCATTGTCAGGGCCAGACCGTCCGCCCAGGGCCGCGTCGGCATTGTCACCGGCGGCGGCTCCGGGCATGAACCGGCGTTCCTCGGCTATGTTGGCCCGGGCCTGGTGGATGCGGTGGCCGTCGGCGAGATTTTTTCCTCGCCCACCGCCAAAAGCTTTTTCGACGCCTTCCGCGCCGCCGACCATGGCGCAGGCGTGGCCTGCCTGTATGGCAACTACGCCGGCGACAACATGAACGTGAAGCTGGCAATGAAAATGGCCGCCAGCAAAGACATGCGCATCCGCACCGTGGTCGCCAACGACGACGTGGCCTCCGCGCCCAAGGCCGATATTGCCAAGCGTCGCGGCGTGGCCGGGGAGATCTTCATGTGGAAGATCGGCGGTGCCGCCGCTGCCCAGCATTACGACCTGGACGGCGTGATTCGGGTGGCGCAGAAAACCGTCGACCACTGCCGCTCGATTGGTATCGGCCTTACGCCCTGCACGATCGCCGCGGTGGGCAAGCCGAACTTCCAGATTCCCGACGGCCAGATGGAGCTGGGTATCGGCCATCATGGCGAACCGGGCATCGAAGTCATCCCGATTGAACCGGCCGCCGCCATGGCCGAGCGCATGCTGGCGCCGATCCTCGCCGACCGCGATTTCAGCCAGGACGACAGCGTGGTGGTGCTGGTCTCAGGCCTGGGCGCCACCCCGGTGATGGAGTTGTATATTTTCTACGCAGAGGTGGAAAAACAGCTCAAGGCCAAAGGTTTGAAGATTCACCGTTGCTACGTGGGCAACTACTTCACGTCCCTGGAGATGATGGGCGTGACCTTGACCCTGCTCGGCCTCGACGCCGAGCTGAAAACCCTGATCGACCAACCCTGCCGCTCCATCGGCATGACCCAGGCGGAGTGAACCATGAGCCAGCATTTTTCCACCCATGACGGTAGCGCCATTGTCGCCGACCTGGTCAGCGTGATCGTGGCAAACCGGGAGTACCTCAGCGAAGTCGACGGCGCTATAGGCGATGGCGACCATGGCATTAACATGGCCAAAGGCTTTGCCCATTGCGGCCGCACGATCGAAGGCCGCCAACTGACCCTGGCCGAAGCCCTGGATGAACTGACCCTGAGCCTGATGGAAGGCATCGGCGGCTCCATGGGCCCCTTGTATGGCAGCCTGTTTATCGGCATGGCCGACGAAGTGCGCGCCAGTGAAGACATCGACGCCGCCACCTTCGCCCACCTGCTGCGCGGCGGCTTGACCTCGTTGCAGGACATCACTGAAGCGGGCGTGGGCGACAAGTGCTTGATGGACACGTTGATCCCGGCGGTGGAAGCCTTTGAACGGGCGCATGCAGCGTCGCGTTCTTTCAGCGATGCACTCGACGCGATGAAAAGCGCTGCTTCTCAGGGGCGGGATTCGACCAAGGACCTGGTGGCCAAGATTGGCCGAGCGAGTCGTTTGGGTGAGCGTTCCCTCGGCGTTCTGGATGCCGGGGCCGTATCGTGCTGCCTGATCCTTACGCAGTTGGCGGACTCGATTAAACCCCGTTTGACCTGACATGATCGTTCCCACGCTCTGCGTGGGAATGCCGCCTTTGACGCTCCGCGTCCCACCTACGCCAGGGTGACGCAGAGCGTCACTGGTGGCATTCCCACGCGGAGCGTGGGAACGATCGACAAGGGATTACCTGGTTTTCAGTACTGGCTTACCAGAACCGCTGCTGGGTCAAGCGGCTCCACCAGGTCAACAGCACCCGGTCCACCGAACCGCTGGCCGCCAAGCCCACGCGCTCCTGCAGGCTCTTACGCTCGGCATAGTGCAGGTGGAACACTTCGGCGGTCTTGGCCTTGGTGGCCAGGTATTCATCGCTGGTTTGCAGCTCATCGACCAGTTGTTTGTCGAGAGCGGCAACCCCCAACCACACTTCGCCAGTGGCCACCTCGTCAATCGCCAACTGCGGGCGGTAACGCGAGACGAAGTTCTTGAACAGCTGATGAGTGATGTCCAGGTCTTCCTGGAACTTCTCCCGGCCCTTCTCGGTGTTTTCGCCGAACACTGTGAGCGTGCGCTTGTATTCACCGGCGGTCAGCACTTCAAAGTCGATGTCGTGCTTTTTAAGCAGGCGATTGACGTTGGGCAACTGCGCCACCACGCCAATGGAACCGAGAATGGCGAAGGGAGCGCTGATGATCTTCTCGCCGATGCACGCCATCATGTAGCCACCGCTGGCCGCGACTTTGTCGATGCACACGGTCAACGGCACGCCGGCCTGGCGGATACGCGCCAGTTGCGAGGAGGCCAGGCCATAGCTGTGCACCATGCCGCCGCCGCTTTCCAGGCGTAGCACCACTTCGTCCTTGGGCGTGGCCAGGCTCAGCAATGCGGTGATTTCATGGCGCAGGCTTTCGGTGGCCGAGGCCTTGATGTCACCGTCGAAATCCAGCACGAATACCCGTGGCTTGGGCTCGGGCTTCTTCTTGTCTTTCTTCTTTTCAGCTTTGCTTTCGGACTTGCGCAGGGCCTTGAGCTGGTCCTTGTCGAGCAGGCTGGACTCCAGGCGCTCACGCAAGCCCTTGTAGAAATCATTCAGCTTGCTGACCTGCAATTGGCCGGCGGATTTACGACGACCTTTGCTGCGCAGTGCTGCAAAGCTGATCAGTACCACCAGAATAGCGACCACCAGGGTGACGGTCTTCGCCAGAAAGCTCGCGTATTCGGCCAAAAAATCCATATGTCTCCTTAAAAAATGCACTGCGCCAGGCGCGGATGGCCTCAGCATACCGACGCCACTGCGAAGGAGCCAGTGATCAAACCGCCAGCAGGTGGGCTCCAACGCGCTTTTAAAACAAGCGTATGTTTTTTCATTGACAGCTCGCAGGCATCCTCATAACCTCGCCAGACTTTCAACGTACCGGGAAAACGGACGTGGGCAGCATTTATCTGATTCGACATGGCCAGGCTTCCTTCGGTGCAGACGACTATGACGTCCTCTCGCCCATTGGCGTGGAACAAGCGCAAGTGCTCGGTCGCCACCTGGCAGACCTGGGCATTGTGTTTGACCGCTGCATCGCCGGCGACCTGCGTCGCCAGCAGCACACTGCCAGCGCCACGTTCGACCAGTACAGCGCCCTGGGCTTGCCGGTTCCGGCATTGGAAACAGACAGCGCGTTCAACGAGTTCGACGGCGAGGCAATCATTCGCGGCCTGTTACCCGACCTGCTCAGCAGTGAGCCGGATGCCGTGCACATCCTGCGCAATGGCCCGCAGAACCGCAGCGAGTTCCAACGCATTTTCGCCCTGATCATCGAACGCTGGCTGGCCGGCACCTATGATCCGCCCGGGCTGGAAAGCTGGCTGGGGTTTGTCGAGCGGGTCCAGGGTGGTTTGCAGCGGATCCTTGAAGCCGCCAACCACACCGACAAAATCGCCGTATTCACCTCCGGCGGCACCATCACCGCCCTGCTCCACCTGATTACCCGAATGCCTGCCGCCCAGGCCTTCGAAATGAACTGGCAAATTGTTAACACCTCGCTCAACCAACTGAAGTTCCGTGGTCGCGAGGTGGCACTGGCTTCCTTCAACAGTCACGCCCACTTGCAACTGTTGAAGGCGCCGCAGCTCATCACTTTCCGATGAACTGCGGCCAACCGTGACCCCAAGGTCACTGGACTCTACCCTTAAGGATCGAAACCATGACTGACGTAGCTAAAGCAGTAGAAGCAATGAAAGCCAAATTCAACCCAAGCGCTGCCGAAGGCTTGGACCTGGTGTTCGGTTTCCGTATCGACGACAGCAAGAATTTCTCGCTGGTGGTCAAGGACAAGACCTGCGAACTCAAAGAAGGCGAAAACCCTGACGCGCAGGTCACCCTGGTGATGGACAGCGAGACCCTGGAAGGCATCGTCGACGGCTCCACCGACGGCATGCAAGCGTTCATGGGCGGCAAGCTGCGCACCGAAGGCGACATGATGCTGGCGATGAAGCTGAGCGAGCTGTTCCCTTCCTGATTCACGGGTAACCCTGAATCCTGATCCCGCCTCCCCAGGCGGGATTTTTTTGCCGGCATTCTCGCGGTGAATGAAGATCCCCTGTGGGAGCTGGCTTGCCTGCGATGGCATCTACTCCATCACCGCGGTGCCTGTATCGCAGGCAAGCCAGCTCCCACAGAAAAGCAAATCCGTAGGACTGCTCAGGTTTTTGGCTGTAGCAACAACGCCACCAACGCGCTCCACCCGGTCTGGTGTGAAGCCCCCAACCCTCGCCCTGTCTCACCATGAAAATACTCATGGAACAACACCAGGTCACGACTGGCCGGGTCTTCCTGCAACTGCGCATACCCCGCCATCGACGGCCGCACACCGTTTTCATCTTTGAGAAACAGCCGCGTCAGCCGCTCGCTGAGGCTGTCAGCCACTTCCTCGAGTGACGCCAGATACCCACTGCCCGTCGGGTACTCCACGGAAAAATGCTCCGCGTAATAGCGATGAAATTCGCGCAACGATTCAATCAGCATGTAATTGACCGGCATCCACAGCGGCCCGCGCCAATTGGAGTTGCCGCCGTACAAGCGTGAGTCGGATTCACCGGGTTGGTAACTGGCGCACAAGGTGTCGCCATTCATCTTCAACGCCAGGGGCTGCTCGGCGAACGCCTTGGACAGGGCGCGCACGCCAAAGGCCGACAAGAACTCCTGGTCATCCAGCATGCGTCGCAGCAAATCCTTGGTGCGTTCACCGCGCAGCAGCGCCAGCAACAGGCGGTTGCCCTGCCCCGGTTCGGTCCAGCGCGAAACCAACCTGGCCAGGTCCGGCCGATGATGCATAAAGCCCAGCAGGCGCTCGCGCAAGCCTTCCAGGCCCTCGTGCTCGCGCTGTTCCAGCACAAGCACCGCGAACAGCGGCATTAACCCGACGATGGAGCGCAGGCGCACCGGTTCGCTCTGGCCATCAGGACGGTGCAGTACGTCGTAAAAAAACTGGTCCTGCTCGTCCCACAAGCCTTCGGCGCTGTCATCGACGCGGTTGATAGCGCCGGCGATGTAGAGGAAATGCTCGAAAAACTTCACGGCAATGTCCACGTACACCACATTGCGCTTGGCCAACTCCAGGCCGATGCGCATCAGGTCCAGGGCATAGGCCGCCACCCAGGCGGTGCCATCGGCCTGGTCCAACTGGTAACCCGGCGGCAACGTGGCCGAGCGGTCGAACAAGGCGATATTGTCCAGGCCCAGAAAACCGCCCTGGAACAGGTTGCGGCCCTCGGCGTCCTTGCGGTTGACCCACCAGGAGAAATTCAGCAGCAGTTTGTGAAAGATCCGCTCCAGGAAATCCATGTCGCCCACGCCGGTCAACGCCTTGTCCTGCTGATATACGCGCCAGCTGGCCCAGGCGTGCACGGGCGGGTTGGCGTCGTCAAAGCGCCATTCGTAGGCCGGCAATTGGCCGTTGGGGTGCATGAAGCGGTCCTTTACCAGCAGCAACAGCTGTTGCTTGGCGTAACCGGGGTCGATCAGCGCGATGGCCACCGCCTGGAAGCCTTGATCCCAGGAGGCATACCAGGGGTATTCCCAAGTGTCGGGCATGGACAAGATGTCGAAGTTGCTCAGGTGCCGCCAATGGGTATTGCGGATAAGCAGACGCTCGGGCGGTGGCGCGGGCTGGGCCGGGTCGCCGTCAAGCCACTGGTTCACGTCGAAATAGTACAGTTGCTTGGACCACAGCAGGCCGGCCAGGGCCTGGCGTTGCACATTGCGCGCATCGTCATCGGCAAGGCCCTGTTGCAAAACCGCATAGAAGTCATCGGCCTCCTGGCGGCGCTGTTCGAATAGCTTGCGCGCATTGACATCGGGCGCGTCCAAAGGCGCAAAACGCAGGTAGAGGATTTTGCTTTCCTGGCCCGCCAGTTCAAGGGTGAAATGCGCGGCCACCTTGGTGCCGGCGTCCCGGCGAACGGCCGACTCAACCCCGCCCACCACGTAATCGTTAATGCCATCCTTGAATGGCCCCCGCGCCGGTTGCCCGTCCAGTTTGGGCCGATTGGTTTGGTTTTCGCAGAACAGCCACTGCAACCCGTCCTGGCCCCAGGCACTGAGGTGGCGATCATCGAGCTCATGATGACACGCCAGAACCCGCTCGCCGTCCAAACTCAAGCTGGGCTTGGGTGCATCGAAGGTCCAGCTCCAGTCATTGCGCGCCCAGAGCTGGGGCAACACCTGCAGGCGTGTGGGTTGGTCCGAACGGTTATGCACGGTGACGCGCATGAAAATATCGTCGGGCTGATGCTTGGCGTATTCGACACTGACGTCGCAGTAGTGGTTGTCTGTAAACACACCGGTATCGAGGACTTCATACTCGGCATCCGCCAGCCCACGACGGGCGTTTTCGGCGATCAGGTCAGCGTAGGGAAAGGCCGCATGGGGATATTTGTAGAGCATGCGCATGTAGGCATGGCTCGGCACGCCATCGACGAAAAAGTACAGTTCCTTGACGTCTTCACCGTGGTTGCCTTCGGCATTGTTAAGGCCGAACAGACGTTCCTTGAGGATTGCATCACGCTCGTTCCACAGCGCCAGGCCCAGGCACCAGCGTTGGGCCTTGTCACTGAAACCGGCCAATCCGTCCTCGCCCCATCGATAGGCGCGGCTGCGTGCATGCTCATGAGGGAAGTAGGCCCAGGCGTCACCGTCGGCGCTGTAGTCTTCGCGCACCGTGCCCCATTGGCGTTCACTCAGGTACGGGCCCCAGTCGCGCCACTGCTCGGCGCCTGGCGTTGCCAGGCGCTGGCCTTCGAGGGTGTCCAGCAGGTTGATTGCGGGTTTGGCCGTCATTGGGTCCTCCTTCACCTACACAGTGGAGCGCAGTGTAGAGCCCAATGACGCCCGCTTGCACATGAAGACTTGGACGCAGGGTCAACTCATTCATTTGCAGAATGAAGTCCAGAGGAATCTTCGTTTGCAAGCCGGCCGGCCGCTCAACAAAATCAGGCAAAGGCCACTTTCATCGTTCCAGTCATCAGGAATTTTTCTATGCACGCCACTGCACATGTCAGCGCCGACGAGATCCGCAAGGGCTTTTCAAAGGCCATGTCCGACATGTATCGAGATGAAGTTCCGTTATATGGTGCGTTGCTGGAGTTGGTGGCCGAGACCAATGCACATGTGCTCGACAGCGAACCAGGCCTGGCGCACCAGCTGCAACGTACCGGCGAAATCCAGCGCCTGGGCATGGAACGCCACGGCGCCATCCGCCTGGGCACCGCTGCGGAACTGGCGACTATCAGCCGTTTGTTCGCGGTGATGGGCATGCAACCGGTGGGGTACTACGACCTCACCCCCGCTGGCGTGCCTGTTCACTCCACCGCCTTTCGCGCCGTGCATGAACACGCGCTGCAAACCAGCCCGTTTCGCGTGTTCACCTCATTGCTGCGCCTGGAACTGATCGAAAACCCCGACCTGCGCGCCTTCGCCGAAAGCGCCCTGGCCAAGCGCTCGATCTTTACCGCCGAGGCCTTGGCATTGATCGGCCAGGCAGAGACCCAAGGCGGCTTGAATGCCAGCGATGCCGAGGCCTTTATCCGCCAGGCCCTGGAGACGTTCCGCTGGCACCACACTGCCACCGTCACCGGCGCCCAATATCAGCAACTGAGCGACCAGCACCGCCTGATCGCCGACGTCGTCGCGTTCAAAGGCCCGCACATCAACCACCTGACCCCACGCACCCTGGACATCGACCAGGTGCAGGCGGCGATGCCCGGCAAAGGCATCACTCCCAAAGCCGTGATCGAAGGCCCACCTCGGCGACAATGCCCGATCCTGCTGCGCCAGACCAGCTTCAAGGCCCTGGACGAACCCATCGCCTTCACCGATGCCCACGGCAGCCACAGCGCACGCTTCGGCGAAATCGAACAGCGCGGCGTCGCACTTACCCCTAAAGGCCGCGCCCTGTACGACCAACTGCTGAACGCCGCCCGCGACGAACTCGGCACATTCCCCAATGAAGCCAACGCCGAGCGCTATGTGCAATTGATGGAACAGCACTTCCACGCCTTCCCCGATCACTACCCGCAGATGCGCGAGCAGGGCTTGGCGTATTTTCGCTACTTCTTCACCGATAAAGGCCTGACGGCACGCGGCCAGGCCGATCAGCCGCGCACATTGGAGGCGCTGGTCGGTGCCGGTCATGTGGCGGTGGAGCCGTTGGTGTATGAGGACTTTTTGCCGGTCAGTGCGGCGGGGATCTTCCAGTCAAACCTGGGGGATGGGGCGCAGAGTCACTACGCGGGCAACTCCAACCGAGATGCCTTCGAACAGGCGCTGGGGCGCAGCACGATTGATGAGCTGCAGTTGTATGAGCAGACGCAGCAGCGTTCCATGGATATATGCGTTGAAACGCTGTTGAAATGACTGGATGCAAGACCGAACGCCAAGCGTCACGGCGTTGATGGTAACCACGATGCGAAGCGAGCCGCTCTTGATCTTGATCTTGCTCTTGATCTGCTTTTGATCTTAGGCGCCCCATCAAACCACGCTGGCCGAAATTCGACAGGGATTTGGGGGGTAAACCGAGCCTAAGCGAGGTGCCGAGTGGTGGGGCAAGAGCCTTTTGCTTACTTTTGGGCTTTTCAAAAGTGAGCCGCTGTAAAAGCGGAACCCTAAGTGGCCGTTACCGCAGGAATGGATATACACCCGGTATACCTGCGTCGCCTGTCAGGCCGCCTTCGCGAGCAAGCCCGCTCCCACAGTTGGATCGCGGTGTGTCAGGTAGGTAAACGTCGGCTGGGAGGCCGCCATCGCAGGCAAGCCAGCTCCCACGGGCAGCATTTGCAGGCGACCGATTCGGCCCTGTGTTGCATGAATTCTGAGGATGCCCACCCGGCTCAAACAACGCAATCCTTGCGCCGCAACAAGCCCCAGAGCCGAGTGGACGGGGCGCATCATAAGGAGAGAAGCGGCACTTGTCCTCCAGACAATTCTGAACAAATGTGCACATTCCGTGTGTGTGGCGAGGGAGCTTGCTCCCGCTGGGGTGCGAAGCGCCCCCATTGGCGGCGGCTGCGCAGCCGAACGGGCGCAAGCTCCCTCGCCACAGGTTACGGGTTTGCTTAACCCAGCCGCTGCGCAATTTCGTCTTTGATCGACAGCCGCTTCTTCTTCAGGTTCTCCACCTCTTCATCGCTGGCGCTGGCTTTTTCCGCTTTTAGCACCTTGGCGTCGGCGTCGTCGTATTGAGTGAGCAGTGAGTCCAACCGGTTGTCTTGCGCCCTGCGCTTGTGAACGTCTTCCTTGCTCAATCCCAAGTCCTGATACAGGTCGTGTTTCACTGGCATGGCGTACCTCCACAGATTGATCGATAGTCTACGCCCTTGAAGCTAGCCCATTCCAACAAGCCTTGTCATGTTTGAAGTCAACAACGACCCGTTCGTCGCGGCGCACGCGATGGGATCAAACCTTTGCCCCGCCCTGCCCTCCACTGTAGATCGCCACCCCAGGGAGAACGGTTATATGAATCACGTTGCCACTGCTGCCGACACCCAATGCATCAACACCCTACGCACCCTGGCCATGGATGCCGTGCAGAAGGCCAATTCGGGTCACCCTGGCACGCCCATGGCTCTGGCGCCCGTGGGGTACACGCTGTGGAGTCGCTTCCTGCGTTATCACCCCGAACATCCCGACTGGCCCAACCGTGACCGTTTTGTGTTGTCGGTGGGGCATGCCTCGATGTTGCTGTATTCGCTATTGCACCTGGCCGGGGTGGTAGAGATCGACGCCCACGGCAAGCGCTCCGGCCAACCGGCCGTCAGCCTCGAGGATATCAAGCAGTTCCGGCAGATGGGCTCCAAGACCCCTGGCCACCCCGAGTACCGCATGACCACAGGCGTAGAAACCACCACGGGCCCGTTGGGCCAGGGCTGCGCCAACAGCGTGGGCATGGCCATGGCTGAGCGTTGGCTGGCTCAGCGCTTCAACCGCGACGGCCAGGTGCTGTTTGACTACGACGTCTACACCCTGTGCGGTGACGGCGACATGATGGAAGGCATCAGCAGCGAAGCCGCGTCCCTGGCCGGGCACTTGAAGCTCGATAACCTGTGCTGGATCTATGACAACAACACCATCAGCATCGAGGGCCACACTGAGCTGGCGTTCAGTGAAGACGTGATCCAACGCTTCCAGGCGTATGGCTGGCACACCGTGCATGTCACCGACGCCAATGACTTGCAGGCCTTGAGCGTGGCGCTGGAAACCTTCAAGGCCAACACCGGCGCGCCCACCTTGATCGTCGTGGACAGCGTGATCGGCTACGGCTCACCGCACAAACACAATACCGCTGCTGCCCATGGCGAGCCGTTGGGGGACGATGAAATTCGCCTGACCAAGGCCGCCTATGGCTGGCCGCAGGATTCGAGCTTCCTGGTGCCGCAAGAGGCTCGCACAGTGTTGCGCGATGCCCTTTACGAACGTGCCGAGCCGTTGTACGCCGAATGGAACCAGACCCTGGCCTCCCTCGAGCCGCAACGGGCCGATGAACTGCAACGCATGCGCGCCGGGGAAATGCCCGAGCAATGGCAAGCGCACCTGCAAGACTTTGCCGCCGATGCCAACGGCGTCGCCAGCCGTGCCTCAGGCGGCGAAGTGTTGAATGCCTTCGCCCAACAGATCCCCTGGCTGCTGGGCGGCTCGGCGGATTTGTCGCCCTCGACCAAGACCAACCTCACCTTCGACGACGCCGGGCGTTTCAGCGCGGATGATTACAGCGGGCGCAACCTGCACTTCGGTATCCGCGAACACGCCATGGGCGCAATCGCCAACGGCATGGCGCTGTCCTACCTGCGCCCGTATACCTCGACCTTCCTGGTATTCAGCGATTACATGAAACCGCCGATCCGCCTGGCGGCGATCATGGAATTACCCGTGATCTTCGTGTTTACCCATGACTCCATCGGCGTCGGCGAGGATGGACCGACACATCAGCCTATCGAACACCTCACCCAACTGCGGGCCACGCCGGGGCTGTTGACCTTGCGCCCGGGCGATGCCAATGAAACGCTGGAATTGTGGAAAGTCGCCTTGGCCCAGACTCATCGGCCCAGCTGTGTCGTGCTGTCACGCCAGCCGCTGCCCACCCTGGATCGCACCCAGTACGCGGCGGCCTGCGGTGCGGCCAAAGGTGCCTACGTGCTGGCCAGCGCGCAAGAGCCTGAGGTCATCCTGATAGGAACAGGCAGCGAAGTCAGCCTGGCGGTCGCCGCCTATGAGCAGCTCAAAGGTGAAGGCATTGCCGCCAGCGTGGTATCGATGCCCAGTTGGGAGCTGTTTGAAGACCAGGATCAAGCCTACCGCGACAGTGTGCTGCCGCCCGCGGTGAAAGCTCGCGTAGTGGTGGAACAGGCCGGTCCCTTGGGCTGGGACCGCTATGTCGGGCAGACCGGCGCCAAGGTGGTGATGAACAGCTTTGGCGCCTCGGCACCGCTGGCAAAGTTGCAGGAGAAGTTCGGCTTTACCCTGGACAATGTGGTGAAGCTGGCCGAGCAACAGCGCCAGTTGGCTGAAAACTGACCCGCATAAGCGCGCGGGGCTGGTTCGCAGTCACGCCAGTAACCGCGCAAGTTCTTCACGGCAATAGTCGACAAACAATTGCACCGGCTTGGTCAGCGGTGCACGACGCAACCACACGGCCGACAGCCCGGACCCCGTGACCGTTTCAGCCAAGGGAATGCACACCACCTTCTGCCCATCATAGGTGTACTCGCTGAAGGGTTTGGTCACCAGGATCGAGAACCCGAACCCGCGCCCCACCATGCCCCGCACCATTTCGATGGAGGGCGAGCTGAATACGATATTCGGGGTCAGCCCGCGCTCTTCGAAGATGCTCACGAAGTAGGTACGGCTGGGCAACACGTCCAGCAAAATCATTGGCTCCAGCACCAGGTCGGCCAAGGACACCCTGGCCTGCTGGGCGAAGCGGTGATCGGCCGGCAGCAACGCATAGGGCTGTTGGGGCGGCATCAGTGGCGTGGTCTCGATAGTGCCGCCCAGGTCGTGCTCAAACAACATCGCCACGTCGATACTGCCTGCGGTCAGCGCCTGCACCAATTCCTGCTGCTCGCCATCGCGGATGCGGATCTCCACCCCTGGCCAGCGTGCCTTGAAGCCGGCGATCAAGCGTGGCAGGTACAACGGCGCCACGGTTTCAAAGCAGCCGATGTCGATCTGCCCGGCCACCACGTCATTATCCGCCAGGGCGTTCTGCTCGAACTCATGGGCCACCCGCAACAGCTCCAACGCCTTGCGATAAAAGCGCGCGCCACTGGGCGTAAGGGAAACGCCCTGGGCGTGGTGGCGGATAAACAGCTGCACGCCAAAGCTGTCTTCCAGCTGTTTGATTGCCGTGGACACCGACGGCTGGGCGATATACAGCTTGCGCGACGCCTCGGCGACGCTGCCGCATTCGGCCGTGGTCACAAAATATCTGAGCTGGCGCAGGTTGTAGGCAGCCATCGGCACCTCCATAAACGTGGGTTTTCGCCCCAAACAGGTGCGCAGATACACCGGTTTTTCAAGCCATTGAAGCCCATGCAACATACCGGAGCATAAAACCACGTGAGATATTTTTTTTAAGGTCTATAGCAACAAACTTACTAATTTACCTGCCTGCGCCCATTACAGATGATCACTCCAACAACAAAGCGCCGCCCGTGCAGCGCATAGCGAAGTACGTCCACGTACTCACCTTGCCTTGGAGCTCGTCATGGTTACCACTGCAACATCCTCCGCCCCGCTCATCGAAAAACACACGATTGGATACGTGCCCCCGGAAGATCGCCATGGAAAGGTAAGAGACCTGTTCACCCTGTGGTTCGGCGGCAACATCGCGCCGTTGCCGATCGTCACAGGCGCACTGGGTGTGCAACTGTTCCACCTCAACCTGGTGTGGGGCATTGTCGCCATTCTTGTCGGCCATTTGGTCGGCGGTGTGTTGATGGCATTGCACTCGGCCCAGGGCCCGCAGATGGGCATCCCGCAGATGATCCAGAGCCGTGCGCAGTTCGGCTCCCTCGGCGCGTTGCTGGTGGTGGTGATTGCCGGGGTGATGTACATCGGCTTCTTCGCCTCCAACATTGTGCTGGCCGGTAAATCCCTGCACGGCGTGGTGGACGTCGTACCTGTACCGGTGGGCATCGTTATCGGCGCCATTGGTTCCGGGATCATCGGCATCATCGGCTATCGCTTCATCCACGTACTCAATCGAATCGGCACCTGGGTACTGGGCGCCGGCATCGTGCTGGGCTTTGGCTACATCTTCACCCATGTACAGACCACGGATTTCCTCACCCGTGGCAGCTTCAACATCTCGGGTTGGCTGGCCACCGTTTCCCTGGCCGCGCTGTGGCAGATCGCCTTTGCGCCCTACGTGTCGGACTATTCCCGCTACCTGCCAGCCGACGTGCCGGTAGCCGCAACCTTCTGGACCACCTACCTGGGCTCGGCGCTGGGGTCGAGCCTGGCGTTCATCTTCGGCGCCGTGGCAGTGCTCGCCACGCCGGTAGGCATGGACACCATGGACGCCGTCAAACTCGCCACCGGCGCCATCGGCCCGTTGATGCTGGTGCTGTTCCTGCTCAGCGTGATCAGCCACAACGCCCTCAACCTGTACGGCGCGGTGCTGTCGATCATCACCCTGATACAGACCTTCGCCTACCGCTGGATCCCGACCGCGAAAAGCCGTGCGGTGATCTCCATCATCGTGCTGGCCGCCTGTTCGATTGCGGCGGTGTTTGCCTCCCAAGACTTCATCGGCCACTTCGTCGACATGGTGCTGGTGCTGCTCGTGGTGCTGGTGCCCTGGACGGCGATCAACCTGATCGATTTCTACGCCATTCACAAAGGCCAATACGACATCGCTTCGATCTTCCGCGTGGATGGCGGCATCTACGGCAAGTACAACCCGCAGGCGCTGCTGGCCTATGCGGTGGGGATCGCGGTGCAGATTCCGTTCATGAACACGCCGCTGTACGTGGGGCCGATTTCGCAGCACATCAACGGCGCGGACTTGTCGTGGGTGGTGGGGCTGGCGGTGACGTCACCGTTGTACTTCTGGTTGGCGAGTCGGGACAGTGCGTATAAGCGCCGGATGGACGGGGGCAAGTTGGTGGGTGGGGTTTGATACAGACGCTCGGTCGCGCCCGCCCTACCCGTCACAACGTGTAGGAGCGCGCTTGCTCGCGAAAAACTCGCAGGCGCCGCGTTCATTCAGGAAACGTGCGTTATCGTTGACGTTTTTCGCGAGCAAGCTCGCTCCTACAAGGGGTGATGAGTGGCCGTGCGGTGCCATAGGCCCGATGTTTCTCTATGATGTGGCCTTTCACTGAATATCCCTGGAACCACCCATGCCCACCCTCACCCTGCGCAACGCCCTGCCCACCGACGCCCCACGCTGCTTTGAAATCGAAACCACCGCTTACGAAGGCGACGAAGCCGCAACGCTTGAAAAAATCGCCACGCGCATCGCGCAGTATCCCGAAGGCTTTTTGATCCTGGAGGAAGATGGCGCAGTGGTGGGGTTCATCAACTCCGGCTGTGCCCATGAGGTGGTAATGTCGGACGAGGCCTTCAAGGAGTTGGTGGGTCATGACGCCGAGGCGCCGAATGTGGTGATCATGTCGGTGGTGGTCGACCCGGCCCATCAAGGCAAGGGCTATGCGAAAAGACTGATGACCGCGTTCGTGCAGCGCATGGGAACACTGGGCAAGCAGACGATTCATCTAATGTGCAAGCAACAGCATGTGCCGTTGTACACCCGCATGGGCTATACCTACGTGCGCCCTTCGCCGTCGGATCACGGTGGGATGGCGTGGCATGAAATGGTGATGGCGTTGAAAGCCACACCGTCGCAGTAGTGATTGTGTGTTGCAAGGCATGAAACTGCCGAAAAGCCGTGCAGGGAACGAATGCTTTTCAACAGGTAAAAATCCTGGATTTGTCTGTGCTGTCTGACGTCAAGCCTGACGCTGCAAAGCGTTATCTCAGATTGTGCCTACAGCAACTTCTCCCGCTGTATGAGCTAACCACACAGGGGTTTCACACGCTTACATTCACGCGAAACAGGCCACATTGAGTGAAGGTTCCGGGCGCTGTAGCCTGCGAAACACCCCGCCAGGACCCTGCCCCGGCGGGGAATCTTCCTAGCTATCACAGAGGTGCAATCGTGTCTTCAATCAGTGGCTTCACCCCATCCATCCCGCCCCATCAACCTGTTGACGCAAACAAGATCGATAACGATAAACCCAGGTACAACCCCTTGGAAGAAAACAGGGTTGGCGATGATGCAGAAGTGTCCGATGGCAAGTGCGGCTGGAAGAGCGTCGGCGACGAATATCGGGCCTACGCCAATCGCAATCGGTTTGATCGCCTCTTCCTGCCTTCGGACAAAAAAGCCATCCACGTCGCTCAGGTCCATCCTCTTCCCCATCGGTTTGATCACCACTTCGTGCCTTCGGACAAAAAAAGTCATCGACGACGCGCAGTTCCACCCACTTCCCCATCGGTTTGATCAGATCTTCCTGCCTTCGGACAAAAAGGTCATCGACGACGCGCAGATCCACCCTCTTCCCCGTCGGTTTGATCACCTCTGCCTGCCTTCGGACAAAAAGGTCATCGACGACGCGCAGATCCCCCCTCTTCCCCATCGGTTTGATCACGGTTACCTGCCTGCGGACCAAAAGGTCATCGACGACGCTCCGAGCGTCGCCAATCGCGCCCCCATAGATTCCTAAATCAAATCCGACGGCAAGGGCGGTTGGGTCAAGGCGTAACAGTGCGACCGACTGTTTGCTATCCAAGCCGTTGCGCCTCCCCATGGTATTGCCAAACACGCGCTTGCCATGGGTGGGTGCGAAAGCGTGGGCATCCGCCAGCGAGTCACCAACTGCCGGAAGCCCCACCACCGCCACTGGAACCACCACCACCGGACGAGCTGCTGCTAGAACTGCTGGAACTTGAACCGGAGCCACCGCCCGAGCCAGATCCAGCCCCCTCGCCAACCTTGCCAAAGATAATCAGCGCGACAAACGATGCGATAGGAAACGCCAGCAGCCAGCCGTCGCGGCCGTCGTCAATCACCCATCCTGCCACCACGTACACCACTACCGCCGCCAGCAACCGCACAATAAAACCGGCGCGGCTGGTGCGCCATGTCTCTCTCATGATCAGCAGCAGTACCAGGTACAACCCCAGCACCACCAAGACGCCCAATGGCCACAGCAGCCAATGGATGAAACTGACATCCACGTACTGGTTTGCCATAACCAACCCGAGGCTGTAAGCCAGCAGCCCGATCACACAGTAAAACAGCGTACGCACCTGCCACAGCGCGCCGAATACCGCGCCGCCTATCAACAGCGTCAGCGGCATGACAAACAGGAACATCGGCCACTCCCAACCACCCGCCAGCAGCGTCAACAACAGCGTGGCCGCCACGGCGGCGATCAACGCCTTGCGCCAATGCAGCTTGCCGGCTGCAATCGCCACGCCGCCCAAGCCGCCCAGGATAAGCGCCGCCAACAATGCCATGAATTGGGGGTGGATCCCGGCTCCCGCCAGTTGCGGCAGGTCACCGCCGTCCACCAGCACGGTCAGGGCGTCCACCCCCTGTTGCACACCGCCGGCAAAATCGCCCTGGCGAAACGCCGGGGTGATCTGTTCTTCAATAATACGATGGGCCAGCAGGTCGGTGACGATGCCTTCCAGGCCGTAGCCCACCTCGATACGTACCTTGCGGTCGTCCTTGGCCACCACCAGCAGGATGCCGTCGTTGACGTCCTTGCGTCCCAGTTTCCAGGCACGAAACAGCTGGTTGGCGTAGCCTTCGATATCGGCGCTGCCGGTGGTTGGCACCAGCAATACCGCCACTTGCGCGCCTTTGCGTTGTTCAAGGTCAGCCAGTTGTTGCTTGAGGCGCTGGGCGGTGCCCGAGTCGAGGGTGTTTGTCAGGTCAATGACCCGCTGATCAAGAGCTACCCCAATCGGCGAGGTGTCCGCATGAGCGGTGATCAACAGGCTGGAAAATACCAGGGCCAGTAGGCTGAACACCGATTGCCGCACAAGCACGATCATGTATGGTTACCTGAAGTCTCTCCCTGAAGGCGCCGACTTTACCTTATCTGCGTGCAAACGCGTGACCCAGGGCCTGCGACTATCTAAACTGCCGATAAGCTGCATAGCAATAAGCCATCTACGGGACGCCCATGGACCTAAGTCACCGCAACAATGTACATGTGATGGGCAACGGTCCCTCGACCCTGGTGTTTTCCCACGGTTTTGGTTGCAACCAGGCCATGTGGAATGCCTTGGCACCGCATTTTGTCGAGCGCTTTCGCGTCGTGCTGTATGACCTGGTCGGCGCCGGCCTGTCGGACTTGAGTGCGTTCGACAAAGCCAAATACAGCCGCCTGGATGGCTATGCCCATGACCTGAACGAGATTATCGACGCCTACGCCCAAGGCCCGGTGATTCTGGTGGGCCACTCGGTCAGCGCGATGATCGGCACCCTCGCGGACCGTTTCATCCCGCAGCGCATTGCCGCGCACGTGATGATTGGCCCATCGCCGCGCTATATCGATACCGAGGAATATGTCGGCGGTTTCAAGCGCGACGACATCGACGACCTGCTCGACACCCTCGACAGCAACTACCTCGGCTGGTCCAGCGCCATGGCCCCGGTGATCATGGGCGCCCCGACGCAGCCGCACCTGAGCGAGGTGCTCACCGACAGCTTCTGTCGCACCGAGCCGGACATCGCCAAGCAGTTCGCCCGCGTGACCTTCCTGTCGGATAACCGCCAGGATGTGTTCGGCCTGACCACCCCGGTGCTGATCCTGCAATCGACCGACGACCTGATCGCCCCCGTGGCCGTGGGTGAATACCTGCACACCGTATTACCTAACAGCACTTATTGCCTGGTCGAGAATGTCGGCCATTGCCCGCATATGAGCGCCCCCCAGGCGTGTGCCGCGGCGATGGACCGGTTCCTGGCCCCTTGGGCGGCTGCCGATGCCCGTTGACCCGCTGTTTGACAGCGCGGCCTGTGCCCTGGCGGTGACCCAGGAAGATGGCACGATCCTGCACGTCAACCCACGCTTGTGCGATTGGCTGGGCTTCACGGCGGCCCAACTGCTGGGCCGGCGTTTCCAGGACCTGCTGGCCATGGGCGGGCGGATTTTCTACCAGACGCACCTGGCGCCAATGCTGCGCATGCACGGCAGCGTCACCGAGGTGAAGCTCGACATCCGCCATTGCAACGGGCACAAAGTCACGGTCTTGCTCAATGCCAACCAGCGCCAGCAGCCGGACGGCGTGGTGTATGACCTGGCGCTGTTCGGCACCACCGACCGTGACAAGTACGAGCGCGAACTGCTCAATGCGCGCAAGCAGGCCGAAGCCCTGCTGCAGGAAAAAACCGCCACGGAACTGGCCCTGCAACAGGCCCAGGCCGAGCTGAGCGAGGCCTATGCCATTGCCCAGCGCCGGGCGTTGTTTGCCGAACAGATGGTGGCGATTGTCAGCCACGACCTGAAAAACCCTCTGACTGCGATCCGCATGGCCGCCGACTTTCTCCAGCGCGGCGAGCGCACGGCCAAGGAGCGCCAGCTACTGGGGCACATCGGCCAGTCTTCCGAACGCGCCCATCGCATGATCGCCGACCTGCTGGACTTCACCCAGGCCCGGGTCGGCCAGGGCATTACCATCAAGCCGCAACCGCTGGACCTGCATGGCGTTATTCATCGCAGCGTCGACGAACTGCGGGTGGCCTTCCCCAAGGCCACGCTGGTGCATCACGCCGAGGGCCAGGGCGACGCCTGCCTGGACGCCGACCGTGTGCAACAGATGATCGGTAACCTGGTGGCCAACAGCGTGGCCTATGGCGACTTGCTGCAGCCGATTACCATCACCTCACGCCTGGGCGACAACACCTGCGCGGTTGCGGTGCACAACCACGGCCCGGCGATTCCGCAAACCCTGCTGGCCGGGTTGTTCGAACCCATGACCCGCGGCACCGACCAAGGCAGCGACGTGCGTAGCGTAGGCCTGGGCCTGTATATCGTGCGCGAACTGGCCAAAGTACATGGCGGCGACGTGGCGGTGAGTTCCTGTGCGAGTGCCGGCACCACGTTTACCGTGAAGTTCTAGTCCAGGTACGCGGTGCCCTGCATGATCGGCTCGACACGGCCGGTCAATATCACGCCGCCCTGCCCGTCCCATTGCACCGTGACCGCGCCACCGTCGCACTGGACTTCCACACGCTCATCGAGCAGCCCTCGCCGGATGCCGTTGACGACCGCCCCGCAACAGCATGAACCGGACCCCAGCGGCACACCGCCGCCACGCTCCCAGATACGCAGGCGGATATGGCCGCGGTCCAGCACTTGCACGAAATGCACATTGGTCCTCGCCGGAAACAGCGGGTGAACTTCCAGGGTCGAGCCTATGGCCTCAATATCGAGCGCAGTCACATCCTCTACAAAAAACGTGCAATGCGGGTTGCCCATGCTGCACGCTGCCGGCTGGCCGTCGATAGGCAACACGCAGGTGTCCATCGCCTTGGCCAAGGGTACCGACGCCCAGCCCAGCGAGGGTGCGCCCATGTCCACCGACACCCGCTGCCCATCAGCACGTGTGCATGTCAGCAAACCGCGGTCGCTAAGCAGCACAATGGCCTCGGCACCTGCCTCATGCATCAGGCGGTCGGCCACGCCACGAGTCGCGCTGCCGCAGGTTTGCAGGCGTGTTCCGTCGGGGTTCCAGAACTGAACGCGCGCGGCGGCCTGCTCACAGTCGAGCACCACCGCCAGTTGATTGAAACCGATGCCGGTGCGGCGGTTACCCAGATGGCGGGCAATCTGCGCATTAATGGGGTTATCCTCGCCACGGCGGTCGATGATAATGAAGTCGTCGCCGTGGGCGTGCATCTTCACGAACGGCAGGGTCATGGGCGCTCCTGTGGGTGAAATGAATCACGCGGTTCTAATACCACTGTTGGAGCGAGCTTGCTCGCGAAAAACTCACAGGCACCGCGTTTATTCAGGCAGTACGCGTTTTGTTGGCGTTCTTCGCGAGCAAGCTCGCTCCTACATATGGGGTTGATGGGTCATGCTTATTGTATTCAGCGGCTTGCCTGGCAGTGGCAAGACCACGATTGCCAGGGAGCTGGCGCGACAGTTGGGCGCGGTTTACCTGCGTATTGATGTGATTGAGCAGGCGCTGCGGGAGGCTGCGGTGTTGGCGGGCGATGTGGGGGCCAGTGGCTACGGTGTGGCGAATGCGCTGGCGCTGAGTAACCTGCGCCTGGGACAGCGGGTAATCGCCGATTGTGTGAACCCGGTGAAGGAAAGCCGCGATGCCTGGCAAGCGGTGGCGACAGCGGCCGGCGTGGCACTGATCAATATCGAGGTAGTGTGTACCGATCAGCAGGCGCATCGGCGCCGAGTCGAAGGGCGTGTGGGCGATATTCCGGGGCTGGTGCCACCGACCTGGGAATCGGTACAGGTGCATGAGTATGAACGCTGGGAGGTACCACCGTTCAGGCTGGATACGGCGCAGATGACGCCGGCAGAGGCTGTCGCGGCAGCCTTGCTCCATATAGGCTAAACCCCACCTGTGGCGAGGGAGCTTGCTCCCGCTGGGGCGCGAAGCGGCCCCGCTCTTTGTGGGACTGCTACGCAGTCCAGCGGGAGCAAGCTCCCTCGCCACAATCTTTAGAAGTTACCGCGCAGCGCCTCAAGCCCGCCTTCGTAAATACCGGCAAACAATTCCTCGACTTGCGCATCGGTGGTACCCGCTGCCGGCGTGAACACGCCGGACCAGGTCACTTTCGCCGAGGTGTCCGTCAACGCTTCCACCTGCAAGGTCGACAGGTAAGCACTCACCGGAAACGGCGACGCTTCAATGGTGTAGCTGTAGGTGCGCGCCACGTTGTCGAAAGTCTGCAAGCGCTCGACAATCGTGCCGCCGTCAGCGGCGGTCAGGTGACGCACACGGCCACCCTCGCTCGGCTCGCTCTTGGCAATAAAAGGCAGCCAGTCGGGCAGGCTGTTGAAGCCGCCAATCAGTTGCCAGACCTGGTCGGCCGATACCGCAATTTCAATCACAGAAGAAGCTGTTGCCACAATCAATACTCCAGTCAGGAAAAATCAGATTGCCATGCTGTCGACAACGCCACCGTCGACCCGCAGCGCGGCACCGGTCGTCGCCGAAGACAGCGGTGAAGCAATGTACGCCACCAGGTTCGCCACTTCATCCACATTGGCCGCACGCTGGATGATCGAGGTGGGCCGCGCATGGCGCACAAACACATCTGCTTCGTCTCGGGCACTGCGCCCGGATTCGGCCGTGGCGTCCTTGAGCATGTGTTCCAGGCCATCGGTAAAGGTCGGCCCCGGCAAGATAGCATTCACCGTCACCCCAGTACCCGCCAGGCGCTTGGCCAGTCCGTGGGACACCGCCAGGTTGGCGCTTTTGGTCACTCCGTAGTTGATCATGTCAGCCGGCGTCGCCACGCCAGATTCCGACGACACGAAGATCACCCGACCCCAGCCCTGCTCGACCATACCCGGCACATAATGCCGCGCCAGGCGCACGCCGGAGATCACATTGACCTCATAGAAACGCGCCCACTCACTGTCCGGCGCGTCGAAGAAATCCACCGCGTCGAAGATGCCCAGGTTGTTGACCAGAATGTCGGCGCGGGGTTCGGCGGCGAAGAGTTTCTGTGCGCCTTCAACGGTCCCGAGGTCGGCCACTAAACCACGCAGTTGAGCAGCGGGAATCGCCTGGCGAATGCTCGCCAAGGCGTCGTCCACCTTGCCTGCATCACGCCCGATCACCACCACCGTGGCGCCGGATTGCGCCAGGGCCTGGCTGATGCCCAGGCCGATACCGGCGGTGCTGCCGCTGACAATAGCCACTTTGCCGCTTACATCAATCTTCATGCTCAAGCTCCTTAACGTGAGAGAGGCAAAGGTGCACGGTCCGAGATCAAGCGGGCCTCGCGCAACGCTTGCCAGAAGGCTGCTGGAATCTGCTCAGACAACGCCGCGACGTCTTCGGCAATCCGCCCCGGACGACTGGCACCGGGAATCACCGCCGCCACCGCCGGATGCGCCAGTGAGAACTGTAGCGCAGCGGCCTTGATACTGACGCCAAACGTCTGGGCAATTGCCTTGATCTGCTCGACCTTGGCAATGATCGCCGGGCTGGCTTGCTGGTATTCAAAATGCGCACCGCCAGCGAGGATGCCGGAGCTGTACGGGCCACCGACGACGATCTCGACCTGCTGGGCGTGGGCCGCGTCCATCAGGCGCTGCAAGGCGCGGTCGTGATCCAGCAGCGTGTAGCGCCCCGCCAGCAGAAAACCGTCAGGCTGGGCTTCGGTCAGGTCCAGGGTCAATTCGCAAGGCTCGACACGATTGACGCCCAGCCCCCACGCCTTGATCACACCTTGCTCGCGCAAACGGGTGAGTACTTTGAAGGCACCAGTGCGGGCCTGGTTGAAGTATTCCAGCCATTGGTCGCCGTAGAAATCCTGGGCGATGTCGTGAACCCACACGATGTCCAGGCGGTCGGTTTGCAGGCGTGTCAGGCTGTCTTCAATGGAGCGCAGCGTGGCGTCGGCACTGTAGTCATTGAGTATTTTATTCGGGCGGCCGTGTTCGAATACGCCGCTTTTTTCCCCAAGGTCACGGGCGGTTTCTTCGACTTCATCCAGAATCACCCGGCCGACCTTGGTGCTGAGCACGTAGTCATCGCGGTGATAGTTGGACAGGGCCTGGCCCAAGCGGATTTCCGACAGGCCCGAGCCGTAGAACGGCGCGGTATCGAAGTAACGCACGCCCTGGCTCCAGGCGGCCTCGACGGTGGCCTGGGCTTCTTCTTCGGGGATAGCGCGAAACATATTGCCCAAGGGGGCGGCGCCAAAGCCCAGTACGCCGGGCAGTGTGTCTTTCAAGCTCATGGTGGTTCCTCAATCGGTGCGAGGTCGCTGTGACCGTTGAGCAGATGCTAGATTGCACTAATCAGACCGTCCAAGACATACTGCGACCAACTTGAGTCCTTGCAGGTCTTACATGATTGATCTACGCCAGTTGCGCTACTTCGAAGTGGTAGCCGAAGAAGAACACGTCGGCCGCGCCGCCGAGCGCTTGCACATTTCCCAATCGCCCCTGAGCCGGCAGATCGCCCAGCTCGAGGAACGCCTGGGCCTTACCCTGTTCGAACGCAGCCAGCAGCGTATCCGCTTGACCCGCGACGGCCAGACTTTCCTGGCCGAAACCAAGGCACTGCTGACCCACGCCAACCGCCTGGAGTCTCTGGGCAAGCGCCTGGGCCGCGGCGAAGAAGGCGGTTTGTGCATCGGTTATATCGAAAACGCCATGCACGCCGGTGTCTTGCCCAATGCCTTGCGCATACTGCGCGACGACCGGCCCGCCGTGCATATCAAGCTGTATAACCTGCCCTCCCTGGAACAACTGGAAGGTTTGCGCCAACGCAGCCTGGACATCGCCTTGGTGAGCGAACCACCTGCCGCCGACGACCCGGAGCTGACCGCCTGGCAAGTCCTCGATGACCCGATGCTGCTGGCCCTGCCTGAACAGCATCCGCTGGCTCAACACCCTGAACTGTTGCCCGAACACCTGGCCGACCAACAATGGATCGGCGTGCAGCGCAAACCTGGCGCCAACCCGGCCGATGATTTCGTCGCCGCCTGCATCCGCGCCGGTTTCACCCCGCAGATCCCCATGGAGGCCAGCGAGCCCTTTACTGCATTGGGCCTGGTCGCGTCGGGGCTAGGGGTGGCGATGGTGCAAAAGGGCCTGAGCCGCAACGCTCCACCGGGCGTGGTATTGCGCGAACTGCCGTGGCTGGCCTACACCACACCGCTGTGGGCGGCCTGGCACCGCGTCAACTTGAGGCCGTTGGTGGAAACCTTTCGCAAAGTGCTGACCGAACCTGAGGCTATCTGACTGACGTCCCACAGGGTGTCTATGCCGGGTGATGATTTTGTGGGCAACGCAGAACCAGTGTGGGAGCTGGCGGTGGTTCAGCTAACAACCGCCTTCGAGCAAGCGCTAATGGCTTTTTGTAGGAGCGAGCTTGCTCGCGAAGAACTCACAGGCGCCGCGTTTATTCTGGATGCGCACGTTATCGTTGACGTTTTTCGCGAGCAAGCTCGCTCCTACAGGGGATTGGTGCCGGGCGCTGATTCCGTGGGCAATGCATGGCCAATGTGTGCGGGCTTGCCTGCGATAGCGGTGGTTCAGTTGAAGGTTCAGTGACTGACACACCGCCTTCGCGAGCAAGCCCGCTCCCACATTGGATCTCAGAGTGCTTCGCGCAACCGATACCACAACATCCCCAACGCCAGCAGCGGCGAGCGCAGCGCCTTGCCACCGGGAAAGGTCATGTGCGGCACCTGGCTGAAAATATCCAGGCCCTGGCTTGCACCCGCGTGTATCCCTTCGGCCAGCAACCGTGCGCACCAGTGCGTCACGTTCAAGCCGTGACCGGAATAGCCTTGGGCATAGAACACGTTGGGGTACTGCTTGAGGCGCCCGACCTGGGGAAAACGGTTGGCGGTAATGCCGATCTTGCCGCCCCACTGGAATTCAATAGCCGTGTTGGCCAACTGCGGGAACACCTTGAGCATTTTCGGGCGCATGTACGCGGCGATGTCCTGGGGGTCGCGCCCCGAGTAGTGGCAGGCGCCACCGAACAACAGACGCCGGTCGGCGGTCAGCCGGTAGTAATCCAGGCCGACTTTCTGGTCGCACAGCGCCAGGTTCTGTGGGATCAACTGCTGGGCCACGGGCTCAGGCAGAGGCTCGGTGGCGATGATGTAGCTGCCCGCCGGCAGTACCTTGCCGCTCAAGCGCGGCTCCAGCTCTTCAAGATGGGCATTGCATGCCAGCACCAGGTTGGCTGCGCGCACGCTTCCGCCTGTGCAGCGCACCCGCACCGTTTCGCCATGGATCAGCTCCAGCACCGGGCTGTGCTCAAAGATACGCACCCCGAGGGCTTCGGCCGCCTGCGCTTCACCCAATATCAGGTTGAGCGGGTGCAGATGTCCGGAACCCATGTCGACCAGGCCGCCGGCATACATAGCAGAGCCCACCACCTGTGCCATGTCTTGTGGGCCGACCAGCCGCGTTTCGTGGGCATACCCCACGGCCGCCAGGTGCGCCTGTTCGCCCTTGAACGCCGCGAACTGCGCCGGAGTATTGGCGAGTTCGCAAAACCCCCAGCGCAGGTCACAGTCGATGCCGTGCTCGGCAATGCGCTGGCCCACCAGGGCGACCGAGTCGATACCGGCCCGCTCCATATAGCGCACGCCCTCCTCGCCCACGTATTTGGCAAACCCGGAGACATCATGGCCAATGCCACGGATCAATTGCCCACCGTTGCGCCCGCTGGCGCCCCAACCGATGCAGCGCGCTTCCAGCAGCACCACCGAGAGCCCGCGCTGGGCCAGTTCGATGGCGGTGTTGACCCCGGTAAAGCCGCCGCCGATCACACACACATCGGCGCTCAGGTCTGCCTCAAGTGCGGGCCGCTGCGCCATGGCATTCGCCGAAGCGCGGTAATAGGACGGGGCGTGTTCATTGGGCTGCATCATCGGTTGGACTTCACTTTGCTCCAGGCGCGGGTCATCACGCGCATGGTCGCCGGCGTAGGCGTGGTGGAGATATAGAGTTTGTCGAGTACGTCCTGGGGCGGGTACACCTCAGGATTGTTCACCAGCTCCGCAGGCATGAACGGCTTGGCGGCCGGGTTGGCGTTGGCATAGCCCACCGAGGTGCTGACCTTGGCAATCACCTCAGGCTCAAGCAGGTCGTTGATGAACGCATGGGCTTCTTTAGGGTTGCTCGCATCGGCCGGAATCGCCAACAGGTCGAACCACAGGTTAGAGCCTTCCTTGGGGATCGAGTACGCAATGTTCACCCCGTTCTTGGCTTCCTTGGCGCGGTTGGCGGCCTGGAACACATCGCCGGAATAACCGAAGGCCACGCAGATATTGCCGTTGGCCAGGTCCGAGATGTACTTGGAAGAGTGGAAATAGGTGATGTACGGCCGCAGCGTCAGCAGCTTGGCTTCGGCCTGCTTGTAGTCCTCGGCATTCTCGCTGCGTGGGTCCTTGCCCATGTAGTTGAGGATCGCCGGGAACAGCTCATCCGCTGAATCGAGGAAGGCCACGCCGCACTCATGCAGCTTCTTGATATTTTCCGGTTCAAACAGCACGGCCCACGAGTCTATGCGGTCGATGCCCAGCACTTGCTTGACCTTGTCGACGTTGTAGCCAATGCCATTGGTGCCCCACAGGTACGGCACCGAGTGCGCATTACCGGGGTCGTTCTGTTCCAGTAACTTCAGCAGCTTGGGGTCCAGGTTCTTGAAGTTGGGCAACTGCGCGCGGTCAAGCTTGAGGAACGCGCCGGCCTTCACCTGGCGCGCCAGGAAGTGGTTGGACGGCACCACCACGTCATACCCGGTGCGCCCGGCCAGCAACTTGCCCTCCAGGGTTTCGTTGGAGTCGAACACATCGTAGATCACCTTGATGCCGGTCTTGGCCTGGAAATCCGCCAAGGTGGTCTCGCCAATGTAATCGGTCCAGTTGTAGACACTCACCGTCGGCGCCGCCTGACCGGCACCGCTGAACGCCGCGACCAGGGCCAGTGGAAGAAGCTTGTTCACAAGACGCATATCGTCACCCCTCTTATGCTTGTTTTCAGACGCTCAACAGCAGGAACTCACGCTCCCAGGAACTGATCACCCGCTTGAAATTCTCATGTTCGGCGCGCTTGACCGCGACGTAGCCGCGCACGAACTTCTCCCCCAGGTACTGCTTGACCGTGTCGCAATCCTCCATGCGCGCCAGCGCATCTTCGAGGGTGAACGGCAGGCGCAGGTTGCGGCGTTCATAGGCGCGGCCTTCCACCGGGGCACTGGGTTCGATGTGCTCGATCATGCCCAGGTAGCCACACAACAAGCTGGCAGCAATCGCCAGGTAAGGATTGGCATCGGCGCCCGGCAGGCGGTTTTCCACGCGCATCGCCTCCGGGCTGGAAGTGGGCACGCGCAAGCCGACGGTGCGGTTCTCTTCGCCCCATTCGACGTTGACCGGCGCCGAGGTATCGGGCAGGAAGCGGCGGAACGAGTTCACATTGGGCGCGAACATCGGCAACAGCTTGGGGATGTACTTCTGCAGGCCGCCGATGTGATGCAGGAATAATGGGCTCATGTTGCCGTCGGCATCGACGAACACCGGTTTGCCGGTGGCAATCTCCACCACGCTCTGGTGCAAATGCATGGCGCTGCCCGGTTCATCGGCCACTGGCTTGGCCATGAAGGTGGCGGCCACGTTGTGCTTGAGGGCGGCCTCGCGCAAGGTGCGCTTGAACACCGTGATCTGGTCGGCCAGATCCAGGGCGTCGCCATGACGGAAGTTGATTTCCATCTGCGCGGGGCCGTCTTCGTGGATCAGCGTATCCAGGTCCAGGCCCTGGGCTTCGCACCAGTCATAGACATCTTCGAACAGCGGGTCGAATTCGTTGGCGGCATCGATGGAAAACGACTGGCGCCCGGTTTCGGCGCGGCCCGAGCGGCCGATGGGAGTTTTCAACGGCAGGTCCGGATCTTCGCAGCGCTGGGTCAGGTAGAACTCCATTTCCGGCGCGACAATCGGCTGCCAGCCTTGGTCGGTGTAGAGCTGCAGGACTTTCTTCAACACATTGCGCGGCGACAGTTCGATGGGGTTGCCCTGCTTGTCGAAGGTGTCGTGGATCACGATGGCGGTGGGCTCGATGGCCCACGGCACTACGTAAGTGGCGTTGGCGACCGGGCGGCAAATCATGTCGATATCGGCCGGGTCCAACAGGTCGTAATAGATATCGTCGTCGACAAAGTCCCCGGTTACCGTTTGCAGCAACACACTTTCCGGCAGGCGCATGCCTCGCTCATGCAGGAACTTGTTGGTGGGTGCAATCTTGCCGCGTGCGATGCCAGTCAAGTCACTGATCACGCATTCGACTTCGGTAATCTTGTGTTCTTTCAGCCAGGTGGACAGCTGATCGAAGGGGGCGTTCATAAGGACCTCGTCTTGGGTGGGATGCGACGCCGGGTTGTACTCCCAGCGCATTGAGGTCTATCTTGGGCCAGCCTTGAAACGGCATCTATCCACTTTGCACGCGGCACAACGCACCAATAGAGTGCGCACGGATCACCATGACACAGGCAACCGCTTTGCGCGTACAGGCCTTCGCCACCGGCGATGTGGCCGCCCAATGCAGTGCGACACCCGGCTGGGTGCAGCAGTACCAGCAGATGTCCCCCGGGCATTTTGCCGGGCAGGTGCGCTACCTCGACCTGCAAGGGGTGCAGGTCTACGAAGAATGCATGAACACCCGGGTGGAGCAGCATTTCAACGCACCTGCCGGCGCCCTGGCGTTCTGTTTCGACGCCAGTGACAACGCGCTGTACCTGCTCAATGGCGAAAGCCGCAACACCTGGATCACCCCGGTCAACTACCGCGAAGTGGCCGTGGTGTTCGGCCCGCAGTTCGTCCAGCGCCACGGCCTGGATATAGCCAAGCTCGAAGGCTTGTTCATGGCTCCGCTGACCTGTCGGCAAAATGCGCTGTTCACTCGCTGGCTGAGCGGCACCCTTACGCGCCTGTCGGCCCTGACCGACCCCATCAGCCGCGATGCCCTCACCCAGCAACTGCTCGACGACTGCCTGTTTATCCTCGATAACGCCTGCGTGTGCCTGGACGGCAGTTCATTGCAAAAGCGCAATGAAGAACGCCAATTGATGGCGCGCATCGGCGAATGGGCGGCGGATGCGCCGGATGAAACCGCCAACCTGTTGGAACTGGCGCAGATTGCGGGTGTGCCGTTGCGCCAATTGCAGCAAGGGTTCAAGACCTACACAGGGATGAGCCCGGCGCAGTGGTTAAGGTTGCGTCGGTTGAACGGGGCGCGGCGTGAGTTGCTGAGCACGACCGACACCACGGTCGCCGAGGTCGCGATGAATTGGTCGTTCTGGCATTTGGGGCGGTTTTCAAACAGCTACCGGGCGCTTTTTCAGGAGCTGCCCAGCGAAACCCTGAAACGCTCCAGCTGAAAAAACACGCTTGACCTTGTGGGAGGGACAGGCCAAACCGTCCCTCCCTTAAACCTCAATCAGGGCTGCGCGTTCAAAAAAGTGGAGATCAGTTGATTGACCTGCTCCGCCGCCTCTAGCTGCACCATATGCCCCTGCCCCGGCAATACATGCACCTGAGCCTGCAGCCCTTGGGCGTGACTTGCCGGGATGATCGCGTCGTCACTGCCCCAGATCACCAGGCTCGGCTGGCGGCCCACCTCGCTGCGAAGATCCAGCATCTGCCGCCCGCCATCGAACAGCTTGTGATCGAGCTGGCGCAACGCTTGATCCACCCCTTCCAGGCGCTTGAATTTGAGCATGTCCTCCAGCATCTGCCGCGTCACCAGCGCAGGGTTACTGAACAGTTGAGTCAATGGCGGCTTGAGCGCGTTACGGTTGTTGGCTTCGACAAAACCTCGCAGGTAATCGCCGTTGATATCGGCACCCAGACCGGCGCTGGCGATCAAGGTGATGGAGGCGATACGTGCAGGCGCCAGGCTGGCGACGGTGAGGGTCACCAGCCCACCCATGGAGTGGCCGGCCAAATGCACACGGTCGAGCGCCAGGTGGTCGAGCAATGCCAGTACGGCGCGACTGAGTTCGGCAGCGTCTCCCGTTTGCAGAGACTTGCCCGACTCCCCGTGCCCCGGCAGGTCCAGGGCAATCACCCGGCGTTCGGCGGCCAGGGCCGGTTGATTGAACAGCCAGTTGTTCAGATCGCCCCCGAAGCCGTGCACCAACACCAGCGGCGTGCCGCTCTCGCCCATGTCCAGATAACGCAGCAAGCGCCCGCCTACCTCGACTTTTTGTGCGCTGGGGCCGGCCTCTTCGGCTTCGGCGGCACTGGAGACGAACCCGGCGTTGAAGCTTTCGATCACGCTATCGATCTGAGCCTCTGTCGCCTCGCCCTCCACCACAATTCCCAGTAGAGCGCCCACCGGCAGGGTTTCATCACTGAGCGCCAGTACCCGACGCAGCACGCCGCTAAAAGGCGCCTCGACACTGCTGGAGATCTTGTCGGTCTCCACGTCCAGCACTTCCTCGCCCTTTTCCACTCGGTCGCCGGGTTGTTTGAGCCAGACATCGATGCGGCCCTCGGTCATCGACAGGCCCCATTTGGGCATGGTCAGGGTATGAATCATGCGGCGGTCCTCTTGTCGGCGATCTTCATCACGGCGGCCTCGATCTTCGCGGCGCTGGGGATGTACAGGTCTTCCAGTGCATCGGAAAACGGCACCGGGGTGTGCGGCGCGGTGACCATCTCGATGGGAGCGCGCAGGAAAGCGAACGCCCGCTGGGCCACCAGGGCACTGATGTCGGTGGCGACCGAGCAGCGTGGGTTGGATTCGTCGATCACCACCAGGCGCCCGGTTTTCTCGACGCTTTCAAGGATGCTGTCTTCATCCAGCGGGCTGGTGGTGCGCAGGTCCAGCACTTCACAATCAATGCCTTGACGCGCCAGGTTGGCCGCAGCCTCCAGGGCGATATGCAGCATGCGGCCGTAGGTCACCAGCGTCACATCCTTGCCCTCACGCACAAAGTTGGCTTCGCCAAACGGGACCGTGTACAGCTCTTGCGGTACGTCGCCCTGCATGCCGTAGAGCATTTTGTGCTCAAGGAAAATCACCGGGTCATTGTCGCGGATTGCCTGGATCAACATGCCCTTGGCGTCGTAGGGCGTGGCCGGGCATACCACCTTGAGGCCGGGGATATGCGTCCACATGGAGGTGAGCATTTGCGAATGCTGGGCAGCCGCCCGCAAACCGGCGCCGTACATGGCACGGATCACCAGCGGTGTAGTGGTTTTGCCACCGAACATATAGCGGAACTTGGCAGCCTGGTTGAGCAACTGGTCCAGGCAGCAGCCGATGAAGTCGACGAACATCAATTCGCACACTGGGCGCATGCCACGGGTAGCGGCGCCCACCGCCATGCCCACGTAGCCGACCTCAGACAACGGTGCGTCCAGCACGCGCCCGGGAAATTGCGGGTGCAAGCCCTTGGTCACGCCAAGCACGCCGCCCCATGCGTCCTGCTCACCGGGGGAACCGGTGCCACCGGCCACATCCTGACCGATGATGAATACGCTCTGGTCACGGCCCATCTCTTGAGCCAAGGCCTCATTGATCGCCTGCTGATAGCTGATTTTACGAGCCATTAGATTCTCTCCACGTCTTGTTTTTATAGGGTTGGTATCAGCGGTAGGCCACGTAAACGTCGCTTAGCAGGTCGGCGGCCTGGGGCTTGGGATCGGTTTTGGCCAGGCGTACGGCGTCTTCGATCAATTGCGCCACTTCACCGTCGATGCGCTCGAACTGCGCTGCGTCCAGCCAGCCTTCGGCATTGCAGCGCTGACGGAACAAGGCCAGGCAATCGGCGCTTTCGCGCAGGTTTTTCACTTCGTCAGCGCCGCGATAGGTTTGCGCATCGCCCTCGAAGTGCCCGTAGAAACGGCTGAGCTTCACCTCGACCAGCGTTGGCCCGTCGCCTTGGCGCGCCCGCTCCACAGCAACGCCGAGTGCTTCATGCACCGCGAAAAAATCATTGCCGTCGACGATCACCCCCGGCATACCAAACCCGGCGGCGCGCTCGGCGATGTCTTTGCATGCCACCGACCAACCGGCGCCAGTGGCCTCGGCATAACCGTTGTTTTCGGCGACAAACAGACACGGCAGCTGCATGATCGACGCCAGGTTCATCGCTTCGAACACGGCACCTTCGTTGGAGCCACCGTCGCCAAAAAACGCCACTGCCACGCCCTGGCTCCCCTTGAGCTTGGCAGCCAGCGCCGCCCCCGCGGCCAACGGTGCGCCGGCACCGACAATGCCGTTGGCGCCGAGCATGCCTTTCTCCTGGTCGGCGATGTGCATGGAGCCGCCCTTGCCGCCACACACGCCGGTTTTCTTGCCATAGATTTCGGCCATCATGCCGAACACGTCGACGCCCTTGGCGATGCAGTGTCCGTGGCCGCGGTGGTTGGACGCGATGCAATCATCGTCATTGAGATGCGCCATGACACCAGCGGCGCAGGCTTCCTGGCCGGCATACAGGTGAACGAAACCGGGGATCTCGCCGGTGGCGAACTCCACATGCAGGCGTTCTTCGAAATCGCGGATGGTGCGCATCACGGTGTAGGCATGCAGTAACTGATCGGTGCACAGGTGGGTGGACATCTTGTTGTTCTCCAGGTTGTCTCGACGCACAAAAGACTGGCTGCAGCCAGTGCCAAGCTGTTCAGCACAGCTTGTGCCAACCGTCGAAAAAACCTGGCAAAGCCTTGATCCAGAGCCGCGCCACACAGCGATGCCCAGGCAAGTGGTCGGCTAAATGTGAGACGCAACCACGCAGTTCGACCCTTGAGTCTCAGCGGCATGAGACGCAGCGTCTCAATGCAGGCGTTGGTCAGGGTGCCCTTGTCCGTGGGCACACATGCGCGCTTAATGACGCGCATAACAACAAAGCTTGAGAACCGGAGGCTTTATGCTCGCCATGAACTCCAGGGAGCATGTCGACTGTGTCAGTCGCGTGGTCCGCAATGCCGAGCGCCTGCCCCAGGCGCCCGTGCCGTCGCTGATCTTCGATTCGTGGCGGCGGTCCATGGAGCAACACCGCCTGGACCCCGGCTCCCTGCAAGGTCCACGTATCCTCAGCGAACCCTTGCTCAAGGAATGCCGCGAGCGCGCCGAGCTGTTCATGCGCATCGCCGGCGAAGAAGTCGCACAGTTGCACCATCGCGTGCGCCATGCCGACTACTGCGTGATGCTCACCGACGCCCAGGGCCAGACCATCGATCACCGTGTCGATGCGAGCATTCGCACCGACTGCCGCAAGGCCGGCCTTTACCTGGGCACCTGCTGGTCGGAAGCCGAGGAAGGCACCTGCGGCGTGGCCACGGTGCTGACCAGTAAAACGGCGGTAACGGTGCACAAGCGTGATCACTTTCGCGCAGCGTTTATCGGCCTGACGTGTTCGGCTGCGCCCATCTTCGACCCGCAGGGCCACCTGTTGGGTGTGCTGGATGTCTCGGCGCTCAAGTCGCCGGATGACCGCGGCAGCCAGCACCTGATACGGCAGATGGTGGCGCAGAGCGCCCAGGCCATCGAAAACGCTTTTTTCATGCACAGCGCCCGGCAGCACTGGGTGTTACAAGCCCATAGCACTCCAGGCTTTGTCGACAGCCAACCCGACCTGCTGCTGGCCTGGGACCAGGACGGACGTCTGCACGCCTTGAACAGCAAGGCGCGTCAAGCCCTGCGCTTGCGCTTTGGCCAGCTGCCTGAGCATATCGGCGAAGTGTTCGATGTGGATGCATTGCGTGCAGCCACTGATCAGTCAACCCGGCAGTTGCACTGGCTGGGCAAGCCCGGCGCGGTACACGTGAGGGTCAATGCACCCCGACGCCCCTCGGTTCGGGCGCTGCCAGAGACTCAAGTCGACCCGCGGATCCAGGAGCACCTGCGCTTGGCTGCGCGGGTCAAGGACCGCAACCTGCCCGTGCTGGTGCAAGGTGAAACCGGCGTCGGCAAAGAAGTCTTCGCCCGCCAGTTGCACGAGCACAGCGCGCGCCGGCACGGGCCGTTTGTGGCGGTGAACTGCGCGGCGATTCCGGAGAGCCTGATTGAAAGCGAGCTGTTCGGCTATTCGCCCGGCGCCTTCACCGGAGCCTCCAGCAAAGGCATGAGCGGGCTGCTACTGCAAGCCGACGGCGGTACGTTGTTCCTCGACGAAATCGGCGATATGCCGTTGGCGTTGCAGACACGGTTGCTGCGGGTGCTGGCCGAGGGTGAAGTCGCGCCGTTGGGCGCAGCGAAAACCCGCGTGGTGAACATTCAGGTGATCTGCGCCAGCCACCGCGATTTGGCGGCGCTGGTCAGCGCGGGCCGATTCCGTGAAGACCTGTACTTTCGCCTGGGTTGTGCGCGCTTCTGCCTGCCGCCGTTGCGCGAACGCACCGATAAGCTGGCCCTGATCAATCGGCTGTTGGAGCAAGAGGCGCGTAACAGTGGCGTGTCGTTGGGCATCGGCCAGGCCACACTGCAATTGCTACTGGGTTATGCGTGGCCGGGCAATGTGCGGCAACTGCGGCATGTGCTGGCGTACGCCTGTGCGGTGTGCGAAGGCACTACACTGCAAGTGGTGGATTTGCCGATTGAAATCCGGGGCGAGCAGCCTCAAGGGCTGGAAGAGCAAAGCGCCAGCCCCGAGCGTCAAATGGTTCTGGATGCGTTGATTCGCCATCGCTGGAAACCCTCGCCTGCGGCACAGGCCCTGGGGATTTCAAGGGCAACCCTGTACCGACGCGTGAACCAACTGGGTATTGATATGCCCGGCAAAACCCACTGATACAAGGGATCGACTCCCACGCAGGCGAGTCGACCACGCTGTCAGCGGTAGACCAGGCCACCGTCGATCAACGGCGCCTGCCCGGTCATATAGTCTGCGTCCGGGCCTGCCAGAAATGCCACAAACCCCGCCACATCCTCCGGCGTTTGCGCACGGCCCAAGGCAATCCCATCCACGTACTGCTTGTAGGTTGCCCCCACCTGCGCCCCGGTAATCTCGGCCATGCGCTTGTCGATCTCAACCCACATATCGGTGCCCACCACACCGGGGCAATAGGCGTTTACCGTGATACCCGCGCTCGCCAGTTCCTTGGCCGCCGCCTGGGTCAAGGCGCGTACCGCGAACTTGCTCGCCGAGTAGACCCCTAACAGCGCAAAGCCTTCATGCCCTGCGATTGAACAAGCATTGATGATTTTGCCCTTCTGCTTGAGCGCCTTGAACATGTTGGCGGCCGCCTGGATCCCCCACAGCACGCCCTTGACGTTGATATCCAGGGTGCGCTCGACCTGCTGCGGGCTGACATCGAGCAATGAGTCGATCTGCGCCACTCCGGCGTTATTGACGATGATGTCGAATCCGCCCAGCGTCTGGTGGGCATGCTCTACCGCAGCCGTCACCTGTTCGCGTCTGGATACATCAGCGATGAACACAGAGGCTTTGCGGCCGGTGGCGACGATTTCGGCGGCCACGGCGTTGAGCTTGGCGCCGTCAATGTCCACCAACGCGACATCGGCGCCGTCCTGTGCAAGGCGCATGGCAATAGCCCGGCCTATGCCCTGCCCGGCGCCGGTGACCAGCGCGACTTTACCTGCGATACCCATGACAATCTCCTGAAACGATGAGGGGAGCCTTGTCTATCGCAAGCCGGCGCCTGGCTGTCGAGCCACAACAGGATCGGCATCGGAGCTGAGACGGGTTGTCTCGCCGTGCGAACCTTGCGCGAAAGCTTGTAAAAGGCCGCGCTTATGCCTAGCTTAGGCGCCCCCCGCCCAGCGCTTTAAGGCCTTGCCCCATGGTTTTGCGTTTTCGCCCCGTCGTCACTTCACGTTTCGCCCTCGGCCTGTTGCTCAGTGGCGGCATCGGCAGCAGCCTGGCCGCCGAGATCGAGTTGCCGACGGTAAAGGTCCAGGGCCAGGATGAGTCGGGCTACCGCAGTGAAACCGCGTCGGTGGGCGGCTTTGATGAAGCGCCGCTGTTGGACACCCCCGCCTCGATCACCGTGATCAACGCCGCTCTGATCAAGGACCAGCAGGCACGCTTGCTCAGTGAAGTGCTGCGCAACGATGCCTCGGTGGGCGACAGTTACGCGCCCATCGGTTATTACGAGAATTTCGTGGTGCGTGGCTTTTCGCTGAACGCGGCCAGCAGTTACAAGATCAATGGGCGCACCATCACCGGCGAGCAGAACGTCGCGCTGGAAAACAAGCAGCAGGTGGAAGTGCTCAAGGGCCTGGCGGGTTTGCAGAGCGGCATTTCCGAGCCCAGCGGGGTGATCAACTACGTGACCAAACGCCCCCAGGATGTGCGCTCGGTGACGGTGTCCACCGATGATCGCGGCAGTGGTTACATCGCCACCGATGTCGGCGGCTGGTTTGGCAGCGAGCAGCAGTTCGGCCTGCGCGCCAACGTCGCCCATGAAGACCTCAATGCCTATGTGGAACACGCCAACGGCCAGCGCGATTTCGTGTCCCTGGCCTTTGACTGGAACATCAGCCCCGACGCCGTGCTGCAACTGGACGCCGAATACCAGAACAAGCAACAGCGTTCGGTACCGGGGTATCAACTGCTGGGGGGCACCGAAGTGCCCCACGGTGCTTCACCGAAGAAGCTGTTGGGGCACCAGACGGGCGGCAAGCAGGTCGGGATTGATTCGCTGAACCTCAACGGCAAGTTCGAGTACCGTTTCAGCGATCAGTGGAAAGGCAGTGTCAGCGCGGCGCGTAGCAAGGTGGTGATTGATGACTACAGCTCGTTTGCCTGGGGTTGCTATGGTTCGGCCAGTTGCAGTGCCGCCAGCGTGCCGAACTACTTCAGCCCCGAAGGCAATTACGACGTCTACGACTACCGCAGCCCGGACGACACTCGCCGCGACGACGAAATCCAGGCGGCCATGACCGGCCTCTTCGACACTGCCGGCATCGGCCATGAACTGACCTTTGGCAGCAGCGCGTTTCGCCGAGTGATCGACAAACGCAAGTCGGTCAACGAATTCATCGGCACCGCCAATATCAACGAAGAGGTGCCGAGCTTTCCCCCGACCGACAAGCCGTTGAACGACAGCCACCGCAACCTCGACAGCCGCCAGTACGGACTGTTCGTCACCGACCGCATCCGCTTCAACGAGCACTGGCAAACCATCCTCGGCGGCCGTGAAGTGCGCCTGGACGAAAAAGCCTTCGACAGCGTCACCGGCAACCAGACGCGCCACACCCAACAGTACGTGTTCCTGCCCCAGGCCTCGCTGATCTACAAGCCGGTGGACAACGTTTCGCTGTACACCAGCTACAGCAAGGGCCTGTCCCTGGGCGGCACCGCGCCGTGGTTTGCAAGCAATGCCGACGAAACACTCGCCCCCACCGTCTCGCGCCAGATCGAAGCCGGGGTGAAATACGACTGGCGCCGTATCAGCTTCGCCGCCGCTGTATTCCAGACGCGCCAGGCTTACCAGTACGCCAAGCCCGAAGGTGGCACGTTCAACTACGTGCAGCAGGGCCAGCAAAAAAACACCGGCATTGAATTGTCCGCCAACGGCTGGGCCACCGACCGTCTGCAGATCGCCACCAGCGTGGCCGCGATCCGAGCGCGGGTGAGCGGCAGCGGCACGCAGGAATACGAAGGCCACCAGGCGATCAACGTGCCCAAGCTGCGCGCCAGCGTGTACGCCGACTACGCCCTGCCCTGGGTCAACGGCCTGGCGGTATTGGGCGGCGTGCAATACAGCGCCAAGAAGTCCGCCAATCGCACCGGCAACGTGGAAGTGGGCGACTACGCGGTGGTCAACGTCGGCAGCCGCTACACCACCAAGGTCGATGGCTACGAGACCGTGTTTCGCCTGAGCGTCGATAACCTGTTCGACAAGCGCTACTGGCGCGACGCGGGCGAGTATATGGGCGATGACTACCTGTTCCAGGGCGCACCGCTGACGGCGCGCCTGAGTGCTTCAGTAAATTTCTGAACCTCCGACTCTGTGGCGAGGGAGCTTGCTCCCGCTGGGGTGCGAAGCGCCCCCCAAAATCCGGCTCCAGCTTCGCTGTCGAGCGGGAGCAAGCTCCCTCGCCACAAAAAACGGCTACTCTCCGATCGTTACTTGGGCATCTTGCGAAAGCCCACCGCCAGGCGGTTCCAGCTGTTGATGGTGGCGATGGCGACGCTCAGGTCGACTTGTTCCTGTGGGCTGAACTGCGCAGCCAGGGCGTTGAAGTCTTCGTCGGGGGCGTGGGTGTGGCTGAGCAGGGTCAGGCTTTCGGCCCAGGCCAGGGCAGCACGCTCGCGCGGCGTGAAGAACGGGGTTTCACGCCAGGCCGACACGGTGTACAGGCGCCGCTCGGTTTCGCCGCCCTTGCGTGCATCGGCGGTGTGCATGTCCAGGCAGAACGCGCAGCCGTTGATCTGCGAAACGCGCAGGCGCACCAGTTCCAGCAGTGGCAGTTCGATGGAAAGTTTGCCGACCGCCGCTTCCAGGGCGAGCATGGCTTTCATGGCGTCTGGGGAAGCGGTGTAGAAATCGGTACGGGTTTGCATGGTGTTGCTCCAGGACAGTGGGATTGGTGAGCAGGTTAGTCACCCCGGCGTCCTGGAGAAATAGCCAATCCGGGCGAAGAACAGGTGACCAATCTACAGGCCGCGGTTCCTCAGCCACTGGATGAAGCCCTTCTTGACCGGTACCACGGGCGCGTCTTCGGTCAGGGCCTGGGCGGCATGGCGGCGGAAGTCCAGCAGCGCCTTCATGGCTTCGCCGATATCATGCCGGGCGTCCAGGCACGGCTTGAGGTATTCATTTTCGATGCGGTAGAGCGTGCAGTAGGTCTTGGCCGAAAAATCCGCCAGCGCCGCCTGGTCGGAGAGAATGCCGGACTCACCGATCACCTCCCCAGGGCCCATGCGCCCAGCCTCGAACTTGTGCCCGTCCTTGATCAACAGCACCGAGACCACGCCGGACTCGATGATGAACAGGTGATCGCTGACCTCCCCCGCCGCCAGGATCATCTCACCGGCGCGGTAGGTGTGCAGGGTCATGTTCTGGCTGAAGGTGTCTTTTTCTTCCTGGCGCAAGGTGGAGAAGATCGACGAGCGCTCCAGCAAGGCGCGGGCGCCAGACACCGCAGGCGGCGTGCTGCCTTCGGTGGCGGACAACAGCCCCACGCCCGCCGCCTGCAAATGCCGGTAGGCCAGGTCGTAAAGCTGGTTGCGGGTTTCGCGCTTGAGGCCCATGGCCGGCACAAAGCCGCTGATTTCATATTCCACGCCACTGCCGGTGGACGCCTTGAACGCGACGCTGGGCGCCGGCTGGGCCAGCAACGGCCGGCAGCCCTGCATCGCACGCTCCAGCGCTTCGATCACGGTTTGCGGGCGCGCATGGGGACTGACTTGCAGGCTGACCGCCAGGCCGAACATGTCCGCCGGACGCGAGAAGTTGATGATCTTGGCCTTGGCCGCCAGGGAGTTGGGGATCACCGCCAGGCTGCCCTGAGAGGTTTGCAGGCGCGTGGCGCGCCAGTCGATATCGGTGACACGGCCTTCGGTGCCGTCGATGGAGATCCAGTCATCGATCTGGTAAGGCTTGGTGGTATTGAGGACGATCCCGGAAAACACATCGCTCAGGGTGCTTTGCAAGGCCAGGCCGACGATGATCGCCACGGCGCCGGAGGTGGCCAGCACGCCCTTGACCGGCAGGTCGAGCACGTAGGCCATGGCGGCGATGATCGCAATGAGGAAAATCACTGCGCCCATCAGGTCCTGCAACAAACGCCCGGTATGGCCGACCCGCTGCATCATCACCGCGCCGAGCAATACCGTGAGGGTGCGCGCGGCGAACAACCACCAGCCGATCTGCAGCGCCGTGGCGGCCAGATGCAAGGTGGTGTCATCGGCATAGGGCGCCGCTTGCATGGGGTTCATGCCGTCGTTGAACAACACGGCACTGAACACCGCGAAAATCACCAGCCGCGCTGCGAGTTTCCAGTTGGCCAGGTTGGGGGAAATAAGGCGCCACACGGCGATGTCGATCAGGATCAACGCCACGGCGCACAGCATCGGGTGATCAGCGATAAATGAGGGCATCCAGGCGACTCCAGGGCGAATGCCGAGAAGATCGCATGAAATCAGAAACCTGGAAACAAAATGTAGGAGCTGGCTTGCCTGCGATGCAAACACCGCGGTGTATCAGCTACACCAGGGTGATGCTATCGCAGGCAAGCCAGCTCCCACAGGAGGTGGCGGTGAACCGTCAGGCGTGCATTTGCCCGAACTGGCCCGACTGAAAGTCGGCAAATGCCTGGTGAATCTCCTGCTCGGTGTTCATCACGAACGGACCGTGCCCGACGATGGGCTCGTCGATGGGTTCGCCGCTGAGCAGCAGCACCTTGGCGTCGTCGTTGGACTCCAGGGTCAGTTGCTTCCCGTCGCGCTCGAACAGGGCCAATTGCCCCTGGCGTGCGACTTCTTCGCCATTGATCAACAACGTGCCGCTGAGCACCACCAAGGCGGTGTTACGCCCGGCGTGCAGGTCCAGCGTGACCGCTTTACCGGCGTTGAGGCGCAAGTCCCATACGTCTATCGGCGTGAAGGTGCGGGCCGGGCCTTGAGTACCGGCAAATTTCCCGGCGATCAGGCGCAGGTGGCCGGCGTCGTTTGCCAATGGCAGCACCGGAATGTCGCCATCGACGATGGTCTGGTAACCGGCATCCGCCATTTTGTCCTTGGCCGGCAGGTTGACCCACAGTTGCACCATCTCCAGTGCGCCGCCACTACGAGCGAAGTCTTGGGAGTGAAACTCTTCGTGCAGGATCCCTTTGGCTGCGGTCATCCATTGCACATCGCCCGGGCCGATTTTGCCGCCGGCACCGGTAGAATCGCGGTGCTCGACTTCGCCGTCGTAGACGATGGTCACGGTTTCAAAACCGCGATGCGGGTGCTGGCCGACGCCGCGACGTTGTTCAGTCGGGGTGAATTCGGCTGGACCTGCGTGATCCAGCAACAGGAATGGGCTGATGTGCTTGCCCATGGTGTCGTAGGAAAACAGCGTGCGTACCGGGAAGCCGTCGCCGACCCAGTGGGCGCGGGGGCTGGTGTAGATACCAATCAGCTTTTTCATGGTGTACCTCCAAAGTGAGTACACCTTAAATCGCCTCACCCTTGAGCACTAGCCGGTAAAAATGGCCCTGATCGTTCTATATATAGGACAGCGTTTTAACCTGGCGCTGGCGCAGCAGTTGAAAGGCAACCAGTGCCGACAGTGCAAACCCGGCCTGGATAATGATCATCGGCGCGGCACTGCCATCGCGTAACTGGCTCAGCAGCAACCCGCTGCACGTGGCGCCGAACATCTGTGCAAATCCCATGAGCCCGGCGGCTAAACCCGCACGGTGCGCATTGGGCATCACGGCCCCGGTAACGGATCCCGGCAGCACCAGGCCGCCGCCGAGCGTGACCAGGGCGATGGGAATATCCAGCCCCACTACCGACAACCCGAACACGCCGTAAATCGCCAGGGCTGCCACCCCGCCCACCGCCACCATCGTCACACCCATCGCCACAATGCGCTGCGGCCCCAGGCGCTGAATGTTACGCCGGGTATAAGTGGAGCCGACGATCAGCATCGACACAATCAGTCCGAAGTTGAGCCCGTACTCAAGGCTGCTGAACCCCAGCAGATTGATAAACACCGCCGATGAACCCGCGATCACCGCAAACATCGCGCCATAGGTACACGCCAGGGCCACCGCGTAAGCACGGTACTGGCGCCCCTTGAGCAGATCCAGATACTGCCCGCCGAGGGTGCGCCAGTGTGCGGCCCTGGGATCGAGGTGATGATTGCTCTCGCGAAAGAACAGCAGCGCCAGCAATAACACCAGGCTGCCGATCACCAACGCCAGGGCGATGGGCGCACGCCAACCCAGCAATTTGATCAGTAAGCCCCCTGCTATCGGCGCAACGACGATGGCATACAACATGCCGATCATCGTCAGCGCCAGGGCCGGGCCTGCCTCGGCTTTCCACACATCGCGCACCACGGTGCGCGCTAGTACCAGCGCGGCGCACGCGCCCAGGCCTTGCAACACCCGGGCGGCGATAAACTGCTGGATGTCGGTGACCAGCAGCATCGCCAGCGTCGCCACTACGTAGAGCGTCAGGCCCCCGATCAAGACTGGCCGCCGGCCGATGCGATCCGACAGCGGCCCGAACAGTAACTGCCCCAGGCCAAACGCAGCAACGAATGCCGACAGCGCCATCAGTGCCGAGCCTTGCGGCGCCTGCAGCGCGTGCTCGATGGCACCCAGGCCGGGGATGATCAGTTGCGTCGAGACTTCACCCAATGCGGTGAGGGCAACCAGCAAGAACAGCAAGCTGCGTGAGGGTGCCGGGGCGTTTGCCATGGGGAGTATCCGGGGGCTGGATTAATTTATATTTCGACCATAATATGAGCGAAAAATTATGTCCATAATTTTTTGCCCTATGGTCACCCTGGAGTTCGTCATGCCCCCTCTCCCCCTGCGCCTTCTCACGCCACTGGCTCTGCTGGTGGTCCTCAGTGGCTGTAACAGCAAGGCCGACAGCGCCGCCCAGGCGCCCACATCGCGCCCGGTGCTGGCCGCCACAGTCGAAGCAGCCGGCACCCAGCAAAGCGCCTATACCGGCGTGGTGGCGGCACGCACTGAAAGTGACCTGGGCTTTCGGGTCAGCGGCAAGGTGATCGAGCGCAAGGTCGACCCCGGCCAGCACGTCTCCCGTGGTGACACCCTGTTGGTGCTGGACATCGGCGACTTCGAACTGGCGCTTCGCTCGGCCAAGAACCGCGTCAACGCCGCCCAGGCCCAACTGCGCCAGCGTCGTGACGATGAAAACCGTTACCAGCGCCTGGCCAGCACCGGCGCGGTGTCGCGGCAGATCTTCGACCAGTCGGCCACCAACCTGCGCGTCGCCCAGGCCGAACTGGCCGCGGCGCAATCGGATGCCAGCCAGATCGAAAACCGTCGCACTTATTCGGTACTCAAGGCCGATGGCGACGGCATCATCACCGACGTGCTGGCCGATCGCGGCCAAGTGGTGGCCGAAGGGCAAATCGTGGCGCGCCTGGCCCATGACGGCGCCCGCGAAGCCATCGTCAACCTGCCGGAGAACCGGCGTGACCTGGCTGCGCAAAAAGCCCTGGCGTTTCCCTTTGGCGCAGCCGACCAGGCCGTGACCGCCACCCTGCGCGAACTGTCCGCCAGCGCCGACCCGGTCACCCGCACCTACCGCGCACGTTACGTGCTGCAGGGTTCGGTCGAGCGTTTCGCCCTCGGCTCCACCATCACCGTGCGCCTGCAAGGCAACGGCCAGCCCCTGCAAACCCGCGTGCCGATTGGCGCCTTGCAGGATGCGGGGCAAGGCACGGGCGTATGGCTGATTGGCGATGATCAAAAGATCAGCTTTGCCCCGGTGAAGGTCGCCAGCCTCGGTCAGGAAGACGCCTTGCTCGACAGCGGCGTAACACCCGGCCAAACCATCGTCGCCCTCGGCGCTCACCTGTTGCACAGCGGCGACACGGTGCGCTTGCTGCCCGCCCAGGCCCTGGCCCTCAACCGTAAGCAGGATCAATGAGTATGCGCGGGATCAACCTCTCCGAACTGGCCGTCAAGCACCGCGCCGTCACCTTATTCTTGCTGATTGCGATCCTCGTTGCCGGGGTCTTCGCGTTCGGCAAGCTGGGGCGCGCAGAAGACCCTTCGTTTACCGTCAAAGTCATGACCATCACCGCCGCCTGGCCCGGCGCCACCGCCCAGGAGATGCAGGAGCAAGTGGCCGACCGCCTGGAAAAGCGCCTGCAGGAACTGGACTACTACGATCGCGTCGAGACCATCGCCCAGCCAGGCTTTGTGTCGATGCGCATGACATTCCTGGAGTCCACGCGCCCGAGCGAGATTCAGGAGCTGTTCTACCAGACCCGCAAAAAACTCAGCGACGAAGCCACGCGCCTGCCCAAGGGCGTGATCGGGCCGTTTTTCAACGATGAATATTCCGACGTGTACTTTGCGTTGTACGCCCTGGAAGCCGAACACCTGCCCCATCGCCAACAAGTGCAAATGGCCGAGGAGCTACGCCAGGGTTTGCTCAACCTGCCAGGGGTGAAGAAGGTCAATATCCTTGGCGAGCAGGCCCAGCGCGTGTTTGTCGAGTTCTCCTATGAGCGCCTGGCGACCCTGGGCATCAGGCCCGAACAGATCTTCGCCGCCCTCGCCGCACAAAACGCCGTGGCGCCCTCAGGCTTCGTCGAAACGGCGGGCGCCCGCGCTTATATCCGCATCGACGGCGCGTTCGACAGCCTGGCCTTGATCGAGAACGTGCCCCTGCAAGTCAATGGCCGCGTATTGCGCATCGCCGATGTGGCCACCGTGAGCCGCGGTTATGAAGACCCGCCCAGTTATCGCATCCGCCATCAGGGCGACCCGGCGTTGATGCTGGGCGTGATCATGGAGAAGCACTGGAACGGCCTGGAACTGGACAAGAGCCTGCAGGCCCAGGAAGCCAGAATCCAGGCCGACCTGCCGCTGGGCGTGAACTTCGCCAAAGTCTCCGACCAGGCGAAAAACATCAGCCTGGCGGTCAACGAGTTCATGCTCAAATTCTTCGTGGCCCTGGCGGTGGTGATGCTGATCAGCCTGTTGGCCCTGGGCTTTCGCGTGGGGCTGGTGGTGGCGGCGGCCGTGCCGCTTACGCTGTCGATCGTGTTCGTGATCATGCTGGTCACCGGCCGTGAATTCGATCGCGTGACCCTCGGCGCATTGATCATCTCCCTGGGCCTGTTGGTGGACGACGCGATCATTGCCATCGAGATGATGGTGGTCAAACTCGAAGAAGGCTTTGACCGCATCCACGCGGCCACCTATGCCTGGAGCTCTACGGCGGCGCCGATGCTGACCGGCACCCTGGTCACCATCATCGGTTTTCTGCCGGTTGGGTTTGCGCGCTCCGGGGCGGGTGAGTACGCCGGCAATATCTTCTGGATAGTGGGTTTCGCCCTGATTTCATCCTGGCTGGTGGCCGTGGTGTTCACGCCTTACCTGGGCGTGAAGTTGTTGCCGCAGATCAAGCCAGTGCCCGGCGGGCATGATGCGATTTATGCCGGGCGCTACTACCAGAAACTACGCAGCCTGGTGGAGGCCTGCGTGCGCGGGCGCTGGCTGGTGACCGGCATGGTGGTGGCCGCGTTCGTGGTATGCGGCCTGGGTATGGCGGTGGTGAAGAAACAGTTCTTCCCGGACTCCGACCGCTCGGAGCTGATTCTGGAAGTGTATATGCCACCCGGCAGCGCCTTCAAAAGCACCGAAGCCGTGGCGGCGCAGGTGGAGAAGGCGCTGTTGCAAGAGCCGCAGACCAGTATGGTCGACACCTATGTGGGCGGCGGTGCACCGCGGTTTTTCCTGTCGTTGAACCCTGAAATGCCGGACCCGGCGTTCGCCAAGTTGATCGTGCAAACCCCGGACTCCCACGCCCGCGACGCGCTGAAACTGCGGATGCGCGAGCGCATTGCGGCAGGCGAATTTCCGTCGGCGCGGGTACGGGTCACGCAGCTCGTCTTCGGCCCGCCGGTGCCGTTCCCGGTGGTGTTTCGCGTCTCGGGGCCCGACCTGAGTGTGCTGCGCGGGCTGTCTGAAGACGTGCGTCAGGTCGTGGCCGGCAACACGCTGACCAGAGACACCTTCCTAGAATGGGGCGAGCGTGCCAGCGGTTATCGCCTGGTGCTGGACCAGGATCGCTTGCGCTTGCTGGGTTTTACCCCCGACGAGGTCAAGTCCCAACTCAACGCCCTGCTCAGCGGCAACCCGATCACCGAAGTTCGCGAAGGCAACCGCACCGTCTCAGTGGTGGCCCGCGCCCAAGGCAGCCAACGCGAAGACCTGGCCAACCTCAACAACATGACGCTGACCAACAGCGCCGGTACGTCGGTGCCGCTGGCACAGGTCGGGCATTTTCAGGCGGTGATGGAAGAACCGATCCTCAAGCGCCGTGACCGCGCCACCACCGTGGAGGTACGCGCCGACATCATCGATGGCGTACAACCGCCCGATGTGGAAATGGCGGTGTACAAAGACCTGCAACCGCTGATCGCCAAGCTGCCCAGCGGTTACAAAATCGACATCGGCGGCCCGGTTGAGGAAAGCGCCAAGGCCAACGTGGCCCTGGCGGCGCTGTTTCCGATCATGATCCTGCTGACCCTCACGGTGATCATGTTCCAGGTGCGCTCGTTCGGCGTGATGTTCATGGTGTTCGCTACCGCGCCGTTGGGCCTGATTGGTGCAGTGCCGACCTTGTTGCTGTTCAACCAGCCGTTCGGCTTCAACGCGATCCTGGGCCTGATTGGCATCGGCGGCATTCTGATGCGCAATACGCTGATCTTCACCGACCAGATCCGCCAGAACCAGGACCACGGCATGGCGATTCGCGAGGCCATTATCGAAGCTACCGTGCGGCGTGCCCGCCCGGTGATCCTGACCGCACTGGCGGCGGCGCTGGCGTTTATTCCGTTGACGCTCTCGGTGTTCTGGTCGTCGCTGGCTTATGTGCTGATTGGCGGTGTGCTGGTAGGCACGGTGTTGACGCTGTTGTTCCTGCCGGCGCTGTGCAGCCTGGTACTGCGCGACAAGGTTGCTGAAACGTCCCACGTAACTGCCGGATAAGCTCTACTCCCCTCCGCTTTCCACCGCTGCAAAGTCCCTCGCCTGATCAAACAGTGCGAGGGATTGCAGATGGTTTTTCCTGTTAGTGCCTTGGTTACCTGGCCGCCCCTCGTGGGGAGCCGCTGCGGATGACCCAAGCAGCCAAAATTACCTTTATCGAACACGAGCTGGATGGTTTCCATCAGAGCCTGGTGGAGTACCGCCAGCAGATGGGCGCCTGGTATTCGCGTGCGCTGGATACGGTCAGTCATGCAGCGGACATGCCTTCGTTGCTGGGTATGGATCGGGTGTTGCGGGTTGGGGATGCACAGCAGTCGGTCGGTCTTGGCGATGCGGACTTTTCCACCGTGGCCCGCTGTCCGGCAGGGGGTGTGCTGAAGATCCAGAGCAGGTTCGAGTCAGCGTACGACGTGGCGATCGGCAATATTCCGGTTGAAGTGATCGGGCTGGATGACGGCAGCTCCAGGGTCATCCTGCTCGACGAGCACGGCGACGGTTTCCACGAATGCGCCGCCGGCGGGCGCTATCAGGTAAGGGTTCAGGGCGGTGTTTCAGCGCAGCAAGTCGATGCCTTGTTTGCTTCCTATGCCGGGCTGACTGCGGATCTGGAGCAATGGCTGCGCGAGCAGTGGCAAGGCTTCAAGCCGCATTGGCAGCAATCCCCCGCCAGCGCAATAGGCAACGGCGTGCTCGCCGGCAGTTGGGCAGCGATCCGTGACGTGTGGGACAGCATCAAGCAGGTGCAGGCGATTCTTGAAGACCCGCTCAAGTACGTCGAGCAACTGGGTAACGAGGCGGCGAAGTTGGCGCAAATCGCCATCGATGCGCCCAAGGTCATGGAACAGGCGATGTTGCTGGCCAGTGATGAGGCGGCGCTGTACCTGTTACTGCGCACCGCCATGATCTGGCTGGAGGCGTTACCGCCTAGTGAAGTTGCGCAAGCGGCCGCCGGTTTTATGGTATCGCTGCTGATTGACCTGGTGATTGGCGTGGTGTTGACCATCGCGCTGCCGGCAGCGGGCGTAGCGTATTTGAGTATGCGCCTGGTCAAGTACGGCGCAGGGATTCTTCAGTCAGCCGTGGGTTTCGTGACCGGTGTGCTGACGATCCTCACAACGTTCATGCGGGCGGTGGACCGCTACAAAGCGGTGGCGGTTCGCGGGGTGGTGGGAGGGCTGAAGCAAGGCGCGGTGCAGATGCGCTGGCGAGCGCGGCAGAACGTAGTGCTGACGCAGAAAGAGCGTGTGGATGATTTGCCGGCTGTGGCTTCAAATCCTAAAGGCGATGCGGCGGCGCCAGCGGACAAGACCGTTACCCACGGTTGCCCGGTGTCGATGGTTACAGGCGAGGAATTGCTGACACTCACCGACGGCGCACTGGACGGGATTTTGCCGTTTGCGTGGACGCGGCTGTATCGCACCAGTGCGGTGGATGTGGATTGTGGGTTGGGGTTTGGTTGGAGTCATGGGCTGGCCCATCGGCTGGTGGTGTCGGGCGATTCGGTGGAGTGGACTGACCATGAGAATCGCTCGACCACCCTGCCCTTGCCGACTTCAACTCGACCGGCGATTACTAACAGCCTGGCCGAAGCGGCGATCTACTTGGGTTCGGCTCCTGATGAACTGGTGCTGGCCCAGGCCTCGCGTTTCTACCACTTTCGCGACGGTGTGCTGACAACCATCAGCGATGCGTATGACAACCGGCTGCGCCTTTGCCGGGATCGTTCAGGGCGGATTGAGCGGCTGGATAACGGTGCTGGCCGCTCGTTGCTGTTGCGTTATGAGTCGGATCGCATCGTTGCGGTGGACTACCAGGTGCATCGCGCCAAAGGGCGTGAGCCTTACGTATGGGAAACCGAACAGAACCTCGTTTCCTACGCCTATGACGAACATGGACGACTGGTTTGCGCGACCAATGCTGTCGGGGAAAGCGAGCGTTATCGGTACGACGATCAGCACGTCATTCTTGAACGCCAACTGGCCGGTGGGGCGAGTTTCTTTTGGGAGTGGGAACGCGCGGGCAAGGCGGCTCGCTGCGTGCGGCATTGGGCGAGTTTTTCGCAGATGGACACGCGCTATGCCTGGGGCGATGACGGGCGTGTCACCGTGCACAACGCTGATGGTAGCCAGGAGGTGTATGTCCATGACCAGCGGGCGCGGCTGGTGCAGCGCATCGATCCAGGCGGCGCCACGCACTTTAAATCCTACGACGACCAGGGGCGGCTGACCGTCGAGCAAGACCCGATGGGCGCGGTGACGGCCTATCAGTATGACGACGCCGGACGCTTGGTCGCGCTGTTTCCGGGGGATGACGAGCCAACGTCCTACGAGCATGACAACGGTTTTGTACGGGTTGTCAGACGTGGGGAGGCGGTCTGGAAATATGAGCGTAATGAGCAAGGCGATGTTACGCGTAGGACCGATCCCGATGGAGAGGTTACTGACTACAGCTACAACAAGCACGGGCAACTGACTGGAGTTTGGTACCCGGATCACAGTTGCCATCGACTGGTGTGGAACGAACGCGGGCAACTGCTTGAAGAGCAATTGCCCCATGGTGGGATCAAGCGTTATCGCTATGACGACTTGGGGCATCAAGTTGCCTGTGAGGATGAACACGGCGCGCAGATAGCCTATGAATGGGACAGCGTCGGTAGGCTGATTCGCCTCGTCTTGCCAGGCGGTGGTTGTAGGGAATTCAGCTACAACCCCTACGGCAAAATCATCGCCGAACGCGACGAACTCGGCCACGTCACCCGCTACGAATACGCCGACGGCCTGCACCTGATCAGCCGCCGTCTCAACGCCGACGGCACCCAGGTCAAGTACCGCTACGACAACGCCCGGCTATTGCTCACCGAGATCGAAAACGAAGCCGGCGAAACCTACCAACTCGACTACCACCCCAACGGCCTGATCCGCCAGGAAACCGGCTTCGACGGCCAGCGCACCGCCTATGCCTACGACCTCAACGGCCACCTGCTGGAAAAGACCGAATACGGCGACGATGGCAGTCAGCTAATCACCCACTACCAGCGCGACCACGCCGGGCGCCTCGTACGAAAAACCCTGCCCGATGACAGCGTTGTCGACTATGCCTACGACCGCCAAGGCAACCTCCTCAGCGTCGAAGACGGTCACTGGGCGTTGGCCTACGAATACGACCGCCAAAACCGCCTCACCGCCGAACACCAAGGCTGGGGCACCCTGCGCTACGGCTACGACGCCTGCGGGCAACTGAAAAACCTGTGCCTGCCGGACAATAACCGCCTCACCTTCAACCACGACAAAGGCGGCCACCTCGCCACCGTCGAACTCAACGGTGAAGTGCTTACCTCGCACCTATTCAAGAGCGGTCGAGAGCATCAGCGCCAGCAAGGCCAAGTGCTCAGCCACTACCACTACGACGACCAACACCGCCTGCACGCCCACGCGGTAACACAGCAACAAAACCACCTCTACCAACGCCAATACGACTACGACAAATCCGGCAACCTCACCCGCCTGCTCGACACCCGCAAAGGCGAACACCGCTACCACTACGACCCCCTCGCCCGCCTGACCCGCGCCGACCACTCCCAAGACGTGCAGGAACGCTTCGGCCACAACCCCGCCGGCAACCTGCTGATGCAAGACCGCCCCGGCCCGGACATCGTCGCGGCGAATCGTCTGATGATCCAGGGCGACCGTCATTACGACTACGACGCCTTCGGCAACCTCATCCGCGAACGACGCGGCAAAGGCCAGCAACTTGTCACTGAGTACCGCTACGACTGCCAGCATCGATTAATCAGCATCACAAAACCGAACGGCGAAACCGCCAGCTATCGCTATGACCCATTTGGACGCCGCATCAGCAAAACCGTGGACGACAAAACCACCGAGTTTTTCTGGCAAGGCGACAAGCTGATTGCCGAGCACCACGCAGAACGTCATCGAAGCTACCTCTACGAACCCGACAGCTTTCGCCCACTGGCACTGCTGGAAGGCTTTGGCCCACAAGCCACAAAGCCCTACCACTACCAACTCGACCACCTCGGCACCCCGCAAGAACTGACCAGCCCCGAGGGCGAGATCGTCTGGTCCGCCCACTACCGCGCCTACGGCCAGATCGCCCGGCTCGACGTGGGCAAAATCGACAACCCACTGCGTTTCCAGGGTCAATACTTCGATCAGGAAAGCGGGCTGCACTACAACCGCCATCGCTACTACAATCCGGATGTTGGTCGCTACCTGACGCCGGATCCGGTGAAGTTGGCGGGTGGGGTCAATGGCTACCAGTACGTGCCCAATCCGACAGGGTGGGTGGATCCGCTAGGCTTGAATTCATGCCCAGGTGCTGGCGGGTGTAAACCCAGCACTAGTGCTCCAAACCCTACGGAGAGTGTTAACCACGGAGAGCCTGCCTTACCGCAACTGACCCGCGCGCAGCGGCAGGCGAGAATTGATGAGCTTGCAGAAGCAAACGCATACAGACGTTTGAAAGAGATCGAACAAGCATTCCCAAGAGCACATTTTTTGGAGAAGCACGGCGCGCAGACAACCCCCAACTCCCAACTCGAAAGAGTAAGATCGGGTAAAAACCCAACAACAGAAGAAATCGAAAGATACATTGGTGGAAGAAAAGATGGTGAACCCAAAATACCTACTGCAGCTACTAGATATTTCAGCCATCGGGACCAACTCAACGCCATTTATCGCGCACAACTTATATTTAAGTATACAAACCTACAAATATCTCGCAGACCAATGGACATGGGAAAAATAATTGGAGAAGGATACAAAAAAAATAATTTTGAGTATGGAAGACAAAGCAAAGCTATTGTAATACTTGATAACGATGGCAATCCGATTACTGCGTACACGGAATTCTAAACATGAAGCTCACACCAGAACTATCAATACTCAGAAGCCTACTATTCACCTACAGCATTGAAAACTACGACGACCCTGAAAGAGAGCGCTTCATCGCTTCAAAAAACATCAACAACGAAACAGAACTCGCTGATCTTTTTGAAAAATTGACCAAGCCAGAATTTCTTTCATACAAACTTGAAATTCAACAATGGCATATTGAAACACTTCAGCACTACCTAAATACTGATGAAAATTTTAATTCCGTTTTTTATCTTCTCGACACCTATTTCGATGATGAAATAACTGACCATAGGCAATTTATGAGCGTGCTATTACGCTGCTTACAGAATTACACAACTGAGGCTACCACGAGCAAATAATATGAAAATAAAACCACCCAGCATGTCAATAATCCGCGGTCTACTGTTCACTTACGACATAGAAAACACGTACGACTTAGTGCGAGAAAAAACCATTTCATTAAGAGACATAAATAACGACGAAGAACTTATAAAACTATTTGACGAACTGACCAAGCCAGAATTCGTAGCTTACACAAGAAGTGAACAAAAATGGTTCATTGATTCCATATCACACTTTCTAGCTACAAGCGACAACTTTGACGCAGTCTTTAAAAATATGAAAACTTATTTCAGCACCCCCGTAACCAATCAAACAAACTTCATGCAAGTCCTTTTGAATTGCCTAAGAAACTACTACAAGACGCCAAACTCAAAAATTTAAAAAAAGCTGTTCGATGCTAAATCGGCGCTCCTCCGGCGAGCGAGCTTCCTCGCGCTGTGTCACAAGCGGCCCCAATCCAGGCGATGCGCTTCCAGAAGACCGATGTGTGCAGCTTCTAAAGCAAAACGTCCTTTTCAGTTACAGGGCACTGGACAGCATATTTCTTCATAGCTTTTAAGTATCTCCAATGAAACTCAAGCCAAACCTATCGATAATCCAAGGTCTGCTTTTCACTTACTGCATCGAAAACACTAGGGATGTGGACAGAGAAGAGCTCATTACCTCCATAAACGTGAACCATCACGAGGAACTTACATGGCTATTCGACAAACTAACCAAACCTGAATTCATGAAATATAGGCGAGACGAAAGAGAATGGTACATCAACACACTTCAGCATTTTCTCAGCATCGGAGAAAACTTTGAGTCAGTGTTTTATCTCTTTGACACTTACTTTAATGATGAAATATTCGAAAAACGGCAATTCATGAAAACACTGTTGGACTGCCTCAGCAGATACAACCTTGACATTGTCGAGAGCAGGTCAGACGCCCCCTCTGCTAACCAGTAAGTGATGGAAAGATGACCCCAAAGCCAGCTTCGAAGTCCACTCACTATGGGGCGCTGAGTATCCAATGTGGGAGGGGGCTTGCTCCCGATAGCAGTGATTCAGTCAATGCATGTGCAAGCTGATCCACCGCTATCGGAGCAAGCCCCCGCCCCCATTTGAATTTCTTCAGTGCTTCAATCCAACGCTCCGATCAGCGCTTGGAAAGCTCCATGATCATCCGACTCAACAAATAAACCCGCGGCACCACACTCTCCACCTCGGCATATTCCTCCGCCGTGTGAATATTGCCCCCCACTATCCCAAACCCATCCAGCGTCGGCGTGCCTACACCGGCGGACAAGCTGGCATCCGCCGCGCCGCCGCTGCCTTCGATGGTCAACTTGCGTCCCAGTTCGCCATAAATCCCTTGGGCTATCGCTACCAACTTATCCGACTCGGCTGTCTGCGGCATCGGTGGCAGGCCGCGCTGCAGGCTGGTTTTCACTTCGGTTTCCGGGATCAATTTGTTGGCTGAAACCCGGGCCAGGTCTTTCTCGATCCGGTCGAACTCTTCCGGCAAAGCCGCACGCACGTCTGCCTTGGCGGTGGCTTGGTCAGGGATAACGTTGGTGCGGTCACCGGCCTTGAGCACGGTGAAGTTGATGGTGGTTTTCTTGTCTTCATCGCCGAGTTTGCCCAGTTGCAGGATCTGGTGCGCGGCTTCCATGGCGGCGTTGCGTCCCAGTTCCGGGGCGACGCCGGCGTGGGCGGCCTTGCCTTTGACTTCGACCACCGCGGTGGCGCTGCCTTTGCGCCACACCACCAGGCCGTCGGCGGGGCGGCCGGGTTCCAGGTTCAGGGTCACGTCGTGGCCTTTGGCAGTGTTGCGGATCAGTTCGGAGGCGGCGTCGGAGCCGGTTTCTTCGCTGGCGTCGAGCAGGAAGGTGATCTGCGCGTAATCCTTGAAGCCCTGGCTTTTGAGGACCTTGAGCGCATAGATGCCCGCAACGATGCCACCCTTGTCATCCATCACGCCGGGGCCGTAGGCGCGGCCGTCCTTGATGTGGAAGGGGCGCTCGGCAGCCGAGCCTTCCTTGAATACGGTGTCCATATGGGCCATCAGCAGGATCTTGGCCTTGCCGGTGCCTTTGAGGGTGGCGACCACATGGCTATTGTTGGCGGCTTTATCCGGCACCAATTCGATGGTGAAACCCAACTGTTTCAACTCATCCACGGCGATATCGCGCACTTGGGTCAGGCCCGGCTCGTAGCCTGAACCCGAGTCGATATTCACCAGGCGCTCCAGCAGCTTCAAGGCTTCGGCCTTGTATTGTTCGGCCTGTTGCTGGATCTGTTTATGAGGCTCGGCGCTGTAGGCCGGCAGGCTGAAAGACAAGGCCAGGGTAGCGGCCAAAAGGGTACGCGGGAACGTGAAGAGCATGGACCGATCCTTGTTTTTTGTTGGAAGGTGCCCCGCCACCCTACCCCACTAAATTGACTGCAACCAACTGCCCTGTACCGAACTGACCCGGTTGCGCCCGCTGCTCTTGGCTTCGTACAGCGCCTGGTCGGCATCGTTGAGCCAACTGATGGAGTCGGCGTGGCTAGGCTGGTACGGCGCCAGGCCGATGCTCAGGCTCACTCGCAGTGTCGGGTCCTGGGCGTAGGCCAAGGCGTTGAAGCGACCGCGCAAGGCCTCCATCACCTCGGTGGCACGGTTGAGGGGCATGTCTGGCAGGATCACGCAGAACTCATCACCGCCATAGCGCCCGGCCAGGTCGTTGGTGCGCAGGTTCTGGCGCAGCACCTTGCTCAGTTGGCGCAGGACGATATCGCCGGTCACATGGCCGTAGGTGTCGTTGATGGTCTTGAAGTGGTCGATGTCGATCAACGCGATGGCGGCACCGCCCGGGCCACGGCGGCAACGTTGAAATTCGAGGTCCAGATGGTCCTTCCAGGCGCCGTGGTTGAGCAGGCCAGAGAGGCTGTCGGTGCGGCTCAAGGCCAGCAGTTCACGTTTGTGGCGGGCCAAGGTGACGGCCTGGCGGTAGCAGATCCAGCCCAGGGCCAGGGGATACAGCATCAGGATCGGCAGGCAGGCATACAGCTGGGCCTGGGTGGTCACGGCGATAAATCCTGGTGTGAACAGCAGCAACGCGGTGCCCAGCCCCAGCGCCTGCGCCACCCAACCCGCGAACAGGAAGCGCGGCCCGCCAATGGCGACGTTATTCATGCTCATCATCGACAGGGTGGTGACGCTGGGCAGCGGGTTGAAGTGCATCGCGCCAACCCAGAACCCACCGCAAAAGGAATCGAACAGCAGGCTGCGGCGTTCGCTGCGCAAGGTATTGGCCGAGCGCAACGAACATTGAAACGCCAGGTGCGGCCACGCAAAGGCATTGATCAGCATCCAGGCCCACACCCACAGGGACGGATTCAACGGATACATGCCGAACGCCACGCATACAAAGCCGAGCGTCAGCCCCAGCACGCGAGATTTGTACAAGCGCAAAGCGAGCGGAAGTCCTTTTCCTCCGACGGCTGGCATGGTGGGGGCGATCCTGGGTGAATGCCTGGAGTCTATCAGGGCGACGTCAAATCGCCACTACCGCTTATTGGCTAATACTTCAGTGCGAAAACCCACGCGCCAGCATCAAGGCGACGCCCAGCAGCAACACCGCCGTGATTCGCTGCAACAACACCCGCCGCTTGGGGTTTTCCAGCACGTGTTTGATGCGCTGGCCGAAATAGCAATACAGGCAGCCGCTGGCAAATTGCAGCAGCAGGAAGGTCAGGCCAAGGATGGCGATGTCCGCCGCCGAACTGTGTTCACCGGCGCCGGCAAACTGCGGGAACACGGCGCTGAACATGATGATGGTCTTGGGGTTGGAAAACCCGGTCAACAGCCCTTTGCCAAACAGGCTGCGCGCCCCCTCGACCTTGTCGGCGTTGTTGATCGACACGCCGCTGCTGGTCCACTGCTTGTAGGCCAGGTAAAGAATGTAGGCCACCCCGACAAACTGGATGGTCTGGGTAATGGCGAGGTTGCCCTTGATCAATTCCGAGAAGCCGACGGCAAAGATCAGGATCGAAATCAGGTACGACACACTGGCGCCGACCTGCGCCGGGATCGAACTGCGCAGGCCGTCCTTCAAGCCCAGGCTCAACAACAGCAACGTCATGGGGCCCGGGCTGAAGGTCATGGTGGCGCAAAACAACAGAAAGTAGAGAAATGAAGACAGGGTTAACGCACTTGTCATGGCCAGCACCTTGAATAAAAAGAAACAGCAGCAACAGGGCGAACGCGGCCAGCGCTCGCCCCCGGCCGATCAGGCGACAGCGATTTCGGTGGTCAGGGAGTCGCGGTACATCACCGCCAGGTCAGCCAGGGCAGCCTTGGCGGTCTGGTTGCGGGTTTCAAACGCGACCAGCCCCTTCCAGTTGGTCTCGACAATGGCCTGCAGCACATCGGCGTAATCGCAGTTGCCGTCATGGATACCGAAGTGCTGGTCTTGCACGCCGTTGTTGTTGCTGAAGGAAATGCCCTTGATCAGGTGGTGGTATTTGCGCACCACTTCTGCCGGCAGGCCGTTCTCGATGTTGGCGTGGCCGGCATCGAGGAAGAAATACACATTGCTATGGGCTTGCAGGCGCTCGAACACAAAGGCGTATTCGGCTTCATGGGTAAAGATGTAGTGGAACGGCCGATAGTTAACGTAGTTGGACAGGTTCTCCAAATAGATATCCGTGCCCTTGGCCTCGGCATAGCGCGCCAGCTCCTGCACCGACTTGAGGTAATGCTCCAGGGCAACCTTCTTGGCCATCAGCACCATTTTCGGCTCGACGATGCAACCACCGTGAATGATCAACGGCGCGCCCAGGCGGCTGGCGATATCGATTTCTTTTTTGACGTACTCCACGGCCGCACTACGGAAGGCTTCGACATCACTGCCCAACGGCGCCTTGAAGTTGCCATGGAAAACCGGCTTGACCCCCGTGGCCGCGATTTGCGCCTGCAGGCTCTCGATACGCGCCTCGGTCCAGTCATCGACCATTTCGCCGAACAGGCTGCCGTCGATGTACCAGTGGGTGCAGTCACCTTCGATGGCGGTTTGCAGGCCCTTTTCGGCGCCCAGGTATTTCTGGTGGGCCACACCGGTGCAGAACGGGACGGTGGCGTTGATCAGTTTGCTGTTCATGGGACGATTCCTTTCGTTGATGGAGTGTCAGGCGAATTGACGTTCAGGAAGATTGATGGCCATGAAATCGGCCTTGGTCACGCCGCAATCCGGGCATGTCCAATCTTCAGGCACCTCTTCCCAAGGGGTGCCTGCGGGAATTCCGTCCTCCGGAATACCCAGTTCTTCTACGTACATAAAACCGCAGGGTGCGCACATATAAGTCTTCATGGAAATGCAAAATCCATTGCTCAGGTGTAGGAAATATCGCCATCTCCTGGCGAGATGCCGCGCAGTCTAGGGGAGTGGCATTGCGCAAGGCAGGTAAAGTGGTGCCTAATCCGGCCTAACTTCACCGGTAAAAGCACCGGCAAACACAAGGACGCGTCATGTTTGTATCCGCCATCGCTTTCGTAGAAGGCACGCCCAAGGTCCAGCAGATCGTCGAGGCGTTCAGCCAGGCCATCGAAAATGGCGAATGGGCACCGGGCAGCAAACTGCCATCCGTGCGTGAACTGACCCAGATCCTCGGCGTCAGCAAGTTCACCCTCAATGAGGCACTGGACCGCCTGCGCGGTCGCCACCTGCTCACCTCGAGCCAGGGCCGCGGCTACTTCGTGGCGATGGACAGCACCCGCCCTGCCTCGGCGACCTGGGTGGACCTATTGCCCCAAGACCTGCTCAGCGTATTGCGCCGGCCCTTGGCCACCGCCAGTGGCGAACTGCGCCCCGGTGGCGGGCACTTGCCGGAGGATTGGCTCAATGGCGAAGCGATCCGCCAAGCCATGCGCAGCGTAGTGCGTGCGCCGTCACTGCGTATCGCCGGGCTGGGCACGCCGGCGGGGCTGTTGCCGTTGCGCCAGGCGCTGCAACAGAAACTGCACGGCGAAGGCTTGTCGGTACCGGTGGAACAGATCATCACCACACCCAATACTGTGCAGGGCCTGGACATGCTCATGCGCCTGCTCGCACGCCCCGGCGACACGGTGCTGCTCGACGCGCCGTGCTACTTCAACTTCCACGCCAACCTGGCGCTGCACGGCGTCAAAGTCATCACCATTGCACGCCGCCCCGACGGCTTTGACTTCAGCGCCCTCGAACAGCTGCTGGCCGAACACCGCCCCAGCCTGTATCTGACCACCAGCGTGTTGCACAACCCCACCGGCCACTCCTTCAGCCCCAGCCAAGCGTTTCGCCTGTTGCAACTGACCCAGCAGTACCACTGCCACATCGTCGAGGACGACCTCTACGGCGACCTGCACCCCAACCCTCCCCCACGCCTGGCCGCCGTCGCCGGGCTGGACCAGGTTACCTACCTGTCGGGGTTCTCGAAAATCCTGAGCGCCAACACTCGCGTCAGCTACGTGGTGGCCGCTCCGCAACTGGCCGCCAACCTGACCAACATGAAATTGATGAGCGGCGGCGTCACCTCGGAACTGTTCGAACAGATCGTCTACCGCATGCTCAGCGAAGGCAGTTACGCCAAGCAGCGCAAACGCATGGTGCAGCGCCTGATGGAAGCCGGTGGGCGCGTCGAACAATGGCTCAAGCGCTGCGGGTGCGAACTGCCCATGGCGTATGAAGGCGGGATGTTCATCTGGGCACGCCTGCCGCCTGGCGTGGACGGCGAACTCCTGGCCCAGGAAGCCCTGAAACGCAGCATGGTACTGGCACCTGGCGCGCTCTTCGGCTACGACCCGGCCCACCGCGACTCAATGCGCTTCAATGTGGCCCACAGCGACGAACCACGGGTACAGCGGGTGTTTGAGGCGCTATTGCTGCACGGTGTTGCACAGAGCAATCCCCGCGCAAAAAAGTGATACACGTCCACGGCGCAGCGCGCCTGCTTACCTGACCGGCATCAAGGCAGGTCAGGACCTCGGTGCGTCAGGTACATAGGCGTCGCCCTGGGCAACCAGGAACTTCTTGCGATACGCCGCCGGCAGCATCCCCACCCGTTGCTGGAACAGACGCCGAAACGAGTTGCTGTCCTCATAGCCCACGGCATACGTGATGCTGGCGAGGGTCATGCGTGTTGACTCCAGCATCTGCTTGGCTCGTTCCAGGCGCAGGGTTTGCAGGTAGCCAATCGGCGTACAACCAGTGGCATCCTTGAAACGCCGCTTGAAATTACGCACGCCAAAACCAAAGCGCCGGGCCACCTCATCGATCACCATTGACTGCGCAAAGTGCTGCTCCAACCAATGCTGCACACGCAAAATCTGCGCATCACCGTGGCTTTTGGGCAGCGACCACATCGCGTAGGCCGACTGCTCGGTGCGGCCGGCATCGATCAGCAAGTACTTGCCGCAGGTATGAGCCAGCTCCGGCGAGCCGAAACGGCGGATCAGGTGCAGCATCAAGTCCATCGCCGCCGTAGCGCCCCCGCACGTGATCAGGCGATTGTCTTCGCAAAGGATCTGCCCCTCATCCAGGCTGACCTGGGCATATCGACGCCGGAAGAACCCGGCAAATGCCCAGTGAGTCGTCGCACGCAAGCCGTGCAATAAGCCGGTCTCGGCCAGCATGAAGGCCGCCGTGCACATGGAAGCCAACACGGCGCCCTGCCCATGCTGCTCACGCAACCAGGGGCCGTAGGCAGCAAACGTCGGCATAGCCTCCTTGAGGGTAAAGAGAAACCCGGGAATCAGCACCAGGTCCGTGTGCGCGATCTGCGCCAGTGAACCCTGCACCTGCAGGCGCTGCCCGCCCCATGCTGTCACCGGCTGGCCGTCTATAGACGCGAGCATCACCTCAAACGGCAGGCTTTCAGCGAACAGATTGGCCGCACTGAGCATTTCCATGGCCAGGGTGGCACTGGCAGCGGAACATTGATCCGCCAGGAGCAAGGTGACATGCATGTAAAAACTCCGGCTTGCACTTTTCGCATGTAATAAGTCATTTACGCATCTACCTTAGCCGATCCCATCCCCGTACAGTGCGGCCATTGATCAACTGCCTGGCGTTTTTATGAATCTCTGGTTTCGATTACTGCACATGCTGTTGCGCCGCCCCTGGCGCAAACCGGTTCACGGCCTGGCTACCACGGTGGTGCGCATGCGTGTCTGGCCGCTGGACCTGGACCTGAACCGGCATGTCACCAATGGCCGGTATTTCACCCTGGCCGATGTGGCTCGCATGGATTTTGTGCTGCGCACCGGCGCCTTTCGCGTGGCGCTGCGCCATAAGGCGATGCCGATAGTCGGCGATACCTGGGGCAAGTTCCGTCGGGAATTGAAGCTGTTCGAGGTATTCGAGGTGCATACCCGCATTCTCGGCTGGGACCACAAGTGGAACCTGATGGAGCACCGCTTCGTCAGCAATGGGCGGGTGGTCGGCGTGGTGGTGATGCGTGGGCTGTTTCGATCCGCCAAAGGCACCCTGCCCCCGGCCGAATTCATCCGCGAGTTGGGCTTGGACGACACCTCACCGCCGATGCCGCAATGGTTGAGCGACTGGGCACGCAGTTGCGATGAGATGAGTGCGCAATTGCGCGAGGAAGAGCAGGTTTAAAAAAACCTGCTAAGCCTCGCGTTTGAGTTTCAGATGCCGCGCATACCATGGCCGCTGCGGCACACGTTTGAACAGCCCCTTGAGCAGCGCTTCATCGGCACCGAAGGTAATGCGCAGGGCCAGCTTCATGATCTCCGGGTCCATTTCCATCGAGCGCCCCTGTTGCAGCCCCGGCGTGGTGCTGCAGCCGTGGGTGTCCGGGCCCAGCCACGGGTCACCTATTTCCACCCAGCGGCCTGGCGCAAACCAGGCTACGCCGTTGACTTCCAGTCGGCTCACCTCGCCTGGGTTGAAGCGCTCGTGGGCACGAAACCAGTCTTCGATGCGGTCATCGATCCAGCCGTGGAAATGCCAGAACACCGGGTTCACATGGGATGAAAACGGGTCGCCCAGAAAGTCGTTCTCCGGCGCATACCAACGTGCGGCAAAGTCTGCGGGGTCACGGGCGAAGGGGACCGGGGCGCCGTTGGACGGGTCGCGGGGCACCGAGGCCCAGCGCATATGCAGCCAATCGTGCAGGCCCAGCTCCATTTCCGAGCCCAGTTGGCCCAGGGTCAACTTGGCCAGGTAGCGCGGGTCGCGGTATTGGGATTCCCACACCTGGAAGTTGCTGTGGTAGGTCTCGGCCGCCTTGATATCGCTGACCCACTGGGTGTAGTCGGCGTCATCTGGCGCTGACCAACAGGGCGGCAGTGCGAAACCGTCGTGGTTGTCGAAGTAGCGCACAAAGCCCGGGCGATCCCGCTCCAACGGCGGTTGCGGCTCGGGGAATTGCGGCCAGGAGGGCAAGTCCTGCATGGAACGTGCGGTGCCGAGCATGTGGCGGTGCATGAAGAAGAAGTCGATGCCCGAACCATTGCGGTCCTTGCGCTTGCCGCGGGCGTCGCGTTCCTGTCCACGGGGCCCCGGTTGCCAACCGATGCCGCGCAGGGCCTCGCGTTTTTCTTCGGAGAGCTTGTGCCATTGGTCGCGGGTGGCGTGCCACAGTTGGTGAAACAGGCGGTGCTCGGGAGAAATCAGCCAGGCCAGCAAGGTCGGGTTGAGGCCGATGCGCTGGCGGGCTTCGGGGAACAGTTGTTTGTGGGCGATAAAACGGTTGTCGCGTTCGGTCAGCGCCAGGGGCCGCTCAAGGTCGAGGATGTGCCCGCTGAGGGTGGCGCTGCCGGCATTGCCGAAATCGGCCCAGACTTCATCCAGGGTCATCTTGAATTCATAGGCCGGCACGCCGCCGGCTGAATCGCGGTCGATCAAGCGCCAATAGAGCACGGCGCCCTCGCCCGTCAGCACATCACCCAAGACCCGATAGCGCGGCTCGCCTTCAGCGCGCAGCTGCTCGGCGGTGTCCAGGTAACCGCGCAGGCCACGCCCACGGGGAGCAATGTCCAGCAGCAACTCCAGGCCATGCAGCGGCAGGCCCGCAAGGCCCGCGTCGCGGCCTTCCAGGCGCAGGCTCCAGACGCCCCGCAGGGTGTTCGCCAGGTGCTGGCCCTGAGTGTCAGCGAGGTCGACCGTAGCTTCGCCGGGGGTGATAGGAAACTCTTCTTCCCGCGTCAACTCGCGATGGGCATAAAAGGCCGCGGGCACGGCTGCACCGGTCAGCGCCAGGCCTGCGATGAACCCACGTCGAGAGATTGTCATTGGCTACCTTAGGAAACAGCTTGATCAGAGCTAGAACGTTTGCAACCCGATGAAATTTACCGCCCTCCCCCCGCCACCTAAATTTCCCCCGTCATCGCTCGTTCTTCCCTGATAGCAAAGGCCTCAACTGACTGAGATGGCAATGACAAAATCACGTTCGAAAAAGGCGCTGTATATCGGCCTGCCGCTGGCCCTGGCTATCGGCGCCGGGGCCGGTTTCCTGGTCTGGGATCAGTGGTTCAAGGGCAACGCCGGCTACCCGCTGGAGGTGATCAAGCAGGCCAATGAAATGCAGGATCGCCTGTTGTCGTTCGACAGCCACATCACCCTGCCCCTGGATTTCGGCACGGCGGGCAACGAGGCCGACAAGGATGGCAGCGGCCAGTTCGACCTGGCCAAGGCCGCCCGCGGCCGATTGTCGGGCGCCGCGCTGACGATCTTCGGCTGGCCGGAAATCTGGAACGGCGCCAACGCCCCGCACAAGCCCACCGATGGTTTTGTCGAAGAGGCCCGGCACGAGCAGGAAGTGCGCTACAAGATCATCTCCGGCATGGTGCGTGACTTTCCCAACCAGGTGGGCATTGCCTACACACCGGACGATATGCGACGCCTGCACGGCGAAGGCAAGTTCGCGATTTTTATCAGCATGCTCAACGCCTACCCCCTGGGCAATGACCTGAACCAGCTGGACTTGTGGGCCGCACGCGGCATGCGCATGTTCGGGTTCAGCTACATCGGCAATAACGCCTGGTCCGACTCGTCGCGCCCGCTGCCGTTCTTCAATGACTCCACGGATGCCCTCGAGGGCCTGTCGCCTATCGGCCAGCAAGCGGTGCATCGCCTCAATGACCTGGGGGTGATCATCGACGTGTCGCAGATGTCGACCAAGGCCCTGGAGCAAGTCGCGCAGTTGAGCCGCACGCCGATGGTGGCGTCCCACTCGGCGCCACGGGCATCGGTGGACATCCCGCGCAACCTCAGCGACAAGGAGCTGCAACTGATTAAGAACAGCGGCGGCGTGGTGCAAGTGGTGGGTTTCCCCGCCTACCTGCGCCCCTTGAGCCAGCCGACCCAGGACAAGCTCAATACCTTGCGCGCACGCTTCGACCTGCCGCCACTGCCCAACCTGGCCATGGCCCTGATGCCCGGCGATGCAATCATTGCCGCCTGGCCCGAGCAACGCTTCGGCCAATACGCCAGCGCGCTGTACGGCATTCTCGAGGAAGAACCCAAGGCCACCCTCAAGGACCTGGGCGACGCCATCGACTACACCGTGCGCAAGATCGGCATCGATCATGTCGGTATTGCCTCGGACTTCAACGACGGCGGCGGCCTCCAGGGCTGGGAGAACGTCGGCGAGGTGCGCAACGTCACTGCCGAACTGATCCAGCGCGGCTACTCCGAAGCCGATATCGCCAAGCTGTGGGGAGGCAACTTCCTGCGGGTGTGGGACCAGGTACAAAAAGCCGCCAAGCCATTGGCCAATCGCTAACCACCACGAAGTAAGTCCATGACCGACCGCCGTACATTTCTCAAGCAGGCCGGCGTCTTTGCCGCGAGCCTGCCGCTGGGCACCGCGTTGCTGCCTCAGGCAGTAGCCGCCGTTACGAACGACCCATGGACGGGATTGAAGCAACTGTTCAACCAAGACCCCAATTACCTGCATTTTTCCAACTTCCTGGTGGCCTCGCACCCCAGGCCCGTGCGCGAGGCCATAGAACGCTACCGCCAACAGATCGACCGTAACCCTGGCCTGGCCATGGACTGGGACCTGCAGGAAACCTGGAAGCGTGAGGGCCAGGTACGCGAGTGGGCAGGCCGCTACCTGAACGCCACGCCAGCGCAGATCGCCCTCACCGGCAGCACGTCCGAAGGGCTGGCGATGATCTATGGCGGGATCAAGGTGCGCGCCGACCAGGAAATCCTCACCACGGTGCATGAGCATTACGCCACCGAGTTCAGCCTGGACTTCCGGGTACGCAAGGAGCACACCCAGGTTCGCAAGATACGCCTGTTCAAAAACCCCAATCAGGTCTCGGCCGATGAAGTGCTGGGCAATATCCAGCGCAACATTCGCCCCAACACCCGTGTACTGGGCATGACCTGGGTGCAATCCGGCAGCGGCGTAAAACTGCCCATCGGTGAGATCGGCAAGCTGGTGGACGAACACAACCGCAACCGCGACGAGCCGGACCGCCTGCTCTATATCGTCGATGGTGTGCACGGCTTCGGCGTGGAAGACCTCGACTTCCCCGCTATGCACTGCGACTTCTTCATCGCTGGCACCCACAAGTGGATGTTCGGTCCGCGGGGCACCGGCCTGGTGTGCGCCCGCGAGACCGAAAACAAATACGTCACACCGATGATTCCGACCTTCTCCGAAGACAAAAACTTCGCTACGACCATGACGCCCGGCGGCTACCACGCCTTCGAACATCGCTGGGCCGCCGACGAAGCCTTCAAGTTGCACCTGCAACTGGGCAAGGCGCCGGTGCAGGCACGTATCCATGCCCTCAACACCGAACTCAAGGACCAACTGCTGGCCTACCCGCAGATCGAACTGGTGACACCGCGCAGCCCCGAGCTGTCAGCCGGATTCACCTTCTTTCGGGTCAAGAACCGGGACAGCGATGCCGTTGCGGCCTACCTGATGAAAAACCGCGTGGTGGTGGACGCGGTGGACCGTGACGTTGGCCCGGTGATTCGCACCTCGCCGGGCCTGCTTAACAACTCGGATGAGATCCAGCGTTTCATGACCCTGCTGAGCCAGCGGTTATGACCCCTTTTCCCTTTGAACGAGACGCCTCCATGATGCCATCCCGACTCAAACCGCTCACCGCATTGGCACTCACCGCCCTGTGCGGCGCCCTGCTGCCCGGCCTGGCCCAGGCCGCCGCCCCACAACCGGGCAAGGTCTTCAAAGACTGCAAGGACTGCCCGGAAATGGTGGTGCTGCCCGCCGGCACCTTCACCATGGGTACGCCGGACGACGAAGTGGGCCGCGAGCCTGACGAAGGCCCGATGCACGAGGTGACCTTCGCCAAGCCGTTCGCCATGAGCCGCTTCCATGTCACCGCCGGCGAATGGGACAGCTACGTGCGCCAGACCGGGGTCAAGATCGCCAATGGCGACGACCGCCCCGGCCGCGAATGCATCGCCAGCAAACCGCGCTACCCCCAGGGGCCACGGCAGCCGGCGGTGTGCATGGACATGGACGACATCAAGCAGTACGTGAGCTGGCTGTCCAAGAAGACCGGGCACACGTACCAGATGGTCAGCGAAGCCCAACGCGAATACGCCGCCCGCGCCGGCACCACCGGCCCGTTCCCCTTCCCGTTCGACGAAGGCAAGGGCTACAGCATCGCCCAGCACGCCAACACCTACGGACCGGCGGACGGCTACAGCTATTCGTCGCCCGTGGGCAGCTACCCCCCGAATGCCTTTGGCATGTATGACATGCACGGCAATGTGTATGAGCGGGTGGCTGATTGCGAGCATCCGAACTACGTCGGCGCGCCAACTGATGGCAGTGCCTGGGTGGAGCCCAACTGCGAGGCCTACCAGATTCGCGGCAATGACTGGGGCGAGGCGCCGGTGTTTTCACGCTCGGGCAATCGCAACAACATCTACCCGCAGACGCGCGGGGACTGGATCGGCTTTCGGGTCGTGCGCGAGCTCTAATACCTTGTAGGAGCGAGGGGGACGCCTAGTTCTTGCTCGCGAAAAACTCATAAACGCCGCGTGTATTCAGGAAGCACGCGTCATCGTTGACGTTTTTCGCGAGCAAGCTCGCTCCTACAGGGTTCGCGCCCGCATGTTCAGCCTTGTTTGGCCAACAGCTCCAGGCCTTCATGCAGCGCCGGGAACAGGCTGTTGTTGAAGTTGTTCCAGCGCAACTCAAGGATAGTGTCTTCGGGCGAAATCTGGGTCTTGAGCACGTCGTGGAACACCTCTCCCGAGTCGATGCCGTTATCCACGTAGTGGAATGACGCACCGGTCCAATACAACGGCTCGCACGCCTGAGTCGCTTTGGTTGCCCAGTCGGTGATCGCCTGCCCACGTGCGCCGTACAGCGCATTCCAGGTGGCGTACGCCCCACGGCGTTCGTAAGGCGACTCGAGGCGGGTGATGCCCGGGTGAATGTTCATGATGCGCCGCGCAAACGGCGCCCCCGGGCGCACCAGTTCATCGAGGATCACCAGCAAACCATCCAGCACCACGATGTCAGCCTTCAACTCCACCAGGGTGTCATGCAGGCGACGCTCGAAATCCTGCTTGCCGGCGACATGTTCGGCGCTGCCTCGTGGCAGGCGACGATAGGTCGACGGCACGCTGAGCAGCAGGTCGTTGACCAACGTGCCCTGCACACGCAAGTCCGCCGGGTACAGCCACTGGCGACCCGGCTGATAGGCGAAGCCGTAGTCCGCCACCAACTGCTGGTCCCGCGGGTTGTGCTCATCGTCGTCATACACCACGCCTACGAGGTTGTAAGCCTCGCCCAGCGACGTGTCGTTGAGCGAGCCCACCAGAAACTCCAGCACCGATTTCATATAGCGCTCGTGGTCTTTATAGGCCACCGGCTGCCCCGCCTTGTCGGCGGCGGCATTTCTCAGGGACCAGACATACACCAGGTTCTTTTTCGTCATGTGTTTCGCTCTCGCTCAAAGGGCCACGCACGGCATTGATACACGTGCGCCTACAGAACAAGAACGAACCAGGCCCCGGGCAATTTATCGCTCACTGCCACCGTCCGGCACGCCGCGCTAAATAGTCACGCCACAGCTTCGTTTGTCATGGGTAAGGGTCTGTGTGCCCAGCCCCCTCTTTTCACTTTCCGGGAAGTATTTATGACCGACCCCAAGCGCGGCGCCTTCAAAGGTTTGCTCGCATTGCTCAGGCCCTTTCGCACCATCGTGACGGTCTCCGTCGCCCTTGGCATGGCGGGCGGCCTGGCCATTACCTTGCTGTTGGCGACGATTAACAATGCCCTGCATTCGGCGGGGGGGATGACTCAGGGTGTGGTGTTGACCTTCGCCGCGTTGTGCGTGGTGGCGCTGGTCAGCTCGATCATTTCCGACATCGGCACCAACTACGTCGGGCAACGGATCATTGCCGCCCTGCGCAAGGACCTGGGTGAAAAGGTGCTGTCAGCGCCCATCGGGCAGATCGAGCAATATCGCTCTCACCGCCTGATCCCGGTGCTGACCCACGACGTGGACACCATCAGCGACTTTTCCTTTGCCTTCACGCCCCTGGCCATCGCCGCCACCGTTACCCTGGGATGCCTGGGTTACCTGGCTTACCTGTCCGTGCCGATGTTCCTGATGATGGTGGTCGCAATCATCATCGGCAGCGCCGTGCAATTCATCGCGGGCGGCAAAGGCATCCAGGGCTTCGATCTGGCCCGTAGCCACGAAGATGAATTGCAGCGTTACTACAATGCGATTGCTTCGGGAGCCAAGGAACTGCGCATGCACCGTCCGCGGCGGTTTCGCATGAACACCCACCGCATCCAGGAAACCGCAGACCGCATCAGCGATATCCAGGTGCGTTCAGTCAACATCTATATCCTGGCCAAGACCTTTGGCTCGATGCTGTTCTTCGTGGTCATCGGCCTGGCCCTGGCGATGCAGGCCTACAACCCCAACCCCGACCCCACGGTGATTACCGGCTTCGTGCTGGTACTGCTGTATATGAAAGGCCCGTTGGAGCACCTGCTGGGTTACTTGCCCGTGGTTGGCAAGGCGAAGATTGCCTTCGGGCGCATCAGCGAACTGTCGGAACGTTTTTCTTCGCCCGAGCCCCACTTGTTGATGGACGACAGTGAAGCGCCGAAGCCTGTGGTCAACAGCCTTGAACTGCGCGGCGTCAGCTACAGCCCGCCAGCGGTTGAAGGCAGCCAACCGTTCCACCTGGGGCCGATCAACCTGAGCATCAAGCAAGGCGATATCGTGTTTGTCGTGGGCGAGAATGGTAGCGGCAAGACCACCCTGATCAAGCTGCTGCTGGGCCTGTATCCACCTCAGGCGGGTGAGATCCTGCTCAACGGTACAGCGGTGACCGACCCAGAGCGCGACGATTATCGCCAGTTGTTTACCACCGTGTTTTCCGACTATTACCTGTTCGATGACCTGGTACAAGGCAGCGCCACCCAGTCCCTGGACAGCGCCACCAAATACCTTGAGCGCCTGGAAATCGCGCACAAGGTCAGCGTCAAGGACGGCGTGTTCAGCACCACTGACCTGTCCACCGGCCAACGCAAGCGCCTGGCCCTGGTCAATGCCTGGCTGGAAGAACGCCCGGTACTGGTGTTCGACGAGTGGGCCGCCGACCAGGACCCGGCCTTCCGCCGCATCTTCTACACCGAGCTGCTGCCGGACCTCAAACGCCTGGGCAAGACCATCATCGTGATCAGCCACGATGATCGTTATTTCGACATCGCCGATCATCTGGTGCGCCTGCGTGCCGGTCAGGTGGTGCATGAGATGGAGCCTGCATGAAGTACCGGAATAATTTTTTCCGGTTTTGCGAAGTAGGAACGTCTCACTAGTGGTAATGAGAACTAACCTCAATAAACACTTAGAATTGCCCACTTAAAACATAGAAGAGAAAGCATCCATGCCAGCACGACTCGGTCTCAGCCCCCTGAGCAAAGCGCTATCCATGCGCCGGGCCCTGAACATCAACCTCTTGCCCAGTGCCTTGGCGTTGGCTGTGTCGATGCCGATTGCAGGCTATGTGCAGGCCCAGGAGATCGAGTTGAATATTCCTGCGCAGTCGCTGGGGAGCGCACTGCAGGAATTTGGCCGCCAGACCAATGTGCAAGTGCTCTACAGCCCGGGCGATGTGCAGGGCAAGAACAGCCCCGCCGTCAAGGGCAAGATGCAGCCGCAGCAGGCCATAGCTGCATTGCTGGCCGGTAGCCAGACTACCTATAACCTCAACGGCAATACCTTGACCGTCACTGCTGCTGGCAGCGGTGGTGGGCTCGAGCTGAGCCCGACGCAAGTGACCGCCAACTACTTGGGCAACGTCACCGAAGGTTCTGGTTCCTACACGCCTGGCACGATTGCCACGGCTACACGTTTGACGTTGACCCCACGGCAAACTCCGCAGTCGATCACCGTGGTGACTCGCCAGCACATCGAGGATTTTGGCCTCAACAACATGGATGACGTGATGCGCCATACGCCGGGCATCACCGTTTCCGCCTACGACTCCGACCGCACCAACTACTATTCCCGTGGTTTTTCGGTCAATAGTTTCCAGTACGACGGTATTCCATCGACTGTGCGTAACGTCGGCTATTCGGCGGGCAACACCCTGAGCGACATGGCGATCTACGACCGTGTTGAAGTCCTCAAGGGCGCTACCGGCCTGCTCAACGGTGCCGGTTCCCTGGGTGCGACCATCAACTTGATCCGCAAGAAGCCAACCGCGGAATTCAAGGGCCATGTGCAATTGGGGGCGGGTTCCTGGGACAACTACCGCAGCGAAGTGGATGTCAGTGGCCCCTTGACCGACAGCGGCAATATCCGTGGCCGTGCGGTGGCTGCGTATCAGGACAAGAAGTCCTTTATGGACCACTACTCGCGCAAGACCGAAACCTACTACGGCATCACCGAGTTCGACCTGTCTCCCGATACCATGCTGACGGTGGGCTTCGATTACCAGGACAACATTCCACAGGGTTCCAGTTGGTCCGGCTCCTTCCCGCTGGTCAACTCCAATGGCAGCATCAACAAAATGCCGCGCTCCTACAACAACGGCACCACCTGGAGCTCGTGGGAGCAAAACACGCGTACCGCCTTTGCCATGCTCGAGCATGACCTGGGCGACGGCTGGGTGACCAAATTCCAGCTCGACCACAAGATCAACGGCTACCACGCCGATCTGGGTTCGATCCAATTCGTCCAGCCGGCAGCCGATGGCACCGCTGAGATCAACGGGCAGAAATACACCGGCGAGACCAAGAGCACCTCGGCCGACCTCTACGCCACCGGCCCTTTCAGCCTGTTTGGCCGCGAGCATGAACTGGTGGTGGGCGGCTCGATCGGCACCTCACGCTGGCAAGGCAAGGGGTACTGGTCGCCGGAATGGCCTGGCGGTAACAAGGTCGATTTCTATAACTGGAACGGCCATATCGCCAAGCCTATCTACGGTCCTGCCCAACAGCACATCGACGACACTATCCGTCAAACCGGGTATTACCTGACCGCGCGTTTCAACGTGATTGACGACCTGAACGTGATCCTGGGTGGGCGCGTGGCCAACTATCACGTGACTGGCAACAACCCTTCCTACAAGGAAACCGGGCGGTTCATTCCTTACGCCGGTGTGATCTACGACCTCAATGACAACTTCTCGGTATACGCCAGCTACACCGATATCTTCCAACCTCAGGAAAGCACCTATAAGGACCGTAACGAGAAGCTGCTGGAGCCAGACGAAGGGCAGAACTACGAGTTGGGCCTGAAAGGCGAGTTTTTCGATGGCCGCCTCAACACCAGCATCGCTTACTTCGAAGTGCATGAGACTAATCGCCCCATCTCGGATGACGCCTACAACAACCAGACACCTGCCCCGAACAACTGGGCGTTCAAGAGCTCCAAGGCCGTCACCAAAGGCTACGAAGCGGAAATTTCCGGTGAGTTGAGCCCAGGCTGGCAACTTCAAGGTGGCTACACCCACAAGATCGTACGAGACGAAGACGACAAGAAACTCTCCACCTTCGAACCCGAGCATCAGGTCAACCTGAACACCACCTACAAACTCAAGGGCGACCTGGACAAGTTCACCATCGGTGGCGGTGTACGCTGGCAGACCAAAGGTTGGAACGAGATCTGGAACGGGCCACTTGAGAAAAACCAGGACATCACCCAGGAGTCCTACTGGTTGGTGGATTTGATGACCCGCTACCAGGTCACCAAGAACCTGTCGGCTACCGTCAACTTCAACAACATCTTCGACAAGTCTTACTACACCAACGTGGGCTTCTATAACTCGGCCGCCTACGGTGAGCCACGTAATGTGATGGTCAGCACGCGCTGGGACTTCTGATTCCACGCGTCGATCGATCAAACGCCCGGTGAGCACCCCATGCTCACCGGGCTTTTTTTTGGGCGTGCAGAGATACTGGCGAAGAGGGATTGGAGCATAAAAAAACCCGGACACTGGATCCGGGTTTTTGTGATTGAGCGGCGGCTTACCTCAACGCCTCTACCAAACTGCTGATAAACACCGCGCTGTCGATAATGCCATCATGATCGGTCTCAATCATCACTGAGCGCTCGATGCGCCCTTGGCTGATCACCGTTGCCATTTGCTGCTCGATCAGGTCCTTGAAGCGCCCTGCCCGGCTCATGGACGCCCACCAACAAGTGACGGGCGCCTTGATCGGCTTGAAGTCAGCTTGCAGCAAACGCTCACTGAGTGCCCGGTCAACGTCCCAGGAAATCTGCGCCTCATTGCCACGCAGTAATTCATCCTTGATCACCGTGAAGGCTTCGCCCAAAGACTGTTCAGCCCAATTCACAAATTCCCGCCATTGTCCCGTTTCATCCTCGCTATCCCGTTGGCATTGCTGCCAGGCGTGTTGGATGGACTCGGCGAACTCAGGAAACATAACCCCCAGCAAAGCTGCGCGGCGCTCATTGGCTGAGATCTCGCGAGCGTTCTCGACCACCACTGCGTCCCAATAGGGTTTGACCCATTGCGGCGGCGCAGCGTCGATCCAGCCGACAAACTCCACTTCTCGGCCGGCTTGCTCCAGGCCGTAGGCGACCTCCATCGCCAGGTTGCCGCCCAATGACCAGCCACCCACGCGGAACGCGCCTTCGGGTTGGGCCACCAACAATTGCGCGGTGTAGTCTTCGACCATTACCTGCCATTGCGGCACCGTGGCGCCCTCTTCGGCCAAGGCACGACACATGACCCCGAACACCGGGCGCTGCTCGCGCAAGGCCAGGGCAATCGCGGTGTAGCAATGCACCGAGCCGAAGCTTGGGTGGAACAGGAACAACGGCGTGCCTTGCGTCTGCTGGTTGAGCTTGACGATCAACGAAGACCGGCTATCGCCCTGCAGGCATTTGACCTGTCCCGCCACAGTAGGGTTAAGCATCAGTTGGCTGACAGACAGGTTCACGCCGCTGACCTTGCGAATTCGCTCCTTGAGCATCAACACTCGCAATGAATGGCCACCGAGCTCGAAGAAGTTGTCGTTGAGCCCTACGCGCTCCACCTCCAGCACCTCGCTCCAGACCGCTGCGATTTGCTGCTCGATCTCGCTAACGGGCGCCTGGTATTGCGCGGCACCGTGAGCCTCTGGCTTGGGCAACGCCTTACGGTCCAGCTTGCCGTTCGGGCTCAACGGCATCTGCGCCAGTACCACCCACTGCGCCGGGACCATGTAGTCGGGCAACTGCTCGGCCAGGTGTGCAACCACCCCTGCCTTCCACTCTTCAAGGGGCTGTTGCAGCACCAGGTAACCCACTAGGTGGGTACCGTCCACCGCCAGCACCGCGGCTTCGCGGACATTGTCGAGCTCCAGCAGGCGCGCTTCGATTTCGCCCAACTCTATGCGCAGGCCGCGCAGTTTGACCTGGTGATCGATGCGCCCGGCATATTCAATCACGCCATCGTCGCGATAACGCGCCAGGTCACCGGTGCGATACACACGCGTGCCGCTGCCGAACGGGTCGGTCACAAACCGCTCGGCGGTAAGTGCAGCACGGCGGTGATAACCCCGCGCCAAGCCAATACCGCTCAAATACAGTTCGCCCAGCACACCCACTGGTGCAGGTTCCAGGTTGTCGTCCAGCACGTAGCAGCCCAGGTTGGCAATGGGTCGGCCAATGGGTATGGCGTCGCGACCTTCCTCGACACAGGTCCAATGGGTTACGTCGATAGCGGCTTCGGTAGGGCCGTACAGGTTGTACAAGCCGGCGTGGGGCAATTTGACGAACACCTGTTGCTGGGCATCCGCAGGCAACGCCTCCCCACTGCAAACGATGTGTTGCAGGCTCTGGCATGAAGTAACCGCCGCGTCTTGCAAGAACGCTTGCAACATGGAAGGCACGAAATGCAAGGTGGTGACCTGTTGCTCGTTGATCAGCCGTACCAGCCTGGCTGGATCACGATGATCGCCCGGTGCCGCCACTACCAGACGCGCGCCGGTCATCAGCGGCCAGAAAAACTCCCACACCGACACGTCAAAGCTGAACGGAGTTTTCTGCAACACGCTGTCGTGCGGCGTGAGCCCATATGCCTGTTGCATCCAGCACAGGCGGTTGGTCAGCGCGATATGGCGGTTGCCAGCGCCCTTGGGCTGACCGGTGGAGCCGGAGGTGTAGATCACATAGGCAAGGCTTTCGCCGTGCACCGGGATATTCGGGTTGTGGCTGCTGAAGGTTTCCAGCCAGGTATCGCCACATTCCAGCACCAGGGTTTGTACACCGGCGGGAACCGGCAGTTGCGCCAGTAGATGAGCCTGGGTCAACAGCAGTTGCACACCACTGTCCTGCAGCATGTAGGCCAGGCGATCACGAGGATACTCGGGGTCCAGCGGCACATAAGCGCCACCGGCCTTGAGCACCGCCAACAGGCCAACCACCATCTCCACCGAGCGCTCTGCCGCCAGCCCCACCAGCACATCCGGGCCAACCCCGGCCGCCATCAAGCGATGCGCCAGGCGATTGGCCCGGGCGTTCAACGCGCTGTAACTCAAGGCTTGCCCCGCGAAAATCAAGGCAGGTGCATCCGGTGTACGCAGCACCTGAGCCTCGATCAGCGTGTGGACCGCTTGATCCAGCGGGTAATCCACCGCAGTCGCATTCCAATCATGCAATACCCACTGCCGCTCGGCCTGCGCCACTGAGGGCAACGCGCCAAGGCGTTGACTGCCGTCACTGGCCAGGGCCAGCAGCAACTGCTGGAAGTGCTCGGCCAAGCGCTGGATATGCGCGCCGCTGAAAGCCTGGCGGGAGTAGTTGAACTCCAAGCCCAGTGTCTGGCCTATAGCCAACAACACGGTCAATGGATAGTGGGTCTGTTCCAGGCTGTGCACTGCGCCAAAACGCAGCCCCGACGGTGCCCCCTGCTCCAGCGCCTCAGACACCGGGTAGTTCTCGAACACCAGGATACTGTCGAACAGCGCCTCTCCACCCAGCCCGGCCCAACGCTGGATCTCGAACAGCGGCGTGTGTTCATGCTCACGCAAGCCAACGTTCTGTTGCTGAAGTTGCTCCAGCCAATGGCTGACCGACATTTGCGCATCCGGCGTCGCCACCACCGGCAGCGTGTTAATGAACAAGCCGACCTGCTGTTCAATCCCACGCAGTTCCGCCGGACGCCCTGCTACCGTGGCGCCGAATGCTACGGTGGCTTGCCCGGTGTGGTGATGCAACAGCAACAACCAGGCGCCTTGCACCAGGGTATTGAGGGTCACCTTGTGACGTTGGGCGAAGGCTTTGAGGTGTTCGGTTTGCGCAGCATCCAGGCTCAAGCGATGCTCGCCATTGACCGCCTGGGCCGCATCCACCTCAGTCTCTACGGCACCGGCCAGGCGCGTGGGCGCCTGCAAGTTGACCAGTTGCGCCTGCCAGAACGCCTGGCTGACGGCTTTGTCCTGTGCCTGCAGCCAGCCGATGTAGTCGCGATACCGCCCGGTGGGCGCTGGCAGCGGCTCACCGGCATACTGTTGCAACACCTCGCCGAACAGCTGCGAACCACTCCAGCCATCCATCAAAATATGGTGATTGGTGTAGATCAGGTGGTAGCTCGTCGCCCCCGTGCGTACTAGCGTCAAGCTCAACAGCGGTGCCTGCTCCAGGACAAAACCCTGGGTGCGTGCCGACTCGGCCAGCTCATCCAGGGCCTGGTTGCAGTCCTTACGGGTCTGCCAATCCAACGCCATAAACGGCAGGCGCACCTGCTTGTAGACCACCTGCAAAGGCTGTTCAAGCTCCGCCTGCCAGACAAAACCGCTACGCAGGATCTCGTGGCGTTGCACCGCCACCTGCCAGGCCTGGTGGAAGCGCGCCACATCCAGGCCCTGCACATCAATGCGCATCTGGTTGATGTAGTCACCCGAACCTTCGCCGTACAGCGATTGGAACAGCATGCCTTGCTGCATGGGTGACAATGGGTACAGGTCTTCGACCTCAGCCACGTTCAGTGCCAAGCCATCCAACTGGTCCTGGGACAACCGCGCCAACGGGAAGTCCGACGGCGTCACGCCCTGATGCGCCGACTCACAACAATGATCAATCAGAGCCTTGAGTTCCAAGGCATAGTCGTCGGCCAAGCATTTGACGGTTGCTTCACCGAACATCGCCTGGCTGAAACTCCAGTTCAACTTCAGCTCGCCACCATAGACCTGACCGTTGATTTCCAGCCAGTTGCCCAAAGGTGCCTGCGGGCTTTGCTCGGCACCGCTGGCATCAGCGGTCGGCGTGAACAGTCCTGGCTGTTCGCCACTGTCGAAGCTGGCATCGAACTGCCCCAGATAGTTGAAGGTGATACGTGGCTGCGGCAAGGCCGCCAACGCCTGTTGCGTTGCGGCATTACCCAGGTAACGCAGGGCACCGAACCCCAGGCCCTTGTCGGGCACGGCTCGCAGCTGCTCCTTGATGCGTTTGAGGGAAGCAGCCAGGGAATCGGCCGGTACCAGTTGCACAGGGTAAAGGCTGGTGAACCAACCGACAGTGCGAGTCAGGTCGATGTCATCGAACAGATCTTCGCGGCCATGACCTTCAAGCCGGATCAACGTCGAAGCCTCGCCGCTCCAGCGCGTAATAACTCGCGCCAGGGCAGTCAACAGCAGGTCATTGATCTGGGTGCGATAGGCACTCGGCGCGTCGTGCAGCAAGCGCCGAGTATAGGTGGCATCCAGATGTGTGCTCACACTCAGGGCCAGTTGGTTGCTCAGGCTCGCCTGTGGATCGGCGCCCGGCAAACCGACCGGACTGCCCTGCAATTGCGTCTGCCACCAAGCCAGCTCGTGTTGTAACGCCGGACTGTGGGCGTAGGTCTGCAGGCGAGCAGCCCAGACGCGGGTGGCGCTGGTCTTGGCTGGCAGCGTCACAGGGGCGCCTTGGGCCAGTTGCTGATACGTACTTTGCAAGTCTTCAAGCAGGATGCGCCACGACACGCCGTCCACCACCAAGTGATGGATCACCAGCAACAAGCGCTGTGAACCGTCGGCCAACTGCGCCAACACCGCACGCAATAACGGGCCCGCGCCCAGGTCGAGGCTGCGCTGGGCCTCTTCGCCCAAGGCTTCAAGTTCTTCGACGCTGTTCAATGTGGTTTGCCATAGCACTTGTTCAGCCTGGTGCTGATCCGGACCACGGTAGGCCGCGCTCCAGCCCTGTGCGCCCTCGACAAAGGTGCTGCGCAAGGCATCGTGATGCACGATCAATGCCTGCAGTGCGGCCAACAACAGCGGTACCTGCAACGGCTGGTGCGGTTGCAGCACCGCAGATTGGTTCCAGTGATGACGCTGGGGAATCTCATCGGCAAAAAAACTGTGTTGCACTGGCAACAGCAGCAAATCGCCAGTCAGCGGCGACTGATCCATCTGCACCACACCGTCGCCTTCCCTCGCGACCGTCGCCAGGCTCTGCACGGTCTGATGCTGGAACAACTCTTTGGGCGTGAAACGCACACCGGCCTGGCGGGCGCGGCTGACCAGTTGAATCGAAATGATCGAATCGCCGCCCAGTTCGAAAAAATTATCATGCAGGCCCACCTGTGGCAGGCGTAGCACATCGGACCAGATCGCGGCGATCTTCTGCTCCAACTCGCTCTCGGGCGCCACATACACCTGCTGCATCTGGCTCACATCCGGCAGCGGCAACCCCTTGCGGTCGAGCTTGCCGTTAGGGGTCAGTGGCATACGCTCAAGGAACATCAAGTGCGTCGGCACCATGTAGTCCGGCAAGCGGGTTTTCAAGGCGCGCCGCAAGGTTTCGCGACCGTTTGATTGAGCGACAACATCACCCAGGAGCGTCGGGTCCAGTGGTACGACATAGGCCACCAGTTGTTTGCCGGTCGGCCCCTCCTGGGCCACCACCACGGTTTCACCGACACTGGCTTGCTCACGCAAGCGCGCTTCGATTTCCCCCAGTTCGATACGAAAACCGCGGATCTTCACCTGATGGTCGACACGGCCCAGGTAATCCACTACGCCATCCGGACGCCCGCGGGTCAGGTCGCCGCTGCGATACACGCGACTGCCGGGCTTGCCGAACGGGTCCGGCACGAAGCGTTCGGCGGTTAACGCCGGACGCTCCAGATAACCCCGGGCCACGCCCTCGCCGCCCAGGTACAACTCGCCGGCCACGCCGATAGGTTGCAGGTTCAGTTGCGCATCCAAGACATAACCGCTGCGGTTGCCCAGCAAGGTACCGATGGGTGCGTAGACAGCGCCGCAGGGATCACCTTTACGGGCCTTCCACAACAGCGGTGTGACCACGGTTTCCGTCGGGCCGTAGCCGTTGAACAGGTATTCAGGCTTCAGCGCGCGCCACGCCAGGTCATAGCTGGCCTGGGCCACCGCATCACCGCCAAAGCAGTACACCCGCACCGCAGGAGGGTTGCCGTCGCGCTCGGCATGTTCGGCCAACTGTTGCAGGTACACCGGTGGGAACACCGCCATGGTCACGTTATGGCGATGCATCTGCTCGTAGGTGTATTCCGGCAGCCACAGGCTGTCATCACGGATCAACACGCTGGCGCCGTTGATCAGCGGGTGCATCCAGCCTTCGTGGGAGCCGTCGAAAGCGAACGACATGAAGTGCAGCTCGCAATCGGCCGGCGAGGTTTCATAGCGCTCGCCGGTAGCGATGATATGCGCCACCAGCGGGCCGTGTGACACCGCCACGCCCTTGGGCAAACCGGTGGAGCCGGAGGTGTAGATCACGTAGGCGAGGTTGTCGCCGTCCAGCGCCACAGTCGGGGCCGTATCGCTGTAATCCGACCAGGCTTGCACCTGATCCACCGCCAAGGCGTCGAGGCCGTCCGGGATCGGCAACCGGTGTTGCACGGCCGAATGGGTCAACAGCAATTTCGAACGGCTGTCTTGCATCATGTACAGCAGGCGATCACGCGGGTATTCGATATCCAGCGGCACATACACACCGCCGGCTTTCATCACCGCCAGGAACGCCACCATGATTTCGGCACTGCGCGGCATGGCGATGGCCACCCGCACTTCCGGGCCGACGCCACGAGCGATCAGGGCATGGGCCAGGCGGTTGGCCTGGCGATCCAGTTCGCCGTAGCTCAGGGTTTGCGCGTCGAACTTCACCGCCACCGCAGTCGGGTTTGCCCGGGCGCGATCGGCAAACAGTTGATGCATCAGGCGCTCGGCCGAAAAGCCAGACTCCGTGCGGTTCCACAGTTGCAGGATCTGTTGTTGTTCGGTCGCGTCCAGCAAGCTTAACTGGCTGAGCTGCTGCCGTGGGTTGGCGACCATACCTTGCAGCAGGTTCTGCCAGTGACGCGCCATGCGTTGCACGGTGCTGGCTTCGAACAGGTCCTGGGCATAACCCAAGGTGGCCCATATACCTTCGGTGGACTCCTGAATATCCAGGTCCAGGTCGAAATGTGCGGTCTTGCTGTCCCAGTCCAGCCCTTCTACCCGCAGCCCTGGCAATTGGTGCTGAACCTGAGCCTGGCCGATGTCAGTCTGATGATTGAACATGACCTGGAACAGCGGGTTGTGGCTCAGGCTACGCTCAGGTTGCAGGGCTTCCACCAGTTGTTCGAACGGCAAATCCTGGTGGGCCTGGGCTTGCAGGGCGCGTTGCCGAACGTGCTGCAGCAACTGCTCGACACTCATCTGCCCATGCACATCCGCCTTGAGCACCTGGGTGTTGACGAAGAAACCAATCAAGCGCTCGGTCTCGCTGCGATTGCGGTTGGCAATCGGCACGCCGACACGTATTTCTTCCTGGCCGCTGTAGCGGTGCAACAAGGTCTGGAACGATGCCAGCAACAACATGAACAGGGTCACGCCCTGCTGTTGGGCCAAAGCCTTGAGCCCCTGGGTGAGTTCGGGCGCCAGCTCGAACGCCAGGCGCGCGCCGCGGTGGCTCTGCACAGCCGGGCGCTGATGATCGAACGGCAACTCCAGCACGCTCTGCTCACCGCCCAACAGTTCACGCCAGTAGGCCAGTTGACGTTGCTTCTCACCGGCGTCCATCCAGCTGCGCTGCCATACGGCGTAGTCGGCATACTGGATCGGCAGCGCCGGCAACTGCACGTCCTGGCCTTGGCTGTAACCGGCATACAACTGCACCAGTTCCTCGACCACCAACTGCATCGACCAACCATCGGAGACGATGTGATGCTGCACCAACACCAACACATGCTCGTCGGCGGCCAGGCGCAACAGCGTGACGCGCAGCAACGGGCCTTGTTGCAGGTCGAACGGCTGGGCGATCAGCGCTTGCACCCTGGCTTTGAGCTGAGCGTCATCGACATCAGCCTGGGTGATCGGCAAGGACATTGGCGGCTCAATCACTTGCACCGCGCCGTCGTGATCCTGGCGGATATGGGTGCGCAGGCTTTCATGACGCGCCAGCAAGCTATCGAAACTGCGTTGCAACGCAGCCAGGTCCAATTGCCCTTTCAGGCGCAGCGCGCTGGGAATGTGATACGCCGCGCTGTGGGGCTCCAGTTGCCAGAGAAACCATTGTCGCTCCTGGGCGTAAGACAGTGGCAACGGCTGCACACGCCCGGCTGGCAGTAGGGCCGGCGCCGTTGGCAATGGGCTCTCCTGGGTTTGCAAGGCCGCGACAAACGCCTCCAGCCGCGGGTGTTCGAACACGGCTTTGAGCGGCACTTCCAGGCTCAGGGTCTGGCGGATGCGTGACACCACCTGCATTGCCAACAGGGAATGCCCTCCCAGTTCGAAGAAGTGCTGGTTCAAGCCCACCCGTTCGGCCCCCAGAATAGCCGCCCAGATCGCCGCCACCTGTTGTTGCAACGGGGTGACCGGCGCTCGCCAATCCTGTTGTTCCACGCTGGCATCTGGCTTGGGCAGGGCCTGGCGATCCAGCTTGCCGTTGGGGTTGAGCGGCATGCGGTCGAGGAAGATCAGGTGCGCCGGCACCATGTAGTCCGGCAGATGGTCGCGCAAGGTGGCCATCAACTGTTCACCAACCTCGGCGCGCTCGGTTTCAGACAGCGTCTGCGCAGGCACCAGGTAGGCCAGCAGTTGGTTGTCGGCAGCCAGCAACAGCGCTTCACGCACGCTGTCCTGGGCCAGCAGCACGGTTTCGATTTCACCCAGTTCAATGCGGAAACCACGGACCTTGACCTGGTGATCGACCCGCCCGACATATTCCACCACACCATCGGCGCGATAACGCGCCAGGTCGCCGGTGCGGTACAGGCGCTCGCCGGATGGGCTGAACGGATCAGCGACAAAGCGCTCGGCGGTCAGGCCTGGCCGTTGCAAATACGCACGGGCCAAGCCATTGGCGCTGGCGATATAGAGTTCACCCACGGCGCCCAGCGGTAGCAGGTTCAGGTCACGGTCCAGCACATACAGGCCACGCCCTGGCAGCGCCCGGCCAATGGGGCTGGCACCGCCGGCGCCGACGGCGCTCGGGTCAGTGCAGTCCAGCACGCTGGAAACCACGGTGGCCTCGGTAGGCCCGTAGGTATTGAGCAAGCGCACATGGCCGAGCCCGGCGCGCTGCCACAACAGCGGGCCTTCCAACGGCATGGCTTCGCCACCGATATGGATCTGGCGCAAGGCACCATAGGTTCTTGGGCCTGCTGCCAGGCAATCTTGCAGGAACAGCTTCCAGTAGGCCGTGGGCAAGTCGGCCAGGGTAATGCCCTGGGCGATGATCTGCCGATACAGCTCGGCACCGTCCCATAACTGCGGGCCACGCAGTACCACGGTGGCGCCGAGGGTCAGGGCTGGATATAGCTGCTCGACGAAACCGTCGAAGTTCAAGGTGGCAAACTGCAGCACTCGGTCCTGGGCAACCAGCTGCGAGTAATCCGCCGCGATGCCAGCAAACTCACTCAGTGCAGCCTGGCTGATGGCAACCCCCTTGGGCTTGCCTGTGGAGCCGGAGGTGTAGATCACATACGCCAGGCTCTGGGGCTCGACATCAACCGGTAAATTACTGTCGGCACACAACGCCAACTGCGCCTGGACCCGGTCGATGTCCACCGCCAGCACCCGGGCCGGCAACGGCAGACGCCCATGCAGGTGGGATTGGGTTAACACCAGGCCCACATCACTGTCCTCAAGCATATGCGCCAGGCGTTCGCGGGGGTACTCAGGATCCAGCGGCACATAGGCCGCTCCTGTCTTGAGCACCGCGAGCAAGCTGACCACCATGGAAAAAGAGCGCTCCACGGCGATCCCCACCAGCCCTTGGGGGCCGACGCCCTGGGCCAGCAGGTAATGCGCCAGCCGGTTGGCCTGACGGTTCAGTTCTCCATAGCTGAGGGCCTGCTCATCCAGGGCCAGGGCCTGACGTTCCGGCTGCTGATCAGCCTGGGCTTCAAACAGCCGGTGTACAGCCTCAAAGGGGGTGACACCAGCCGGGGTGTTCCAGTCCTGGAGCATCCTGTGTTGCTCAGCGGCGCTCGCCATCGGCAGTTCGCAGAGGCGGCTGCGGGGTGCACTCACCACCGCCTGCAGCAGGTGCTGCCAATGTTGCGCCAAGCGCTCGATGGTGGCGGCATCGAACAGGTCGGTGGCGTAGGTCAGCGCGGCCCAAAGCCCGTCGGCGGATTCATGGGTGTCCAGGCTCAGGTCAAAATGGGTGGTCTGGCTGTCCCAGTCCAGTTCCACCACACGCAGGCCCGGCAACTGTTGGCCTTCGCGGCCGCCCTGGGCCTCGGTCTGGTGGTTGAACATCACCTGGAACAACGGGTTATGGCTCAAGCTGCGTTCAGGCTGCAATGCCACCACCAGTTGCTCGAACGGCAGGTCCTGATGAGCCTGGGCCTCCAGGGCGCGGCGTTTGGTTTGTTGCAGCAGCTCGGCAAAGCTCATCTGCCCGTCAAGGTCAGCCTTGAGTACCTGGGTGTTGACGAAGAAGCCGATCAGCCGCTCGGTTTCGACGCGGTTACGGTTGGCGTTCGGCACGCCAATGCGGATATCCGACTGCCCGCTGTAGCGATACAACAGGGCTTGGAACGACGCCAGCAGTAGCATGAACGCGGTCACGCCCTCTTGCTGCGCCAGGCGCTTGAGGCCCGCCACCAACGTCGGTTGCAGATGCACCTGCAGGCTTGCACCGCGATGGCTTTGCTGCGCCGGGCGCGGGCGGTCAAGCGGCAATTCCAGCACCGGTTGCTCGCCGCCCAGCAGGGCCTGCCAATACGCGAGTTGGCGCGCCTGTTCCCCGGCTTCCATCCAGCCGCGTTGCCACAGCGCGTAGTCGGCGTACTGGATCGGCAGTTCCGGGAGTTGCAGGTCATGGCCCTGGCTATGGGCGGCGTAGAGCTGTACCAGTTCCTCCACCATCACCTGCATCGACCAGCCATCGGAGACGATGTGGTGCTGCACCATCACCAGCACATGCTCATCCTCGGCCAGTTGCAACAGCGTCACACGCAACAACGGCGCCTGGTGCAAATCGAACGGCCGCGCCACCTCCTCTTCCACCCGCGCCATCAACTGCGCTTGGTCGACATGCGCCTGCTGGATCTGCACCCGCGCCTGCGGCATCACTGCCTGCCACAGACGTTCATCGTCCTCGACCAATTGCGTGCGCAAGCTTTCATGCCGGGCCAGCAGGCTGTCGAAACTGCGTTGTAACGCTGCCAGGTCCAAGTGCCCGTGCAAACGCAGGGCGCCAGGGATGTGGTAGGCGGTGCTGTCCTTGTCCAGTTGCCAGAGGAACCACTGGCGTTCCTGGGCGTAAGACAACGTCGGTGTGTCGCTGTCGTGGCGGGTGGGAGCAATCGGCAGTTGAGCGAAACTCATGCTCCGGCTTTGCAGGCGCTGGTAAAACTGCTGGCGCTGCTCCAGAGGCAAGCGAAGAAAGCGCGACACCAGGTCGATATTAGGGTTGGAAAGCATGGTTCAAATCGCCTCTAGTTCGCTCAAAAAGTCACGAAGGTCATCAAAATCTTCCACGCTGCCGGCGCGGAAAGTGGCTGCGGCCTGCACGTAGGCGCGCAGCGATTCGGTCTGGAACAGTTCCATCAACGGTACGTCCAGGCCGAGCTCGGCCTGCACCCGCGAGGTAATCTGGATAGCCAGCAAGGAGTGACCACCGACATCAAAGAAGTTGTCGTTCAGGCCCACTTGCGACAGGTGCAGGATGTCGGCCCAGATCGTGGCGATCTGCTGCTCAAGCTCGGTTTGCGGGGCCAGGTACTGCTGCTGCATCTGGCTCGCATCCGGCAGCGGCAGGCCTTTGCGGTCGAGCTTGCCGTTGGGGGTCAGCGGCATCTGCGCCAGGAATACGAAGTGGCTGGGCACCATGTAGTCCGGCAGGTCGGCTTTCAGGGCACGACGCAGGGCGTCACGGAACTCAACCTGGTCGGCCAGGCTGGCGTCGGCCGGTACCACATAGGCCACCAGTTGTTTGCCGGTCGGCCCCTCCTGGGCGACCACCACGGTTTCACCGACACTGGCTTGCTCACGCAAGCGCGCTTCGATTTCCCCCAGTTCGATACGGAAACCGCGGATCTTCACCTGATGGTCGACACGCCCCAGGTAATCCACCACGCCATCCGGACGCCCGCGGGTCAGGTCACCACTGCGATACACGCGACTGCCGGGCTTGCCGAACGGGTCCGGCACGAAACGCTCGGCAGTCAGTGCCGGGCGCTCCAGATAACCCCGGGCCACGCCCTCGCCGCCCAGGTACAACTCGCCGGCTACGCCGATGGGCTGCAGGTTCAGTTGCGCATCCAACACGTAGCCACTTCGGTTGCCCAACAAGGTGCCGATGGGCGCGTAGACAGCTCCGCAGGGGTCGCCCTTGCGTGCCTTCCACAGCAGCGGCGTGACCACGGTTTCGGTCGGGCCGTAGCCGTTGAACAGGTATTCAGGCTTCAGCGCGCGCCAGGCCAGGTCATAGCTTGCCTGGGCCACCGCATCACCGCCAAAGCAGTAGACGCGCACCGCAGGAGGGTTGCCGTCGCGCTCGGCATGTTCGGCCAACTGTTGCAGGTACACCGGTGGGAACACCGCCATGGTCACGTCGTGGCGATGCATCTGCTCGTAGGTGTATTCCGGCAGCCACAGGCTGTCATCACGGATCAACACGCTGGCGCCATTGATCAGCGGGTGCATCCAGCCTTCGTGGGAACCGTCGAAGGCGAAGGACATGAAGTGCAGTTCGCAATCGGCCGGGGAGGTTTCATAGCGCTCGCCAGTGGCGATGATATGCGCCACCAGCGGGCCGTGTGACACCGCCACGCCCTTGGGCAAACCGGTGGAGCCGGAGGTGTAGATCACGTAGGCAAGGTTGTCGCCGTCCAGCGCCACATCCGGTGCCGTATCGCTGTAACCGGCCCACTCTTCGGTGCGATCAATCGCGAGGGTATCCAGGCCCTCGGGGACTGGCAGTTGCTGCAACGCCCGGCTGTGAGTCAGCAGCAGTTGCGCACGGCTGTCTTGCATCATGTACAGCAGGCGATCACGTGGGTATTCGATATCCAGCGGTACATACACGCCACCAGCTTTCATCACCGCCAGGAACGCCACCATGATCTCGGCACTGCGCGGCATGGCGATGGCCACCCGCACTTCCGGGTCGACGCCACGGGCGATCAAGGCATGGGCCAGGCGGTTGGCCTGGCGATCCAGTTCGCCGTAAGTCAGGGTTTGCGCGTCGAATTTAACCGCCACTGCGTCCGGGGTTTGCCGGGCGCGATCGCCGACCAATTCATGCACCAGGCGCTCGGCTGAAAAACCGGTGTCGGCCTGGTTCCACAGCTCAAGAATCTGCTGTTGCTCATCCTCGCCCAGCAAGCTCAATTGGCTGATGGGTTGCTGTGGGTCGATCACCATTGCCCGCAAGAGGTTCTGCCAATGCCCGGCCATGCGCTCGATGGTCGCCACAGCGAACAGATCGGTGGCATAACTCAGAGAGGCACGCAGGGCCGTCTGGCTTTCTTCCACATCCAGCGCCAGGTCGAACTGGGCCACGCCTTCGTCCAGATCCAGGACTTCGACGTGCAGGTCGGCCAGGCGATGCAGATGGCTGTCGGCAACGCTCACACGGTGGTTGAACAACACTTGGAACAACGGGCTCAGGCTAAGGCTGCGCTCCGGTTGCAATGCCTGCACAAGCTGTTCGAACGGCAGGTCCTGGTGAGCCTGGGCCTCCAGGGAGCGCTGACGCACCTGGTGCAGCAGTTGCTCGGTGCTCATTTGCCCGTGGATATCGGCCTTGAGCACTTGGGTGTTGACGAAGAAGCCGATCAACCCCTCGGTTTCCAAGCGGTTGCGGTTGGCAATCGGCACGCCCACGCGCACATCTTCCTGGCCGCTGTAGCGATGCAGCAACGCCTGGTAAGACGCCAGCAGCAGCATCGGCAGCGTGACGCCAGCGTGCTGCGCCAGTGCGCGCAAACTGCCCAACAACTCCGGATGCAACTCGATACCCAAGCGTGCGCCGCGATGGCTTGGCTGTGCCGGGCGCGGCTGGTCGAACGGCAACTCCAGCACCGGTTGCTCGCCGCTCAACTGCTCGCGCCAGTAGGCCAGTTGACGCGCCTGCTCCCCCGCCTCCATCCAACCGCGCTGCCACACGGCATAATCGGCGTACTGGACCGGCAGCGCCGGCAATTGCACGTCCTGGCCTTGGCTGTTAGCGGCATACGCCTGCACCAACTCCTCGACCATCAACTGCATCGACCAGCCGTCAGAAACGATGTGATGCTGCACCAGCACCAGCACGTGGTCGTCCTCGGCCAGGCGCAGCAAGGTGACCCGCAGCAGCGGCCCACGCAGCAGGTCGAAAGGCTGGGCGATCACCTGCGCGACCCGCGCCTTGAGGCCGGCATAGTCGCTGTCGACCTGCTCGATATCGACCCGGCCCTGGGCGTCAATGACTTGAACCGCGCCGGTGGCGTCCTGACGGAAATACGTGCGCAGGCTTTCATGGCGAGCCAGCAAGCTATCAAAGCTCTCTTGCAGCGCGGTCAGGTCCAACGGCCCCTGCAAACGCAAGGCGCTGGGGATGTGATACGCGGCGCCGGCCGGGTCCAGTTGCCAGAGGAACCACTGGCGCTCCTGGGCATAAGACAGCGGCAGAGGCTGCGTGCGGTCGGCCTTGATCAACGCCGGCGCGGTGACGCCCTCCTCGCCCAAGGCCCGCACGAAATCACCCAGTAGCGGCTGTTCGAACAAGGCCTTGAGTGGGACTTCCAGCGCCAGGGCCTGACGCACCCGTGACACCACCCGCGTGGCCAGCAATGAATGCCCGCCCAACTCGAAGAAATGATCGTCGAGGCCCACCCGGGGCAATTCCAGTACCTCGGCCCAGATCGCCGCTACCTGCTGCTCACGCGGGGTGACGGGCGCTACATGGCCCTTGAGCGACAGGCTGGCATCCGGTTTGGGCAATGCCTTGCGGTCGAGCTTGCCGTTGGGGGTCAGCGGCAGGCTGTCGAGGAACAGCCACTGCGCGGGCACCATGTAGTCCGGCAAGCGCTCGCGCAGCGCGGTTTTATAGACCTGCGCCGCCTGCGGCGCGGCGCTGACAAGGTAAGCGATCAGCCGGTCGTTATCGGCCAGCACCACGGCTTCGCGTACGCCGTCGAACTCACGCAAGCAGGCTTCAATTTCACCCAGCTCGATACGGAAACCCCGGACCTTGACCTGATGGTCGACGCGGCCGATGTATTCCACCAAGCCGTCGGCCCGATAGCGTGCCAGGTCACCAGTACGGTACAGGCGTTCGCCCGGAACCCCAAACGGGTTGGGCACGAAGCGTTCAGCGGTCAGCGCCGGCTGCCCGTGGTAACCCCGCGCCAGGCCGACACCGCCGATCAGCAGCTCACCGGACACACCTTGGGGGCATGGCGTGAGACCGGCATTGAGGATGAACAAGCCGGTATTGGCGATGGGCCGTCCAACGAACGGCAATGCCTGATGCAAACGATGAGCCGCCGACCAGATGGTGGTTTCCGTCGGGCCATAGAGGTTCCACAGCGGGCCTTGCAGGTCGAGCATGCGCTGGGCCAAATCGACGGGCAGCGCTTCGCCACCGCACAGGCAGGCGATGCCACGCAGTGAATGAGCCCGTGGGCTGTCGAGCAACATGCGCCAGGTCGAAGGCGTGGCTTGCAGCACATTCGCCGCCTGACGCTGGGCCAGATCGAGGATCGCCTCGGGGTCGAGGGCCGTTGCCTGGGTGCTCAGCACCACGGTACCGCCGACACTCAGCGGCACATACAGCTCCAGGGCGAAGATGTCGAACGAGAAGGTGGTCAGCGACAACAGCCGCGCATCCTGGCCGATACTCAACGTGCCGGCCATGCCGCTGGTGAAGCTGCACAGCGCCTTGTGACGAACCATCACCCCTTTGGGCTTGCCAGTGGAGCCAGAGGTGTAGATCACGTAGGCCAGATGCTCCGGTGTCACGGCAACCTGGGGATTGTGCTGCGCTGTGCCGGCCTCCTCCACCATCAGCACCTGCACGCCGTGCGGCTGAGCCAGGTGCCCCAGCAGGTGCGGTTGGGTCAGCAATACCCGGGCGCGGCTGTCTTCAAGCATGTAGGCCAGGCGCTCTGCCGGGAATTGCGGGTCGAGCGGCACATAGGCGCCACCGGCCTTGAGGGTCGCGAGCAAGCCAACCACCATGTCCAGGGAACGCTCCACGTGTACTGCAACCAGCACGTCCGGGCCGACGCCCATGTCGATCAGACGATGGGCGAGCCGATTGGCGCGACGGTTGAGTTCGCCGTAGCTCAGGCGCTCATCATTGAAATGCAGCGCGATGGCGTCGGGTTGCGCCGCGGCCTGGGCCTCAAACAACTGGTGTACACAGCGTTCGCGTGGGTAGTCGGTGTCGCTGCGGTTCCAGTCGTGCACCATGTGCTGCCATTGCGACGGGCTGAGCATCGCCAGGTCGTCCAAGGCCACCGAGGCATCCTGCAGGACCGCGCGCAGCAGGTTTTGCCAATGCTCGGCCAAACGCTCCACGGTCGCCGCGTCAAACAGATCCGTGGCGTAAGTCAGCGAGGCCCAGAGACCGTCCACCGATTCCTCGGTTTCCAGGTTCAGGTCGAATTGCGTGCTGTGACCGGCCCAATCCACGGGCTGCAAATCCAGGCCGGGCAATTGCACCGGGGCTGAACGCAGGCTGTCCTGATGGTTGAACATCACCTGGAACAGCGGGTTATGGCTCAGGCTGCGCTCGGGCTGCAACACTTGCACGAGCTGCTCGAACGGCAGGTCCTGATGGGCCTGCGCCTCCAGGGCACGCTGCTTGACCTGGGCCAGCAACTGGTCGAACGGCATCTGCCCGTGCACGTCAGCTTGCAGCACCTGGGTGTTGACGAAAAAGCCCAGCAGTCGCTCGGTTTCGAAGCGATTACGGTTGGCGACCGGTACGCCGACACGCACCTGTGCCTGGCCGCTGTAGCGGTGCAGCAAGGTCTGGAACGAGGCCAGCAACAGCATGAACAGCGTCACGTCCTGACGCTGGGCCAGGGTCTTGAGTTCAGTCAGCAGCGCACGCTCCAGATGAATCTGGCGGCGCGCGCCACGATGGCTCTGCACTGCGGGGCGTGGATAGTCCAGCGGCAGGTCCAGCAACGAATGTTCGTGCCCCAGACGAGCGCACCAGTAATCGAGCTGGCGTTGTTGTTCCCCAGCCGCCATCCAGTCGCGCTGCCACTGGGCGTAGTCGGCGTACTGGATCGGCAAGGCCGGCAACCCTGCGTCGCCTTGGTACAGCGCCACCCACTCGTCGATCATCACTTGCATCGACCAGCCGTCAGAGATGATGTGGTGCTGGGTGATGACCAGCACATGGTGATCAGGCGCGACGATCAGCAACTTGACGCGCATCAGCGGGCCGTTGCGCAGGTCGAACGGGCGCTGGATCTCTTCGGTGACAGCCTGCTCGATAGCGCCGGCGTCGACCTCTTGTTGTTCAACCGGCACTGCCAGGCTTGGGTGGATGACTTGCACGGTGTGCTCGCCCGACTCCACGAAGGTGGTGCGCAGTGGTTCATGGCGCTGCACCAGGGCCTCGACGGCGCGCTCCAGCGCCGCGATGTGGAGTTCACCGCGCAGGTGCAAGGCGCTGGGCACATGATAGCCCGCGCTGGTGGGATCCAATTGCCAGAGAAACCACTGCCGCTCCTGGGCAAAGGACAACGCCAGCGGCTGCTCACGGCCAACCGCCTGCATCACGGGCGCGGTATCGGCCTGCACGCCTGCGCACGCCGCTGCGAAAGCGGCCAGCGTCGGCTGTTCGAACAGGGCCCGCAACGGCACTTCCAGCTTGAGATCGTGGCGCACCCGGGAAATCACCTGGGTGGCCAGCAAGGAATGGCCGCCGCGTTCGAAGAAGTGATCTTCCAGGCCAACCTGCTCGACCTGCAACACTGCTTGCCAGATCGCCGCCAACTGGATTTGCAATGGACTTTGCGGCGCCACGTAGGCGGCGCTGGCCTGGTTCAGCTCGGGTGTGGGCAGCGCACGGCGGTCGAGCTTGCCGTTGTGGTTCAACGGCAAGGCATCGAGGACCACCCAATGGCCCGGCACCATGTAGTCCGGCAACGTCTGGCGCAAGCGCGCCGCCAGTGCCTGGGCCTCCAGCGCTTGGCCTTCGGCGGGCACCACGTACGCCACCAACTGCACGCCGGTCGCGCTCGGCTGCGCAAGCACGGCGGCTTCTCGCACATTTGGCAAGGCTTGCAGGCTGGCTTCGATTTCGCCCATTTCGATACGCAGGCCACGAATCTTCACTTGATGGTCGATACGCCCGACGTACTCCAGCGCACCCGCCGGGTTGTACCGGGCCAGGTCGCCACTGCGATAAAGCCGCGCACCGGGCATGGCGGAAAACGGGTCCGGCAAGAAGCGCTCGGCGGTCAGCGCCGGGCGGTCGAAATAGCGTTGCGCCAAGCCAACCTCGGCACCAATGCACAGCTCGCCCACGCCATCGGTGGCCAACAGTTCGAAACCGCTGTCGAGTACATACAGGCCGCGCCCGGCAATCGCCTGCCCGATTGGCACGCCGTAGGCGTCGTTGGCATCGGCCAATTGGCACTCATGCACGCTGGAGACCACCGTGGCTTCGGTCGGCCCGTAGGTGTTGACCAGGCGCACATTGCCCAAGCCCGCGGCGTACCACGCACGCACGCCCTCCACTGACATGGCTTCACCCCCCACATGTACCTGGCGCAGCTTGCCCAGGGAGCGACGGTGCTCGGCGCACTCTTGCGCCAACAGGTACCAGTAGGCGGCGGGCAGATCGGCCAGGGTCACGCCCTGCTCGACAATCTCTTGCGCCAGTTGCCCGGCATCCCAGAGTTCATCGCCACGCATGATCAACGCCGCGCCCGCACACAGGGGCGGGAAGCACTGTTCGACAAAACCATCGAAACTGAAGGTCGCAAACTGCAACACGCGGTCCTCGGCGCTCAGTCGGCTGTACAGCGTGGCGCTGTCACAGAACTGGCCAAGGGCGGCATGGTCGATGGCCACGCCTTTGGGCTGGCCGGTGGAGCCAGAGGTGTAGATCACATAGGCCAGGTCAGCCGCCGCCGCGTGATTAGGCGGATTGGTCGTCGGGTAGCCGGTCAGTTCGTCGCCACTGGCGCTGAAATCCATGCGGGTCAGGCCGCGGGGCAAAGGCAAGTCGGCGAGCAAGCCGGTTTCGCTGAGCAGCACGTCCAGGCGGCTGTCGGCGAGCATGTAGGCCAAACGTTCCGCCGGGTATTCAGGGTCCAACGGTACGTAGGCCGCCCCGCTTTTGAGCACTGCCAGCAGGCTGACGATCAACTGCGGGCCACGCCGCGAAGCCAGGCCCACCCGTTGGCCGGGGCCGACGCCAAGCGCCAACAGGCGATGGGCCAGGCGGTTGGCGCGATGGTTCAACTGGGCGTAGCTCAAGCTGGCGTCACCGGACTGTACAGCCAGGGCGTCTGGCGTCGCTTCGGCCTGGGCTGCGATACGCTGATGCACGCGTTCGTTGGCCTGGGGCGCTGCGGCTGAGTGGCTCAGAGCGAGCATCTGCCGTTGCGCAGGGGCGTCGAGAAGGCGCAGGTTGCCCAGCGGCATGTGAGCGTCTGCGAGCAATTGCGCCAGCAGGTGTTGCAGGTTGGCGCCCAACTGCGCCACGTGCGCCTCGCTGAACTGGGCACGGTCATAACTGAATTCCAGGCGCAGGCTGGCGCCCAGTTCGATGCCCAGGGTCAATGGATAGTGCGTGCGCTCATGGTTGTGCAGGTGACCGAAGGTCAGGCCGGCCGGCGCGCCTTGCTTGAGCGCCTCGGCGACCGGGAAGTTCTCGAACACCAGCAAGGTGTCGAACAGCGCGCCCTGCTGGCCGGCCCAGCCCTGGATGTCGTAGAGCGGCACATGTTCATGGTCGCGCAGGCTGAGGTTGAGCGCTTGCAGTTCGCTGAGCCACGTCGCGGCCGACTGGGCTGGCGAGGCTGCGCTGATGATCGGCAAGGTGTTGATGAACAGGCCCAGTTGCTGCTCGATCCCCGGCAGCGGTGCGGAACGCCCGGCCACGGTGGCACCGAAGGCGACGCAGTCCTGGCCGGTGTAACGCTGCAGCAGTAGGCTCCAGGCGCCTTGCAACAGGGTATTGAGGGTGACTTTTTGCTCGCGTGCAAAGTCGCCCAGGCGGCGGGTAAAGTCGCTGTCCAGTGCCACGTGATGGTCAGCCATGCCAACCGCGTCCACCGGCTTGCGCAACGCTTGCGCCAGCAGGGTCGGCGCCGGCAATGCCGCCAGGGCGTTTTTCCAGAACGCTTCGCCCGAGGATTGTTGTTGCAGCCAGGCGAGGTAATCGCGGAACTGCCCGAGCGGCGCCGGCACTGCCTGCCCCGCATAGTGAGCGATGACTTCACCGAGCAACTGCGCGTTACTCCAGCCGTCCATGAGGATGTGGTGGCTGGTGAAGATAAAGTGCCAGGCCGCACCAGCACCGCGCACCAGCGTCAGGCGAAACAGCGGCGCGGCATTCAGGGCAAAACCGCGTTCGCGTTCGGCCTGGGCCAGGGTGTCGAAATCAGCGTCGGGGTCTTCGATCACTTGCAGTTGCAGGTCGACCTGGCGCTGGATCAGCTGATGAGCACTGTTCAGGCCCAGCCAATGGAAGCTGCTGCGCAGGATGTCGTGACGATCCAGCGCAGCCTGCCAGGCACGCCCGAAGGCGAGCAAATCAAGGCCCTCGATGTCGAGGCGTAACTGGTTGATGTAGGCCTGGGCCTCGGGTTCCAACAGGGTGTGGAACAGCATGCCTTGCTGCATCGGCGACAGCGGATAAAGGTCGGCGATGGCCGGCCCGGCCACGGGCAAGGCATCCAGTTGCTGCTGGGTGACGCGTGCCAGCGGGAAATCCGACGGGCTCACCTGGCCTGCCGGCGTGGCACAACAATGCTCGATCAGCGCCCTGAGTTCGGCTGCGTACTCATCCGCCAAACCTTGAACAGTTGCCGCCTCGAACATTTCCCGGCTGAACCCCCATTGCAACGACAGCTCGCCGCCATATACCTGACCTTCCAGCGTCAGCCAGTTGGCCAGCGGCGCCTCTGGATCCTGGGCCTGGCCACTGCCCTGACTGGCCGGCACGAACAGTGCCGACTCGTTGAACTGACGGTCGAACTGGCCCAGGTAGTTGAAGGTGATGCGCGGCGCGGTAAGGTTCGCAAGGCTTTCCTGTGCGTGTGGCGCGCCCAGATAGCGCAGCAGCCCGTAGCCCAGGCCTTTGTCGGGCACGGCGCGCAGTTGTTCCTTGACCGCCTTGATCGCCTCGGGCAACTCGCCTTCGGCGTGCAGGCGCACCGGGTACAGGCTGGTGAACCAGCCGACAGTGCGGCTCAGGTCGATGTCGTCAAACAGATCTTCACGGCCGTGACCTTCCAATTGGATAAGCGCAGCAGATTGCTCGCTCCAACGGCTGATCACCCGCGCCAGGGCAGTCAACAGCAGGTCGTTGACCTGGGTGCGATAGGCCGCTGGCGCGTCTTGCAGCAGTCGACGGGTGTGCTCGACGTCAAGGCGTGTTTCCAGCTTGGCACCCAGGCGGTTTTGCACGCCGCCTTCGGGGTGATCACACGGCAGTTCGGCGTCGATGGACTGGGCTTGCCAGTACGGCAGTTGCTCCTCGACGGTCTGCGCGTGGCGGTGCAACTGTTGCGCCCAGCGCTGGTAGGCACTGGTTTTTGCCGGCAGCACCTGTTCTCGGTAAGCCTGTTGCAGGTCTTCGAGCAGGATGCGCCAGGACACACCATCCACCACCAAGTGATGGATCACCAACAGCACACGCTGGCTGCCATCGGCCATGCTCACCAACGCGGCGCGCAGCAGTGGACCTTGGGCAAGGTCAAGGCTGCGCTGGGCTTCATCACACAGTGCCGCCAGTTCAGCGTCGGTGCTGGCTTGGCACTGCCACAACAGCGGTTCGCTGACATAGGCAGCATGGCTCTGCTGCCAGCCGCCAGCCTGCTGAACAAAGCGCAGGCGCAAAGCGTCGTGATGCTGGATCAACCGCGCCAGCGCGGCCTCCAACCGGGCAGGCTCAAGCACCTCGCCGGGCACCAGCAACAAGGATTGATTCCAGTGATGCCGCGCCGGGATCGGCTGGTCGAAAAAACTGTGTTGGACGGGCGTCAGCATCACCTCGCCACTGACCGGGCCCTGGTCGATCAGGCTGACCTGCTCAAAGCGCGCCACCAGAGCCAGGCTGCGGATGCTCTGGTACTGGAACAGGTCACGCGGGCTCAGGCGAATGCCGGCCTGACGGGCGCGGCTGACCACCTGGATAGAGATGATCGAATCGCCGCCCAGCTCGAAGAAGTTATCGTCCTGGCCGACCTGCTCAACGCCCAGCACGTCGCTCCAGATGGCAGCCAGGGCTGTTTGCAGGTCGCCTTGGGGGGCGACAAATGCCTGCTGCTGCGCCGCATCCGGCATTGGCAACGCCTTGCGGTCGAGCTTGCCGTTGGCGGTCACCGGCAGCTTGGGCAGCGCAATGAAATGCGTCGGCACCATGTATTCCGGCAAGCTGCTGAGCAACCATTCCTTGAGGTCCGTTGGCGCCTCGCCTGCGCACACCAGATAGGCGACCAACTGCTTGCCGCCGTGTACCAGTACCACGGCTTCGCGCACGTGTGGATGCTGCATCAGGCGTGCTTCGATTTCGCCCAGCTCGATACGCAAGCCGCGCAACTTGACCTGATGATCGAGACGGCCGAGGTATTCGATTACCCCATCGGCACGTTGGCGCACGCGGTCACCGGTGCGATACAGGCGTTCGCCTGTCACAAAGGGGCTGGGTACAAAACGTTCGGCGGTGAGCGCCGGGCGCCGATGGTAACTGCGCGCCAAGCCGACGCCGCCCAGGTAGAGTTCGCCACTGACGCCGGCCGGCACCGGGTTGAGTTGCGCGTCCAGCACGTAGGTGCCGAGATTGGCGATGGGGCGGCCGATGGGCACGCCATCGGCGCCTTCGTCAATGCAGGTCCAGTGCGTGACGTCGATGGCCGCCTCGGTCGGGCCATAGAGGTTGTACAGCGCCGCAGCGGGCAACTTGGCGAACACTTGCTGTTGCGCGTCCAGGGGCAAGGCTTCGCCGCTGCACACAATGCGCGTGAGGCTTGCGCACGCCTGTACGCCCGGTTCATGGATAAACGCCTGCAACATCGACGGCACGAAGTGCAAGGTGGTGATGGCGTGTCGGCCAATGGTGTCAATCAGGCGCGCCGGTTCACGGTGTTCGCCAGGCGCCGCGACCACCAGGCGGGCGCCGGTCATCAGCGGCCAGAAGAACTCCCACACCGACACGTCAAAGCTGAACGGGGTTTTCTGCAACACCGCGTCATTGGCGCCCAGGCCATACGCCTGTTGCATCCAGCTCAAGCGGTTGACCAAGGCGCGATGGCTATTGCCGGCGCCTTTGGGCTTGCCGGTGGAGCCCGAGGTGTAGATCACGTAGGCCAGGTTGAGGGCATCCAAGGCGACGTTCGGTGAATCGCTGCTGTAGCCGTCGAGCCATAGCGCCGGCTGGTCCAGGGCAATTACCTGGATACCGGCGACGGGCAGCGACGCCAGCAGGCTCTGCTGGCTGAGCAGCAACTGAATGCCACTGTCTTCGATCATGTAGGCCAGGCGTTCCCGGGGGTACTCAGGGTCGAGGGGCACGTAGGCGCCACCGGCCTTGAGAATCGCCAGCAGGCCAACCACCATTTCGATGGAGCGCTCGATGCAGATACCTACCAGCACGTCGGGCCCTACGCCCTGCTCGCCCAGGGCATGGGCCAACTGGTTGGCGCGCGCATCCAGTTGGGCGTAGGTCAAGGTGGTGGTACCGAACACCAGTGCCGGTGCATCGGGACTGCGCCGTGCCTGGTCTTCGATCAGGTGATGAATCCCGCGCTCGGTCGGGTACGCCTCGGCGGTCTGGTTCCAGGTGTGGACCAGCCGTTGCTGTTCAGCCGCGTCAAGCATGGGCAATTCGCCAATGCGCTTTTCGCCATCGAGCACCATGGCTTGCAACAGGCTGATCCAATGCCGGGCCATGCGCTCGATGGTGGGCGTATCGAACAAGTCATTGGCGTAGGTCAGCGCGGCATGCAGGGTGCCGGACTTTTCATAGGTGTCCAGGGTCAGGTCGAACTGGGTGGTGCGGCCTTGCCATTCCACCAGGGCCAATTCCAGCCCCGATGCGGTGCTGACCGAGGCGATGTCGGCGACTACCGGCTGATGGTTATACATCACCTGGAACAGCGGCGTGTGGCTCAGGCTGCGCTCGATTTTCAGCGCTTCCACCAGCCGTTCGAAGGGTAATTCCTGATGGGCCTGGGCGCCCAGGGCATGCTCCTTGATACCTTGCAGCAACTCGGCAACCCGCGTTTGCCCGGTCAGTTCGGTGCGCAACACTTGGGTGTTGACGAAGAAACCGATCAGCCCCTCGACTTCGGTGCGATTGCGATTGGCAATCGGCACACCGACGCGAATGTCGCCCTGGCCGGTATAGCGGTGCAACAGCACATTGAAGGCACCGAGCAGCAGCATGAACAGGGTGACGTTGTGTTTTTGCGCGCAGCTGCGCAGTTGCGCGGCCAGTGCCGGCTCAATCGCGAAGTTGTGCCGTGTGCCTTGGTAGCTGGGCATGGCCGGGCGCGGGTGGTCGGTGGGCAGCTCCAGAACCGGATGTTCATCGCCCAGGCGAGCCTGCCAGTACTCCAACTGGCGGGCCTGCTCGCCCGCTTCCAGCCAGCGGCGCTGCCACAGGGCGTAGTCGCTGTACTGGATGGGCAGCGCCGGCAGTTGGGGCGCTTCGTTGCGCTCATGGGCGTCATAGCAACGGATGAATTCGTCGATCAGCACATTCATCGACCAACCGTCGGAGACGATGTGGTGCAGGGTCAGCAGCAGCACGTGTTCCTGCTCGGCAAGCTTGAGCAGTTGCACGCGCAGCAGTGGCCCGTGCTCGAGGTCGAACGGCAACAGCGATTGACGGGTGGCGGCGGCGTTGACGGCCTGCTCCCGTGCGTCGATGGACAAGGCCGTGAAGTCCAGGTGCTCGACTGCTACCGAGGGTTCCACCGCCACCTGCACCAAACGCTCATCGGCCTGACGCTGGAACACTGTGCGTAGGGTTTCGTGACGCGCCACCAGGCTGGCGAACGCTTGCTCCAGCGCTGGCAGGCTCAGCGCCCCCCTCAAGCGCACTGCGCCGGGCAAATTGTAGGCGCCGCTGGCCGGGTCCAACTGCCATAGAAACCACATGCGCTGCTGCGCGTAGGACAGCGCCTGGCGGTCCTCCACCTCCACCCCTGCCGGAATCGGAAACCTTGAAAAATCCACGCCTTCTTTCTGCAAGGCTTGCAGGAACAGTTGGCGCTTTTCCAGGGGCAGCCCGATAAACCGGCGAGCAAGTTTCAAGGAGTCTTCAGCATTCATTTCTTGGAATCCGGGGCAATAGGCGGGAAGCACAAAGGCACGTCGTCCCTATAAAACGAACCGGGCGGGGAAAAATTAGCGAGGGGATGGGGGGCGGTTGTCCGCGGGGAATACGGGCTGGCGGGAAGCGTCCTACGCAAAGTCAGTACGCCACCATTATGGGGAGCGATGCGTGCGCTCCAGGCTTGCCGAGGTCAGGTTATCCACGCGTCTACACGAGGGAAATCAGCGGAATGAATCGCCAACTGCACTACAAGGGCTATAACGGCTCAATTGAATACAGCGCTGACGACAATTGCCTGTTTGGCAGGCTTTTGTACATCAGCGCGCTGGTGAGTTATGAAGGCCAAACCGAACCCGCGTTGGAAGTGGCCTTTCGCGAAGCCGTGAATGACCTGCTCAAGCAAACGTGCAAGGCCATACTTCATCCCAATCGCCGGTAACCCAATACCGCCGAGCCCGCTACCACCGTCCCCGCCGCCAGCGCCACCCAAAAACCGCTGGTGGCGCCAAAGTGGTCGATCATCCATCCCGAACTGGCGGCGCCAATGGCCACGCCGATGCTCAGGCCGGTGATCAGCCAGGTCATGCCTTCGGTAAGGCGGCTGGCCGGGACGATCTGCTCCACCATGGCCATCGACACAATCAAGGTGGGCGCGAAGAACAGCCCGGAGATAAAGATTGCAGCGGCCAAACCGGGAATATTGCTCACCAGCAGCAAGGGCAAGGTGGTCAACGCCGTGGCTACGCCGCAGTACAGGAACTGGCGTGGCAACGGTGCCTTGAGTTTGAGGGCACCGAAGGCCAACCCCGCCAGGCACGAACCAATGGCATACACCGACAGCACAATACTCGCCGCCGCCGGCTGGCCTTGATGCTGGGCGAAGGCCACGCTGACCACATCCACCACGCCGACGATCACGCCCATGGCCAGCAGCAAAATCATCAGGATCAATACCGACGGCGACGCAATCAGCCAGCGACCGTGTGCTCCCTGATGCGCGTGTACCGGTGGCTCGGTTTGCCGTTGCAGCACAAAGGTGGTGACGCCCACCGCCAGCAACAACGCCGCCACCAGGGGCCCGGCTTCTGGGAACACCGCCACGCTCAACCCCACCGAAATGGGCGGGCCGATGATGAAGCACACCTCATCAAGTACCGACTCCAGGGCAAACGCGGTTTGCAGCCTGGGCTGGCCACGGTACAACTCGGTCCAGCGCGCTCGCACCATGGCCGACATATTGGGCATGCAGCCCGCCAGCGCGGCGAACAGAAACAGCGTCCAATTCGGCGCCTGCAACCGCGTACACAGCAGCAACATCAATAGCGCCCCGCCGCCGATCAGCGCGGCAATCGGCAGCACCCTGCCCTGGCCGTAGCGGTCCACCCAACGTGACACTTGCGGCGCGCAAATCGCCGTGGCCAGGGCAAACACTGCCGCCACCGAACCGGCCAGACCATAGCCGCCATGCACCTGGGACAGCATGGTGATCAGGCCGATGCCGGTCATGGATATCGGCATGCGTGCCAGCATGCCAGCGAGCACAAAGGCCCGGGCACCAGGGACCTGGAATAATTCAGCGTAGGGGTTTGCCATCCTGCTTGACCTCTTGCTCGACGCCCTGAGCTTGCTATCTGAAACCATCAGGGCAGAATACATACGGCGCGTATGTGGCAAATCATGCTTCGCATACGCAGCGTATGTCAATCACTTAGCCAAGAGACGCCCATGAGCCGAGCCCGAGCTGAAATGATCGAAGACACCCGCGCCCGCCTGATAGCGAGCGCGCGCCGGGCCTTCGCCACCCAAGGCTATGCCAATACCTCGATGGATGACTTCACGCCCGCGCCGGCCTGACGCGCGGTGCGCTGTATCACCACTTTGGTGACAAGAAAGGGCTGCTGGCGGCGGTGGTCGCTCAACTCGACAGCGAGATGGACGCGCGCTTGCAACGCATCTCGGAGCAGGCCGTAGAGCCTTGGAGTGGTTTTTGCGAGCGCTGCCGGGCCTATCTGCGCATGGCCCAGGACCCGGAAATCCAGCGCATTGTATTGCAGGATGCACCGGCGGTACTGGGCGACACCGGCTCCCAACAACACTGCGTGGAGTCCTTGCGTCAATTGCTGGAGGCCCTGATGCAAGCGGGCCTGATGCCGACGGCACCCAGCCACGCACTGGCGCAGTTGATCAACGGCAGCCTGGTCAATACCGCGTTGTGGATTGCCCGGGATGAACACCCGGGCACACGGCTGGAGGAAGGCTTGCAAGGCCTGGAGCTGCTCCTGCAGGGGCTGAGCCTCACACCAACCGTTTGATCTGCTTATGCCGCCACACCAGGCGGTAATAGGCGATCTGCAACACCAGCATCGCCAGGTAGGTCACCGGAAATGCCATCCACACTCCTTCCAATCCGAAGTGGGCGTTGAACAGATAGGCCATTGGCAGTTCCACGCCAAGCACGCAGAAGATCGAGATCGCCACCGGCATCAGCACCACGCCGCTGGCGCGCATGATGCCGCCGATCACCGCCTGGAAGCCGAATACCAGAATGCTCCAGAGCATGATGTGCAGCAGGTGTTCGGCCCGTACCCGTGCGCTGTCGTCGGTGATGAACAGGCCCAGCAACCAGTGGGACAGCCCATAGCCGAGCACGATCAAGCCACCGGTGAGGCACAGGTTGATCACAAGCCCCGTGCGCAGGATCGGCCCGATACGCTCCAGGCGCCCGGCGCCAATCGCCTGGGCGCCGAGGATAGAGGCGGTGATGGCAATCGACAGCGCCGGGAACTGCACATAGTTGACGATCTGCGTCACCGCGCCATAGGCCGCCGTGGCCTGGGAACCGTGGCCGTTGACCAGGGCCAGGATGACCAGCTCCGACAGCGATAGCACCACCATCTGCAAGCCCGTCGGCAGGCCGATGCGCAGGACTTTGCCGAGGACGACGCGGTCCAGGCGCAAGGCGGCAAGCAGCTCGCGGTCTGGCGCCATCACGTGGTTTTTGTGGCGCAGGCGCAGGACCAGAAACAGCATCGCCAAAGCGTTACCCACCAGCCCGGCATACACCGCACTCTGGATGCCCATGGGCGGCAGGCCGATCCAGCCGCGAATCAGCGCAGGCGTCAGCAGCAAGCCCACCAGGGTTGAGACCATCAATGCCAGCAACGGCGAAATCGTGTCGCTGACCCCACGCAACAGTTGGGTATAGAGGATGAACACCAGCAGCAACGGCATGATCAACATCATCATCTGGGCGTAGCCCACGGCATCGTCGAGCACATCCACCGGCGTGCCCAACGCCTGCAATGCCGGGCGCGCGAACAGGCTGCCCAGCACAGCGGCCACCAGGCCCACCAACGCGCCCAGGGTCAGGGTGGCACCGGTAATCACCTTGACCATTCCGGTCTCCTGGGCGCCCCATGCCTGGCCGATCAACACCGAGGCGCCCGCCCCCAGGCCGATCACCAGGGCGATAAAGAAAAACACGATGGGAAACATCCCCGACACCGCGGCCAATGCCTGGGTGCCCAGCATCTGGCCAACGTAAATGCCGTTGAGGGTGCCGGAAAAGCTTTGCAGGAAATTGGACAGCACCATCGGTGCCAGGAACAACAGGTAGATTTGCCACAGCGGACGTTGCAAAGGGTTTTGCATGAAAAACGGGGCCTCGAATCACGAAAGCGTCTCAGGGTTATACCGTAACTGGATCCAATATGCTGTTGTGAAGGCCCGTGTTAACCCCCAAAGGTCTGCGACGGCCTGCGCAACGTCGGGTCAAACGGATTGAGCCGCGGCCCGATGGCCGCCGCCTCGCGCTTCAACAACTCCACCACCATCGGCAAGCGGCTCGGCCCCAGGCGGTCGCTGATGGTCGCCACGCTCAACGCCGCGACCGCATACCCGTCGCGGTTGAGGATGGGCACCGCCAGCCCTGCCATGCCTTCCAGCACACCGGTGTTGCGTGCCGCATAACCCAGCTTGCGCACGTTCTCCACTTCGGAGCGCAACAGCACTTCGTCGTACAGGTGGAAGTCCTTGAGCCGTGGCAGGTTGTAGCGGATTACCGTCTCGCGCTCTTCTTCCGGCAGAAACGCCAGGATCGCCAGGCTGCCCTGCCCCACACCCAAGGCCACGCGCCCACCGATATCGCCGGTGAAGGTACGGATCGGATACGGCCCCTCGCTGCGGTCCAGGCAAATGGCGTCGAAGCCGCTGCGCGCCAGCAAGAACAGCGAGTCCCCCAGCGAAGCGCTCAGGCGCAACAGGCTGGGGCGCACCAGGTCGCGCAGGTTGCCGGTCTTGCCCGCGTTGGCCGCCAACGCGAAAAACTCCAGGCTCAGGCGATAGCGCTTGCTGCGTGCATCCTGCTCAACCATGCCTTCGTCCATCAGGCTGCGCAGCAGACGATGGGTGGTGGGCTGGGACAAGCCCACCTGTTGGGCGAGCTGGGTGACCCGCTCGCCGCCCTCGGGTACCTGCCCAAGGGTTCGCAGCACAGCAAACAACCGGGAGACGCTGCCCGCACCAACTTCTTTGCCGCCGTCATTTCGCTCAGTGGAATCCATAACACCTAATCTCGTTAATAATTCTGATCAATGAATAAATCGCAAAATAGTAGTCCGTTGAGTGAAATTTCAGCTTCCGCCCATCCTAGTCTCCGTCCTAATCTGCGTCCACAGGGGCGAAATGAACAACAACCGGCAGCCGACTTGAGATCGAGCGCCAACGCACCGGCACCGCACTTTTCGCATCTGCCCAAAACAAGAAAGCGCGTTTAGACGCGACTGAATAAAGGTGGAACGCAAACATGGCATTTCTCCAACTCAAAGCCTTGAGCAAACGCTATGGCGCCGTCGATGCGGTGGTCGCCACTGATCTGGCGGTGGAACAAGGCGAGTTCGTTTCCCTGCTCGGCCCTTCAGGCTGTGGCAAGACCACCACCCTACAAATGATCGCCGGTTTCGTCGACGTGAGCGGCGGCCAGATCCTGCTCGACGGTCGCGACATTACCCACGCCAAGCCCGCCAGCCGTGGCCTGGGCGTGGTGTTCCAGAGCTACGCGCTGTTCCCGCATATGAGTGTGCGCGACAACGTGGCCTTCGGCCTGAAGATGCGCAAGGTGCCTGCGGCCGATATCGCCACCCGCGTCAATACCGTGCTGGAGCTGGTGCGCCTGGCCCAACATGCGCAACGCTACCCTCGTGAGCTGTCCGGCGGCCAGCGCCAGCGCGTGGCCCTGGCCCGTGCGCTAGTGATCGAACCGCCGGTGTTGTTGCTCGATGAGCCGCTATCCAACCTCGACGCCAACCTGCGCGAAGAGATGCAATTTGAAATCCGTCGTATCCAGTGCGCGGTGGGCATCACCACCCTGATGGTCACCCATGACCAGGCCGAAGCCCTGTCCATCAGCGACCGCGTGGTGGTAATGCAGGCCGGGCGTGTGACTCAGATCGATGCGCCGTACAAGCTCTATGAGCACCCGCGCACGCGGTTTATCTCAGACTTCGTCGGCAAGGCCAACCTGCTGGCTGGCGACTACGACGCGCTCGGCGCCCCCCAAGTACGCCACGACGGCAGCGCAGGCAAGCTGACCCTGAGCCTGCGCCCGGAAAAAATCCAACTGGTGGACCCTGGCACCGGGCGCGTGCAAGGCAAAGTGCTGGACCGCTACTTTTTCGGCAGCCAATGGCTGTACCGCGTCCAGACCGCCCTGGGCGAAATCACCGTGGTGCGCAGTAACGACGGCAGCGCACCTTTGGCTAGCGGCGCGGCAGTGGGCCTGCAATGGCAGGCCGATTTGCTGCGGGTACTGGCCGCCGATGAGGTGCACCCATGAGTCGCGGTTACCTGCTCTCGCTGCCAGCGCTGGTGCTGTTTGCCGGGCTGCTGATCGTGCCGCTGGGCTTGACCCTGGTGCTGTCGTTCAATGTGTTCGACTACCAAGTAGGCGTAAAGGCCGATGAGTGGACCCTGGCCCATTACTGGGCGCTGTTGAGCGACGCCTACTTCTACGAGATTTTCTGGCGCACGTTCTGGATCAGTGCCCTGGTGACGCTACTGTGCGTGGTGATCGGCGTGCCGGAGGCTTACATCCTCAGCCGCATGGGCACGCCGTGGCGCTCGATTTTCCTGATAGTGATCCTCACACCTCTGCTGATTTCAGTGGTGGTACGTGCGTTTGGCTGGAGCCTGCTGCTCGGCGCCGACGGCCTGGTCAACCAGGTGATCCAGGCCCTCGGCGGGCGCCCGATGAAGCTTCTCTATACGCCGTTCGCCGTGATCATTGCCTTGGTGCACGTGATGCTGCCGTTCATGATCATCCCGGTGTGGACCTCCCTGCAAAAGCTCGATCCGTCGGCCGAACAGGCGGCGTTGTCCCTGGGCGCCAGCCAAGTCACGGTGATGCGCAAGATCGTGCTGCCCCAAGTGATGCCCGGTGTGCTGTCCGGCACCTTGATCGTGTTCGGCCTGGCCGCCAGTTCCTTTGCGATCCCCGGCCTGCTGGGCGGGCGGCGCCTGAAGATGGTCGCCACCGTGGTGTACGACCAGTACCTCTCGGAACTCAACTGGCCCATGGGCGCGACCCTCGCGGTGGCGCTGCTGTTGGTCAATCTGCTGATCATGCTGAGCTGGAACCGCATGGTCGAAGGCCGCTACAAAAAGTCCCTGGGGGTTTAAGCACATGTCCAGAAACGGTCCTTTGGCCCTCGGTTTTCATGCGGTGGTGGTGCTGTTCATGATGGCGCCGCTGGTGGTGGTGTGCCTGGTGGCGTTCACGCCAGAGAACACTTTGAGCCTGCCCACGTCGGGCTTCTCCCTGCGCTGGTTTCGCGCAGTGTTCGAACGCGCTGACTTTATCCAGGCGTTCTACAACAGCCTGATCCTGGCCTTCACCGCCGCCACCCTGGCGACCCTGATTGCGGTGCCGGCGGCCCTGGCGATCAGTCGCTATTCGTTCCCGGGGCGCGATTTCTTCAGCGCGCTGTTCCTGTCGCCCATCATCATTCCGCACTTGGTGCTGGGGGTGGCCATGCTGCGCCTGTTTGCGCTGATGGGCGTAAACGGCAGCTTTACCTGGCTGATGCTTGCGCACGTGGTGATCATCACCCCCTACGTGTTGCGCCTGGTATTGGCGGCGGCCATCGGCATTGATCGCAGTGCCGAGCAGGCCGCCGAATCACTCGGGGCCGGGCGCTTTACGCTGTTCCGGCAGATCACCCTGCCAATGATTTTGCCTGGCGTGGCCGGTGGGTGGTTGCTGGCGTTCATCAACAGTTTCGATGAAGTGACCCTGTCGATTTTCGTCAGCTCGCCGGCCACGCAAACCTTGCCGGTGCGCATGTATGTGTACGCCACCGAGTCCATCGACCCGATGATGGCGGCCGTGTCGGCGCTGGTCATCGCACTGACGGCAGCGACCATGATTGTGCTCGACCGGGTCTACGGCCTGGACCGCGTGCTGGTGGGGAAACACTGATGGCCTTGTTCAAGCGACTGAGCGAAACCCAACGCCCTGCCCTGGCCTTCACCCTCGACGGCCAACCCGCCACGGGGTTGCTCGGCGACACCCTGCTGACCGCCATGCTGACCTGTGCCGAGCACCTGCGCGGCAGCGATTTCAGTGCCGAGCGCCGCGCCGGGTTTTGCCTGATGGGCGCGTGCCAGGATTGTTGGGTGCGGCTGGCCGACGGGCGGCGGGTGCGCGCCTGTTCGACCCTGCTTGAAGACGGCCAGGCGATCAGCCGTGACCCGGGGCGCCAGCCATGAAGCCGGTGGTGATTGTGGGTGCAGGCCCGGCGGGGATCAGCGCGGCGCGCACGTTGCTCGACCATGGCATTACACCTTGCCTGGTGGATGAGAGCCCGCGCGGTGGCGGGCAGATTTATCGGCGCCAACCTCCAGGGTTTCAACGCACTGCCAGGCAGATCTACGGGTTTGAAGCGCGCAAGGCCCAAGCCGTGCACCGCACCATGGATGAATTGGCAGCCTTGATCGACTATCGGCCCGATACCTTGGTATGGAATGCCGAGGACGGTCGCCTGGACATGCTCAATAACGGGCGCGCCGACAGCCTCGAATACGCGCAGGTGATAGTCGCCACCGGCGCCACCGACCGCATCCTGCCTGTGCCGGGCTGGACATTGCCCGGTGTCTACAGCCTGGGCGCGGCGCAAATCGCCTTGAAGTACCAAGGTTGCGCGATTGGCGAACGCGTGGTGTTTTGTGGCTCAGGGCCGTTGCTCTATTTAGTCGCTTACCAATACGCAAGGGCCGGTGCTAACGTGCTGGCGGTGCTCGACAGTGCGCCGCTGAGCGCCCAATGCCGGGCCTTGCCGGCGCTGCTCAGGCAACCGGCGACCCTGGCCAAGGGCATGTATTACCGCGCCTGGCTGACCGCCCACGGGATTGCCGTGTATCAGGGCGCAATGCTCAAGCAGATCGACGGCGACCAACGGGTACGTGGTATTCGCTGGGGCGAACAGACCCTGCCCTGCGATGCGGTGGCCTTCGCCCACGCCCTGCGCAGCGAAACGCAATTGGCCGATCTGCTCGGCTGTGAGTTTGCCTGGAACCCGCTCAATCGCGCCTGGCTGCCGCAACGTGACAGCGCCGGGCGCAGCAGTGTCGACACGGTGTACCTGGCGGGCGACGGCGCCGGGATCATGGGCGCCGATGCCGCGCAAATGGCCGGCGAATGTGCCGCGCTGGCGTTGCTGGAAGATACCGGCGTCGCGGTCGACCCGCACCGTCGGGCTACACTGGAGCGGCAGTTGGCGCGTATCCAGCGCTTTCGCCAGGGCCTGGAAACCGCGTTCCCCTTCCCTGAGCACTGGGCTGCGCAGGCGCCGGACGAACTGGTCGTGTGCCGCTGCGAAGAGGTCAGCGTCGGCGAGATGCGCGCCGTGGTAGATGAAGGCCACTGGGAAATCAACCGGGTCAAAGCCCATTGCCGCGTTGGCATGGGCCGCTGCCAGGGACGGATGTGCGGGTTGGCGGCGGCGGAAATCGTGGCAGAGCGCAGCGGCCGCGACCTCCCACAGATCGGGCGCTTGCGTGGCCAGGCACCGATCAAGCCGCTGCCGTTTGGCGTGCAGGTACAGCCATGATCGACGTCATCGTCTTGGGGGGGGGCATCGTCGGGGCTTCGGCGGCCTTGGTGCTCGCGCAAAAAGGCCAGCGGGTGGCACTGGTCGAACGGGATTTTTGTGGCTCGCACTCAAGCGGCGTCAATTACGGCGGCGTGCGGCGCCAGGGGCGGCCCTTGCATCAATTACCGCTGTCCCAGCGCGCTCACCAACTGTGGGCTGACCTGCCTGGGTTGATTGGTATTGAGGGTGAATACGTGCGCTCCGGGCATTTGAAGCTGGCGCGCAGCCCCGGGGATTTTTCCGCCCTGCAAGCCTACGCCGATCAGACACGAGGCTTTGGCCTGGGCTTGCAGCTGTTGGACCGCAGCGAGTTGCGCAAGCGTTTTCCCTGGGTGGGCGACGTGGCAGTGGGCGCCTCGTTGTGCCCGGATGATGGGCATGCCAACCCGCGACTGGTGTCCCCAGCCTTTGCCCGTGCCGCCCAACGCCACGGCGCTGCGGTGTACGAGCAAGCCGAGGTGATCCGCATCGAGCACGACAGCCGACTGTTCCAGGTGCACTGCGCCAACGGCCTGCACTTGCAAGCGCCCTGGCTGCTCAACTGCGGCGGCGCCTGGGCCGGCAAGGTCGCCGCGCAATTGGGCGAGCCGGTGCCGATTATCTCGGCGCACCCGGCAATGCTGGTCACCGAGCCACTGCCGGGAGTGATGACCGTCAGCACCGGCGTCGAGGGCGGCGGCATCTATGCTCGGCAAGTCGCCCGTGGCAATTGCATTCTCGGCGGCGGGCGCGGCTTTGCCTTGGGCCCACAGCAGGCCCGGCCGGGGCAGGCGGCGGTGCTGGAGATCCTGCGCAATGCCGGCGAACTCTACCCGTTTCTCCAGGGAGCCCAGGCCATTCGCACCTGGAGTGGCACCGAAGGTTACCTGCCTGACCACGAACCGGTGATCGGCCCCAGCAGTACCCAATCCGGCCTGCTCCACGGCTTCGGCTTTGCCGGCGCCGGGTTCCAGCTCGGCCCCGCAGTTGGTGAAGCCCTGGCAGAGATCGTCTGCGACGGCGCCAGCCGCCAACCCATCGAAGCGTTTTCCATCCGTCGTTTCCAAGCCTGAGAGGAAAAACCCATGCAATCACGTCTCGTGTTGTCCTGCTTGTCCATCGCCTTGCTCACCGGCACGGCCCATGCCGCCCCTACGCTGTACTTGGGCATGAACGGCGGCACCATGGAACGGGTGTACGCCGACAAGGTGCTGCCCGCCTTCGAAAAGGCCAATAACGTCAAGGTCGTCATCGTACCCGGCACCTCCTCGGACATCCTTGCCAAGGTCCAGGCCAACCAGGCCAACCCGCAGATGCATGTGATGTTCCTCGACGACGGCATCATGTACCGCGCCATCTCCATGGGCCTGTGCGACAAGCTCGCGCCGAGCCCGCCACTGGAACAGATCCCGGCCAAGGCCCGAATCAAGGACGAAGCCGTGGCCGTGACCCTGGGCGTCACCGGCCTGGGCTACAACGCCAAGATGTTCAAAGACAAAGGCTGGGCCGCGCCCACCTCATGGATGGACCTGGCCGACCCGCGCTTCAAGGACAAAGTGGTGTTCCAGTCCCTGGCCTCCTCCACCTTCGGCCTGCATGGTTTCCTGATGTTCAACCGCATCCAGGGTGGCGATGAAACCAATGTGGAACCGGGCTTCAAGGCCTGGCCTACGACCGTGGGCCCCAACGTGCTGGAATACATCGCCAGCTCGGCGAAGATCTCCGAGATGGTGCAAACCGACGAGGCCGCGATCTTCCCCCTGACCCCGACCCAGGTCGCCACGCAAAAGCTGCTCGGCATACCGATGGAGTACGCGCAACCCAAAGAAGGTGCGGTGGTGCTCAACGTGGCCGAATGCGTGATCGCCCGCAATGACCAGCCGGAACTGGCGCAAAAGCTCGCAGCGTTCTTGCTGACCGCCCAGGCCCAGGCGCCAGCGTTGGAAGAAGGTGACCAGATCCCGTCGAACCCGACCACCCCCACCACCGACAAAACCCGTGCGCGGGTAGAGGCCATGCAGGGTTATCTGCAAACGGCCATTTCGATTGATTGGGACCAGGTCAACCAGGCACGGCCGCAGTGGAATGCGCGGTGGAGTCGGTCGATTGAGCGTTGAGGCTTAGCCCTGCGCAATCAGGGCCAGTTCTTCGCGGGTGCGACTGATGTGTGCACCAGCCTTGAGCAATTCGTCGACAGCCTGTACACCGCCCTCCTCGCTGATGCCTCGGCACGCCGGCAAATGCAGGATCACTTGCAAGCCGGCCTTGAGCAATTGCAACGCGGTGGTCTTGACGCAGTAGTCCAGGGCCAGGCCGCCGACGATTACGCGGGCCACGCCGTGGGCCTTGAGGTACTCGATGACGCCGGTGGACAGTTTGTCGTGCAGGTCGTGGTAACAGGCGCCGTAGGGGTGCAGGTCGGGCTCGACACCTTTCCAGATGAAGTAGTCGTAGTCATAGGGCGTGGGCAATTCATCGAGCAGGGTGAACCCTTCGGTACCCGGCACGCAGTGGCTGACCCAAGTCACATCGGCATGGGCCAGGCCGGTGGGTTGCAACATCTCGCTGTGCTGCGCGACGACCCAGGGTGCCTGGGGGGTGTGGGCGTCCTTGCTGCCGATGCGGTGGCCGGCGAGACTGGCCATGTAATTGAGTTCGGCACCAATGCCGTCGCCACCGGCCACTGGCAACTCGTTGGGACACAAAGGCGTGAAGCTCTTCTGGGCGTCGACGTCGAATGAAGCGATGGCGGCTTTCGAAAGGCTCATGGTCGTTCTCGAGTGGTCTGCACGTACGACCGCCTCCGGGCGAGCGTAAAAATCTTGATGTATGGGACAGTTTACTGCGGGGATCGATGCGTTGCTGACTTACCCTATTCTCAAGCACGCTGAAGTTCAAAGGTGGGAGCTGGCTCGCCTGCAATGACGGGAGTGAATCCACCAACGCTATCGCAGGCAAGCCAGCTCCCACAGTTGGGTCAGCGTCAACCGCTAGTTCAGCCAATTGCCGCCATCAACGTTATAGGTCTGGGCCACCACATAGTCGGCGTCCGTCGACGCCAGGAAGATCGCCATGCCAGTCAGGTCTTCAGCTGTGCCCATCCGCCCAAACGGCACCTCATCCCCTACGCGCTTTTTCTTCTCGCCAGGCGCCAGCCCTTCATGCCTGGCGAACAGCGCATCCACCCCATCCCAATGCTCGCCGTCCACCACACCGGGGGCGATGGCATTGACGTTGATGCCCTGCTTGATCAGGTTCAAGCCCGCCGATTGCGTCAGGCTGATCACCGCCGCCTTGGTCGCGCAATAGACCGCCACCAACGGCTCGCCCCGCCGCCCGGCCTGGCTGGCCATGTTGATGATCTTGCCGCCATGCCCTTGGCTGATCATCTGTCGGGCTGCGGCCTGCAGAGTGAACAGGGTGCCGGCGACATTGATCGAGAACAGCCGTTCAAAGCCGTCGCGGGTGATGTCGATGATGGGGGCCAGGTCGAACAGGGCGGCGTTGTTGATCAGGATATCGAGCTTGCCGGCGTGGCTCACCACCGTGGCGATCGCCGCGTCGATGGAGGCCTGGTCGGTGACGTCCATCGCCACGGCGTAAGCCTGGGGCCCCAGTTCGGCGGCGGTGGCCTGGGCCTGTTGCAGGTTGATGTCGGCGATGGCCACGGTGGCGCCTTCAGCGATGTAGGCCTGGGCGAACGCACGGCCAATGCCTCGCGCCGATCCAGTGATCAGCGCGCTTTTGCCTTCGAGTCGTTTCATGGGGGGTCCTGTAAAGGTTATTGCCGGTAGCCGGTGAACACCGCCGAGAACAGCTAGCCGACCTTTGTTGTTGAGCCTCGATTACAGCAGCTTGGCCTGCCGCCTCACAAACGGCTGGCGAATGCGCGGCTGATACTTTTTTAACCTGAGGCACAGGATCAAAAAAGTATCAGTCTCGGGCGAAACCGGGGCTAGCGCAGCGATTGCCAGTGCGGGTATTTTGGGAAAATTGCACCGCCACAAGAGGCAGCACCATGCCCGTCAGCCCCGCCACCCTGTTCGAGCATCGCCCTGCCGAGCTTGAGGTGATCCTGACCGAACCGGAACATGGTTTTCGCTGGTTCGAACATGACTATCCCTATGAACTGGCACGCTGGAACCACCATCCTGAATTCGAAATCCACCTGATCCGCCAAGGCAGCGGCAAGCTGGTGGCGGGCGACTATATCGGTGCGTTCAGCGCAGGGCATGTCGCACTGATCGGCCCTGGCCTGCCCCACGACTGGATCGGCGACCTGGCCCCGGGCGAATACCTGCACGGGCGTGATGTGGTGCTGCAATTCGACGGCGCTGCCCTGCTCGCTCTGCGCACCACCCTGCCTGAGCTCGGTGATTTACAGTCATTGTTTGCACGGGCGCGACGGGGCCTCGAATTCACCGGCGAGACCGCAACGAGCGCGGCACGGCTGATGGAGGCCATCGGCTGCGCCCAGGGGCTGCAACGCCTGGCCCTGTTCCTGCAATTGCTCGACACCCTGAAGAACGCACCGCCTGCACAGGCCAATACCCTGGCCAGCCCGTGCTATGCACCGACGCTGGATGCGCGCAGCGCCGAACGTATCAACAAGGCGCTTGACTACCTGATGCGGGAACTGACCGGCGATGTACGCCTGTCGGACATCGCCCGGCAACTGGACATGAGCGAACCCGGCTTTTCGCGGTTTTTCAAGCGCAACACCGGCCACGGCTTTATCGACCTGATGCGCAAGTTCCGCGTGCAGCGTGCCTGCCGCTTGCTGTTGCACAGCCAAATGTCAGTGGCGGACATCTGCTTTGAGGTGGGCTACGCCAACCTGTCGAATTTTAATCGCCACTTTCGTATCGAAATGCACCAGACGCCGAGTGAGTACCGGCGGCAGGCCGCACTTCAATTATTCACGCCGGTTACCCATCACCCGCCGCCTTACTCGCCCGCCCCTTGAGCCAGTGCCTGCTGTGCCAGACGGGCAACCTGCAACTCAATCATGGCACGCTCGCGCTCCTGGTCTTCCAGAAACCAGGCGGCAGACAACCCGGCATGAGCCACCACCCATTGCAACAAACGCGGACGTGAGAGGCCGGCCGCCAGGGCGATAACCCCAACCTGGCGGCGGAAACGCAGTGGATCGCTACTGGTCGGCAAGTCCGGATTGCAGATCAGATTAGCGTAATCGTAACCGCGCTCGCCCATCACCCGCTTTGGATCGATCGCCAGCCAGCCACGAGGGCCAAAGTCGAGGATATTGTCGTGATGGCAATCACCGTGCAGTACCACAACCTCCTGTTGCGCAGCCAGCAATGTCCGGGCCGTCGCCGCGCAGTCGCGTAAGGCACCGCCCTCCTGTTCGGCGGCGTGCCACAAGGATCTGAACCACTCATCCAGCCCAACCAACCCTTCGGGCGGCGACACACGAGGCGCATGCAGCCGGGCCAGGGTTGCGCAGGCGATCTGGCTGGCTTCGTCGTCCTGACCATTGAGGGCCATGCGCATCAAGGAACCTGGGCCCGTGGCGCGTTCCATTAACACTGCAGTGTGGTCATGGGCGAACACCCGTGCCGCGCCGTCCCCGGCCCACCAACTCAGCAGGCGGCCGCCGAGTTTTTCCTCAGGGGTATGAGCAATTTTCAACATCGCCGGCACGCCCTTCCAGCGGACCGGCAACAGGTGGCTGCCGGGTGTGACGATAGGCTCTCCATCGGCACTCAGCTCCCAGGCACGCAGGTAGTGTTCGAACATCAGATTCCTCCACAGGGGTGACGCATCAGGATGACAGAAATCCCACTGCTTTCCTGACCAAAGCGTCGGCTAATTGCTCCTTTTTCTAGATAGTTCAAGCCATTGACCCAAGTTGGTACAACCTGTGCAAACGTTTGCGGAACGAACTTGACCGCCAAGTTCACTCCTCCCCGTCGAATCGGGTTTAAACCGCGTAAGAATAAGGACTTTCAATGCACCCCACCTCAAAGCCTCGTGCTGGTCTTGGCGTTTCGTTGCTACTGGCTGCCGTTACGGGAGTACTCAGTGCACCCATTTTGGCGCAGGAAAAGCCCGTGGATGACTCAGCACAGGGCGAAACCCTCAGCCCTGAAGCCAACCCCCCGGCGAAAAAAGGCGTGTATCTGTCCGAGTGGTTTAACCAGGACCTCACGCTGATTGGCAGCAAAGACATCAGTTTTGGCCCCAAGCCTCAAGATGACGTCTACCTGGAATACGAGTACTTCGGGCGCAAGGGCCCCTTTGAGTTGTACGGCTATATCGATGTGCCGAAGATCCTCACCATCGGTAACAGTAATGACAAAGGTGTGTGGGACCATGGCTCGCCGGTGTTCATGGAGCATGAACCGCGGATCTCCATCGACTACCTCGCAGGACGCAGCCTGGCAATTGGCCCATTCAAGGAATGGTATGTGGCCTTTGACTGGATCTATGACCACGGCAGCCGCAAGGAAAACCGCGCCAACACCCTGTACAGCGGCCTGGGCACCGATATCGACACCCACTCGCGGGTCAACCTGTCGGCCAATTTCTACGGGCGCTACCAGTGGGAAAACTACGGCGCCAGCAATGAGTATTCCTGGGACGGCTACCGAGCGCAGATGAATTACATCGTGCCCATTGGCAAGTTCGACAACGGCGCCTCGCTGACCTACATCGGTTTCACCAACTACGATTTCGGCTCGGACCTGCACAAGGACAACCCGGCGCGCACCGCCAACTCCCTGGTGGCCACCAACGTATTGCTGTACTCGTTTACCCACCTGCGCTTTACCCTGGTCGGCCGTTACTTTCACAACGGCGGCAACTGGGAGGATGGCAGCGAGTTGAATTTCGGCGAAGGCAACTTCCGCGCACGCTCAGACGGCTGGGGTTACTACGCTGGCGTGGGCTATCAATTCTGATCAAGGAGCTGTAGATGAACGCATTGACCCGTGTCTCGCTGGCCGTCGGCCTGGCCCTATTGCCTCACGTGGTGCTGGCGGATAACCCGCCACCGATCAAACCCAAGGTGATGCTGATCACCATGTTCGCCCCCGAGGCGCAAACCTGGATCGACCGCCTCGAGCTTAAACAAGAAGTACGCGTTCCGGGCTTGTCCGCCGAATATCCCGTGATTCGCTGCAACACCCAAGACGTGTGCCTGCTGGTGACCGGCATGGGCCAGACCAACGCTGCCGCGTCTACCCTGGCCCTGGCCTTGTCGCCTAAGTTCGACCTGCGCCAGAGTTACTTCCTGATCGCCGGAATCGCCGGTATCAGCCCCAAGCACGGCACCATCGGCACCGCCGCCTGGGCTCATTACCTGGTGGAGTTCGGCACGCAGTGGGAGCTGGATTCACGGGATGCACCCAAGGACTGGCCGACGGGCTATATCGGGATCAACACCAAGGGCCCCAACGAAAAACCACCGTTGGACTACAAGACCGAGGTGTTTGAGCTCAACCAAAAGCTGCAAGCCAAGGCGTTTGCCTTGTCGCACAAGGTGGAGCTGACAGAAAGCACAGAGTCCGCCGCTTGGCGCAAACACTACCCCGCCGCCCCGGCCAACCAGCCGCCGCAAGTCACCCGCTGCGACACCCTGGCGGGCAACACCTGGTTTTCCGGTACCCGGTTGAGCGAACGTGCCGAAGTCTGGACCAAGTTGCTCACCGACAACAAAGGCGAATACTGCACCACCCAACAGGAAGACAACTCCACCTACGAAGCGCTGCTGCGCGCCAGCCGCGAAGGCTTGGTGGATATCCAGCGTCTGGCCGTGGTGCGCGCAGGTTCCGACTTTGACCGGCCTTACCCTGGCTACAGCGAAGTGGACAACCTGCTCAAGTATGCGGACCAGGGTGGGTTTGTACCGGCGCTGGAAAACCTGTACCGCACGGGCAACCCGTTGGTCCAAGCGATTGTGAAGAACTGGTCGGCGTGGGAAAAAGGCGTTCCCGAAGCCGAATAAAGATCAACTCTGTGGGAGCGGGCTTGCTGTGGCGAGCAAGCTTGCTTGCGCTGGGGTGCGTAGCGCCCCCAAAAAAGCCGGCTCCAGCTGCGCTGTCGAGCGGGAGCAAGCTCCCTCGCCACAGCAAGCCCGCTCCCACATTTCTATCCATCACGGCAGGAAGATGATTTTGTCTGGGCTGCCGTTGTTCACTTCTGCATAGCACTGAACACCCTCCGCCAACGCCACTTCACGCAACCCTGTAGGCAGCGGCAACAGGCCTTCATCAAAGAAGCGCCCAAACGCCTCCAGCATCACCGCGCATTGTTCGCAGCTATAGAGCAAAGAGTTGATCCCCACCACCGACCCGCCCTTACGGTACAGCGCCAGGGCCGGTAACTGCACATGGCCGTCAACCGGTGCGGCGATGATGGCGATGCGGCCGAACGGTGCCAGCCCCGCCACCGCGGCAGGCAGCCAGAAACCGGTAGTGTCAAAGATCACGTCGGCGCCGCCCTTGAACACGGCCTGCACTTGCGCGCCCAATTCCTCCGGCTTGCCCAAGGCAATCGCCTCCAGCCCTTGGGCCTGCAACATCTCGAGCTGATCGGCCTTGCGCACGGCCGCCAATACCTGCGCACCGCGTATCTTCGCCAGCGCCAAAGCCGCACTGCCGACCGCGCCGTTGGCGCCGACCACCAGCAAGCGCGTGCCCTTGCCAACGCCGCTGCGCTCCAGGGCATCCCAGGCGGTGGTATAGGGCACACCGAGGCTGGCCGCCTGGGCAAAGCTCAAGTGCGTAGGTTTGTACGCCACGCCCTTGGCTGACACGCGCAGGTATTGGGCATGGGAACCGTCAGCGAAAAAACCCAGGTCACGACCGGTGCCCCAGACCTCCTGGCCGAGCAATGCCTGTGGGCCTTCCACCACCACGCCTGCGAAGTCACGCCCAGGGATGCGTGGCAGCGTGGTGTAGGGGAAACGGCCAAGCACGTTTTTGACGTCGCTGGGGTTCAGGCCCGCCGCGTTGACCTTGACCAGCACTTCGCCGGCAGACGGTACCGGCATGGGCACCTCCAGCAGGCGCAGGTGGGCGAGGTCGCCGGTGTCGGTAAATTGCAGTGCGTTCATAGAGGGCATCCGTGGAAGGAAAAAGGGATCAGGACAACCAACCACTGACCAACTGCCGCGCCATGGGCCAGAGCTTTTCGCCGAGCAGCATGCCCATCAGGCCCACCAGTGCGATAGCGGGCGGTGCAGGCGAGCGGAAGTCCAGCGCGCCGTAGATCACGCCGACAAACAGGCCGATGGCCAAGGAAATCAAATAGCTCATGGATGCTGCGCCCGGTTGATTGATGGGCTCAGTCTAGGGCGCGTCTACCGTGGGTATCGGCCAAGTGCTTCAGGATTTCGGCCATCCCCTGTACTGCGACGGCGATACTCCCAGTTCACGTCGGAACATGTCACTGAAGCTACTGGGCGAATAGCCCAGGGTGCGCGCTATACCGCTTACCGACTGGCCCTGGATCAACTCCGCCGCCGCCGTAGCCAACTGCACCTGACGGCGCCACTGGGCAAACCCCATGCCCAGATGCTGCTGGAACAACCGCGCCAGGGTGCGCACGCTGGCGCCCGCCGCCTCGGCGTGCTGCTCGAACGGGATGTCCAGGGAGGGCGACGCCATGACGGCCTGGCACGCATTGATCAGCCGACGATCAGCCGCCACCGGCATGGCGATGCGAATAGACGAGCGCCGTGCGCGTTGCAACTCCAACAGGGCCAGGCCTACGACAGCTTCGTAATAGGCCGCATCGCCGTGATCGCCCTGCTCCACCAATGTCACGATCAACTCACGCAACAAGCGGCCCACTTCTATGACCTGCACCTGGCTGTCCAGGGTCGCTGCCAACGCCGGGCGCAGGTAGATATTGCGCATCTGCAAATCGGAGACCACACGGATCCCGTGCTCCACCCCCGGCGGCAACCACACCGCACGCTGGGGCGGCACCACCAGCGCTTCGCGGGGCGTCTCGACCCACATCACACCGCTCATCGCGTAGAGCAACTGGCCCCAATCGTGACTGTGCGGCTCTACGTACAACCCACGCGGGTAGGTACGCGCCAAAGGCTGCACGGGAACGGCGTGATCACTGAGGTCGGGGGGCGCGGCCAGGGCCATGGCGGGTACACATCAATCGGGTCGGGTGACCATGGTAAAGACTGGTCGCCGGCAAACGAACTGTTTTTACTCATCCTGCAGGCACCGGGTGGCCGGGCCTGCAGGTCAATCCTGTCAACCGTGGGCTGACTTGGCGCATTCGCAACCCGTCGCCGCCGCGCAGGGTTCACCATGAGCATGGTGCTCGGCACAGCCCTGGCAGCAATAGCCCTTGCCGTCTTTCATTATTGCGTCAGCGCCCAATACACATTTGCAGTGAGGGCAAGCACAGGTTTGATCTGGCATGGTCAGACTCCTTTTTCATGGTCGTCCGATGCGGCGAGCGCCGCACCTTAAGCAGTGACCCTGGGCAAGCAAGCATGGTTCAGCGCCGTCAGTCGGCCCGGCGGCTATTACTGCGGTACATGAACACCAACGCCAGGGCAAGCAATAGCATGGCGAGGATACGGCTGCCCGACAGCTCGATCGCCGGGTTGCCCAGCCAGCCAAAGTTGTCGATCAGCATGCCCATGCCCAGTTGCCCGACAATCACCGCCACCGTGGCGACGGCTGTGCCGACCACAGGCACTGCGCCGACCATCACCATCATGTACACCACGCCAAACAGGGCACCGGTCAATTGCCACTTTGGCACCTCCAGCAGGCTGACGGCCTGGGCCGGTTCGAAGAAAAATATCAACAGCGCCGTGGTCAGCGCGCCCACCGCGAAGGTCAACAGACTGCTGCGCAATACCCCCACCGTCTGGCCCAGACGCCCATTGATAGCGGCCTGCACACTCAGCACCGCCCCCGCTGCAATCACCACCACCAACAACATAAACAGATTCATCGTCTTAACCTCGTGCAATCAGAACCAGAGCCGCCACAATCAACGCCAACGCGATCCAGCGCTCGCCATTGACCCGTTTGCGCGCCGTGCCGAACCAGCCGAAGTGGTCGATCAACACACTCTTGCCCACCTGGCCCGAGAGGATCGCGATCATGGTCATCGCGATGCCAATGTGCGGTGTGGCCAGGGTCAACACCACCACGTACATCGGCCCCAGAAACCCGCCGATCAGCTGCCAGCGTGGCAGTTGCGTGAATGCTGGACCCTTTTGCGGGCCGCTGAACAGCAGCAGTAAAAACAGAATCGCCGTGCCAACGCCAAAGATGCTCAACGTCGCCCACAAATGCCCGACCTGCGCGCCCAATGGCCCGAGCAACCCGGCCTCCACCGACAGACCCATGCCCGCCAGAATCACCAACGGCAACAGCAGCAGCCGTAGAAGGTTATTGCTCGGCCTGGCCTGCGCCAGGCCTTCGGTAGAACGTGCCTGCATACATCACCCGTGTATCAAGAAAGGAAAAACATGGCGCGCATTATCCGGTGGCCGTACTGTGCGATAAATGGGAGTATGCGGACAACACCTTTGCGCAAAACGCACAGCCTGGAGAGACGATGCAGGGCTTGAATGAACTGAGTTTCAAGGCGCTACGCCTGTTTGTGGCCGTGCTGGACCAGGGCAGCTTTTCCGAAGTGGCCCGCCGCGAAAGCCTGGCGCCCTCCTCCATTTCGCGGCAGATTCAACTGATGGAACAGGTCGTCGGCCAGCAATTGCTCTACCGCCATACGCGTGCCGTCAGCCCCACCGAAGCCGGCCGCCTGCTGGGCCGTCACGCACGCTTGCTACTCGAGCAGTTGGAGACGGCTAACCAGGCCCTGCAGGAGCAAGACAACGAACCCAGCGGCCTGGTGCGCATCAACGCGCCCATGGCGTTCGGCCAGCGTCACCTTTCACCCTGGCTGGGAGGGCTGTGCCGGCGCTACCCGAAGCTGCAACTGGATATCCAGCAGACCGACACCTTCGTCGACCCGCTGCAAGACGGCACCGACCTGCTGTTTCGTATCGGCGTGCTCAATGACTCGGGCATGCAGGCGCGCATCTTCGCGCCGCAACGCTTTCGCATCGCAGCCAGCCCCGCCTACCTGGCCCAGCATGGCACGCCGCGCCACCCCGACGAACTGGCTCACCACCACTGCCTGGCCTACAAAGGCATCACCGGTCAGCAGCGCTGGTTCTTCCGCCGCGGCCAAGGCGATTGGACCCCCTACAGCGTCAGCGGCCCCATCACTGGCAACCACGCCGACACACTCACCCACGCCGCCGAACAAGGCCTGGGCCTGGTGGTGTTTCCGTCCTGGCTGATTGGCGAAAGCCTGCGCGCCGGCACCTTGCAGGCGGTGCTGAGTGAGTATGAGGTCGCGACAACCCTGGAGCCCCAACAGATCGCCGCGTTGTGGCCGGGCAGCCGCAGGCTCTCATTGAAGGTGCGCACGGTGATCGACTATTTCGTGGAGTGTTTTGGGACGGTGCCGTATTGGGATCGGTGAGTGTGACCGCCCCCTGACGGAGCGCAAACTGTTCGAAGGCCGGGTTGAGAAAAAGAGCACTGACTCAACCCTGGCTCAGAACACCCACTGCCCGATCAACCACGCATTCGCCCCACTGATCACCGCGAACAAAAACCACGCCAGCAGCCGCGTGGGTAGCCGGTTGACGAATGGCCCCATCAATTGCTTGTCGCCGGTCATGCGGATCAGCGGGTACAGCGCAAAGGGCAACTGCAGGCTCAGGACCACCTGGCTGAGAATCAGCAGCTTGCCGATGGCATCATCACCCATCAGCCATACGCCCAGAAACGCCGGGATCAGCGCCAGCCCACGGGTAATCAGGCGGCGCTGCCAGCAGGGTATGCGCAGGTTGAGGTAACCCTCCATGATCACTTGGCCGGCAATGGTGCCGGTAAAGGTCGAACTCTGACCCGAAGCCAGCAAGGCGATACCGAACAGAATGCTGGCGAAAGCACCGCCGACCAAGGGATCGAGCAGGTGATAGGCGTCCTGGATCTCCACCACATCGGTATGGCCGGTCTTGTAGAAGGCTGCAGCCGCCAGCACCAGGATGGCGCCGTTGACCAACAGCGCCAAGGCCAGGGAGCCGATGGTGTCGATACGCGCCAGCTTGACCGCGTCCTGTTTGCTCGCCAGGTCCTTGCCGATCAGGCGGGTCTGCACGATGGAGGTGTGCAGGTAGAGGTTATGAGGCATGACCGTCGCGCCGAGAATACCGATGGCCAAGTACAACGGCGCCGCATCGCTGATAGCCGACAGTGACGGAGTGAAGCCACTGAGCACGTCGGGCCAGTAGGGTTTGATCAGCACCAGTTCGATGAAAAAGCACACGCCGATGGTGGCGACCAGCGCCAGCATGATCGCTTCCAGGCGGCGAAAACCACGATTTTGCAGGGCCAGGATCAACAGCGTATCGAAAGCAGTGATAACAATGCCGGTGGTCAGCGACACGCCCAGCAACAGGTGAAACGCCAGGGCGCAGCCGAGCACTTCGGCAAGGTCTGTGGCGATGATGGAGATTTCCGCCAACACCCAGTGGGTACGAGCAGAGCGCTGGCTGTAGCGCTCACGGCACAGTTGCGCCAGGTCCTTGCCAGTGGCGATACCCAGCCGTGAACACAGGCACTGCACCGCCATCCCCGCCAGGCTGGCCAGCAGCACCACAAACAACAGGCTGTAGCCGTAGCGTGAACCGGCTTCAATGGCCGTTGCCCAGTTGCCGGGGTCCATGTAGCCGATGGAGATCAACAGGCCGGGGCCAGCGAACATCAGCACCCGTTTAAAAAACGAGGCCTTGGGATCAACAGCGACAGAGCCGGCCACTTCCGGCGGGCAGAACGGGGCGGTAGCGATTTTCGGCAGGCTGAATTTCACGCGGTATTCCAGGCAAATACACAAGACTTGGGCAGCAGCTTATCAGTCGGACGCGATCGTGCGCATCACCGTGTCTCGCGGCAGGTCAAACGCTTCCACCACTTGCACCACCAGCTCCAGTTCCTGGTTAAGCGCCTCGCGCTCCATGCGCTGGCGAATCACGCCGATCACCAGTACCGCCAGGGTGGTGATCGAATATGCCGGGCCGGAAAACGCTCGCACCCCGCTGACCAGCAACATCGCCGCAGCCAGCGCCTGGCCCACCACCGGAATCGCCGTGGCCGCACCGCGCCGCAGGATAAACCCGGTCAGCCCGGCCAACGCCGTGCCGCTCAAGGCGGTGGTGGCCGAACGCCCCAGATCGAAACGGTTGAACAGCCCCTGCTCTTTCTGTGCAGCCGCCTTGAGCTCGGCCTCGAACGCCTGGCGATCAGCGCGACTGAGTTTGTCCTTATATTGCTCGATCAGTGTTTCTGCGACCTGCCCTTCGATCTCTGCCAGCGCCACGTGCTCAAGTGGTTGGTCGAACTTGATGCCCAGGCGTTGCGCCACATCTTCGGCAATCTGGCGATAGCCCACGCCATGGCCGCGGGCCAGGTTCATAAAGCTATCACCGCCCATGCGCTGCAATTCAATGGCCAGTTTCAACGGCTCGCGCACACTGGCATCAATCGCGGCACTGCGCTTTTGCGCCATCAGTTCAGCAAGAAACTTCAGTTCCTCCGGCCGCGCTTGCACCAATGCCGGGTACAGGTCCACGTCCGCTTCGGCAAAACGCACTTCACTGCTGCGTGAGTCCACACGGATCATGCCGCGCCGCTCCTGCAGCAAATCGGTGTACTGCACCACCGTCTTCAACTGCGGCCAATAGGCGGCATGATCGAAGCTGGCCAGGTGCACATTGGTGACCTTGGCCTTGAGCGCAGGCGTTACGTCAATCGCATAGCGGCCAATGCAACGCTCGGTATCGGGTTTCATGGCCAACGCCCAGTCCTTGCTGGAGTGGCAGTTGATCAACCGCCCCTTGAGCGGCGCCGACACATCGTCCCAGGGGCTCGATGTACAAATCGCGCCGCCCATCAACAACAGGTTATCGAGCGGCAGTTCGCGAGCGATCTCGGGGCTGGCCAGCAAGCTCTTGACCAGGATACGCGCGCCCAGGGAGTGGCCGATCAGGTTGATGCGCCGTACCGGCAGCGACTGGTCGTGCAGGTAGCCGGCCAGCTCTGGCAATAACGTCTTGGCCACTTCATCGACCCGTGCCTCGACACTTTTGTAATGGTCGAGAAAATAGGCAATGGCCTTGCCCACGCCCACCGTCGCCGCGCCCAGGCCGCCACCGCCGAGCAACGAGGCGAGCACGTCCTTGAACGGTGCAAACAGGTTTTCCAGAAAATGCCCCGCCGGCCAGAACAACATCAGGTTGGTCGACCCTTCGATACCGGCCAGTTGCTCCTTGAAACTGCCCAGTTGCTGACGGTTGAAGAATGCCGAATAACCGTGAACATAGAGATTGAGCACATCCCCCTGGGGCTCGCCACACAAGACGAACGTGGGTTTGCGGGTGCGGTGCATTTCATCCCACTGGTGTTGCATGGGGCGGTGACTCCTGGCGGAAGGGATGGCGATAGTAACAAACAGAGCCGACAAGGAAGGTGAATCCTGACCAGCGTTCGCCACGCTCAGGACAATGGGAATAGCCTGAATCTGGCGAAGAGCCCAGCTACTTCAACAGGCAAAGTTGTCAATTTTGACCTGGCCATCCGGAAAAGTGGCGATGATTTCCAGCTCGCCCCCCATCGCACGTATGTAGTCACGCAACGTGCTGATGTACATATCAGTACGACGCTCCATCTTCGAAACCGCTGCCTGGTTGATATTCAATACCTTTGCCAGGCTTGCCTGGCTCAGTTGCTGGGCTTTGCGCAACTCATGCAGCGGCATTTCTTTCAAGTGTTGCTGAAATATCTGCTCGGCATCGGCGTGCGCCTCAGGTGTCATGCGAGCTTTCAGTTCCGCGAATTTCTTAGCCATGGTCACGGCCCTCTTTACGCAATGAGTCTAAATGTACGTCGTACAGCTTCTCTGCCAAGGGTACGTACTCGTGGTACCAACGGTGCTGTGCGGTTTTATCGCCACCTATCAGCAACACTGCACAGCGCCGAAAATCGAAGGCATACAACACCCTGTAAGGTCGCCCTGCATGCTGTACCCGCAACTCTCGCAGGTTGCCGTGCCGAGCACCCTTGATATCGCTGCTATGGGGAAAGCGCAGCCCAGGCCCGAACAGCCCCAGCAAATCAACACTGGCAGCCACCGACGATTGCTCCTTTGCATCCAAGCCATCCCACCACTCTTCGAATTCATCCGTGTATTCAATGTCCCAGACCATGCAAATATGCCACCCAAGGAATATAAACTCAAGTGCATAACTTTAGGCCGGCGTCGGTTGGTCGCCAGCCGTGTTCCGGAAGAAATTGTATTCACATCCTTCAGGCTGCCCGGTGAGCAATAAATGCCCTGCTTTCATGAACCAACGTACTTCTTCAAAAAATCTTCCAAAAAAAACCGCCCTTTCGGGCGGTTCAAAAAACTCGGCCGTGATCAAAAACCGAGGGAGAAACTCACAGTCACTGCGTGGTCCTTGTCGTTACGCGAGAGTTGGCCCGAATAGCCCAGGCCCAGTCTGCCGTTCTGGCTGATCTGGTAATCCAGCCCCGCTTCCACCACTGCACTGTCCTTGGCAATCGGCACGCCTTGGGTGCTGAACGAGCCACCGCCATTGATAAAGCTCAGGTCGGCGTCGGGCTTGGTATCACCGAAGGCATGGCGCCAGCCGATGCTGCCCCGTGGGGTGATTTTCGAGCCGTTGCCCAGGGTGATGGTCTGGCCAATGCGCACGCCCAGGGTCGAGTAGGTGATGTCCTGGTCGGCATCGCCACGCAGGGCTGCCGAACCGCCTTTTTCCTTGATGGTGTCGCTGTCGTAGTTGACGTAGGCCAGGCCGGCGAACGGTTCCAGGGCCACGCTAGGGGTTTGGATGGTGTAGCCGACTTCACCGAACACCTGCGCACTGCGTGCCTTGTAATCGGCTTTGAGGCGTTGGCCCTCGGCACCGACGGCCACGTTGCGCTTGCTTTCGACGTCATGCCAGCTGTACGCCACGCCCATCCGTGCGGCGAAGGCTTCCTGCTGGTAGGCGGTGTAGGCCATCAGGTGGTAGCTGTCCACATCGGCGCTGGAATTGCGGCGCTTGGCGTCCAGGTCGCTGCGGGTGTAGCCGGCGGCCACGCCCACGCGCCAGGCGTCGTCCACTTGCTTGTCGGTGCCGAGCAGGAAGCCGCTGAGGTTGCGGTCCAGCTTGGCGGTGTTGCTGTCACCGCCCATATGGCCCCAGGTGCCGAGCACGCGCATCCAGCCGACCATCTCGCCGTGGCAACCGGCGCTGCTCAGGTGGTTCTCGCTAGGTGCCAGGGCATTGCGCGGGTCGTCCTCGCGGTAGCAACCGGGTTGGCGCAGACGCTCGTTGACCGCATCACGCACGTAACGCGAGTCTTCAAGCATGGCGCTGGCGGTGCTGGCGTGGATTTCGCCGGACAAGCTGTCGAAGGCCGCGCGTGCCGCTGCCACATCACCATTAAGCAGGGCGTTTTGCACCGCTGCGCCACCGACTCCGGTGCCTGTGCCCAACGCCGCCGCCACGCCGCGCTGGTTACCAGTGGCCGCCACGCTGGCGTAACTGACATCGTTGCGGCTGACCGCCAGGGCCACTTGGGTTGGGCTGTAGTTCAACGCGGTAGTGAGGAACGCCAGGTTCTCCAGATTGGTGGTGGCAAAGGTACCGTTGACTGCGCCCGCGGTCAGCAGGGTGTAGGTGGTGGCGCCGGCATAGGGTGCCAGGTTGACCACATTCAAGGTGCCGCCCAGGTTGGCGGTGCCGCCCACGGCCAGGGAGCCGGTGGTGGATGGGGTGATCACCAGGTTCAGCGCACCGGTACTGGCGTTGGTAAAGTTGCCGGCCACGGTCAGCTTGCCGCTGTCGGGTGTCACCGAGCCGTTGTTGACCAGCGAACCGACACTGCCGTTACCGGTCAGCCCCGCACCGTTGGCCACGGTGACTTGGCCGCCGAGCACGGCGCCTGGGTTGGCCGCGTTGCCCACTTGCAACACGCCCTCTTCCACCGCCACGGTGCCGCTGAACGGCTGGTTGCCGGTCAGCAACAGCGCGCCTGCGCCTTGCTTGATCAGCGCACCGGTGCCGCTCAAGGTGCCGCTGAATTGGCCATTGGTGCGTTGGGCAAACAACAACCGCGCGTTGTTGAGGATCCTGCCACGCAGGCTGGTGGTGGTGCCCGCCAGCGTACCGCCACTGACGGTAGTGCCGCCGGTGTAGGTATTCGCGCCAGTCAGCAGCAAGGTACCGGCATCCAGTTTGTTGATGCCGCCGGTCCCCACCAGCGGAGCATCAATCTGAGCGGTCACGCCGGAATTGACCCGCACTGGCGCCAGGCTGCCATCCGCCGCATTGGTCGGGCTCAAGCTGCCGCCTTCGCCGGCCGTCAGCACGTAGCCGGCGTCCAGCACTTGCAGACCGGTGAAGCCTTGGTTGCCAACCACGGTCACGGTGCCGCCCTGCCCGCCAAATACCGCGAACTGGTTGGTGGACGCCTGCCCCTGGGTGCCGGTCGGGTCAGTCCAGTTGGTGCCCGGGCCCCAGGTACCACTGCCACCGGTAATGGTGCCATCGGGGTTGGTGGTGCCGCCGTTCCAGAACTGGATTTGCCCTGGCGCGGTTTGCACCACCAGGTTGAGCTGGTTGGCCAGCGCCGTTTGCAGGCTCAGGTTGCCCAGTGCCACCGGCAAGGTGCCAAAGGTGAGGCCGTTATCGGTCAAGCTGCCGCCGTAGCGGAACAGTTGGTACACGCCGACGCCGAAGCCGCCGGTATCGCTGACGTTGAGAGTGCCGTCCAGGGTCAGGTTGCCCGCCACGTTCACCGCCGTACTGGAAGCACCCGGTGCGCCGAGGGCGAAGTCCAGGGTGGTGCCCGATGACAAGGCCAGCGAACCCACCGACAGCGGCGTCGCGGCGCCGGCCTGGAGCACCGAGCCGTCTGCCATGTTCACCGCACCGCCCAGAGTCCCGCTGCCGCCGAGGGTCGCGCCGCTGGCGACTTGCACTGCGGCGCTGTTCAAGGTGCCGTTGACCAGCAGGCTGCCGGTGTTGACGTTGGTAGTACCGGTAAAGGTGTTGTTGCCAGTCAGCAGCAACGCTCCGGTGCCGGTTTTGTTCAGTACACCAGCGCCGGTAAGGTTGCCGGTGTAGGTGCCGTCAATGGCTTGCTCGAAGGTCAACGCCGCGTTGTTGGCGATGGCGCCTTGCAGGCTGGTGGTGTTGCCCGTGGTGGTGCCGCCGTTGAGCGTGGTACCGCCGCTGTAGGTGTTGGCACCTGTCAGCAACAAGGCGCCGCTGCCGTTTTTCACCAGGCTGCCAGTGCCGCTGACCACGCCATTGAGGGCCAGGTCGTGGCTGCCGGCCAGGGTCAGCGGGCCACCCAGGTTGAGGGTATTGGCCAGTTGCAGGTCGGTGCTGCCATCCAGTTGCGCCGCGCCGCCGACCGTCAAGGCACCACTGCCCAGGGCAGCATTATTGCCAAGGATCAATTGACCGGCGTTCAGGCCAGTGCCGCCGCTGTAGCTGTTGACGCCATTGAGCGTCAGCGCTGCCGCACCGTTTTTCACCAGGCTGCCGCTGCCGCTGATAACCCCGTCCAGGGTCAGCGCGTTGCTGCCTGCCACCGCCAAGGCACCGTTGAGTACAGCCGCATTGGCCAGGCTGACCGCCGCGTTGCTGTCCAGGGTGGTGCCGCCGGCCGCCGTCAGAGCGCCTGTGCCGAGGGCACTGTTGTTGCCCACCACCAGGGTGCCGCCATTCAGCGCGGTACCGCCGGTATAGCCATTATTGCCGTTGAGTACCAGGGTGCCACTGTCGAGCTTGGCCAGGGTGCCAGCGCCGTTGAGGGTCACGCCCAGGGTCGCGGTGGCGTTCGGGTCGACGCGCACCGCGGTGTTGCCGGTGCCGCCATTGACCAGGTTGAGTACGCCCGCTGTGCCAGCGCCCAGGGTGTAGCCATCGGTGACGAACTGCATGCCGGTGATGTTCTGCGTGCCGTCCACCGTCACGTTGCCCGCCGCGCCTTGGAACACCGCGAAGCTGTTGACCCAGCCCTGGTTGAGGGTGCCGTCGACATTGGTCCAGTTGGTATTGCCGGCGTTCCAGGTGCCGTTGCCGCCGTCAATCGCACCGTTGCCGATCAGGCTGTTGCCATCCCAGAACTGCACGGTGGTGTTGGGTGCAGTCACCAGCAGGTTGACCTTGCTGGTGATCGCGGTCTGCACTTGCAGATCACCCGGTACCACACTGCCTGGCAGTGTGCCGAGCGCCAGGCCGTTATCGGTCAAGGCCCCGGTGTAGTTGATGAGGTTGTAGACGCCGCTGCCAAAGCCGCCGATATCGGTGACATTGAGGTTACCGTCCAGAGTCAGGTCGCCGCCGACATTCAGCAGGCCTGTGCCGCCGCCCAGCACCGGGGTGCCGAGGCCAACATCCAGGTTCGAGTTGCCACCCAGCACCAACGAGCCCACCGACAGTGTGCTGCCGGAGGCCAGGCCGATGTGCCCACCGTCGGCCACGGACACCGCGCCGGCCAATGAACCGCTGCCGGCCAGGGTTGCGCCGCTGTTCACCGCCACCGTGCCGCTGGCCAGGGAACCTGTGACATTCAAGGTACCGCCGTTGACGTTGGCCGCGCCGCTGAGGGCATTGGTGCCGCTCAGGTTGAGCACCCCGCTGCCGTTTTTATCCAGGTTGCCGGCACCGTTGAGCGCACCGCCAAAGCTGTTATCCAGGTTGCTGCCACCCACCGCCAGCGTAGCGCCACCAGCGACCTGCACCGTGCCGTTGCCGGCCAGGCTGTTGAGGTTGGCGTTGCCACCCAGGTTGAGGCTCGCGCCGCTGCCGACAGTGACGCCGGAGGTGGTGCCCAGCGCACCATTACCCGTCGTGGTCACGCTGCCCGCCGCCACGGTCAGTGGGCCGCTGAAGCTGTTGTTGCCGGTCAGCAGCAGGTCCGCCGCGCCATTTTTGATCAGCGCCGCGTTGCCAGCGAGTACACCGCCCAGGGTCAGGTTGTTGCTGCCAGCGACAGTAAGGTCGCCATTGAGGTTGACCGCATTGGCCAGCACCAGCGGCGTGCTATTGGCCAGGGTCGCCGCACCGCCGACGGTCAGCGCGCCCGAGCCCAGGGCCGTGGTGCTGCCGAGGGTCAGCGTACCGGCATTGAGTGCCGTGCCGCCGCTGTAGGTATTGGCGCCGTTCAGAGTCAGGTTGGCGCCACCGGCCTTGGTCAACGAACCACTGCCGTCCACCACGCCGTTGAGGCTCAGGTCGTTGCTGCCGCCGACGGTGAGCGCGGCATTCAGGCTGGTGTTATTGGCCAGGGCCAACGCCGTGTTGGTGTCCAGGGTGGCTGCCCCATTGACCGCCAAGGCACCGCTGCCCAGGGCCGACGCATTGCCCAGGGTCAGGGAGCCGGCATTCAACTGCGTGCCGCCCAAGTAGGCATTGGCGCCGTTGAGCGTGAGGTCGCCCGCGCCGGTTTTGGTCAGCCCACCGGTACCGCTGACCAGGCCGTTCAGGCTCAGGTCGGCGGTGCCCAAAATGCCCAGATTGCCAGCCAGATTGACCGTATTGGCCAGGGCAACCGCCGTGCTGCTGTCGAGGGTGGTGCCGTCGGCCGCGTTCAGGGCGCCACTACCCAGGGCAGTGCTGGAGGCCAGGATCAGGCCGCCTGCGTTGAGTGCGGTTGGGCCGGTATAGGCGTTGTTGCCACTGAGGGTCAGGTTGGCGATGCCATTTTTGATCAGGCTGCCGGTGCCCGCCACAGTGCCGGACAGAGTCAGGGCATTGCTGCCGCCGAGGGTCAGGCTACCGTTGACGTTGAGCGCATTGGCCAGGCTGACTGCGGTGTTGCTGTCCAGGGTGGTGCCGTTGGCGGTGGTCAAGGCGCCGCTGCCCAGGGCACTGTCATTGCCGACCACCAGCGTGCCGCCATCCAGGGCGGTGCCGCCGGTGTAGCTGTTGGCACCGTTAAGCACCAGGGTGCCGGTGTCGAGCTTGGCCAGGGTGCCGCCGCCGTTGAGCGCGACGCCCAGGGTGGCAGTGACGCCGGGATCGACACGTACGGCGGTGTTGCCGCCCACGCCGTTGAACAGGGTCAAGGCGCCCGCTGCCCCGCCGGCCAGGTTGTAGCCATCGGTGACGAACTGCAAACCGGTGATGGCTTGCGCGCCGTCAACCGTGACAGTGCCCGCCGTGCCTTGGAACACGGCAAAGCTGTTCGGGGTCCAGGCTGTATTGAATGCGCCGTTGACGCCGGTCCATTGGCTGGCGCCTGCACTCCAGGTGCCGCTGCCGCCTTCGATGGTGCCATTGCCCGTGGTTTGGCTGCCGTCCCAGAACTGCACGTTGGTGCTGCCGTTGACCAGCAGGTTGACCTGGTTACCGATAGCGGTTTGCAGGTCCAGGTCGCTGGCCGGGATGTTCACCGGCAGGCTGCCCAGCAGCAGGCCGTTGTTGGTCAGGCCGCCGGTGTAGTCGATCAGGCGGTAGATACCCGCACCGAAGCCGCCGATATCCGTGACGTTGAGGGTGCCGTCCAGAGTCAGGTTGCCGTTGACCTGCACCAGCGCCGTGCCGCCCGTGGCGGGCGCGCCGAGGCCCGCATCCAGGTTGGAGTTGGCATTGAGCAGCAGCGAACCGTTGGTCAGGGTCGCGCCGGAATTGACGGCCAGATGGCCGCCGTCGGCGATGGTCACGTTGCCCAACAAAGTACCGGTACCACCGAGGGTGGCACCACTGCCCACCGCCACGTTGGCGCTGGCCAGGGAACCATTGACGAGCAAGCTGCCGGCGTTGACCTGGGCGTCCCCGGTCACCACGCTGAGGCCGCCGAGGGTCAAGGCGCCTGTGCCGTCTTTGGCCAGGTTGCCGAGGCCTGCCACGACGCCGTTGAAGGTGCTGTCCAGATTATTGTTGCCGACGCTCAAGGTGCTGCCGGCCCCTACGGTTGCAAGCCCGGTACCCGTGAGGGCGCCCAGGCTGGCGCTGCCGCCCAAGTTCAAGGACGTACCGCTCGCCAGGTTGACCCCGGCGCCGACACCCAGTGCTCCGTTGCCCAGCGTGGTGAGGCTGCCCGATTGCACATCGAACAGGCCGTTGAAGGTGTTAGTGCCGGTCAGGCTCACATCCGCCGTGCCGGTTTTGACCAGGCTACCGCTGCCGGCCAGCACGCCGGCCAGGGTCAGGTTATTGTTGAGAGCGCCCACGGTCAGCCCAGCGTTGAGGTTGACCGCATTGGCCAATACCAGCGGCGTGCTGTTAGCCAGCGTGGCCGCGCCGTTTACGTTCAAGGCGCCGGTACCCAGGGCCGCTGCCGTGCCCAGGGTTAATGTACCGGCGTTGAGGGTGGTGCCGCCTTGGAAGGTGTTGACGCCATTGAGGGTCAGGTTGGCCGCGCCGTCTTTGCTCAGGCCAGCCGTGCCGGTGACCAGGCCACCCAGGGTCAGGTCGTTGCTGCCGGCAACGGCAAGGTTGGCGTCAAGCACGACGCCATTGCCCACTGTCAGCGCTGCCGTGTTATCCAGGGTCGCCGCGCCGCCAACGGTGAGGTTGCCCAGGCCAAGGGCGGTGGCGCTGCCCAAGGTCAGCGTACCGGCGTTCAGGGTGGTGCCACCCAGGTAGGCGTTGGCGCCGCTGAGGATCAGATTGGCCGCGCCCTCCTTGGTCAGGCTGCCTGCACCGTTGATTGCGCCGCCGAGGGTCAGGTCAGCGGTGCCGCCGATGCCCAGGTTGCCCGCCAGATTGATCGCGTTGGTGGTGGTGACCGCCGTGCTGGCGTCCAAGGTGGTACCGCCTGCGGCATTCAACACGCCCGCGCCCAGCGCCGTATTGCTGGCCAGGATCAGCCCGCCTGCGTTCAAGGCCACGGGACCCAGGAAGGTATTGGTGCCGCCGAGTGTCAGGCCTGCCGTGCCATTCTTGACCAGGCCACCGGTGCCGCTGATGGCGCCATTGAGCGCCAATGCGTTGCTGCCGCCGACCGTCAGGCTGCCGTTGAGTACCGCATCATTGCCCAGGGTTACGGAGGCGTTGCTGTCCAGGGTGGTGCCCGCCGCAGCGGTCAGCGTGCCGGTACCCAGCGCGGTGTTGCTGCCGACCACCAACGTGCCGCCATTGAGCAAGCTGCCGCCGGTGTAACTGTTGGCACCATTGAGCACCAGCGTGCCGGTATCGAGTTTGTTCAGCACGCCCGCGCCGGTGATATCGACGCCGAGGGTGGCAGTCGCCAGTGGGTCGACGCGCACGGCGAAGTTGCCGCTGCCGGTGCTCAACTGCCCACCGGTGCCATTGACCAGGCTGTAGCCATCGGTGACGAATTGCAGACCGGTGATGGTTTGCACGCCATTCACGCTGACAGTCCCCGCCGCGTCTTGGAACACGGCAAAGCCGCCGCCCCAGGTCTGGTTGGACAGGCCGTCGGCCGAGGTCCAGTTGGTGCCACCCGCTGTCCAGGTGCCGCTGCCACCGTCAACAGTGCCGTTGGCAAGGGTGTTGCTGCCGTCCCAGAAACGAATATTCGGCGCCGCTACCACCAGGTTGACCTGGCTGCCCACTGAGGTCTGTACCAGCAGATCACCCAGGCCATAACCCAGCGGCACCGTGTTGACGTTCAATGCGCCGGTCAAGCCGCCAGTGTAGTTGATCAAGCGATACACGCCGGCGCCAAAGCCACCGGCATCGCTCACATTGAGGTCGCCGGCCAGATTCACGTTGCCACCGACATTCATCAGCGAGGTCAGCGACGGTGCGCCAAGCGCCACATCCAGACTGGCCCCGGCACTCATGTTCAGGCCGCCAGCCGACAAGGTCGTGCCACTGCCCAGCGCCAGGTGCCCGCCGCTATTGATATTCGCCGTACCCAAGAGCGAGCCACTGCCGGTGAGGGTGCCGCCGCTGTTCACGTTGACCAACGCGCTGCCCAGAGAACCATCGACATCCAGGGTGCCCGCGTTGATCGCCGTGTTACCGGTGATGCCATTGATTCCGTTGAGCGTGAGCGTGCCGGTACCCACCTTGATCAAGCTGCCCGCGCCGCTGAGATCACCGTCAAAGGTACTGCTGGTGCTGACGCCACCCACAGTGAGGTTCAAACCGCCGCCGACTGCCACACCACCTGCACCGCTGAGGCCGGCCAGGCTGGAGTCGACACCCAGGTTCAGTGCGGCGCCGGTGCTGACATTGACGCCAGAGGTGTTGCCCAATGCACCGGCGCTGCCGGTGGTGACGCTGCCGGAGACAATATTCAATGACCCGGTAAACGTGTTGTTGCCGCTCAAGGTCAGGTCAGCCAAGCCATTTTTGATCAGCGCACTGGCGCCGCTGAGCACGCCGCTGAGATTCAGGTCATTGTTGCCCGCGAGCGTCAGGTCGCCATTCAAGGCAATCCCGTTGCCCAGGGTAAGGGCCGCACTGTTATCCAGGGTTGCCGCACCGCCGACCGTCAAGGGGCCTGCGCCCAAAGCGCCTGCCGTGCCCAAGGTCAGCGTACCGGCGTTGAGGCTGGTGCCACCGGTGAACGTGTTGGTGCCGTCAAGGGTCAGGTTGGCCAGGCCATCCTTGATCAGCGCCCCCGCACCGCTGACCACACCGCCCAGGGTCAGCCCATTGGTGCCGCCGACGGTCAGCCCGGCGTTGAGGACAATGCCATTGCCCAGCGCCACCGCCGAGGTGCTGTCCAGGGTTGCGGCGCCGCCGACGGTCAAGTTGCCCAGGCCAAGCGCCGTGTTGCTGCCGAGGGTCAGGCTGCCTGCGTTCAGGGTGGTGCCACCCAGGAAGTTATTGTTGCCGCTGAGTGTCAGGCCGGCCGCGCCGTCTTTGGTCAGGCTGCCCGCACCGTTGACCGTGCCGCCCAGGGTCAGGTTGGCGCTGCCACCGATTCCAAGGTTACCGGCCAGGTTGATCGCGTTGGCCAGCGTCGTACTGGTACTGGCGTCCAGAGTCGTGCCTGCGGCTGCATTCAACGTACCCGCACCCAAGGCACCGGTAGCGCCAATCACCAGCTTGCCGCTGTTGAGTGCCGTGTTGCCCAGGTAAGTGTTCGCTTGATTGAGGATCAGATCCGCCGGCCCGTTCTTGATCAACCCGCCAAGGCCCGCCACCACGCCGCCAAGGGTCAGCGCGTTGCTGCCGCCGAGGGTCAGGTTACCGCCCAGGTTGAGGTTATTGCCCAGGCTCACTGCTGCACTGGCATCCAGCGTGGTACCCGCCGAGGCGTTCAACACACTGGCGCCGAGCGCAGTATTGGAGCCAACCACCAGCGAACCGGCGTTGAGGGCCGTGGCGCCGGTGTAAGTATTGTTGCCCGTAAGCGCCAGGCTCGATACGCCCTCCTTGATCAACCCGGAACCACCGCTGACAACCCCGCCAAGGGTCAGCGGGTTCACGCCGTCTACGGTCAGATTGGCGTTCAAGGCGATTGCATTGCTGGTGGTCAAGGCTGCATTGCTCTGCAACGTACTCGCACCCGCAACGGTCAAGGCACCGGTACCTAGCGCTGCGGCATTGCCCAATGTAAGCGTGCCGGCGTTCAAGGTGGTACCACCCTGGAAGGTGTTGGCCCCGCTGAGGATCAACTCGCCGGTACCCGCTTTGCTCACCCCCGCGGCGCCCGAGATCACACCATTCAGGGTCAGCCCGGTCGAGGCGCCCTGTACCGTTAAACCACCGGTACCCAGGGTCATCAGGTTGGTCAGGGTCAGGCCGTTGCCGGTGGCCTCGATAGCACCGCCGTTAGACGTGAGCACACCGCTGCCAAATGTCGCGTTGTTATTGAATTGCGCGACACCGCTATTGAGCGTAGTGCTGCCGCTGACCAACGGCCCCTGCAACGTCCAGGTGCCACTGTTGATGGCCAGGTTGTTGAAGTTGACATAGTTGGCGCTTGAAGCCGTGCCGGTGCCTGTACTGCCACCACCGACGCCCGTCGTGTTTTCAAGGATCAGCGAGTTGCTGCCGCCTGCGCCGCCGTCCACCTGGCCGGTGGGCGCAAACGTCAGGTTCACGCCGATCAGGCCGCCCAGGCTTACGCCGATACCGCCACCGTTGGTCACTTGCGAGCCCGTGACTGCCGTAAAGGTGTTGGTACTGGCGGCCCCCATCGACACGCCGCCAGAGATAGTGCCGGTGTTGCGGAACGTGTTTCCCGTAGCAGAGCTCTCGAACGCCACGCGCCCGGTCAGGGCGCCGTTGTTGGTCATATTGACCTGCCCGCCACCCTGCACGGCTACCACCGGGGTATCGGACGTGAACAGCGACAGGCCGAGCAAGGAGGAAGAACCAATGACGCCGTTGTTGACGATCGTGGTGGTGCCGCCTGCGCCGTTGATGGCGTTCAGGGCCATGCCATCCAACGAGGCCAGGTTCAGCCCCAGCAACGCGCCAGTACCGCGCATGATGCCGGTGGCACTGTTGGTGATGTTCAACACGCTGGCTGCCGTGTTGCCGATCACCACCCCACCGCTCAGCACTGAAACCAGTCCGAGCAGTGCCGGGTCAATGGTGCCGGAGTTGTTCAACGTGGCGTTGTTGCCGGTCAGGGTCAGTGCTTTGCCGCCCAGCGTTGCGTTGAGTTGCGCCCCGGCATTGACGTTGACCGTCAGGTTATTGACCGCGCTGCTGAAAGTGTTGAGGAACAATGGCAATGACGGCACGCCCGTACAGGTCACCGTCGCGCCGACCGTAGGACTTGCCGGGCTACAGGCGGCAAACACGTCCGGACTTACCAGGCCCATCACCAGCCCGGCCACTCCGAGGCGGATCGCGAGAGAAAGTGCAGAAATACGAGGTAAAGCGGCAGTCGCAAGTCTTCTATCCACGTTCTACTCCTTGTGGTCCAAGCCTTTCATCCGTGACTGCGTGCAAGCCTTGTTTCAACGATCCACACGCATCGAATTCGAAACACCTGACCGTGGTGACTACTGATCCAGTTTTTCGAAACGTTAGTAGACCCGCGCGAAAGCCATTGAATTAAATGGTATTAATACTTTCGTAAAACCGGCGTAAGAATGGGATGAGAGCCAACATCCATTGACTGTCGCGACAAAAATACAAGTTTCAAAATGTGAAAAAGCGCTCTAATAGCGCTCTATTTCCCCTGCTGTGGAATATTTTTGTGGCCCCCCGAGTTGATCTACGTAAACGATGGAGTTCGTGATGCCCCATGAAGGCAACCTGTTACAAGCAGCCGTGGTGTTCCTGTTCGCCGCCGTGCTGGCCGTGCCCCTGGCCAAGCGCCTGCAATTGGGCGCGGTGCTGGGCTATCTGTTTGCCGGTGTGATCATCGGCCCGTCGGTTCTCGGCCTGATCGGCAACCCGCAAAGCGTGGCGCAGTTCTCTGAACTGGGCGTGGTGCTGTTGCTGTTCATCATCGGCCTGGAGCTGTCGCCCAAACGCTTGTGGGTGATGCGCAAGGCGGTGTTCGGCGTCGGTCTGGCCCAGGTCCTGCTCACCGGTGTGGTGATGGGCGCGGTCGCGCTATGGCTGTTTGGCCAGTCGTGGAACAGCGCCATCGTACTGGGCCTGGGCCTGGCGCTGTCGTCTACGGCGTTTGGCCTGCAAAGCCTGGCCGAACGCAAGGAGCTCAACCAACCCCACGGGCGTCTGGCCTTTGCCATCCTGTTGTTCCAGGACATCGCCGCCATCCCGCTGATCGCCATGGTGCCGTTGCTGGCCGGCAGCGATCATCCGACCACCGAAGCCCAGGGCCTGCAACATGTGTTGCAGATCCTCGGCAGCATCGCGGTGGTGATCATCGGCGGGCGCTACCTGTTGCGCCCGGTGTTTCGCATTGTGGCCAAGACCGGCCTGCGCGAAGTGTCCACCGCCACCGCGCTGCTGGTGGTGATCGGCACCGCCTGGCTGATGGAGTTGGTGGGCGTGTCCATGGCCCTGGGGGCCTTCCTCGCCGGCCTGCTGCTGGCGGATTCGGAATACCGCCACGAACTGGAATCCCAGATCGAGCCGTTCAAGGGCCTGCTGCTGGGGCTGTTTTTCATTAGCGTGGGCATGGGCGCCAACCTCAGTTTGCTGCTCAGCACGCCGCTGGTGGTGATCGGCCTGACCCTGCTGCTGATCGGCTTGAAGCTGCCGCTGCTGTACGCCGTCGGGCGGATGGTGGGCGACCTCAATCGCGAAAGTGCCCTGCGCCTGGGCGTGGTGCTGGCGGCGGGGGGTGAGTTCGCCTTTGTGGTGTTCAAAATCGGCCGCGACCAGGGCCTGTTCGAACCGCAGCTGTACGACGTGCTGGTGCTCACCATCACCCTGTCCATGGCCGTGACTCCGCTGCTGTTGCTGGTGTGCCCGAAGCTGTTCAAACCCAAGGCCAAGCCGGTGGAAGTGCCCGAGGAATACCGCGCCATCGAAAGCGATGCGCCTCGCGTGGTCATCGCCGGCATGGGCCGGATGGGCCAGATCGTGGCGCGAATCCTGCGCGCGCAGAACATCTCGTTCATCGCCCTCGACACCTCGGTGGAAACCATCGAGCTGACCCGCAGTTTCGGCGGCATGCCGGTGTTCTACGGCGACCCCCAACGCCCGGAAATCCTCCACGCCGCCAAAGTCGATCAAGCGGAATTCTTCGTGATCGCCATGGACGACCCGGAGATCAACATCAAGACCGCCGAGCTGGTGCGCAACCTCTACCCGCACATGAAGATCATCGCCCGCGCGCGTAACCGCCAGCACGTACACCGCCTGGTTGACCTGGACGCTTCACCGGTGCGCGAAACCTTCTACTCCAGCCTGGAAATGAGCCGCCGTACCCTGGTCGGCCTCGGTTTGAGCCAGGCCCAGGCCGATGCGCGCATCAACCGCTTCAAAACCCACGACCAGCAGGTACTTGCCGCCCAACACGCGGTATACGACGACGCGGCCAAGGTCATGCAAACTGCCCAGGAAGCCCGTGCGGAACTGGCGCGCTTGTTTGAAATGGACAGGCTTGACGAGGAATCCTCCGACAAGCTGTGATGGGCTGGATGAACGAAATTGCGAATTTTCTGACAGAATACGCCGCAATTTCGTTCAACCCCGGAGTGCTTCATGGCCACGTTCACCAAAACCGCAATGCTGCTCGCCCTAGCGCTTACCGCCGGCAGCGTGTTCGCTGCCACCAAGCCCGCCACACAGACAATCTCCACCTTGGGTGGCAAGTTCACCTTCAAACTGCCCAAAGCCTACAGCGCCGACACCCTGCCCTCCGGCACGGCGCAAGACGGCACCGCTGACACCCAAGGCACCCTGTACGCTAACTCAACGATGAAAAGTGTGGTGATCGTCGCCGAAACCGTGCGCAACGATGGAGCAACTATCCAGGATAACGACCCGAAGTTCCTCGACGGCGCCGTGGCTGATTTCGTCAAAGACCAGAGCGCCGCCATGCCCGACTTCAAGAAACTGGGGGAGAAGAAACTCACCTACAAGGGCCTGGGCCTGCGCCAGGTGGACAGCAGCGCTACCCAAGGCGGAGGCAAGACCTTGAACTCCACGTTCCTGGGTGGTTCGGGCAACCATTTGCTGGTGATCCAGGCGATTTCCCGGGCGGATGATGTGAAGGGGCATGCGGCGTTGGTGAAGCAGATTACGGGCGGCAAGTAGCCCCCCCTTCCAGCCAACACAAAACCCATGTGGGAGCGGGCTTGCCTACGATGGCGGTGTGTCAGTCACTGAATCTTTTACTGAGCCACCGCTATCGCAGCATAGGTATCTACATAACTCTGTAAGCTCAGCGGTAACCACGATGCGAAGCGAGCCGCTCTTGATCTGCTTTTGATCTTAGGCGCCCCGTTAAACCACGCTGGCCGGAATTCGACAGGGATTTGGGGGGTAAACCGGCAGGGATGCCGGTTTAGCCGCCCCGCGCCATGGATGGCGCGTGGCGGCGGCCCCCCAAATCACTGGCGGATTACGGGCACACCGAGCCTAGGCGAGGTGCCGAGTGGTGGGGCAAGAGCGTTTTGCTTACTTTGCCGCTTTTGCAAAGTGAGCCGCCGTAAGGGCGGAGCCCTAAGTGGCCGTTACCGCAGGAATGGATATGTACACGGTCCAACTGTGTTGACTGCCAGGCCGTCTTCGCAGGCAAGCCAGCTCCCACATGTTCAAGCGCATTTCACTTCAGGCTTTTCTCTAGCCAGGCTTTTAAGTCCTGGATTTCCGCTTCGCTGATGGTGTGATTCATTCCCGGGTACTCATGAAACTCCGGCTTGAGCCCCAACCCCGTCAGCACCTTGTTCGCCTGCGTGGCCGAGCTGAAGGGCAGCGCCTGGTCCAAAGTGCCATGGCCGATAAAGATCGCCAGCTTGCCCATGGACGCATCCGGTTTCAGCGCAGACCTGAGCACCGGTAGCACGCTGCCACTGAGCGCAGCGATACCGCGTACCAACTCGGGTTCACGCAAGGCCACCTCGTAAGACATGATCGCGCCCTGGCTGAACCCCACCAGGAACACCCGATCACTTTGGGTGTGGTACTTGGCGGTAGCCTTGAGCACAAAGTCCTTGATCAGCCGGGCGCTGCTGAACAGTTCATCAGTCTCGCCGTTGTACTCAGGCTCATCGGTCTTGGTGAACCAACGATAACCTTGCGGCTGCACGGGCAGCGGCGCGCGCACCGACAGGTAGGTCCAGGTGGACGGCAACGCGTCCTTGATACCAAACAGATCTTCCTCGTTGCTGCCAAACCCATGCAGGAAGATCACAAGCGGCTGGTTGCGCGCATCACCCTGGGTCTGTTCCAGGTAGGACAAAGGCAAGTCGGTGTGCAAGCCGGAGTCGGCATGAGCGGCGCCGGCCACCAGGGCCAAGGCGAGGGCAAGTTGTTTGAGCATCGGGTTTACCTCAGGGTTTGCGCAACAAATAGGTGTCCATGATCCAGCCGTTTTCCAGGCGCGCCGCCTTGCGTACCCGTTCGATCTCTTCTGCCACATGCGCCACTTTACCGCTGATCAGGATCTCGTCCGGGGTGCCCAGGTAGGCGCCCCAGTAAATATCCAGGTCCTGATCCGCCACACTGCGGTAGGAATCTTCGGCGTCGAGCATGACCACCAGGGTATCGGCATCACTCGCCTGCCCCGCCGCCAACCGGCGCCCAGTGGTGATTTCGATGGACTTGCCAATACGGTTGAGCGCCACCTTGTGCTGCGCCGCCAGGGCTTGCACGCTGGTGATGCCGGGGATCACTTCAAACTCGAAGACACAGCGACCACTGGAAAGAATCGCCTGCAAGATGCGGATGGTGCTGTCGTACAGCGCCGGGTCGCCCCAGGCCAGGAACGCCCCCACCTCACCGTCAGCCATTTCTTCGTTGATCATGCGTTCGAAGGTCTGCTGCTTATCGCGGTTGAGGTCCTGCACAGCGGTGGTGTAGTCGATTTCACCGCGCACACGCTCCGGGCAGTCGGCCTCGACAAAACGGTAGCCGGGCTCGGTGATATAGGTGTCGCAGATTTCCCGGCGCAGGTCGATCAGCTTGTCCTTGCTCTGGCCCTTGTCCATCAGGAAGAACACGTCGGTACGGTTCAGCGCCTTCACGGCCTGCATCGTGATGTAGTCGGGGTTGCCGGCGCCAATGCCGATGATCAGGATGCGTTTCATGGGTTGCTCTCAGTGCGGGGCGTGGATTTTGCCATGATCAACGCATCAGGCGTGAGTTTCCAGGCGCAGGCGCCAGACCGCGTTGAAACGCAGCTCGGTGCGCGACAGCGGTTCGACATCGATCAGGTAGAACATCGATACTGGAAATTGCATGACGTACAGCATTGCAGCGCGGATGACCAAGGGATGTGTAACGGCCACCACATGGCCGGGTTGGCACTCCAGTGACCTCATCCATTCGCCCACGCGCGCGCAAATGTGGTCCACCGACTCGCCGCCATGGGGGGCGCTGGCGCTGTCGGTGAGCCAAGTCATCAATTCATCGCGATCAAGCTGGGCAGTGTCCTGCCCCTTCCAATGGCCAAAATCGCCATCGCGTAACGCGGGCTCAACCACGGCGTGGTCACCGAACAGCGTCGCCGTCTGGCGAGTCCGCGCTTCGGGCCCGCATATCAGGCGCACACTTTTGCGGAACCGATCCGTCAGTGACAGCCGCGCATTCTGCCAATCCATCAGTAACGACTCGTCATCGGGAAACCGCCCCTGCTTTTGCATGGGGGTCACGGCATGACATACGAGAGTCAATCGGGTTGCTTGCATAGGCACCTCACTCTGTTCAGGGACGCGGTGGAGGGAAAACGGCGCCGTATTTCAACCTGTCACAACGAACAGGCAAAGGACTGTGACACATGACGGCTCCCCGCATCAGCGGCTGTAACCCTTCGTATTAAGTGGATACGGAACACCTTCGTACAGAAAAGCCACGAAAATTCGCCACAGAAGGCGCGCTTTTCATAACGATAGACGGAGACTTCCATGACGATCCCGGCAGCCACGAACCATGTTCCACCCTCATCTTCGCAACAAACGCCAACAGGCACCTTTGCGTGGCCGGTCAACCCGGATGAAAGGCTGAAGTATGACATTGCTCAGCAGCCGGAAAATCCTGGTCGATCCGAGCCCGTTTCAAGACGCGCACCAAGTTCGCCTCAATTTCTGCTCACTCAAGGACACGTCAGCACGTTGGTGGAAAAGAGTGATGCCGAGCTGGCACAGCAGCTCAGCGCGGCATTGATGGGCCAGGTCGCTGAGGAGCTCACAACCAACAGGCAGTCACTCACCGCCCCGACCCTCACCCAGGTTCCGCCTTTTTCCAGCTTCGGCCAAGCGTGGGCACGTTTTAACCAGGCGCTCAGGGCAGAGCCGTTTGCAACCTTTGCCAAAGCCCATCACATCGACCTGTCCAATTTCAGCTGGAACCCTCAAGAGGGAACCATGACGTGCATGATCAATGGCTCCCCCAACAGCTTCACGGAGTTCACCCCTGGCTGGTCACAGGCATCGGCGGACGTCGCCGCAGCGGCCAGAGAGCTGGGCGCCCCGTCGACGACCTGGTTCCGCTACACCGGCGACCACACGCCTCCCAGTTACCTGGTCGGAGACTTCTACGCTATCGCTAGAACCGAGCTTACGCGCAATCCGCGGGCCGTGATCGCGGCACTCCAGCAAGCCGACACATTCCCCTCTCTGGTCATCCCCAACGGCCCCCTGCCATTGGACATCTCGCAACAGACCTTGCGCGCCAGGCAAGCACAACGCAGCGCGAAGGAGACGATCACCCAAGCCACCTTTGAACGCAGCGGCACACTTGCCGACTCCAGTCGCACACCGACGCCCGCCGAACGCGTCGAGGCGGCTGATCGGGAAGTGGCACGGGAGTGTGCCAGAATCCTCACGAGGATCGGCTATCAAAGGCGCATTGATGATCAGTCGCTAACCTTTCTCCCCCTCCTGAATGTGCCTGACGACTCTACCTACGCACACACACGCGAGGCGTTCGGCAAATGCTTCTCCAGCCCCGCTTTCCTGGCGTTTGCGAAAGAACATAATCTCGAGGTTTCATCCTTGTTTATCCACTTGCCGACAGGCCAGTTGGAAGGCTACGTACGAAACCCTGACGGCAGCCGTAAATCGATTGTTTTGCGCACGTCGACTTGCCCCCAATGGGCGGCCCTTGAACCCGACATTTCAAGCGCAGCCCGAAAATACGGGAGAAGCGGCTCGGTCTACGAGGGGCCCGTTCGTACCCAGCAAGCGCTGGATCTCTCTATGATGCTGGACTTTTACGGCGTGACTCGGGAAACCGGCTCAGAGCAGAAGTGGCTCGAACAAGTCGCAGGGCTCATCCGCGATGGCTTCCCCTCCTTGAAAAAAAACAACCCTTCTGCTGACACCTCGCGTGGGATTCGCGAACTGCAGCAGGCAACCCTACAAGCACTTGCAGGCATCAAACCCCCTCCAACACCTACTGTCGTTCAAGCGCCTGCGCCGGTAACCACCGCCAAGCCGCCCGTCGCCAGCCCCGTGAGCGACATCGCCCACCGTCTGTTTAACGCAGAGCCCGGGTTGCAATCGGTCGTATCGGGATTACTCAAGGACGCCATCGATGCGTCATTGAACCTCGATGTGGAGCAGTTGGCGTTCGCCGTTCCCGATCCGGACAATCCAGGTGAGCACATTGAAACACCGCTGATGGAAATGATCATCAGCCATGTCGCTGGAGGCGCCGCGCCGGTTTTCGACAGCGCTGGCAAATTCGTCGATACGCGCGAAGACGTGCTCGCCCGTACCGGCAAACCTGCGGGTACTGCACTTCCTATCGATAGGTCAGCGCTACAGAAGGCTATGAGCGAGTTGCCCGGCAAGCTGAACGAAACGCTTCGAGCGGCAAAGATCACGTATTGGAATGAGCCGCCGTTCAATGAGCCGACCCCTGGGCTAAGTGCCGACACAGCGCTCAGTGTCACCCCGATTTACGCGGGTAGTCGGCGGTCAATGCTCGGCCAACTGCTGCACAGCAACCTGCGCCTGGCCAGTTTAAAATCTCCAGGTCTCAATGACATACAGCGCGAAACACTGGATACGGTAGCAAGGTTTCCCCACGGGTACCTCAACCCCACAGACAACTCCAAGACAACCATTCACTTCATGGTCCGCACTGACCCGGCCAACCCAGACAGCCCGAACGTTCAAACCCCTAACCTGTTCATCGAACGCAAGGCTGGGGATCGCACCCTCGCAGTGCTGATGTGCGAACCCAGCGGAAAGGTTACCCCTTATGCTTCCCTGGATGCTGCCCAGCAGGCCTGGGAACAGCAAAACCCCGAGGCGCAACCACCGACCCGCACCGACAAGCCCAGCCTGAAAGCCTTCGACGCTGATGCGTTCTACCTGCAAGCGAACGTCATGATTAACAACGGGGACGCCAACGCCGACACTGATCCCGCGCTGATCGTGGCGCGACCATCCCAAGAGTCCGGGCTCAAGCGTCCCGAATGGTCGAAAACCGCCTCGGATGCCAATCGCTTTATTTACCATGACCTGCTTCTGGAGATGGCGGGCTTCGAGCGCCGGCACAAGGGCAAGAGCTTTGGCAGTGATATTCCGGACATTAGCACTTATATCCAGGAACAGATCAAAGCCCTCAACCCTCCACCCTTTCACTATGACATCAAGGATCTGGAAGTCATCTTTCACACTCCCTATGGCGCCCCGGCCAGCGGATTCGGATCAACCCAAACCACCACCCTGCCCTTCACCGAAACCTTTGTACGCAACCTTTCAGGATTACCAAAAGGTCGGGTGGAGGTGCGTCACAAACCGACGGGCATTCATCTAGCCAAGCTCGGAAAAGAGGGCGAACTGGGTAAGCTGATTCAGCAAATCGATGCCGGCAAGAACTACCCCGAATTAGTCAGGCGCGAGCTGCTCGACGATCCTGAAAAAAAAGCCAGGCGCCAAGCGCTGTTCGCCGAGCAAGTCCCGATTGAACTGAAGATGAGGGCCCTGGAACTGACGGCCAAAGGCGAGGCTGGCTTCGATAACGCCATGGGTTTTCGTTACCTTCAGGCAATACTGGATCCAACGCCAGGGAAGAAGTTTGTCAATGGCAACGAAATCACCGTGCGCCCCTTGGCGCTGATGCGCCTGCCCGGCGCGGTGCCCGATGTGGTCGAAAACATGTTCCTGATCGAACCCAAGGACATCACAGTCGGCCCGCACATTCTTTATCGCCCGTTGAATTCCAGCGCCCCTCTGCTGCAGTTTCCTTCGCGCCAGGCGCTAATGGAGTCTGTCCAGACACAGAAGGAGCTACAAAAAGACATTCTTGCCTGGCTGCCTGATGAGACAACCCGCACCGTCTACAGGCACGATGGCTTTCGCGAACCGCATATGCCGACATATACGCCCGTGTTCACGCCTGCGCCGCCCACACTGGCGACTCACGACCTGTCGTCCGAGCTGCAAACCGGGCAACTGATGAGCTACTTGTATGAAGCCAATTCAAGGGCGCTGACATCGCTGGCCGAACACCAAGCCGTATCCAACGGGGAAAGTCGCTGGGAAAGGATTAAAGAAGGGGCAGGCCTATTACTCAATACGGCATTTCTGTTCATGCCAGAGAGTGCCTTTTTAATCGGCATGCCGTTTCAGGCAGACAGCATCATAAGTGATATCAAGACGCTTACCGGGAGCAGGGAAGGAAACAAAGAAGCAGCCGCAACAGATTTATTCATCAACATAGCGATGTTAATGCTTCACCTCGCAAGAGCACACCCCACTCAAACCTCCTCACGTACTGGAGTCGCGGCCATTCATACGGTACCGCAGGAAACACGCGTAGGTGATTTACCGGCGGCGCCTTCGCCTGAGTCAGCATTACGTGAAGTGATTCGGTTGGGCGGTCCATGGAGGGGTTTCAAGGCCATCGATGGCGACATACAAACCTTCGAGGATATTTACAAAGGCGCCCCACGACTCAATATATTCGGACATGGGACTGAACCGGCCACCGGAGAGCCCGCGAAAGTCGTAGGCGCAAACGGCAAGTTCTATTCGGCGCAAGACATTGTCAATAAACTTCGTGCGGAAAAAATTGACTTCAGCAAATATAAAAACATTGTGCTTCGCGTCTGCTATTCCGGCGCAAACGGCCCGAACTCGCTGGGTGATGAAATCTCCAACCTGACCAACATACCCACCAAGTCATTCGCAGGTCCTGTGCACATGGATTATTTTTTGGGCAAAGACCCAACGGGCCTGTTCAAAACGTACTATCGGGAATTCAAAGCGAAATACCCCACGCTTTCTCCAAGCGACATAAAGTTGCTCGCTGACTCGAAAGTGAAGTTGGATTTTGCCAAGAACAACCACCTTAATACGGTGGAAAAGACATCAGGAACGCTGCTGCGATTCAATATTGGCACCCAGAAAGAGCCTGAGATGGTTCAAGAACTTGTCGATTACCGGCCACATTACTCCTACCCTGCCCTGGACGCGGCCCACGTGTTGCCAGCCAATTCAGCCCGATAGCCTGTTGCGGCAGGTTTGCCAACACAACCCTGCCGTTTGATTACCAAGATGCAAACACGGCGTCAGGCCAGCGCCGTTTTCGCAGACGCCACCCTAGGCGTGGCACCGACCACGAAGTCCTCCTTGCGCAACAGCACCAGCGCTACCAACGACACCACCCCGGTCGCTACATAGAAATACCACGGCGAAGTAATATCGCCTGTCACCTTGATCAACCAGGTGGAAATCAACGGCGCACTGCCGCCAAACACCGCGACGGGCACGTTATACGCCACGGCAATCCCAGTAGAGCGAATCCGCGTCGGCAACAGCTCACTCATCAACGCATAGGTTGACGACGCGTACAGCCCGAACAGAATCGCCACCGCCATCAACGGCGCGAAGAAGGTCGCCGGGGTGGCGGTCGGGGCGGATTTGAACAGCCAGAACATCGCCAGGGTCGCCAGCGTGCCGATCACCATCAGGAACGGCTTGCGCCCGTATTTATCGGTAAAGGCCCCGCCAAACGGCATCACGAAAGCCGCCGAGAAGCTGGCGACGAACACGTAGAGCAAGGTGGTGCCGCTGTCGAACTTGAGGATCTTGGCCATGTAGGTCGAGGCGAAGGTCAGCACCAGGTAAAAGATCGAGCTGTGCAAGGTGATGATAAAGAACACCAGGGCAATCGCACGCTTCCACTGCCAGACCTCGCGCAGCGGCGCCCGCGAAGTTTGTCCGGCACGTTGCAGGGCCAGGAATTCAGGGCTGTCTTCGAGCTTGAGGCGGATGTACATGGAAATAAAGCCCAGGGGCGCGGCGATCAGGAACGGTACGCGCCAGGCCCATTCCTGCATGACCTCGGCGCCCAGCACCCAGGTCATGCCGTTGGCCACGGCGCCACCGAGCAGCAGGCCGAGCACGGCGGTAACCATCAGCCAGCAGGTGGCAAAGCCACGGCGACCGGGGCCGGCGTATTCAGAGATGAAGCTGGTGACGGTACCGATTTCGCCGCCCGCGGAGAAGCCCTGCACGCAGCGCACCAGAATCAACAGGATCGGTGCGGCGATGCCCAGGCTGGCGTAGGTCGGCAACAGGCCCAGCATCACCGTGGAGCCGGTCATCATCACCAGCGCCATGATCAGGGTTTTGCGCCGGCCGATCTTGTCTGCCAGCGGGCCGAAGAACAGCCCACCCAGAGGGCGGATAAAAAAGCTCAGCGCAAACGCGGCAAAGCTGGCCAACAGGCTGGTGGTGGGGTCATCGGAGACGAAGAACGCCTGGCCGATATAGACCGCGAGAAAGCCATAGACGCCGTAGTCGTACCACTCGATCAAGTGGCCGGAGGTGGCGCCCAGAAACGCACGGCGGCGCTTGCGGACGGTGTCTTGTGCGGGATTGCCCATCGTGGGGACTCCTTGTCTGATTATCGATCCATGTTAAAGCGCGGCGATACTCGCGGTTTGCAGCCAATGCCGCAAGTCGGTCTTGAGAATCTTGCCGTAGCTGTTCTTCGGCAAATCGCTGCGCCACACATATTTTTTCGGCTTTTTGAACGAGGCCATGCGCGCCAGGAACCACGCCGTCAGCTCGCCTTCGTCCAGCGGCTGGCCGCTGCGGGTCACCACGAAGGCCACCACCGACTCCCCCCATTGCGCGTCGGGCTCGCCCACCACGCACACTTCGAACACCTCGGGATGCTGGGCCAGCACTTCCTCGACTTCACGGGGGTACACGTTGCTGCCGCCACTGATGATCACGTCCTTGGAGCGATCCGTCAGGGTCAGGTAGCCGGCCGGGTCGAGGTAGCCGATGTCGCCGGTCAGCAGCCAACCGTCCACCAGCGTCTGGCGCGTGGCCTGCGGGTTGCGCCAGTAGCCTTGCATCACCGTGGCGCCACGCACCGCGATTTCACCGCGTTGGCCGGTGGGCAGTGGCTGGTGCTCGGCATCGAGAATGCGGATCTCGACACAGGCTTGCGCGTGGCCCACCGAGGCGGCCAGGGTGGCCCAGTCGGGGCGCTGGCGCTCGGCGATCAAGGCGCGGGGCAAGACGCTGATGGTCATCGGGCTCTCGCCCTGGCCGTAGATCTGCACCAGGCGCGGGCCGAAGGTGTCGACTGCTTCGCGCAGGTCGGCGAGGTACATGGGGCCGCCGCCGTAGACGATGGTCTTGATGCCGGCGCCGTGATAATCCTGGCGCCGGGCCTGTTCGACCATGCGCTTGACCATGGTCGGCGCAGCAAACAGCGACACCTGGCCCATGTGCTCGGCCAGCCCGAACAGCTCGGCGGCATCGAAGCCATGGGAGGCCGGCACCACATGGCGGGCGCCGCAGCGCACATGGATGAAGTTGTACAGGCCGGCGCCGTGGGACATGGGCGCGGCATACAGCGCCGCATCGTCGGCGCTCACTTGATCGACATCCGTGGCGTAGCACAGCGACATGGCGATCAGGTTGCCGTGCGACAGCATCACGCCCTTGGAGCGCCCGGTGGTGCCAGAGGTATAGAACAGCCAGGCGAGGTCGTGATCCTGGCGGGGCACCGGCTGTTCCAGGCTGGGCCAACCATGGCTGGGCGGCAGCGGGTGGCCGTCCAATTCCGTGCAATGCGCGGGCAAATCCCGCGATGAAAACACCTGGCCGCCGTCGGTAAAGATCAACCGCGCCTCGGCATTATCGGCAATCCACGCCGCTTCGCTGGGGTGCAGCTTGGCGTTGATCGGCACCGCCACCCCGCCCATCCACCAGATGGCGTAGAGCAGCTCCAGGTAGTCGCAGCTGTTTTTCATCAGCAGCGCCACCGCGTCTCCCGGCACCAGGCCATGCTGCTCCACCAGGTGCGCGGCGCGTTGGCGCACGTGGGCGGCGAAGGTGGCGTAGTCGGCCACTTGCACGCTGCCGTCGAACAATGCCGGGCGTTGCGGGGCCCGACGCTGGGTGTCGTGCAGCCAGTTGGCAATGTTCATGACTCAGCTCCGGCGTGCCTGCAGGACCGAGGCGTAGTTGGCCACCGCCATGCCACCCATGTTGAACACCAAGCCGAACTCCGGGTTGGGCACCGCCAGGCCAATCGGCTCGCCGGTCAATTGCCGGAACGCCAAGGCATGCATGGACACCCCCGTGGCGCCGACGGGGTGCCCCTTGGCCTTGAGCCCGCCGGAAAGGTTCACCGGCAAGCGCCCGCCGGCGCGCACCACCCCGCTGTCGAGCACGCGATGGCCTTCGCCCTTGGGCGCCAGGCCCATGGCTTCGTAGATCAGCAACTCGGCAATGGTGAAGCAGTCGTGCACTTCGGCGAAGCTCAGGTCAGCCAGGGTCACATTCGCCCCGCGCAGCGCTGCATGGATCGCGCGTTGCGGGCCCTCAAAGGCCAGAATGTCGCGCTGGGCGATGGGCAAGGTGTCGTTGACCTGGGTCATCGCCCGGATTTGCACCTCGCGACGGAACGCCCGCGCACGTTTGGGCGAGGCGAGGATGATCGCGGCGGCGCCATCGCTGATCAGCGAGCAATCGGTCAGGCGCAGGGAGTCAGCCACGAATGGGTTGCTTTGGGACACGTTGTTGCAGTGTTCAAAATTCATCTCCCGATGCATCTGCGCCAGCGGGTTGGCCATGGCATTGGAGTGGTTTTTGGTAGCGATGGCCGCCATCGAGCCCAGCGGGCAGTGGTAACGCTCGGCGTATTGGCGGGCGGCGCGGCCGAACAACTGGGGGAAACTCAGGCCGGCTTCGGCCGGGTCGTTCTGGTAGCCGGCCCCGGCCAAGGCTTGGGTGACAGCGGCGGTGCTGGTGTGGGTCATCTTCTCGGCGCCCACCACCAGCACCAGCTCAGCACTGCCGGAGAGGATCGCATTGACCCCCGCCTGGATCGCCGCCGAGCCGGACGCACAGGCGTTTTCACAGCGGGTAGCCGGTTTGAAGCGCAGCCCGGGGTCGGCTTGCAATAGCAATGAGGCGGCAAACCCGTCGGGCACCAGCCCCGAGTTGAAATGGCCGAGGAACAACGCATCGATTTGCGACGCGTCAATCTCGGCGTCGCTCAGGGCTTGCCGGGTCACCTGGACGATCAGGTCTTCCAGCGTCGTGCCTTCCAGGCGACCAAAGCGGGAGTGACCAGCGGCAACAATGGAGACGCAATCAGCAGGCATAATCAATTTCTTCTGTTCTTGATTCGGACTTTACTTACAATGACCCACCCCTGATCGTGCGCCAATTCGTGTAACTACTTACACGGGTAAGTAGCGCCCCAGGGCATTGAACAACGAGGCAGGATGCCCCATGACCGCGCTAGCCCAGCAATTTCCCGACCTCGAACGCCTGGCGTTCAAGCTGTCCCCTGCCCCGCAGATCGTCACCAGCGACCGCGTGATACTGGACTGCAACGACGCTTTCCTGAAGCTGTTCGGCTATACGCGCGACGCACTGGTCAACCAGCTGACCCTGCTGATCTACCCGTCCCAGGCCGACTACCACGCCATCGGCAAGCGCAGCCATGATTGGCTGCTCGACAGCGACAACGGCTTTTATTCCGATGAACGCTTCATGCAGCACCACAATGGCGAAGTGTTCTGGGCCAAGTCCCACGGCTACACCCTCACCCCCAAAGACCCATTCAAGCTGATGATCTGGCACTTCGAACGCCTGGACCGCATGCACCAGGGCACCGGCGACCTCACGCCCCGGGAGCGGGAAATCGCCATGCACATCGTCAACGGGTTCAAATCCAAAGAAATTGCCCTGCGCCTGGCGATCTCCCACCGCACCGTTGAGGTGCACCGTGCGCGGTTGATGAAGAAACTGCAGGCCAAGACGGTGGTGGAGTTGGTGTCGAAGATCATTATGGTGGCCTGACCGATAACGGCTGTTTAACCGATGCCCCGCCATCCAAATGTGTGGGCAGCCCCAATGCCGAACAGTTAAGCGAACGCAATGCCCAAAGCAACGAAGATCAAATGTGGGAGCTGGCTTGCCTGCGAAAGCGGTAGTGCGATAGATGCACAACTTGCGGTTGTAACCTCCACGGTAACCACGATGCGAAGCGAGTCGCTTTTGATCTTGATCTGCTTTTGATCTTAAGCGCCCCGTTAAACCACGCTGGCCGAACGCAGGCTTGAATTCGTGGGTAACCCGGCAGGACGCCGGGTTAGCCGTCCTGGGCCAAGGATGGCCCATGACGGCGGCCCACGGATTCAAGCCGGAGTGAGGGCACACCGAGCCTAAGCGAGGTGCCGAGTGGTGGGGCAAGAGCGTTTTGCTTACTTTTGCGCTTTTCAAAAGTGAGCCGCCGTCAGGGCGGAACCCTAAGCGGCCGTTACCGCAGGAATGGATATGTACTCGAAATAACAGCGTCGCCTGTCAGGCCGCCTTCGCGAGCAAGCCCGCTCCCACAGTTGGATCGTTGGGGTGTCAGGTAGATAGGTGTCGGCTGGGAGGCCGTCATCGCAGGCAAGCCAGCTCCCACAGGTTGATCTCGGAGGTGTCAGGTAGATCGGCGTCGGCTGTCTGGGCCGCGTAGCTGAAACGTTCAACCGAGCACGTCCATACAATTCCCCACCGCCCTGCCCCCCTAACCTCACGGCTTTCGAACCCTCAGAAGCGCTGGAGAACGGGCATGGGTAACACAGCAACCAAGGTATCGCTGGCATTGACGCTGCTGGCAGGTGCGATGATGAGCAACGCGTTTGCCGCCACCCCGAACGTGGCCGTGGCGCCGCAGTACGACACCAGCCATGTGTATGTGGCACCGGCCGATGTGGACCGTTTTGCCCAGAGTTTCCTCGCCACCTTCGGCGGCAAAAGCACGCCCCAGGTCGTGGTCAACGTGCTGCCGGTGCCGAGCAGCACCACCTCGCAATTGCTCCAGACCCCGGCGGGCACCGTGTCGTTGTTCGGCTTTACCACCCCCGTGCCTCACCCGTTCGGCCAGGAACGCAACGGCTATCTGGTCAAGGACATGGACGTGGCCCTCAAGGCCGCGCGGGAAAATGGCGCCGACGTAATCGTCAGCGATTTCCCCGACCCCATCGGCCGTGATGCCGTGGTGCAATGGCCGGGCGGTGTGAACATGCAGCTCTACTGGCACACCAAGACCCCGGATTACGCCGCCTTCGACACTGTGCCGGAAAACCGTGTGTATGTGTCCAACGACAGCGCCGAGCGGTTTATCAAGGCGTTCCTGGGTTTCTCCCACGGCAAGGTAGTGAGCGACGACAAGCACGCCCCTGGGGTTGATGTCGGCCAGGCCGGCAGCCACTACCGCCGCGTCGAGATCGAATCGCCGTTCGGGCGCATGGCGGTGCTGGTCACCAACGGCCAACTGCCCTACCCGTTCGGCCATGACACCACCGGTTATCAGGTCAACGACCTCGCCGCCACCCTGGGCAAGGCCACTGGCTCTGGCGCCACAGTGCTGGTGCCGGCGTTCGACAGCAAAGATCGGCGCAGTGCGTTGGTGGAGTTCCCGGGCGGTTATGTCGCAGAAATCCACCAACTCAGCGCGGCAAAATGATTCGTCACACAGGCTGGAGCCTGGCTGTGCTGTGGCCGTTGCTTGCTGGCAGCGTGCAGGCCGACGACCAGCCGGTACGCCCGGCGATCAAGGCCAACCGCTGGCAGGAAGACTGGTCTGTGCTCAAGGACCCGGCATTGCGCACGCAACCGCTGGACAACCTCAAGTACATCCCACTGTCCGCCGCCAACCCGTTCACCTACTTGTCGTTGGGCGCCACCTTGCGTGAACGCTTCGAGATGAACGACGCCAGCGGGTTCGGCGTGCGGGATGTACCGCGTGACCGCTACCTGATCCAGCGCTTTCAGGTGCACGCCGACTTGCACCTGAACGAACACTGGCGGCTGTTCACCCAGTTGGAAGATGTGCGGGCCTATGACAAGACCACCATTGGCGGTGCCGACCAGAACCGCGTCGACCTGCGCCTGGCCTTTGCCGAATACGTGAAGACCTTCAGCGCTGGCACCTTCAAGGCACGGGCTGGCCGCCAGGATTTCGCCTTCGACTTGCAGCGTTTCATCTCGTCACGGGACGGCCCGAATGTGCGGCAGTCCTTCGATGCGTTGTGGGCGGACTGGGAAACGCCGCAATGGCGCTTTATCGGGATCGCCAGCCAACCGGTGCAGTACCAGGATGGCCGGCATTTCGACGACAAGTCCAACAGCGACGCGCGCTTCCACATGCTACGGGTCGAGCGGCTGGTGGGCGGCACCAATGAGCTGTCGGCCTATTACGGCGTGTACGAGCGCAGCGCCGCCCATTACCTGGACGCCGACGGCGAAGAGACGCGCCAGTTGCTGGACGCCCGCCTGGGTGGCGCAGCCCAGAGTTTCGACTGGGACGTCGAAGCCATGCTGCAACGCGGCTCGGTGGGCAGCAAGACGATTCGCGCCTGGGCCGGTGGCAGCCGCACCGGCTACACCTTTGACACGCTGGCCTGGAAGCCGCGTATCGGCCTGCAACTGGATATCGCTTCCGGTGACCGCCAGGCCGGTGACGGCCGGGTCGGCACCTTCAACCCGCTGTTCCCCAATGGCTATTACTTTTCCCTGGCGGGCTACACCGGCTACAGCAACCTGATCCACGTCAAGCCGTCGATCACCGTCAAGCCCCTCGCCAAGCTCAGCGTGCAAACCGCCGTCGGCCTGCTGTGGCGACAGACCACCGCAGACGCCGTCTACACCCAGCCCAACCTGGCCGTGGCTGGCACAGCGGGCCAAGGCGAGCGCTGGACCGGCGCCTACGGCCAACTGCGCACCGACTACGCCTTTACGCCCAACCTCAGCGGTGCGGTCGAGGCGGTGCACTACGCGGTCGGCCAGACCCTGCGTGATGCCGGTGGGCACGACAGCAATTACCTGGGCATGGAGCTCAAGTTCAGTTGGTGAGACAAGCACACCCATACAAGCCTGGGCTCAGGTTTACGGCAATAGTGAGGCGGTTTTTACACCGCCCTTTTTCAGCCCTGCAAGGAGTTTCAGATGAGCACATTCGTTGCCAAAGACGGTACCCAGATCTACTTCAAGGACTGGGGCAGCGGTAAGCCCGTGCTGTTCAGCCACGGCTGGCCGCTGGATGCGGACATGTGGGAATACCAGATGGAATACCTGAGCAGCCGTGGCTTTCGCACCATTACCTTTGACCGTCGTGGTTTTGGCCGCTCGGACCAGCCATGGACCGGTAACGACTACGACACCTTCGCTGACGATATCGCCCAGTTGATCGATCACCTTGACCTACAGGACGTGACCCTGGTGGGCTTCTCCATGGGTGGCGGTGACGTGGCGCGCTACATCGCCCGCCACGGCAGTGCCCGTGTCGCCGGCCTGGTGTTGTTGGGCGCGGTCACGCCGATCTTCGGTCAGCAAGCCGACTACCCCCAAGGCGTGCCAGGCGAGGTGTTCGATGGCATCAAGGCCGGCCTGTTGAAGGATCGTGCGCAGTTCATCAGCGACTTCAACACGCCGTTCTTCGGTCTCAATAAAGGCCAGCACGTTTCGGAGGGTGTGCTCAGCCAAACCCTGCAGATCGCCATGCTCGCGTCGCTCAAATCCACCGTGGATTGCGTCACCGCGTTTTCGCAAACCGACTTCCGCCCGGACATGGCCAAAATCGACGTGCCGACCCTGGTGATCCATGGCGACGGCGACCAGATCGTGCCGTTCGAAACCACCGGCAAGGTGGCTGCTGAAATGATCAAGGGCGCGCAACTGAAGGTGTACAAGGATGCGCCTCACGGGTTTGCCGTGACCCACGCTCAACAGCTCAATGAAGACCTGTTGGGATTCCTGAACCGTTGACATCTTGATGCCCCTGTAGGAGCGAGCTTGCTCGCGAAGAACGTCAACGATAACGCGTGCTTGCTGAATGAACGCGGCGCCTATGCGTTTTTCGCGAGCAAGCTCGCTCCTACAGAAGGCAGAAGGCCGGGCGAGCCCGGCCTTTTTTGTTCAGGCAAAGCGCTGGCTCAGCACCAGCCGCCCCGGCCCTGCGATCAGCACGCTGGTAAAGATGATCAACAGCAGCCAGCCGAACTGCCCTTCGAACAGGGTCCACTCCGGGTGCACCACCAGCAACGCGATGACCAGCACCGCCAGGATCGGAAGGCACGCCAGGCGCACCAGCACGCCCGCGACGATCAGCAGCGGGCACAGCACCTCGGCAAAGATCGCCAGCAGCAACGTGACATGGGCGCCCAGGTGAAACGGGTCCTCGATCAGCTTCAATTGCTCGCTGTAGTGGAGCAACTTGGGCAACCCATGCACCCACAGCAGGAACAACGCCCCGCTGACCCGCAGGAACAACAACCCGATATCCTGATTTCTCGCTTCGTTCATACGCCACCTGTGTCCGTCAAAAATGAGCGGCAGCCAGTGTGTCCGAAGCCACGCCGACGCACTTGCAGGCTTGTGCTGAAAGCCTGCGTTTGCATTGCCCGAAGAACCCGGCATGATCTTGCTGAACTGCCGACCCCGCGCTACGGTCCCAACCCATACGCTCATCGCTACAGGAACTTTTCCATGACGCTTCCCCAAGAAATGACCCTGATCGAAATCACCACCCCTGGCGGGCCCGAGGTCTTGCAGCCGCGCAGCGCCGACGTGCCGGTGGCCGGGCCGGGCGAGATTCTGATTCGCGTGCACGCCGCCGGGGTCAACCGCCCAGACGCCTTGCAGCGCGCGGGTAAATACCCGATGAAGCCCGGCATGAGCCCGATTCCGGGGTTGGAAGTGGCCGGTGAAGTGGTGGCGCTGGGCACTGGCGTGAACGAATACAGCCTGGGCGACAAGGTTTGCGCCCTGACCAATGGCGGCGGCTATGCGCAGTATTGCGCGGTGCCGGCCAGCCAGGCGCTGCCGATCCCCGTGGGCATGGACTGGATTCAGGCCGCTGCCGTACCGGAAACGTTCTTTACGGTCTGGGCCAACCTGTTCGGCCTCGGCAGTGCCCATAAAGGCCAGCGCGCCTTGATCCACGGCGGCACCAGCGGCATCGGCACCACCGCGTTGATGCTTTGCCAGGAGTTCGGCATCCAGGCATTCGCCACGGCGGGCAGCGCCGACAAATGCGCGGCGATTGCCAAGCTCGGTGCCGAGCCGATCAACTACCGCGAACAGGACTTTGCCGAGGTCATCGCCAAGCAGACCGATGGCAAAGGCGTCAACGTGATCCTCGACATCATGGGCGCCTCGTACCTGAACAATAACCTCAAGGCCCTGGGCATGGACGGCCACCTGGTGATCCTCGGCTTCCTCGGTGGCGCCAAGGCCAACGACGTCGACCTGCTGACCATCCTCGGCAAACGCGCGGTGATTACCGGCTCACTGCTGCGCGCCCGCACCCGGGAAGAAAAGGCCAAGATTGCCCAGCAACTGCGCGAACACGTGTGGCCGGTACTCAGTGCCGGGCGCTGCCTGCCGATTATCGACCAGGTCTACGCCTACACCGACGCCGCCCAGGCCCATGCGCGGATGGAAGGTGGGGACCATATCGGCAAGATTGTGTTGCGGGTGGAGTGAGGCATTTTTGATGTGCAGAGGGGTCGCCTGGATGCCAGTCCGTCAAGCGCAGATCCCTGTGAGAGCGGGCTTGCTCGCGAAAGCGGTGGGTCAGTCAACATAAGTGTTTGCTGAGCCGACGCCTTCGCGAGCAAGCCCGCTCCCACACTAGTGTTCGGCATACACCGGATAATCCACATACCCCGCCTCTGTCCCGCCATACAAGCCTTCGGCCTTCAACGCATTCAACGGCCAGCCATTGAACAGCCGCTGGGGCAAGTCCGGGTTGGCAATGAAGGGCCGTCCAAAGGCGATCAAGTCCGCCAACCCGGCCTCTACCAGCCGTGCGCCGCGCTCGGCGGTGTAGCGTCCGGCGTAGATGATCCTGCCGCTGAAGGTGGCGCGCACGGCCTGGCGAAATGTGTCGGGCAGGTCGGGGGCGTTGTCCCAATCGGCTTCGGCAATGGACACATAGGCGATGCCCGACGCTTCCAGCACTTTGATCGCTTCGATATAGGTAAGGTGCGGGTCTTCTTCCACCAGGCCGATGTAGACCCGGTCCTGATCGGTGCCACTGAACAGCGGCGAAAAGCGCACGCCCAGGCGTTCCGGCCCCACCACTTTGCACACCGCTTCGACAATCTCGCGCAGCAAGCGCAGGCGATTGTCCAGCGAGCCGCCGTACTCATCCTCACGGAGGTTGGAATGGGCCGAGATGAACTGGTTCACCAGGTAGCCGTTGGCCGCGTGAATTTCCACGCCGTCGAACCCGGCGTCCAGGGCATTGCGCGCAGCCTGGGCGTAGTGCCCTACCAGCTCTTCGATTTCCAGCGTGGTCAAGGCACGGGGGACGGGTGGCTGCACCAGTTCACCCCTACCCGGCCCGGTTTCAATGAAGGCTTTGGCTTGCAACGCCGGCAGCGCAGACGGGCCCACCGGGGCACCACCGTCAGGTTGCAGCGCGTTATGGGACACCCGCCCCACATGCCATAACTGGGCGAAGATCACACCGCCCTCGGCATGCACCGCTGCAGTGACTTTGCGCCAACCCTCGATTTGCGCCGGTGTATGAAGGCCCGGCGTCCACGCGTAGCCCTGGCCCCGGGGTTCGATCTGCGTACCCTCGCTGACCATGAACCCGGCACTGGCCCGTTGACGGTAATACTCGGCCATCAGGTCGGTGGCGATATTACCCGGCTGGGCGCTGCGCTGGCGGGTCAGCGGTGGCAGTACCACACGGTTGTTCAAGCGGTGATGCCCCAGCTTGATCGGGGTATTCAAGATGCAGTCAGGCACGGCGATATTCCAAATTCAGGACGAACGAAAACCGTGGCGACTCCTGGGAGTCGCCACCGCGTAGATCGGTTGATTAATTTAAGCGCAGAGTGTCAGCAGGGCCTTGGCCACTTCGCTGGAGCTGCCTGGGTTTTGCCCAGTCACCAGCAAACCGTCGACAATGACGAAGGATTGCCAGTCGGCGCCCTTCTCATACAGGCCGCCCAATTTACGAAACTCATCTTCAATCAGGAACGGCACGACCTCGGTCAACTGCACAGCGGCCTCTTCCGAGTTGGAGAACCCGGTGACGCGGCGGCCCTTGATCAACGGCTCACCGTTAACTGCCTTGACGTGACGCAAGGCACCCGGTGCATGGCACACAAAGCCAATGGGCTTGCCCGCCCGCTCGAAGGCTTCGATCAGCGCGATGGACACCGACGACTCCGCCAGGTCCCACAGCGGGCCGTGGCCGCCTGGGTAGAACACGGTGTCGAAGTCGGCGGCATTGACCGAGTCCAGCTTCACGGTGGTCGCCAGGGCTTGCTGCGCAGCCGGGTCTTTGCCGAAGCGCTCGGTCTGCTCGGTTTGCGCATCCGGTTCATCGCTCTTGGGGTCCAACGGCGGCTGGCCGCCGGCCGGAGAAGCCAGCACCACTTCGGCGCCAGCGTCCTTGAACGCGTAATAAGGTGCGGCGAATTCTTCGAGCCAGAAGCCGGTCTTGCGCCCGGTATCGCCAAGCTGGTCGTGAGAGGTCAGTACCATTAATACTTTCATTTTCCAGTGCCTCGATCGATGTGAATAACAGGGTTTTCAGGGCTGCCCAACAACTGTTGGGTCAGCAGCAGCGCCTCGGTGAACGGCGCGGTGGTACGGGTGATCTTGCCCATGACGCTGGTTCCCAACCATAGCGCATACAAACGCCTGGCCAGGCTTTCGGGGGCCTGCTCGAACCTGAGCGAGCCGTCTTCGACGCCGCGTTGAAGGGCCACGGCAAGCAAGTCGATGGTGCGCGAAGTACCGCGTTGCAGCGCCAGCCGCATGGGTTCTGACAGATCGGAGACCTCCGCCCCAAGCTTCACGGCCAGGCATTTGCCGGCGTCGGTGCAGCCGGTGTGGTTGTCGATCCAGCCTTGCCAATAACGCATCAGCCTGGCGTGGTGGGTCAATCCCGGCTGATCGAACAGCTGCTGCATGCCCTCGACGTAGTGGTCGAAATAGGTATCGAGTAACACCACGCCAAAGGCATCTTTGGAGTTGAAGTAGTGATAAAACGAGCCCTTGGGCACTTGCGCCGCTTGAAGGATCTCGTTCAAGCCCACCGCCGAAAACCCCTTGGCCCCGACAATGGATTGCGCCCGTTCAAGAATCGCTTGCCGCGCACTGCTGCTTGCGTTGCTCATGCTTGCCCCTCTGCGATTAGACCAGTCGTCTAGTGCGTTGGGCTCATGTTAGGCAGCGTGGCATTGGCTCACAATGTCATATCCGCAAGGATTCCGGACACGCACGAAAGTCGGTTGCCGTTTGCCCGGCACGCGCCGACAATCGCCTCTCCCCTGCCCCTTGGAGAGATGCAATGCACAGCGTTGCGCTGATGGTTTACCCGAATTTCCAGTCGTTGAGCCTCAGCCTGGGCTCGGTGTTCGAGTGCGCCAACCTGCTGCGCGGCGAGCCGGCCTATGAGTTTCACCTGGTGTCGGAAAGCGGCGGCGCCGTGATGACCTCCCAGGGCTTTTCAGTGAACACCAGCGCGCTGCGCCCAGAGGGCTATGACACCTTGATTGTCAGCGGCTACCTGGAGTTTCGCCTGCCGGAAGCCAACCTGCTGGAACTGGTCAAGGCCGCGTCCGCGCAGTCGCGCCGGGTGGCGTCGTTATGCATGGGTATCTTTGTGCTGGCCGAGGCTGGCCTGCTGGCTGGCAAGCGCACCACCACCCACTGGATCCACGCACCCGCGTTTCGCAAGCGTTACCCGGATATCCGCCTGGAAGAGGACAAGTTGTTCATTGTCGACGGCCAGGTGTGGACCGGTGCGGGCATGAGCGCCGGGGTCGATCTGGCGCTGGCGATGGTGGAGGACGACCTGGGCAGCGACCTGGCCCGTCGCATCGCACGCAAACTGGTGATTGCCCAGCGCCGTGGCAGCGAGCAGTCGCAACTGTCGGCCTTGTTGGAGCTGGACCCCAAGTCCGACCGCGTGCAGCTGGCCCTGGCCTATGCCCGTGAAAACCTCACCCATGATTTGTCGGTGGACGCACTGGCCGACGTTGCCCGGCTCAGCCCACGCCAGTTCAGCCGGGTGTTTCGCGAAGAAACCGGGCAGACCCCGGCCAAGGCCATTGAGGCCCTGCGGGTGGAAGCTGCGCGGGCAATGATGGAAACCAGCCGCCACCCTGTGGAAGTAGTGGCGCGCGAAACCGGGTTTGGTGATCGCGAGCGCATGCGCCAGGCGTTCCTCAGGGCCTTCGGGCAGCCGCCCCAGGCGATGCAGCAGGTGCTGTTCAACCCGGGCTAGGCCCGTGACGGCCTGACAGCCGACTCCTATCTACCTGAAGTGCCATGATCCAAATGTGGGAGCTGGCTTGCCTGCGATGGCGGCCTACCAGCCGACACTTACCTACCTGACACCCCGCGATCAAACTGTGGGAGCGGGCTTGCTCGCGAAGGCGGCCTGGCAGTCGACCAGAATCTTGGATCAGACCGTGTACATATCCGTTATTTGGGTAACGGCTGCTTATGGTTCCGCTTTTACAGCGGGTCACTTTTGGAAAAGAGCCCCAAAAGTAACCAAAAGGGCTCTTGCCCCACCACTCGGCACCTCGCTTAGGCTCGGTGTGCCCGAACACAGGCTTGAATCCGTGGGCCGCCGCCACGCGCCATCCATGGCGCGGGGCGGCTAACCCGGCGTCCTGCCGGGTTACCCACGAATTCAAGCCTGCGTTCGGCCAGCGTGGTTTGACGGGGCGCTTAAGATCAAGATCAAAAGCAGATCAAGAGCAAGATCACGAGCGGCTCGCTTCGCATCGTGGTTACCGCAGGATATCGATGCTCATCGAGAGAATGCCCCAGCCCGTCAATGCAACGAAGCTCGGGTAATCAGGTAGCTCACCAACTGCGGATCATCCTCCAGTTCAATCATCTGCACCGGACGCGGCAAGTTATCCAGCACGGTGCGCCAGAACGCCTGGGACACCTCGTCCTGATCATAGAAACGCACCAACCAATTGGCCGCGCCGCTGCACAGCACCTGGCTGGCAATGGCACGGCCGATGTCTTTGCGGCGGTAGCGCTTGAGGATGAACAGGTCAGCCAGTTCCAGGGCGTCGATGCCCGGCAGTTCGCTGCTTTCGATCAACAGGAAACCGGCGATATAGCCGTCTACCAGCAACAGGTTGGCGCTCCATTGCGGGTCGCTCCAGTAGCGGGCCAGGTGTTCGTCATGGATGTAGTAACGCCCATCGGCCTCGACATCTTCCTGTTCCCAGTCCGAAGACTCATAGGCGTAGTACTGGTAAAGATTGCGGATCAGTTCAGCTTCTTCAGGGCCGGTCTGGATCAATTCGACGGTGGTTTCAGGCATGGGGCTCTCGGTGGAAAAACGCAGGGCGCCATTGTTCACAAAAGTGCTACCCACGCCAATGGCCTGGCGAATCCTTTCTATTAGCTGAACCGATTGCAAATAGCGGTTGCCCTGGCCGAAATCCTGAAACATTTAGAATAAACTTCGCCGGTTTCCCCCTATTGCTCAAGGACACGTATTTTGACCAACGTCTGTACCGCCGGCCTGGATGTGGGCTTTGCCTCCCTGGATTACCTGCAAATCTTCATCCTTGGGGTGATCCAGGGCATTACTGAATTGCTGCCGGTGTCGTCCACCGCCCATATGCGCGTTGTGCCCGCCCTGCTCGGCTGGCAAGACCCCGGCTCGGCGTTTTCCGCGGCCATGCAATTGGCGGCGCTGGCGGCGGTAGTCAGCTATTTCTGGCGCGATGTGCGTCAGGTCACCACCGGCAGCATCAGTGCGGTGCGCCGGGGCGACTACAACGACCGCTGGTTCAAGCTCGCCGTTGCGATTGTGCTGGCAACCGTACCGATTGGCATCGCCGGCCTGGCGTTGTCGTCGACCTTGAATGCGTGCAACTCACCCTTGCGCGGGCTGATGGTGATCGGCATTTCCTGCGTGGTGATGGCGGTGCTGCTGGCAGTGGCCGAACTGCGTGCCCGGCATACACGCGACGTGAGCCAAATGCGCTTGCGCGATGCCTTGATTGTGGGAGTTGCGCAGATTGGCGCGTTGATACCGGGCGTATCGCGTTCGGGCTCCACGTTGACCGCAGCGCTGTTCCTGAACTTCAAACGCGAAGAGGCAGCGCGGTTTTCCTTCCTGCTGGGCTTGCCGGCCATCGCCCTGGCCGGCTTGAAAGAGTTGTGGGTGCTGCTGCGCGCCGACCTGCCCGCCCACGCCTGGCCGCACTTGATCTTTGGCTTGGTGGTGGCGAGCATCTCGGCGTTCTTTGCCATCTGGGGCCTGATGAAATTTCTGGAGCGTTTCTCCACCTGGCCGTTCGTGATCTACCGTGCGCTGCTGGGGGTGTTTTTGATCGTGGCCGTCAGCACCGGCCTGCTTACCTGACCCTTGTAGGAGCGAGCTTGCTCGCGAAAAACCCAAGGCCACCGCGTACATACAGAATGCCCGCGTTATCGTTGACGTTTTTCGCGAGCAAGCTCGCTCCTACAGGTTATTGGCGGTCGGCCAGCGCTTCGAGCAAGTCGGCCGAGGGCACGAAGAACAGGCCGCCGGTCACGGCCGTGCTGAAGTCGAGCAAGCGGTCGTAATTGCCGGCCGGGCGGCCGACGAACATGTTTTCCAGCATCTGTTCCAGAGGCTGAGGCGAACGTGCGTAGCCGATGAAATAAGTGCCGAATTCGCCCGCGCCTGGGCGGCCAAAGGGCATGTTGTCGCGCAGGATCTTCACTTCCTCACCGCTCTCGTCGGTGATGACGGTCAGGGCGCTGTGGGAGTTGCTCGGCTTGGCGTCTTCGTCCAGTTCGATGTCCGATAATTTGGTGCGCCCGATCACCTTCTCTTGAGCCTCCACCGTCAAGCCATTCCACGCGGTCATGTTGTGCAGGTATTTCTGCACCAGCACATAGCTGCCGCCTTCGAACTCAGGGTCTTCATCGCCCACCAGGGTAAACGCCTCGGCCTTGCGCCCCACCGGGTTCTCGGTGCCGTCGACGAAACCGATGATGCTGCGCATATCGAAGTAGCGAAAGCCCTGGACCTCATCGACCACCTTCACGCTATCACCCAGGGCCGCCATCAGCTGGGTCGCCAGCTCGAAACACAGGTCCATCTGTTCGGCACGGATGTGCAGCAGGATGTCACCGGGGGTCGACACTGCCTTGCGCCCCTCCACACCGAACTCGCGAAACGGATGCAAGGCCGCCGGGCGCGGCGCGCCGAACAGGCGGTCCCAGGCATCCGAGCCAAACCCGCAAACGCAAGTCAGGTTGCCCGAGGGCACGCGCTTGCCTACCGAGCGCACCAGGCCTGCGATGTCGGCGCACCAGGCCCGCACGTTTTCAACCGCATCGGGCGCCAGGGTGGCGACCATGAAGATCGCGCTGCTGGTGATCGGGTGGCACACCGATTGTGGTTCGAGCGGGGGACGGACGGGGCAGGTTTTCATGGGCATTCCACAGGTTGAGGGCGGTGAACCCGCGCAGATTAGCAGATCATCGATGGCAACTGGCCCACACCTGGCGAATCAGGGCTTTGAGCTTGAGCGCCTCGGCCCAGCGATCGGTGAGTTCGCGGCCCTGTGCGTCGGTAATCGCATAGGGTGGCGGGCCCAACTCGCAAGTGAAGGACAAGCTCTGCGGACTGTCAGCGCGGCCCAGCCAGTGTTCGATCCCGTAGCGCCACCAGCCGGTAAACCGCTCGACCCACTGTTGGTGCTGGGGAAAATCCAGACCAACCTGCACCTGTTCGCTGCTAGCAATGCGGCCATGAAAGCCCCAGCTGTGACGCAGGATGGTGCGTATCTGTTCGTCGTCTTCCACACTGCCGGGCTCGGGCAACTCGCGGCCAACCACGTAGTGGGAAAGGTCTGCGAGCAGTTTCAGATCGGGCATCTGTGCCAGCAGGTCGAGGGTGAACAATAGGTCGTTGGTGAGCCGGTAACGGTGGGTTTCCAGCAGGATCGGGAAGTCCACCTGTTCGGCCAGGCGTTGCCAGCCGTCGATCAGCCTGGCCGCCTCGGCCTGGGTACGCGGGCGCACGTCGGCTTGCAAGGTGAGGTGGTGACAGCCGTGACGGCTGATCACCTCCAATGCCCTGGCTAGATCTTCCACCGATTGCGGGAACAGTTGCCCTTCAATCTGCAAGCCCCTGGCCGTGGCCGCCGCGTGCAGGCGCTGCACCGATGCAGGTGCCCAGTAATGGTCGGTGATGCCGTCATAACCGGCGGCGGCGATGCGGTCCAGTTGCGCTTCGAGGCTGCCGGGCTCGGTTTGCATGGCCCACATCGATTGGAATACTAACAACTGGCGCATGGTCAGCCTCGCAATAACAGCTTCAGGGATTCCTCGGGGTCGGCCAGGCTGGCCGGGTTGAGCGGGATGTGGGCGGTGATCAAGCGCTCGCACAGCTTGACGTCCTTGGCTGCGCGGTTACCCAAGGCCCAACCACAGGCACCCTGCAAACGGTGACGGTCGTCAAGGTAGAACAGCAGCAGGCCACCGTCTGGCAATTCCCGGCGAACCATCAGCGCAGTCATCACCCCGACGGTGTGCAAGCCCCACGCGTATTGATCGGACCAGAAACCCGGGATCGTCTCGAACGCCAACGCCTGCCCCAGCAGGTTCAACGCCGCGAGACGGCCCTGGGCTTCGGCGTTGCGCCAGGTTTCCTGGCGCTGATAAAGGCCCGCCAGGCGAAACTCGCATACGTCCCCCGCCGCGTAGATATCCGCCGCACTGGTGCGCAACTGCGCGTCGACACGAATGCCCTGCCCGACTTCCAAGCCCGCCGCCGCGGCCAACTCGATGTTAGGCTGCATGCCAATGCCGACCACCACCAGGTCGCAGGGCAGCCGTTGCCCGTCGACCAGTTGCACGGCGTCGGCGTGGATGCACTCCAGGGCGACGTTCAAACGCACATCCACACCCTGCTCACGGTGCAAGGCCAGCAACGCGTCACTGATCACCGACGGCAAAACCCGCCCTGCCAGCCGTGGCCCGGCTTCCAGTAGCGTCACCTCGCAGCCCAGGCCCCGCGCTGTCGCCGCCACCTCCAAGCCGATAAAACCACCGCCGACCACCACCAGCCTGGCGCCAGGCTTTAATTCATTGCGCAAGACCAACGCGTCATCATGGGTGCGCAGGTAAAACACGTTGGCCTGCTCCTGGGGTAAGCGTCGCGCCCGGCCTCCGGTGGCCAGCAGCAGGCCGGCATAGGTCAACCATTGGCCATCGGCCAATTGCAGCCGGTGGTGCTGGGGCTCCAGGCGGCTGACCGGGTTGGCGGCGATATGCTCGACCCCGAGCGCCGCCAACTGCTGACTGTCGCACAGGCTGCATTGCGCCAGGTCGCTCGAACCTTGCAGCAAGCCCTTGGACAACGGTGGCCGTTCGTAGGGCAGATGCGCTTCATCGCCGATCAGGATCAGGCGCCCGCTGTAGCCTTCTTCACGCAGGGTCAGTGCCGCACGGCCACCGGCATGGCCGGCGCCGACGATGATCAGGGGGGCGTTCATCCTTCGGCCGTGACGGCGAGCAGCACCCGCCCCGCATCCACCCGCACGGGGTAGGTCTTAAGGTTGACGCACACCGGCGCGCCCAAGGCCTTGCCGGAGCGGTAATCAAAGCGCCCGTTGTGCTTGGGGCACTCGATCACATGGTCCATCACCAGGCCGTCGGCCAGGTGGATTTTCTCGTGGGTGCACAGGCCGGCGGTGGCGAAGAATTCGTTATCGGCTGAACGGAACACCGCATAGGTCTGCGCGCCGTGGTCGAAGCGCAGCACGTCTTCTGCTTCTATTTCGCCCACGGCGCAGACGTCGATCCATTGATCGTTCATACATTTATCTCCAATGACTGGCTCTTACTCTGTGGCAAGCGAGCTTGCTCGCGCTGGGCTGCGAAGCGGCCCTAGATTCGTCTGTACGGTGTAGGTCTGAAGGGTTATTGGGGCTGCTGCGCAGCCCAGCGGGAGCAAGCTCCCTCGCCACGAGTGGGGCGTTGGACGAAATAGCTGGGGTCGCTGCGCTGGCGCCAAATCGTCGGAATGATTTCCTGGTAGGCCTGCCACAAGTTGGCATACGGCGGCGGGCAGTCGCTGCGGATCTCTTCGTGCAGTTGACTGAGCGCGTGGTAAGGCACCATCGGGTACATGTGATGTTCGAGGTGGTAGTTCATGTTCATGTAGATAAAGCGCAGCACGCGGTTCATGTAGATGGTGCGGCAGTTACTGCGGTGGTCGAGCACATCTTCGGCCAGGCCCACGTGTTGGCTGATTCCAAACAGGTAACCGAGCCACGCGCCATAGAGGCTGGGCAGGCCCACCAGCATCAGCGGCAACCAGCTGTGCAGGTACAGCGCGGTGCCGATGATCAGGGCGTAGAGGCCGACCCAGATACGTGCATCTCGGTACACCTTGGGCCACTCTGATTCGGGGATGAAGTCCTGCTCCTGGGCGCTCATTCGCCCGAGCGCATGGCGGGCCACGCCGCTGAAAGTCTTCCAGGCCAGAGGCAGGTTGAACAGGCTGAGGGCCATCATCCATAAGCTTGGCGGGCGCGGTTCGACGATCTCCGGGTCACGGCCGACGACGATGGTGTCGGTGTGATGACGAGCATGGCTCCAGCGCCACACGTGGGGTTCGAAGAGGCACATGAAGCTCGCCACCTGATACAGCGCATCGTTCATCCAGCGGGTCTTGAAGGCGGTGCCGTGGCCGGTTTCGTGCCAGCGCGGGTTGGAGGCCGTACCGTAGAGCACACCGTAGGCGATAAAGAATGGCACGCAGGCCCAAGTGCCCCAGAACCAGTAGCCGCCGACACCGGTGGCCAACAACGTCGAGAACCACAGGGCGGTATCGCGCAAGGCCGGGCCGTCACGGCGTTGCATCAGGGCTTTCATGCGATTGCGCGGGATGGGCGACTGGTACCAACGGGCCGAGACCAGGCCCTTGTCGGCGGCGCGGGCCGCTTCGGGGCCGGTGAGGCTGTAGTCGCGCCGAGCGCGGTGAGCGGTGTGTCCAGGCATTGTTATTGTTCTCCGCAAGCGTGGGTTTCAGGGGCTTTGCGAAACCAACGATAGAGCGCGGTTAAATCACCCTCAAGGCCTTGAATCCATTCCCTATCAAGCTATCATCCAGGCCCAGCGGGGCTTGATAGTTTTCTATCAAGACGCTCAAGGGGCCTGCCATGCACAACAACAAACGCCCAACCATCGCCACCGTTGCCGCCCATGCGGGGCTCAGCGTAGCCACCGTCGACCGCGTGCTGAACGCCCGCGCGCCGGTGAACCCCGGCACGGCCGAACAGGTGTTCCAGGCCGCCGAAGCGGTGGGCTATTTCGCCGCACGGTTGATCGGCCAGCGCATTCGCGAACGTCGGCCCACCTACCGTTTCGGCGTGCTGTTGCTGGGCACCGCCCAAGCCTTTTATGCGCAGTTGGCCCACGCCATCAGCGAGGCAGCGCAGCATCACGCCACCGCCAACCTGAGCTGCCAGTTCGACTACATCAACGACCGCACGCCCTCCGCCATCGTCGCGCAAATCGAACAACTGGCCGTGCAGTGCGACGCCCTCGCGGTAGTCAGCTTCGCCCATCCGTTGATCAACGCCTGCCTGGCGCAGATCCGCACAGCGGGCGTGCCGGTGGTTGCCCTGCTCTCGGACATCCATGAACACGCTGCCGAACCCTATGTAGGCCAGAACAACCACGTGGTCGGGCGCACCATGGGCTGGCTGCTGGCGCGCACCTGCGGCGCACGCAAAGGCAGCGTGGGCATCCTGTTGGGCGGCCATCGTTTCCTCGGCCATCAGGCACGGGTCGAAGGCTTGCACAGCTACCTGGCCGAACACGCGCCGGGGCTCAAGCCGTTGGAGCCGCTGATCAACCTGGACAACTGCGACATCACCGAAGAAGCCACGCTCGACCTGCTCAGTCGCCATACCGATTTGCGTGGGTTATGCGTGGTGGGCGGTGGTGGCGACGGTGTGATCAATGCCCTGGCGCAACTGCCCAAGCGCCCGACGCTGTGCTGCATCCTGCAAGAGTCCACGCCCTTGTCGCGTCAGGCATTGAGCAACGGCTTGATTGATGTGGTGATGGACTCGCAGCCACGGCAGACGGCCGTGGCGCTGGTGGAGTTGCTGGTGCGCTTGCAGAGTGATGAGGGGTTTGACCCATTGAGGCACCGCGTGCATATACCGCCGCAGATAGTGACCCCGGAAAACCTGTGCAACTGATCGGTTTGGCTTGAGGTTTCAGCGCTCACGGAAATCGGCGGCGCTCAAGCCAAACCGACTCATCTTGTTGTACAGACCGCCTCGCGACACATCCAGTTGCTGTGCGGCCAGACGAATGTTGCCGCGGGTGCTGGTGAGCGCGGCGACGATGGCGTGCATTTCATGGCTGCTCAAATCCTGCGCGGGCTGGGGCTGGTAGGCGCGCAACGTGGTGCGTTGCGGGGTTTCCAGCGGCAATTCAGCCGATTGAATCAGCTCGCCCATCGCCAGGTTGGTCGCCCGCTCAATGACGTTCTCCAGTTCCCGCACGTTGCCCGGCCAGCCATGGGCTGACAGCAACGCCAACGCATCCGGCGCGAAACCTTGCACCGCTTTACGTAGCGAGCGGGCACAGCGCTGCAGGAAGTGCCGCGCCAGCAATGGGATATCGTCACGGCGCATGCGCAGTGGCGGCACGCTCAGGTTCAGCACGTTGAGTCGGTAGTAAAGGTCTTCACGAAACGCACCCTCGGCCACCGCCTGGCTCAGGTTGCGATGGGTGGCGGCGATGATGCGCACGTCGACTTGCCGCGATTGCTTGGCCCCGACGCGGGTGATTTCACCCTCCTGCAAAACCCGTAGCAGACTGACCTGGGCATCGAAGGACATGTCGCCGATTTCATCCAGGAAGATGGTGCCGCCATCCGCCAGTTCGAACTTGCCTGCCGCCCCACCCCGCGCCGAGCCGGTGAACGCGCCTTCGACGTGGCCGAACAGTTCGCTCTGCACCAGGTCCCGTGGGATCGCGCCGCAGTTGACCGCCACAAACGGGCCGTTGCAACGCTCGCTGGCGTTATGAATGGCCTGGGCAAACAGTTCCTTGCCGGTGCCGCTTTCGCCGAGGATCAAGGTGGTGGACTCGCTGCGACTGGCGATACGCCCCAAGTGCAGTGCGTCTTGTATGGCCCGCGAGGTGCCCAGGATGGTCTCGAAGGTATAGCGGGCCTGGGTGCCGATAATGCGCCGGGTAATCTCGCGGATACGGCGGTTTTCGCGCACCGACACGATCACCCCACCCTGCTCCAGTGGGCATACCGAAACCAGGCAGGCGAGTTGGCTGCCGTCGTGCAAGTGGAAGGTGCAATCGCGGTCGCGCACAGGCTCACCCAGCGCGTCGCTCAGTTCACTGCGGCCCAGGCGCTGGAAAGGACTGCCGATCAACTCACGCCCTACCCCGAACAATTGCCGCGCATAACGGTTGAGCGCCTTGATGCAGCCACGCTCATCGAGCACCACCAAGCCTTCGTTGAGCACTTCGAGTACGGCCTGTTGTTCTTCCAGCAACACCTGCAGCGCCATCTGCCGCGACACCGCTTCGGCCGCCGCTTGAACGGTGCCCAGGGTATGAAAATGAAACCAGCCGGGCTCGGCGGTCAGGGTGAGCATGGCCAGGGTCTGGCCTTGGGCATCTTTGATCGGCGCGGCGGCGCAGTGCATGTGGCGCTGGCGCAGGCCGCTGGCGAAATTTTCTTCAGCCAGCACATACACCAGGCGATCTTCGGCCAGGGCCAGGCCGGTGCAGTTGGTGCCTTGCACCGATTCGAGCAAGCGACTGCCCACCGGGGTGATGTCCAGCCCGCAAAAATACAGAGTCGTGCCCTCGGCATCCGTGAGGTTGATATGCCCCCGCGGGTTGTAAGCCAGCAATCCATGCATGACCTGCGCGGCGGCGGCGATCAGGGCGCGATGGTGGGCCAGGGTCGCCGCCAGCGCATGAGGCGCAACAAAGCGGTAGTCGCTGTTACCGGGCTCGATACCCGCCTCGACACTGCGTCGCCAGGAATCCCAGATGACTTGGCGTACGCCGTCGGGACGCAAGACTTGGCCAGCCAGGCATTGGCGCCACGCCTGTTCCAAGGCGGCAATGGGCCCGTCGTTCAGCGCGGCAGGCCCCAGGTTCGTGAGGTATTCGAGGTCTTGCACACTGAACGCCTGGGTCATTGCGGTTATCCATGTTCATATTTTCGACATGCCAGTATAGACATGTCACAAACATGAACACTTTTTGTTTAATTAAAATAATAACCCCATATAAATCAGCTAGTTATAAATTGGCACAGGCCTTGCTCCTGCCCCCATGTCACCCAGGACGGTCCTGGGGGCCCACAACAACAAAAGGGGTCGCTTCATGAGTACACAGAACATCCGCCTGGGCTTGATCGGTGCCGGCCGCATGGGCAGCTTCCATGGCCTTACCGCCGCACGCCACATCCCCGGTGCCTGCCTCGCCGCCATCGCCGATCCCGTCCCAGGCCAGGCCGCTCGCCTGGCAGCAGAACTGGGGGTGGACAAGGCCTACACCGACCCGCAACAGCTGCTGGACGACCCGGACATCGACGGCGTGCTCATCGCCGCCCCTGCCCGTAGCCACGCGGAGCTGGTGATCAACGCCGCACGCGCCGGCAAGGGTATCTTCTGCGAAAAGCCCATGGCGATTACCCTGGACGAAGCCGACCGCGCCATCGCCGCCGCTGCCGATGCACGGGTGCCCTTGCAGGTCGGCTTCAATCGGCGCTTCGCCAAGAGCTTTCGCACTGCGCACCTCGACGTCGTCGCCGGACGTATTGGCACGCCGCAGCTGCTACGCTCGCTGACCCGCGACCCGGCGCTGAACAACCCGGCCAACTCACCGCAATGGGTGATCTTCCTCGAAACCCTGATCCACGACTTCGACACCTTGCGCTACCTCAACCCTGGGGCCGAAGTGGTACAGGTGCAGGTGATGGCCGACGCGCTGATTGCCCCGCAATTCAAAAGCCAAGGTTTGCTCGACACCGCCGTGGTCACCCTGCGCTTTGACAACGGCGCCATTGCCACCGCCGAAGCCAGCTTCCAGGCCGTGTATGGCTACGACGTGCGCGGCGAAGTGTTCGGCAGCAAGGGCATGCTGAGCATGGGCAGCCTCAACGACTGCGACCTGGTGCGCTACCTGGCCGAGGGCATCCAGGCAGACACCCAGCGGATGGACACCGACCTGCTGCGCGACGCCTACATTGCCGAGCTCAACCACTTTGTCGACTGCCTGCGCAGCGGCGCCAAGCCCCTGGCCAGCGGTGAAGATGCGCGTGCAGCCCTGGCAATTGCCCGTGCCTGCATTGAGTCGTACCAAACCGGCAAGGCCGTGGTCGTTCAAGGAGCCCGCTGATGATGCCGTTCAAATTGGCCGTCAGTGCCGAAATGGTGTTCCTCGACCTGCCCTTCATCGAACGGGTCAAACGTATTCATGCCTTGGGCTTCAGCGCCGAAATCTGGAGTTGGGCCGACAAGGACATCAATGCCTTGGCGGCGACGGGCGCGGACTTCACCTCAATGACCGGCTACCTCACCGGCACCCTTACCGACCCCGACGGCATCCGCCAATTGCTCGACAGCGCCCGTGAGTCCCTGGGCATTGCCGAGCGCCTCAATTGTCCCAGCCTCAATCTGCATGGCACGGGCCTGGGTGAAGGCGGCCTACCCGTGCAGCCCGTCAGCCACACCACCGGGCGCATGTGGCTGAGCGCTTGCAAGAGCCTGGAAAAAATCGCGCGCCTGGGAGAAGACGCCGGCCGCGTGTTCCTGCTGGAAAACCTCAACACCGCCGTCGATCACCCAGGTACACCGTTCGCACGTGCCGACGACACCCTGGCCCTGATCGAAGCCGTCGGCAGCCCGCATTTGAAGATGAACCTGGACCTGTACCACGCGCAGATTGGCGAAGGTAACCTGATCGAATTGATCCAGCGCGCTGGCAGCGCCATCGGCGAAATCCAGGTCGCTGATGTGCCTGGACGCAAGGAGCCCGGCACGGGCGAAATCCACTACCCGGCCATTGCCCGGGCCTTGCACGCCATGGGTTACACCGGTGTGGTCGGCCTGGAGGGCTGGGCCAGCGGCGACAGCGAGTCGGCCCTGGAGCGTTTCCGTCAGGCATTCACCCTATAACAATAAAAGGAACAGCCTCATGCACCGTTATTCATTACTAGTGGCCGCGCTGTTGTTGGTGTTCAGCCAGTGGACCTTCGCTGCCTATCGCATCGGCGTGAGCATTGCCCGGGTGGACGATAACTTCATGACCTATGTGCGCACCGGCCTGGAGGCGGCAGCGAAACACCAGGACGTGCAGATCCAATTCGAAGACGCCCAGGGCGATGTAGTGCGCCAGCTCAATCAGGTCGAAGGCTTTCTCAACCAGAAAGTCGATGCGGTGATCGTGCTGCCGGTCGACACCGCCGCCACCGCCAACATCACCCGCGCAGCCGTGGCGGCGAAGACGCCGCTGGTGTACGTCAACCGCCACCCGGATGAGCGTACGCTGCCTGAGGGCGTGGTCACCGTGGCCTCCAACGACATCGAAGCGGGGCAATTGCAGATGCGTTACCTCGCCCAAAAACTGGGTGGCAAGGGCAACGTGGCGATCGTCATGGGCGACCTTGCGCAGAACGCCACCCATGCCCGCACCGAGGGGGTCAAACAGGTGCTCAAGGACTTTCCGGGGATCAAGATCGTCGAGCAACAAAGCGCCGAATGGCAGCGCAGCAAGGGAATGGACCTGACCAGCAACTGGTTGCTGGCCGGCACCCCGTTCAATGCCATTGTCGCCAACAACGATGAAATGGCGATTGGCGCGGCCATGGCCTTGCAGCAAGCGGGCAAGGCCAAGGGCGAGATTGCGATTGTCGGCATCGACGGCTTGCCCGATGGCCTGGCAGCGATCAAGCGCGGGCTGCTGGCGGGCTCAGTGTTCCAGGACCCCAAGGCCCAGGCTGCCCAGGCCGTACAAGCGGCGGTGCGGATGATCAAGGGCGAGCAAGTTGACGCGCAGGTGTGGGTGCCTTTCGAGCTGATCACGCCTGAGCAGGTGGGGGTGTTTGAGCAGCGCTACAAATAACTCGAACAATCAGCTGGATACTATCGAAGGCAGAAGCGGTAACTGTGGCGAGGGAGCTTGCTCCCGCTGGACTGCGTAGCAGTCCCAGCCTTTTTAAACAAAGAGCGGGGCCGCTTCGCGCCCCAGCGGGAGCAAGCTCCCTCGCCACGTGGTTATCGTATCAATCCAGGTCACTTGCATCATGGCGCTCGGGCAACTGATCATCCCCCGACACCCGGTTCACCCGCCGCCCACGCTGCACCGCCGGCCGCGCATCAATCGCATCCGCCCAGCGCATCACATGCTTGTATTCATGTACCGACAAAAACTCTGCCGCACCATACAAACGGCCTTTGACCAACCCACCGTACCAAGGCCATATGGCGATATCGGCAATGGTGTATTCATCCCCGGCGATGTATTGGCTGACCGCCAGGCGCTTATCCAGCACATCCAGTTGGCGCTTGGTCTCCATGGCGAAGCGGTTGATCGGGTATTCCATCTTGCTCGGCGCATAGGCATAGAAATGCCCAAAGCCGCCCCCCAGGTAAGGCGCGCTGCCCATCTGCCAGAACAGCCACGACAGGCATTCAGCCCGTGCGGCGGGCTCCGTGGGCAGGAACGCACCGAACTTCTCGGCCAGGTACTGCAAAATCGCGCCTGATTCGAACACGCGAATAGGTGTGGCGCCGCTGTGGTCCATCAGCGCAGGAATCTTCGAGTTCGGGTTCACCGCCACAAAGCCACTGCCGAACTGGTCGCCGTCGCCGATCTTGATCAGCCAGGCGTCGTATTCGGCGCCGCTGTGCCCCAGGGCCAGCAGCTCTTCCAGCAGGATCGTGACCTTCTGCCCATTGGGCGTGGCCAGGGAGTATAACTGCAGCGGGTGCTTGCCCACCGGCAGCGGCTTTTCGTGAGTGGCGCCGGCGATGGGCCGGTTGATGCTGGCGAAGGTGCCGCCGCTTTCGGTGTCCCAGGTCCAGACTTTGGCAGGTACGTACTCGGTCATAATCAATGCTCCAGAGGCGCTTGCGATCAACTAAGCGCTCCAGACTAAACCAAAGGTCGATGATTCGTCACACCTATCAGCATGGAAGATCCGGCATGAATGATCGACTCGACGACCTCCTCGCCGACCACTTGCACGTACTGTTCTGCGGCATCAACCCTGGCAAGGGCTCGGCAGCCCTCGGCCTGCATTTTGCCAATCGCAGCAATCGTTTCTGGCGCACCGTGCACCTGGCCGGTTTCACGCCCAATGAAATTCGCCCGCAAGACGGCGCCACCTTGCTGCACTACGGTTGCGGATTGACCACTTTGGTGGCACGGCCAACGGCCAGTGCAGGCGAGTTGGCGCGGCATGAGTTCCAGGACGCGGCTGCGGCGCTCGAACATAAAGTTCGCCGCCATGCCCCGCGTTTCGTCGCGTTCCTCGGCAAGCCCGGCTATAGCGCACTGACCGGCCAGCGCGAGGTCGCCTGGGGTTTGCAAGCGCAGCTACTGGGTGACGCCTCGGTATGGGTGCTGCCCAACCCCAGCGGGCGCAACCTGGCGTTCAGCCTGGATCAATTGGTGCAGGCGTATCGGCTGCTGCACAACGCCGTTGCGCAATCCAGGCCCGCGCCCTTAATCTCGTGAGCCCAACACCCTGTAAGCAATGGAGGCTGCATGAAACTGGTCGGAATGCTGGACTCGCCCTACGTACGCCGCGTGGCTGTTTCCCTGGAGTTATACGGGGTGGACTTTGTGCATGAACCGCTGTCGGTGTTCAGCACTTACGCTGAATTTGCCCAGATCAACCCGGTAGTCAAGGCCCCTTCCCTGGTGCTGGACGATGGGACGATGCTGATGGATTCGAGCCTGATCCTCGATTACCTGGAAGCGCTGGCGCCGGCTGACAAAAAGCTGCTGCCCCAACAACCGGCGGCACGCGCCCGCGACCTGCAACTGCTTGGGCTCGCGCTGGCGGCCTGTGAAAAAAGCGTGCAGATCGTCTATGAACACAACCTGCGCCCCGCTGAAAAATTGCATGCGCCTTGGCTTGAGCGCGTTACCGGGCAATTGCTGGCGGCCTATACGTTGCTGGACAAGCAACTGGCGGGCAACGAGGCGCTGACCCAGGCCTCCCTCACCGCAGCGGTCGCCTGGTCGTTCAGCCAGTTCACCGTGGCCTCGGTGGTGAAGGCCGATGCGTTCCCCAACCTCAAGCGCCATGCCGAACGCCTGGAGCAGCACCCGGCGTTCAAGCGTTACCCCATCGAATGAACTCGCCCTAATGTGTAGGAGCGAGCTTGCTCGCGAAAAACTCATAGACGCCGCGTTTACTCAGGCTACACGCGTTATCGTTGACGTTTTTCGCGAGCAAGCTCGCTCCTACAGGGAGCCCTGTTGGTGTCGCTACACCCACCCGCCGTCGACGATAAAGTTCTGCGCCGAGCACATCGCCGAGGCATCCGAGGCCAAAAACAGCGCCATGTTGGCGATGTGTTCCGGCATCACGCTGCCGGGCAGGCACTGACTGCGGGCGATGAGCTCCTTGGCGGCGTCGTCGACCCACATGGCCAGTTGTTTTTCGGTCATCACCCAACCCGGCACCAAGGTGTTGACGCGGATATGGTTGGGCCCCAGTTCACGCGCCAGGGCTCGGGTCATGCCGTGGGCGGCAGCCTTGCTGGCGGCGTATACGGGGTAGCCGGCCGAGGCCATCATCCAGCCCACCGAGCCCAGGTTGATGATCGACCCGCTACCAGCCTCCTTCATCATGGGCACCACCGCCTTGGCGGCAAAGAAGGCGTGCTTGAGGTTGACCGCAATGAGCTGGTCGAACATGTGCGAGTCGATTTCTTCCAGGCTGTGGCGCACATCGTTCGCCGCATTGTTGACCAGCACCGTGATCGGCCCCAGGGAGTGCTCGAAACGCCCGATCGCCGCACGGTAGCCGATCTCGTCGGTGATATCGCAGCACTCGAACTCGACACTGTGCCCTTTGGAGTTCAGCAGCGCCGCCAGGCGTTCACCCTGGCTCTGTGCACGGTCCACAAACGCCACCTTGGCACCCTGCGCGGCGAAAGCCCGCACCATGAACTCGCCAATCCCCGAAGCCCCGCCGGAAACCAGCACGGTTTTGTCCTTGAGGTCGGGATAAATCGCTTGCTGGGTAGTCATAACAATCAGTGCTCCGCTTAATTAGTCTTATTTTATTTTGCAAGAACGGCGTTAAAGGCTATAAATCTGCTGTCATATCGACAAAATATCTCAAATTAGTAGAACTATTCCAGCAAAACAACAAAAGGAAGTTCGACCATGAAGCACCCTCGATACCTGCTGTCCGGCCTCGCGCTGTCCATGCTGATCGCCAGCGGCGGCGCGCACGCAGCCGGCCTTAGCAGCGAACACAAACCCTTCGGTAAAACCAACGATGGCACCGCCGTCGAACAGTACGTGTTGCGCAACAGCCACGGCATGCAAGCCACGGTGATCACTTACGGCGGTGTGCTGCAGTCGCTCAAGGTGCCGGACAAACACGGCAAGCTCGACGACGTGGTGCTGGGCTTCGACGACGTGCAAGGCTATCAAGGCGGTACCGCGTTTTTCGGCGCCACCATCGGCCGCTTCGGCAATCGCCTGGCCGGCGGCGCCTTCGAACTCGACGGCAAACGCTACCAGGTGCCGCTCAACGACGGCCCCAATTCATTGCATGGCGGCGCCCAGGGCTTCGACAAGCAGGTGTGGCAAGCCAAATCGGTCAAGGACAAAGACTCGGTGGGGGTCACCCTCACCTACCTGTCCAAGGACGGGGAAATGGGCTTTCCGGGCAACTTGAAGACCGAGGTCACCTACCGCCTCAACGACAACAACGAACTGCACATCGACTACACCGCCACCACCGACAAGCCCACGGTGCTCAACCTCACCAACCACAGCTACTTCAACCTGGCCGGCGCGGGCAATGGCGACATTCTCAAGCAGGTCGCCACCTTGCACGCCAGCCACTACACACCGGTGAATGCCACCTTGATTCCCACCGGCGAACTGGCGCCGGTCAAAGGCACGCCAATGGACTTCCTGAAGCCCACACCCATCGGCCAGCACATCAAGGACGACCATCCGCAGCTTAAATTCGCCGAGCCGAAACAGGGTGGCTTCGACTTCAACTGGGCGCTGGATACCAAAGGGGACGTCAAGCAGTTGGCCGCCGAGGTGCATGATCCTGAGTCAGGCCGACGCTTGCAGCTCTACACCACGGAGCCTGGCGTACAGTTTTATACCAGCAACTTCCTCGACGGTTCGGTGAAGGGCAAAGGCGGCAAGACCTATCAGCATTGGAGTGGGTTTACTTTGGAGACCCAGCATTTTCCGGATGCGCCTAACCAACCGAGCTTTGCCTCGACCCGCTTGAATCCTGGGCAGACTTACACCCAACACACTATTTTCAAGTTCACCGCTGATTAAATTGTGGGAGCTGGCTTGCCTGCGATAGCGGTGGCACAGGCTACACAATTATTGCCTGAACCAACGCTATCGCAGGCAAGCCAGCTCCCACATTGGTTTTTCACAGCGCCTGGGCTCAGCGTTGTTTCATGCGGTCGATGACCACGGCCAACAGCAGGATCGAACCACGGATCACATACTGGTAGAAGGTATCGATGTTCTTCAGGTTCATCGCATTCTCGATGATCGCCAGAATCAACACCCCGGCAATCACATGGCGGATCATGCCGATGCCGCCGCTCAGCGACACCCCACCCAGCACGCAGGCCGAGATCACCGTCAGCTCGAAGCCCTGGCCGATCATCGGCTGGCCGGAGGTCATGCGTGAAGCCAGGATCACTCCCGCCAGCGCGCCAATCAGGCCGTGCACGGCAAAGATCAGGATCTTGGTGCGGTCAACGTTCACGCCCGCCAGCAGCGCCGCCTCCGGGTTACCGCCGATGGCCATGGTGTTGCGCCCATAGGTGGTGTAGTTGAGCAGCCAGCCGAAGAACAGGAAGCAGACAATGGTGATCAGGATCGGCACCGGCACACCAAACAATTGGCCGTTGCCGAACACGAAAAATTGCTCCTGGGACACGCCTACCGCCTTGCCGTCGGCAAAGATGTAAGCCAGGCCGCGCACGATTTGCATGGTCGCCAGCGTAGTGATCAAGGCGTTGACCCGCAGCTTGGCGATCACGATGCCATTGATCAACCCCACCATCAGGCCCATCAGCAGCGCTGCGCCAATGCCCAGCATCACGCTGTCGGTATCGCGCATCACAATCGCCGCAACCACGCCGGCGCAGGCGATCACCGAGCCTACCGACAAGTCGAAGTGCCCCGAGGCCAGGCAGAACAGCATGGTGCACGCGGCGATGCCCACAGTGGAAATAGCCAGGCCCAGACCGCGCATGTTCAGTGGCGAGAGGAAGTTATCGATCAGCAGCGCGCACAGTACGAAGATGCCCACCGCCGCCAAGAGCATCGCCCAGTTATCGAGCAATGCGCGCATATCGAGGGGTTTGCGTGCCGAGGGCAGCGCGTTGTTTTGGATAGTCATGGTCGTTTCTCAGTTCGCCAGGCCGCGTGGTAAGGCCAGTTGCAGCAGGTTGGATTCAGTCGCGTGCTCGCGCAGTTGTTCGCCGCGCAGGGCGCCTTCGCACAGCACCAGGATGCGGTCGGAGATGCCCATCACTTCCATCAGGTCGCTGGACACCACGATCACCGCAATGCCACTGGCCGCCAGGTTATGGATGATCTGGTAGATCTCCGACTTGGCGCCGATGTCGATACCCCGGGTGGGTTCGTCCAGCAGCAGGACCTTCATCGGCATCGACAACCAGCGGCCAAGGATGGCTTTCT